>JAQWIL010000038.1 GCA_029248885.1 Flavobacteriaceae bacterium
CTCTGAGCTGGTTCCCGTTAGTATTTTTTTGGCACTCTTATATTTTGTGCCGGATACGCCGAGATCTTTGGTGTCTCACAACAAAGAAGCTGAGGCATTAGAAATTCTAAAGAAAGTAAATAACGAGAGCGAAGCACAAAGCATTTTGAGCGATATTAAGAACACGCTTATTGTTAAAACCAATAGCGCACTCACATACGGATGGGGTCTTATTATCATCGGTATTTTGCTTTCTGTGTTTCAGCAGTTTGTGGGGATTAATGTTGTGTTGTATTATGCGCCAGAGATTTTCAAAACCTTAGACTTGGGTACAGATGCTGCCTTACTACAGACTATTATTGTTGGAATTGTAAACTTCTTATTTACCATAGTTGCCGTTAAAACGGTAGACAATTATGGGCGAAAGCCGTTGATGTTTATTGGTGCGGTAGGCATGGCTGTTGCCATGATTGCCTTAGGGTTTGCATTCTATGCTGAGATAGGCGGATACGCTGCGCTTATTTGTATGATGGTTTATGTAGCCGCATTTGCGTTGAGTTGGGGACCGGTTACTTGGGTACTACTTGCTGAAATTTTCCCGAACGATATCCGCAACAAGGCTATGCCTATTGCAGTAGCAGCACAATGGCTTTCCAATTGGCTGGTATCTGCAACCTTTCCAGTAATGAATGAAAATTCATATCTGGTTGACACATTCAATAATGGCTTTGCTTATTGGATTTACGGAATCATGTCTGTATTGGCTGCTGTATTTGTTCTCAAATATGTACCTGAAACAAAGGGCAAGACATTAGAAGAAATGAACAATCTTTGGAAAAAAAATAAGCCTAAGACGTAGCGCATAGCTACAACTCTTTAAAGTAAAACCACCATTTCAATTTGTTGAAATGGTGGTTTTTTATTGTTTATTTTTTGATAAAGCGTATGGATTTTGTCTCGTCATTATTATTGGAGACGTTTATATAATAGACCCCTGTATCAAGCTTAGACACATTTAGCTTTAGGCTATTCGTATTTCTTTGTTGTTGAATGGCTAGTTTTCTGCCCAATACGTCATAAACCGCAACACTTTCTTCGTCTGTAACGTTAATAAGCGTTAGCATGTCTTTGGTTGGATTGGGGTAGGCATAAACAGCAGTTGCTTGCGAAGGATTTTCTGTCATCGAAAGTGGTTGGCTTTGATATTCATACGCTCCAATGTCAACTGTCGTTTCAGTTTCTCTTATCGAATTAAAATCAATAGCTGGATAATCAGTAGGTAACAATGAAAAATCGTCAACATAATAATCGACTCCAGCTCCATTAACAACTGATGGACCTTTTACAAATAAAAAGCTACTACTGTCCATTTGATAATGGGTATACGCTGTTGTTAACTGAGTCCATGATTGATCGTTTATTTCTATTGGGTCATTTAGTTCAAAAGAGCTCTGAACACCTTCAATTATTTCTCTTAGCATAAGCTGGGAAGTTCCATTGCCAGAATTTTCAGTTAGTTTCACCCAAACTGTGAATGTGTAAGTCTTTCCTACTTCCAATTTGTTGTTTAAAATAAATTTAGGGCTATGGAAGTTTTTTGTTCTGTTTGTGGATAGAATGCTTTGAATACCAGTTTTTGCTTCTATTGAACTCAATTCAATTGTATTGGTTTGACTTGTATCGCCACCATTTGTCCAAACAGTCCATCCATCAAATGAACTTTCAAAACTCGAAAAATAATACCCAGCACCTGGTCTTGGATTACCATTAATGTCTGTTATCGGTGCATTGTTTTGATCACCAGCATCAATCGCTGGAGAAGAAGGTAAAAGTGAAAAATCGGTGCCATCCATATAGTTTTCCCAATCTGACATTATACTTGCATCGTCAGATAGTTCGGTTGGATTAACAAATTGCGGGGAATCTTCTTGGTTATTTGTCGGATTGCTTGCTCCCCAACTAATAGAACCTAAAACAAAAATATTATTACTTACTGTTCGAGTCCCGGTAACGTTCGGTAACTCCAATGCTGAATAATTATCAAATCTAGTTTCAACAATATTATTGACAACAGTTACATTTTTGACGTAGTTAGCTTTAATCCCTGCGACTTTTTGGCCTCCATGCCTGGGATTACCTTCAACATTTTCTGAGATATCTTGTACCAAGTCATGTGCACCATTAAAATAAATCGTGTTGTTTCTAATCAACGCAGAGCTTCCATTTGATCTGTCAAAATTGATTCCATTTTTACCATTATTGACACAAAGATTGTTTTCAAATAAAAATGTTCCATTATAATTTGGGTCGCTTCTGGTGACATATAATCCTTGACCATCTAAAATCGTTGAATAATCAGCATCTCCATAACCACCACTTGGGGGCTGTCCATTTTCAGGTAAAGATGTCATAAAAAAAGGAATTCGATTCCAATTGTTATAAACTGTATTACCACGTAATATCATCTTAGCATCTGTACCATTATCATCCGCACTTGCAATTGTTTCGGCAAAGACAATTGCACTAGAAGCTGATGAAGTCCACCAAGTTGTGTTATAAACTGTGTTGTTTTCAATTAAGACATGGTCACTGTCATTGAATCTTATCCCAGACCCAGGTGTATCGTGTACGATATTATCTCTTATTATAATGTGATGATGTGAGTCGTAACCGCCCCAAATCCCTTTTCCTGAAAAATAACTCAGATTATGTTTTAAAATTTGTTCTCGATTACCATCGTCATTAGTATCAAGATGATCATTATGATTTTCAGGGTCTTCATGTAATGTGACTTTGTAACGGCGATTCATGATTGCCTTATTGTAATCTATAAACGCAGAAGGTCCCACAACTTCAAACCCCTCAACAATAACATAACTGACTCCCACATTAGAGCTGTCTTTTCCAAGTTTTATACCTCCTTGACCATTAAAAATAATTTTAGGGCGATCATTTTGATAATTTTTTATTGTGATATATCCACTTTCTGCATTTCCTGACTTGTCAATTGTAACTACATGGGGATTATTTAAGTTAGTTCCACTATTGATTACGAAAGGTCTATTGGCAGAGTCTAGTCTTGAAGTATCTTCTGAAAAATCAACAATTGGTGTACCTGAATTTTGATCAGTGTATATACCCTCCATAACATAAACTGTTCCACCAGCAACAACATCCTGTATTCCTCTGTTAATGGTTTGATAAGGGGATTGTTCAGTTCCATCGCCGGAGTAATCATCGCCAGTATTAACACTCACATAAATTTTTTGTTGCGCAAATGCACAAACAGAAATAAAGAGTAAAAAACCAATTTTATATTTCATCATTAATTTTGAAAATTAAGAATTTAAGACTGTAAAGATTATAACAAGTGATTCAAAATATTAGATTAATGTGTTTATTAAAAAAGATAATAATTTTAAATTATTGAATTCTTAATTTCTATGTATAATCTCTGTAATTATTGAAGTATAACTTACATTAAATAAGCAATTTGTTTTATTTTTTAAAATCTTCTTTAATTATGTTTACTCTATCAAAAGATCACAAATGAAACATTTAATAAATTTCTTTTTGCTCATTCCAGTTATTTTGTTTTCACAGCAGGCTGTTGTTGAAGGCGTTGTTCTTGACGATATAGGTGATCCACTTCCTGGCGCTACCGTACAAATTCAAGGAGTTGACCAGGTAGGTGCAATTACAAATTTTGATGGAGAGTTTTCTGTCATTTTAGATTCTCCATATCAATCTATCATTGTTTCTTACATTGGCTTTATTTCTGAAACTATCGAAGTAAATGGTCAAAATAATCTCACGGTAAGTCTTTCACAAGATGTTTCAGAACTTGAAGAAGTAGTTGTGATTGGATATGGAACAGTATTGAAAAAAGATCTTACAGGTTCTGTCGCATCGGTTGAAGTTTCTGATGAAATCGCCAAGCAATCGTCAACTGTTGATCAACTATTACAGGGTAGGGCAGCAGGAATTTATGTTACCCAAAACGCAGCAAACCCTGGATCTGGAATTAGTGTCAGAATTAGAGGTGCTAGTAGTTTGCGTGGTAATAATGAACCATTGTATGTAGTTGATGGCATCATTGTTTCGTCTGCCAGTGAAGATGTTGTATCCACTGGAGGAGGAAATACTGGTCAAGAGCAACAGAACGGTCTAAACGGAATCAACCCGCGTGACATTGAGGATATTCAAATTTTAAAAGACGCTTCTGCCACTGCAATCTATGGCTCTAGAGGTGCCAATGGTGTTGTTTTAATTACCACCAAAAAAGGAACCCCAAACCAGGTAAAAACGAATATTTATGTTAACACTTCGATGAAAAGCATTTCAAAAAAGTATGATGTGCTTGACGCTTTTGACTATGCTCGCTACAGGAATGAAGCTAGTTTAAGGACAACTGACACGAATTATCCTGCCTTTCATATTGATGGCGATCAAATTTTTCAAATTACCAATAACAATGGGGTTGTAAGTATTTCCGACACGCCTGTAACACCAATTAACTGGCAAGATGAATTATTAAGTCCATCTCCAAGTATAAGTGCTGGTATTTCTATCTCAGGTGGCAGTGATAACGGGAACTACTATTTGTCTGGCGGCATAAATGACAACAAAGGGCTCGTAGAAAATTCAAGTCATAAAAGTGGAGACATAAGACTTAACCTAAATCAGACTCTGAGTCCTAAAGTAAAGATTAATGCGCGGCTGAGTGGATTTTTTAGTAAGACCGATTTTGCAGAAGGAGGAGATTTAATTGGAAGTTCGAACCAAAGTTTTATTCGAAATTTACTTTCATTCAGACCTATTCTCCCTGATGGAATAGTTGAAGCCGATGATACCGATGATTTAGGTATTTCTAGCCCATATTCCTTTATCGATGACTTTGAGGATATTTCTAGTGAAAATCGATTCTTTGGCTCGATTACCTCCACTTTTGAGTTGGGAGTGAAAGGTCTTAGTTATCAAATGAGAGCAGGTGGTAACATTCGTACGAAAGAAAGAAGACGTTTTTATGGTTTAACAACTTATGTCGGTAAAAATGCGAATGGAATGTTACAATTATCAAAATTAGAAGCGACATCTTTCCAGTTTACAAACACATTAAGATTTAATCGAGCATACAGAGGCAATAACAGAATAAATGCAGTTTTAGGAGTGTCATATGATCAGAAAAACAATCAGAATATGACATATGTTGTACAAGATTTTGTAACGCTTGAAAAAACAACCGAGCAGCCCTTTTTTGGTCAGGTTATTTCTAGTCCATTAGCTAACTTAGATTCCGAAGTAAAACTATTTTCAGTTTTAGGACGTGTAAATTATGTATTTAATAATAAGTATATCCTTACAGCAAGTTTCAGAAGAGATGGGATTTCAAAATTTTTAGAGGATTCTAGATATGGAATTTATCCATCTTCAGCTTTTGCATGGAACATGCATCGTGAAGATTTTATAAAAGACATTCCGTTAATTGATGAGTTGAAAGTACGTGTAGGGTGGGGGCAAATTGGAAACCATGGTATTGGAGCTTATGGTACATTATCTAACTACGGTATAAACACCAGTACTTTATATGGAACACCTACCAATGGAACTAGTGTGCCCTTAATTCTCAATAATATTGCAAACCCAACGCTAACCTGGGAGACTACTGAGCAACAGAACCTTGGTGTCGATTTTTCTCTTGCGAATGGCTTTATCACGGGAACAATAGATGTCTATGACAAGCTCACTAAGGATTTACTTATCAATTCAAATGTTGCACCATCTACAGGGTTTAACAATCTATTGATAAACAAAGGTGAGCTATCCAACAAAGGACTTGAAATTGCAGTCCAAATAAGTCCTGAAGAAAAGGAAGATTTTGGATTCAGCTTTGGTGGAAATATTGCATTTAATAAAACTAGGATTGAAGGTTTATCTTCTCAACCTCTATCATCACTTTATCTAAATGATTCATATGCTGAAGAAAAAAGATTTTATTTAGGAAACGCGATTAGCCGTGGAAATTATTTTAAATATCCTGCCAACATTTTTGTTGAGGGTGAGGAAGCGTCACTATTTTATGGTTTCAAAACTTACGGGATTTACCAAGAAGGTGATGTTTTACCAAATGGAAATCTTGCTGTATATGACCCTAATTATAACTTGTTGTATGACCATGATAATGATCCATCAACAGAGGCTATACGATACCCCAACGACGATATTTCAGCAGGTGACGTTAGAATCGTAGACCTGAATAAGGATGGTAAAATTGATATAAATGACCGAACGATTATTGGAAATCCTAATCCTGATTTCACATTTGGGTTGAATCTCTCTCTAAATTACAAGTCATTTTCGCTATCTGCCCTAGTTAATGGAGTTTATGGAAATGATATTATTAATGGAAATTCTCTTCAAATGGGTAATGCAGAAGGATTATACAGAAATATTACTCCTGAGGCATATCACAATGCGTGGCGACAGGAGAAAGTGGGACAAACTTCCTCAACAGCAATAACCCATCCACGGATCGGTTATAAGGTTACTGAAGGGTCAGAGTTCCTTGCGATTTCTGACAGATTTGTTGAAGATGGTAGCTATTTACGCCTTAAAAACATTAGTCTTGGTTATGATTTTCCCTTATCGAAAAACAGCCCACTTAAGAGTGCAAACATTTATGTTACAGGTCAAAACTTGTTAACGTTTACAAACTATGGAGGGTTCGATCCTGAAGTCACCAGCTTTATGTGGAATGGCTTGATCAATGGAGTTGACTGGAACGGCCCGCCGAATGCAAAAACCATTATCATAGGATTAAATCTCAACTACTAATCATGCTTAAAAATTCAACACTAATCATGGAAAAATTTAGAATACAAAAGATATCAAAATTATTTACACTTATTTCAGTTGGGGTTTTACTTCTATCATGTGATTTGGATGAGAACCCACCCTTCTTGGATGATCCCGTATCGCTTTATAACGACGTAACGAGTTCCGAATATGCAAGAGATGGTATATATGCCGCTTTTACAAATTACAATGCAATGGAGCAGCGTATGTTTGTTGAAAACGGTTATTCAGGTCTTTTTACTACTAGAAGGGGAGGGAACAATCTCAGTTCTGTATGGATGAATGGAGTTATGAAATTAAACCCGAATGAAAATGTTGACAACCAAAACACCTGGATTGGGCTATATCGCATCGTCTCTCGAGCAAATGCTGTTATTGAAAATTCTGTTGTTGATGAAGGATCTAGTGATCCATCTCAACTGAGAATTAATGACGTTGCTGGGCATGCATATTTTAGCAGAGCTTTTAGTTATTTTTCTCTCACGAGACTTTGGGGCGATATTCCAATATGGACATCACTTGCAACATATGATGATATTCATAGAGCAAAGACTCCAACGAAAGAAGTTTATAATCTTATTATTGAAGATGCAAAACAAGCCAAATCACTGTTGAATGGATCTGCTGGCGTTGGTTTTCCAAAATCTCACGCTGCTCAGATGCTTTTGACTAAAGTATATATGCTTTTGGCAACAAATCCAGAATTGCAAGATGCCAGCTTATCGGAGATGGATTATTGGAATTTAGCATATACAGAAGCCAAAGACATATATATTTCTGGAGATTATAGTCTTGAAGCTGAATATGCATCCTTGTTTGATGGAACAAATGAAAATTCAGAGGAGTCTATTTTTGAACTTCAGAACAGTCAAGATGCTACGAATTCCCAAATGGGGAGGAACTATACGCCTTGGAAATACAAAGCTGGTCAAGCATTTGGATGGTTTTATGTTTCTGCTGATGTATATGATTATCATGTAGCACACTATCCATCTGATCCTAGACTTGATGCAACCTATTTGCATGAATACACTCGTGCCGATACAGGTGGTACTGTGAGGGTCTATCCTTCAAATTCCACAAGGGGAAGTTTTGGAAATGCCCATCCATATTTATTTAAACATGCCGAAAAGGATAAATCGCATACAAACCAATTTAACAGCCAAAATTTAATTATATATAGATATGCTGATTTACTTTTAATGCTCGCTGAAATTTCGAATGAGCTTGAAAATGGTGAGGAGTTGGGCTATGTCACGGAAGTTTTAAAACGTTCTGGTCAAATACCACATGCAGGATATCTGGCTGACAAGAATAGTTTTAGAGATGCCATCATGGATGAGTATCGTTTTGAGCTACTTGGTGAGGGTCTTGATTCTTACAATAACAGACGAAGGGGATATGCTTATTTCCTAGAAAATACAATCAATCGGCATAATAATAATCCAAATTTTAAGGCATCAGTCGATGTGCTGTTAAATGACGTCGAGTCTGAGGTTATGTTACTTGAAATACCACTACTTGAAATAAATAACAACGAACTATTAAATGATTAAATCATGAAAATTTCAAAAATTTTATTTTCAATTCTTATCTCATCTTTTTTCATTGTTTTGAGTTGTGATGATGAAGAAACAGTTGAATTGTACGAGCCACAGATGATTGATGGAGATTCAACATCTTTAGCTTATGAAAAATTATCAACATATCCATCACTGGGCAGTATTCAAAGTGCTAATCCAACGACTAGCGACATTGAAACTCCTTATGGCTTTCGTATTTTAAAAACATCATCTCCTTCGCAAAGTAATTTTTCACAAACTGCCTTTACAATTGATCGTGAGAGTGGTATTATATCTTATGGCAATAAATATAACACAATCAGTGCAGGTACGTTTTCTATCGATGTAGGTCTTGTAAACACCAATGGCATGGCAGTATATGAAAATGCATTTGAGCTTATCATTTTAGATGTTCCTTTAGAAGTTGTTATTGATAAAAATGAAGTCGAGGCAGGTATATTTGAGCAGGGTGTGATGGCAACTATTTCATATACAGACATTTCTGGATCAGATGAGATTACAATCGTTTCCTATGAATTAATTGAGCCACCTGCAGGTTTTGAAATTAATTCTTCAACGGGTGTTATTTCAAAAGTGAAAGGAGCTGTTTCTGGTCCAAATACCTTAAGTGTGGAAATAACAACTAATGTAGGAGTTGTAATGGCTCCCAATGTTCTTACTGTGAATGTAGGGGAATCTCCGACAATCGAAATGTTTCAGCAAGATGGATCGACATCGCTCACCAAAACAGTTTTGTCGCCAAATACAGCATATACAACTTCAGCGCCTGTATTAACTGGAATGAATCCCACCAAATGGGAAGTTATTTTCCCAACATCACTTTTAAATAGTGATCTTGAATTGGGTGACGTAATTGATTTTTCAAGCTCATTTAGTGCTGAAGAACCCTCAGGTAAAGTGTCAATCGCTGCAGATGCAGGACTCCCTTTGGGTACTCACACCCTAGGGCTCAAAGCCACCAATGCAACTGATGATGAATTTGAATTTGAAGATGTATTAACAATAGAGGTTGAGGAGCGATGGGAAACAACCCCTGTTTATGAAAATGATTTTAGTGCTCAGGGTAGTCAAATTACTTTTCACAAAATGACTGGCACTACTGATATCATGAGTGTAAGAAATCATCCAAAAGCAGGAAATAACCCTGTATTAAGATTTGGAATTTTTGGAGGTGGTAATACAGATGGCGCCACAGAACTTAAAATTCCTGTTGATGGAACTGCAATAAAAAAATTAAGAATTAATTTTTATGAGGCCTATGGTTATCAAAACTGGTGGGCGAATAGATACATTAGATCATTATCTTACAATGAAAGCCTAGATGATACATCCTCATTAGATGACAGTACATGGACAGTTATGGAAGCATCTTGGTCAGGCTCAAGCCTATGGGGTAGTATTGGTGCAGATGTTAATACCTATAATAAAATATCGGGTGTCATTGATGTTAAATCATCAACCAAAAATGTTTCTTTCTTTATTAGGTTGAAAAGAGCCGATGGCGCAGTACATGCTGGAGGCCAATGGCTTCTCAGGAATTTAAATGTTGAGGCTTCCAAAGCTTTTCCAGCTGAAGAACAATAATTAATATTTATTCAAAAAACATTTAATTTAATAAAATCAAACAACTAGTTCAAGTCATAGTATAAGCTTAAATTTTAGAATTTATTCAATATAATTTATTTGATTTATTTTTTATATAGATTAAGCTATTTGTTTCATTTTAAAGTACTTATAATTTTTAATTTTAGTTAACTATAATTCAATTAACTATGAAACATTTATACATATTAATATTATCCCTTACATCTTTATGCTATTCTCAAAATACCAGTACTTCAAATTACTTAACGAATGGTGATTTTGAAAGTGGACTTAGTGGATGGTCCACTAACGGTAGCAATGTTACTGCTACAGAAGAATTAGGTGTAGTAAACCCCTATACTGGAAGCACAAAATCAATAAAACTTGTTTTCACTAACACTGGAACTGCTGTAGCAGTATTTAAAGATCAAAGATTCATTAATAAAGACTTTGGTGATTTTAGGTTTGGTTTTTGGATAAAAGCAGAAATAGCTAATACAAAATTTAGAGTTAGAAAATATACAAACAACGTTGATGAATCTGGTGCAGTTTATGGACTAGATGATATGAAAAGTACACCTCCAATTGTTTTACCAGACACTAATTGGCATTATATTATATGTAATTTACCAAATGTGCCAGCTAACAAAAAGCTTGGATTTCAGATTATGAGTAATGCAATAACTGCAGAGTCTGATGGTACATTTTACGTTGATGATTTTAGAGTTCATAAAAGTTCTTGGGACCCATCTTTTGAAATGGATTCATTTTTTGTATTCAATAATGGTACTGCCGATTTAGTTGTTGGAAATTCTGCTAGTATTTTAACTAGTGGAGACCCAGCTGATATATTTTATACAAGCGGCAATACTAACTCTCTTACCATGTCATATTCCACTGAAAAAAAGTATTCCGGCAATAGGTCAATGAAAGTTGTAAACGGTACTGGAAATGGTACTTTTTATTACAAATTCTTAAATAGTTATGATTTTTTGAGGGTTTCAATGGCTGATGGTATGACTGTTGATGGTTCTTCTGAATATCCACAAATTAGGTTTACAGCTTCATTTAAGGTTATGTCTACTACTCCAGGTGCTGTAAGTGATATGCAATTTAGGTTTGGAAACACATCTCAATATAGTGCTGGAGTTACTTTAACTGATCCTAATACATGGTACACAGTAACCAAACAATATGTAGTAGACAGAACTGGAGAGGATGCTTTTTCTGGTACTGTATATATTGGACCAAGGGCAAAAACAGCTAATGCAACTTATTATTTTGATGATATGGAAATTAGTTGGGCGGAAGCTGGTTCACTTTCAGTAGATATCAGTGATTTAGAAAACAATATTTCGTTTCATCCAAACCCTGTTCTAGATTACATGAATATTAAAAATTATAAGCCAGGTGATTTTCTTGAAATCTACGAAATAAGTGGTAAAAAAATCTATAATGAAAGAATTTATGCTGATAACATTAACTTAAAACACTTGAATAAAGGAGTTTATATTGGAGTTGTAAGAGGAAATTCTTTCAAGTTTGTAAAGAAATAATTATACATATTTAAATATTAAAACTAATTCAATGAAACAATCATTATTAATAATCTTTATGATAGGGTTTAGTTTTTTTACTTTTTCACAGGATTACACTAAATTTCAGACTCAACGAGCTACAATGTTTTCAACATATATTGCAGGGCAAATGGAACTTGATGAATCTGATCAAAAATTTGTTTACGATGTTATGCTTGCAAGAGTGTACAACTCAAATGCAAAAATAAAATCAGAAAACTTGACAGCAATGGAAGACAAGCGAGCTGTATATTCTGCTGAATACAAAATCGCACAACAAAAACTTGCTGAAGAGTTTGGAGATAAAATGGCTCAAAAAATGATGAGCTTAAGCAATGAATCCAGAAAAAAAGCTGACAAAAATTAGAGCTTCTTTATCAAATTCATTTTATTTTATAAACCTGCTGTTTATTTTAACAGCAGGTTTTTTAAATGCGCAACTTACCCCGCAACAACTTGTTGATAAAATGGGGAGGGGAATAAATTTGGGTAATGTGTTAAGTGCTCCCATTGAAGGGAATTGGTCTGGTGCTGCAACGGAGCAGTACTTTATTGATGTTGCACAGGCAGGTTTTAAAAATGTAAGAATACCAATTGATTTCTTTGGAACTAGAACTTCTGGTGACACTTCACAATACTCAGGTGAGGCTAATACTACATTTACTGGATCACGAGCTGATTTTACTGTTAATGATTCTTATCTTGATCGTTTGGAGCAGGTCATTGGTTGGGGGTTAAATCAAAACTTAGTAATTGTTCTTGACTTTCATGGAGCTACACTCAAATCAGAATTTATTTACACATTTGATGATTCAGAAGATGAATATACGCATCCAACTTCTGCTAAGAGAGCTGCCGATTTAGCTAAATTTTATTCCATTTGGGAACAAATTGCAGATCGTTTTAAAGACTACAGTGATGACTTAATTTTTGAGGTCATCAATGAACCTTATTTTCACATTTCTGCAGCCGAAATGAATGATCTCAACAATGAAGTGATCTCTATAATAAGAAGCTCTGGCGAAAATAATATAACAAGAAAAGTGATTGTTACTGGGGGAACAAAAACAAGTTATGAGGCAATCACAACAATTGATCCCCAAGTAATCAACAGTGACAATTATTTGATAACAACCTTTCATTATTATCGCCCATTTAATTTCACGAAGTCAAGTGATTATAGGTTTAATACAAATAGCTGGGGCACCCAAAGTGATAAAAATAGTATTGACAGTGAATTTGATGTTGTAAAAAACTGGGCCAATGGGTTTAATCCTCCGGTGGCTGTTTACATGGGAGAGTTTGGAGCAGATAATGTTTATGGATACAGCTATAAAACTGGGGATTTACATCTAGTAACAGCTAATAATTCGCCAAACGGCACTGGTTATGCAGATGGAGGTCCAGATCCTAACTCAAGAGTTAAGTTTCATGGTTACGTAGCCAATGCAGCAATTGATAGGGGTTTTTCTTTTTCTGCTTGGGATGATGGTGGTAAAGGGTCAAAAACAATTCATCTGCGAAAAGACAGTGGTTTACTTGTCTACGATATCAATCATTTCACAATAGATAGTTTTGATCCAAAACAAACGAGCCCAAGCACTGTAATTGAAAATAGTGTTTGGGTTGAGGATATCAAAAATGCTCTTCTCAGTCCATATTCTGAAATACAATGTAATGATACCAGTATTTTAAAAAATATTGATTTTGAATGTGGGTATTCAACAAGCTGGTCCTTATTGGAAAGAGGCAACCTCATTCAGGCTACTTTTGAAGATGCAGGATTTGCAACTCGTTCTGGTTCTCATGGAGCTAAACTTGTTGTCAATCAAGCAGATAATCTAAACAGTGCAATACTTGCCAATCAAACAATATCTAATGATGGGAGCTTAGACAACATGCAACTCAAATTTGGTGTCCAAGGAAAAGCTTCAGTTTCAGGACTTCAATTTAAACTTCGCGTTAAACATGTAACCAACGACAACGACACGAATAATTATTCTTTTTCTCCACTTTACACACTAGATACAAATTATTCCGAAAACCCCTACGAGTTTACTTTTGATGTTCCTTCAGAAACAACCTCCATTGAATTTCAACTTATTTGCGGTGGTGCAGTTGGCACATATTATTTTGATGATTTTTCAGCTTCATTGACAACTTTAAATCTTCCAAAACAAAACCAATTTTTTGAAGTTTATCCAAACCCAACTGATGATTTTATTTTCATTGATAGCTCTTTTCCAATTGCCAAAATTCAAATCATTGACTTGAGGGGAAGGGAAGTTTTGCTTTGGAACAAGGAAATGGAGACTTATGACCTTTCTGTTTTAGAAAAAGGGATATATTTTTTAAAAATATCTTCAAAAAACAACTTACTTCACACAAGAAAAATCATCAAGTACTAAGAGAAAATTAAGTTCTAATTTTTAAACGCTGTGCACAAAAAGCTATCATATATTTTTTGTTTTTTTTTGGCAATCTTTTTTGCTCAAAGCCAACAAGCACCCAATGTTGTATTTATTTCTGTTGATGACCTCAAACCAACAATTAGAAGCTTTGGTGACGAAATTGCGATCACACCCAATTTAGATCACCTGTCACGTTCTTCAACAATTTTTTTGAACAATCACACTCAACAAGCTATTTGTAGTCCATCAAGAATCAGTTTGCTTACAGGGATGCGCCCAGATTATACGCAAGTGTATGATTTGAAAACCAAAATGCGAGACAAAAGACCAGATATCTTGACTTTGCCACAGCACTTTAAAAATAATGGTTATACAACAGCCGGTATCGGTAAAATATTTGACCCGAGAGGAGTGGATAATCTACTAGATGAGCCGTCGTGGAGCATCCCTTTTCTAAGAGCATATAAAATTCCTTATCCTAAGGCGTATGGTCAACCAAAATTAGGGTTTTACCAAAACCCAGAAATCAAAGCAAAGATCGATAAGATGATTGCTGAAAATAATCTTAAAAGAGGTAAGGCCGCCAATTTTTTCAATAATAATTACAAACCTCCAATTTCGAACAGTAATGCTCCTGATGAAGCGTACACAGATGGAGCAATTGCTCAAGAGGCAATTCGTTTGATAGATCGCTTGTCTTCTAATGAAAATCCTTTTTTTCTTGCTGTTGGATTCAAAAGACCTCACTTGCCATTTTCAGCTCCTAAAAAATATTTTGATTTATACAACCCCAACAAAATTCCAATAGAACCATTTAGACAACGTGCAAAAAATGTTGGAGACCTTGCGTATCACAATTCTGGAGAGCTGCAAAGTTATACTGAGGATGGTCGAGAATACATTTTGGATTCAAATCAACAACTCCAGCTCGATAAAGATTTTGAAAGAGAATTGATTCATGGTTATTATGCTTGCGTTACTTTTATTGATTTTCAAATCGGAAAAATCATTAATAAACTAAAACAAAGTGGATTGATGGACAACACAATTATCGTAATCTGGGGAGATCATGGTTATCATTTTGGGGATCATCGTCTTTGGAACAAACACTCTAATTTTGAGCAGGCTACTCGCTCACCACTTATCATTTATAACCCTAAAACAAAAACTGCTCAGAAAATTATAACTCCCACTGAGTTTGTTGACGTTTTTCCAACATTAATCGACCTAGCGCAATTACAAACTCAACCTCATTTGAATGGCAATTCTCTTGCACCTTTGATGCTTGGACAACAACAAAAGGTAAAGGATTTTGCAGTAAGTCAATATCCTAGGCGGAATACAATGGGATATAGTTTTCGAACTGCAAATCATCGATATACGCTATGGATAGATAAAGAAAAAATAGGTTCAAAAATAAGTGATGATGACATAAAACAAGAGGAACTTTTTGATTACAGTAAAGATCCATTAGAAACAGAAAATCATATTGGTAAAAACGGGTATAAAAACATTTATAATGACCTGAAGCAACAGGCACTTAGATTTTTATCTCCAACCCCAAAAACAGAGATGAATTCTAATAGCACAAACCCATCGGCTGGCATTAAAGACTTGATGTTTGAAGCTGGCTATGACAGCAATAAAGTATATGTGGGCGCCACCTTAAATCACTCACAACTCAATACAAAAGTATCTGATCTGTTCCTCAAAGAATTCACGTATTCGACTCCAGAGAACTGCGCAAAACAAGCAAGAATACATCCGAAGCCAGGCGTATGGGACTGGAACCTTATTGATGATTACTTATATTTTGCAGATAAAAACAATATAACCCTTCGCATTCACGGACCGGTCAGCCCACAAGCTTCGCATTGGGCAAAGGCAGATAATCGGACAAAAGAAGAATTAGAAAATAATATGGTAGCGTTCTTTACCGCACTTTGTAAACGTATGAATAATGAGCCCTCAGTAAAATGGATGGATGTCGTCAACGAAACAATAACGCCACAAGGAGATTGGTTTGAAGAAAAGCCAGGAGTCACACAATGGGAAAACCCTTGGGAACAAATCGGTAGAGATGAAAATGACGTTCCACTATACATAACCAAGGCATTCGAAATATCCAATAGGTATGCACCAAATGTCAGTCAGGTGTTTAATCAGCATGGAGGAATGGAGCCAATAATGTGGGAAAAGGTTAAGGAGACCATCATTTATCTAAAACAGCAAGGATATCGTGTAGATGGTCTTGGGTGGCAAGCACATTTGAGAAGCGATGTTCCTTTGGCTTTAAACAAAAAACAGCTCGATTACTTTGCTTCTCTGATTGATTGGGCGCATCAAAACGATTTAGATTTTCATGTTACCGAAATTGACTATAAAATTTGGGATAGCAATAATGACTTTAAAGCTCTTAATGATCAAGCAGATGCGTATGCAAACATTCTTAATGTTTTATTGTCAAAGCGAGACAATGGCGTAGTCACTTTTAATACTTGGGGAATGGTTGATGGAAAAAAAGGGAAACATCACGATAAACATCGCTTTATTTTTGATAAAAACAACAATCCTAAGCCAGCATATTTTTCATTGCGAAACACAATTTTGAACCCCAACACTGAATTAAAAATTAAATAAGATATGAAATACCTGTTATTTATTTTCTTTATATCCTTTTCATTAATTGCTCAGAACAACCCTTTGTATTTGGATTCAAATGCTGATATAGAGGATCGCCTAAGCGATTTGATGGCACGAATGACACTTGAGGAAAAAGTAGGTCAAATGTGTCAATATGTTGGGTTAGCATATTTGAAAAAACAAAAGAGAAACAAAAGAGCCTCTGGCGATGTATCTAAGCTTAATAAAGATGCTTTTGCGATGTATGGCTTGTCTGAAAGTGAAATAATACAAGAAATTATCGATGGAAAAATCGGCTCTTTTCTTCATGTTCTTGATCCTGAGGAGGTAAACTATTTACAAGGTTTTACGCTAGAGTCTAGGTTAAAAATTCCACTTATTATTGGAATTGATGCGATACACGGAAATGCCATGGTTCGTGGAACAACTGTTTATCCTTCGCCAATATCAATTGCCGCAACGTTTAATAATGATTTTGCTTATGACGTGGCCAAACAAAGTGCAAGGGAGATGAGAGCTACAGGATCTCAATGGACTTTTATGCCCAATATTGATGTTGCTCGTGACCCGAGGTGGGGTCGTGTCGGTGAGACTTTTGGAGAAGATCCATTTATGGTAGGTGAAATGGGTAAAGCCATGATCATGGGATTTCAGGGCGAGGACTTTAGCAAACCAAATAATGTAATTGCTTGTGCAAAACATATGATTGCTGGGGCTGAACCGCTAAACGGGTTAAACATTTCTCCAATGGATGTTTCTGAAAGATCACTATATGAAATTCATTTACCGCCCTATAAAAAGGCAATAGATGCAGATGTTTATTCAATTATGGCAGCTCACAATGAACTCAATGGAATTCCAAGTCACATGCATAAAGGCCTTATGACAGACCTACTCAGAAATGAATGGGGTTTTGACGGATTTTATGTAAGTGACTGGTATGATATCAAACGAATATGGTCGTATCATAAAGTCGCAAGAAACTATAAAGAAGCATCACTGTTTTCTGTAGAAGCAGGAATGGATATGAATATGCATGGCCCTGACTTTTATGATTTTATTGTTGCTTTAGTAAAAGAAAATAAGTTGTCAATCGATAGAGTTAATCAGGCATGCTCAAAGATATTATATGCAAAATTTCAACTTGGCTTATTTGAAAATCGCCTTGTTGATCCCTCCAAAATTGATAAAAATGTTTTTATAAAAAGTCATTTAGATAAAGCTGAGGAAATAGCTGACAATTCGATCACACTCTTAAAAAACAACAACTTACTCCCAATCAATAATTCAAATGCAAAACGGATATTGGTAACCGGACCTAATGCACATAATCATACCACTTTGGGAGATTGGCATTTTGAGCAGCCAGAGGAAAACGTTGTGACTATTTTTGAAGGCATACAGCAAGTTGGAGAAAATTATAATCATAAAGTAGATTATTTCGATTCAGGTATAAAGATTAGAAACATTCAAGATTCGAAGATCAAAGCTACTGCTGAAATGTCAACAAATTATGACCACGTATTTGTAGTTGTTGGCGACAATTCCCTAAGATATACCTGGGAGGGTGGTAAAAGCTTTCAAAAGACAGCAGGAGAAAACAAAGCGAGAAGTTTTTTAGGTCTTCCCGGAAAACAACTTGATTTAGTAAAATCCATTTATGAAAAAAACAAAAACCTCACTGTCGTTTATGTAAGTGGAAAACCGATCAGTGAGCCATGGATAGAAGATAATATTAAATCAATCATTCATGCATGGGAACCAGGAAGTATGGGAGGTAAATCTTTGGGTAAAATCGTTTTTGGAGAGACAAATCCAAGCGGGAAAATGCCCATGACAACTGCAAGGTCAGTGGGTCAACTTACGATGGTTTATAATCACAAACCCACGAATTATATTCACAAGTATGCTTTTGAGAAAACAAAACCACTCTATCGATTTGGTTTTGGATTGAGTTATACCTCTTTCTCTATTTCAGAACCAACCCTATCAATATCTAAATGGGATGGCACAGGAAAGGTGAATGTTGAGGTAGATGTTAAAAACACTGGCAAAAGAGAAGGTATGGAAACTGTTCAGCTTTACATCCGAGACTTATTCAGTAGTGTTACACGGCCTGTATTGGAACTTAAAGGTTACAAAAAAATAAATGTTGCACCAGGCGAAACGAAACGCGTTTCCTTTAGCCTAGCACTAGACGACTTTGCGTTTTATGATAGAGAAATGAGGTACAAAGCTGAAGAAGGTGACTTCAATATTTTGGTAGGTAACGCTGCAAATTTGTCTGAACTCAAAAAAACTACACTCAAATTAACTAAAAACATTTATATAAATGAAAACTAATATCTATTTATCGATAATCATTAGCTTCTTTTGCTTTTCAATAATAGCGCAAGAATCAAACCAAAAAAATGTTCTACTGATCATTGTAGACGACCTTCGACCTACTCTGCCAACATATGGGGCAACTCAAGTTGTAGCACCCAACATTACAGCGTTTTCAAAAGATGCAGTACAATTTAATAATGCTTTTGTGAACATTCCCACTTGTGGTGCCTCAAGAGCAAGTATCCTCACAGGTATTAGACCAACAAGAGAATATTATAAGAAGTATTATACTTCTATTGATGAAGATATGCCACAAGCCATAACTATCTCGGAATTGTTGCAAGCCAAGGGCTACACTACGATTAGCAATGGAAAGGTTTCGCATAACAAATCAGATAAAGCTTCTACTTGGGATGATTTATGGCGTCCTGGATCAACAACCCCAAAAGATTATCTTTTGGAGGAAAATATCGAATCTAGCAATCTTCCACATAAAAATAATCATATGCCTTATGAAAAGGCTAATGTTGAAGACCAAGCATACAAGGATGGAAAAATTGCTGCAAAGACAATCAGAGATTTAAAGAAATTGAAAGCGAATAAAGAATCATTTTTTCTAGTCGCAGGCTTTTTAAAGCCCCATCTCCCATTTAATGCTCCTGCAAAATATTGGGAAATGTATGACAGAAACAAGATTACACCCCCAATAAACAACAAATTTCCAACAACTGCGTATGAGGGCGCAGGGAATTGGTACGAGCTAGCTAGATACAAAGGAGTTCAAAAAGGTTATTCAGATAATCCATCATTGAATGCAAAGACATTTACCATGGATGCAGAAATGACTACCAATCTAATTCATGGATATTATGCATGTATTAGTTACATCGATCAACAAATCGGAAATGTATTGCAGGCTCTTGAAGACCTCGAACTTTCCGAAAATACGATTGTAATCGTCACGAGTGATCACGGGTTCAGTTTGTCTGAACACAACAGATGGTCTAAACATAATTTATTCAAGGTGGAAAACCATGTTCCTTTATTTATAAGGGTTCCAGGTCTTTCAAATTCTGGAAAGTCTGATAGTTTTGTTGAACTCATCGATTTATACCCTACAGTTTGTGAGTTGTTGGGATTAGAAAAACCAGATCAGTTGGAGGGAAGGTCATTGGTGGAAAACATAAAGGACCCAAATTTGATATCTAGAACAAATGCATTTTCGCGCTACACAAATGGCGATATGTATATCTCAGATAATTATGCCTATTCTGAATGGAAGTATTCTGTTGAAGGCAACATTGTTGGTAGAATGCTATATGACATGAAAAATGACCCCTTTCAGATGGAAAACTTATCGCATCTTGAAAAATACGAGGCCCTTATGGACAGCCTAAGTAATAATATCAAATCAAAGAAAATTTACTAAAATGAAAAAGTATATAGGCGTATTATTTTTGGTTTGTAATTCATTTGTATTCGCTCAGGACAAAAGGCCAAACATATTATTTATCATGTCTGATGATCATGCCTATCAAGCGATTAGTGCATATAACGACAAGCTTATTCAGACCCCCAATATTGATAAGATTGCTCAGGAGGGGATTTTATTTTCAAACGCAAGTGTGACCAACTCTATTTGTGCTCCCTCTAGAGCAACGATTTTAACTGGAAAGTTTAGTCATATGAATGGAAAAGTCGATAATATTTTCCCATTTGACACGACCCAGATGACTTTCCCACAATTGTTTCAAAAAGCAGGATACCAAACGGCAATGTTTGGTAAACTTCACTTTGGAAACAACCCAAAAGGGTTTGATGACTTCTTAATTTTGCCTGGACAAGGTCATTATATCAATCCCAAATTTATAGGAAAGGAAAAAGACACCATAATTACGGGCTATGTGACAGATGTTATCACTGATCTAACTCTAAATTGGTTTGATGAAAAGAGAGATTCATCAAAGCCATTTTTAATGATGTATCTGCACAAAGCACCCCACAGGGCTTGGTGGCCAAGTCCTGAAAAGTTCGAGGAATTTTACCAAAAAGAATTCCCATTGCCTGAAACACTTTTTGATGACTATTCAAACAGAGCTTCAGCTGCTTCAAGTGCCGAAATGAATATTTTTGAGCACATGCATTTGATGCAAGACAATAAGGTCTATCCAAAGACAATACAGCAAATGGGGGATTTGGTCAAAGACATCACTTATACTGGAGAGAGTAGAAAGATAAAAAAAGCAGGAGCAGGTGAATTTTTAAGACCTTTTAGACGAGCAAATAAACGACAAGAAGAGCAATACAGAAAAACGTTAGATAAAATCAGTACTGATTTTAAAAACAAATGGCCAAATATGTCTGATAAAGAAAAAACCATTTGGAAATATCAGCGATACATGCAAGATTATCTCGCAACGATTTCGTCTGTAGATGATAATGTTGGTAGGGTATTAGATTATCTGAAAGAAAATGACTTGGAAGACAATACGATTGTTGTTTACACCTCAGATCAAGGATTTTATTTGGGTGAACATGGTTGGTTTGATAAAAGGTTTATTTATAACGAATCCTTTAAAACTCCACTGCTTATACGCTGGCCCAATAAAATAAGACCTGGAATAACGAATGATGAAATGGTGCAAAACCTTGACTTTGCACAAACATTTTTGGATGCAGCAAGTATAAAGGTACCTAACGATATGCAGGGTGAGAGTTTACTTCCTTTACTATTTGAGGATCAAAAAAAATGGACACGAGAAGCTGTGTACTATCATTATTATGAATTTCCGTCTGTTCACATGGTAAAGCGTCATTATGGGATCGTTTCAAAAGAATATAAACTTGTTCATTATTATTACGATATTGACGAGTGGGAGTTTTTTGACAGAAAAGCAGACACAATGGAATTAAATAACTTGTATGACAATCCAAAATACCAACAAATAATTCTTACAATGAAAAAGAAGCTGAAAAAACTTCGTAAAAAATATAAAGACTCGGATGAATTATCTCAAAAATATTTATATTAAAAAGCATTCTCTTTTTATTCTTTTATTTTTGTCATTTGCTGGTGTTTCATTGGGTCAGATTGCAAAAAAAACAAAAGTTTTTATTCTTGCTGGGCAATCAAACATGGATGGTCGAGGTGACGCATCAAAGCTGTCTGAAGCGGAGATGAAATTGTTAGCCAATGCAAGTCAAAAAATACATTTTGTTTACAAGGGGACTGTAGGAGAAGGAAATGCCATTCGATACAATGGTGCGTTAGACTTTACAAATCCATGGAATTTTGTGAAACAAAAATTCAGAGTGGAAAAATGCTTTGGTCCTGAGCTTTTTTTTGGCGTTGAGCTTGTGAAAAATTACTCCAAGCAGGATTATCTTTTTATCAAAAGATCTCAGGGTGGAACATCTTTGTATGGCGCTTGGAATCCTAACTGGTCTGTTGAAAAGGCAAGTTTTTTTAACGAACAAGACAAACCAAAACTTTATCAAGATTTTATAGATTTAGTAGATGCTGAGCTTGCGAAATTACAACCTGACAGTTATGAAATTATTGGAATGCTTTGGGTCCAAGGTGAGACGGACAGTAATACAAGTAATGGACCAACAGCTACAGATACTTACCAAGAAAATTTAGAAAATTTGATCATTTCAGTGAGAAGTCATTATAATATTCCTGATCTTCCTTTTTTGATGTTAGGCGTGGGAAGCAAAAAAGTTCAAAATGCAATGACTCAAGTGAGTAATAAATTAACAAATGTTAGCTTTATTGAGCGAAGTCAAGACGAGAATAAGAGCAATTATACACCGATTTATACACACAAGTGGAAAGACAAGACTGTGGGACATTACAACTATGAGGGGATGAAAAAAATTGGGCAGCTATTTTTTGAAAGTTATCAAACATCTTACGCAAATCTTTTACAATGATGAAGTTCATAAGTTCTGTATTTTTTCTTTTAAGTATTATGTTTGTTTTTGCTCAAGAAAACAAGCCCAACATTATATGGCTTGTATGTGAAGACCAATCAGCACAATTTTTTCCGATGTATGGTGACAAAACAGTTTCATTGCCACACCTTGAAAAATTAGCAGAGGACAGCGTTCTTTTTGAAAATATGCATGCTACTACCCCTGTTTGTTCTCCAGCACGTAGTGCAATAATCACGGGTATGTATCCAACCTCTTTGGGAACTCATAATATGCGCGCCTACAACGAAGGGAGACCAACCAATCAGCCACAACTTAATATTCCAAGTTATTCCCCATCATTTCCAGCATATATAAAGCCCTTTACGATGTATTTAAGACAAGAAGGTTATTACTGTACAAATAGCAATAAAGAGGACTATAATTTTAAAATTAGTGAAGACGCATGGGATCAAAGTTGTAATTATTGCCAAGGTGCTGAGAAAGAAGATATTCATTGGAGAAAAAGAGATGCAGGCCAGCCTTTTTTCGCAGTTTTCAACTTCCAAATCACACATGAATCACAAATTTGGAAGCAACAACAAGTACTTCTAGATCCAAATGATATTGAATTTATTCCACCATATTTCCCCGATGACCCTGTAATTAGGCAAGACATGGCAACTAATTATTCAAACCTTGTTCGTATGGATAAGGAAGTAGGTGAAATTATTTCAGAGCTAAAAGAGCAAGGATTATACGATGACGCTTATATATTTTTTTACTCTGATCATGGCGGGCCTTTTCCAAGACATAAAAGAGCCATTTATCAAACAGGTACAAAGGTTCCTTTCTTTATAAAATTCCCAAAATCACTTCATGCAGGAGTAAAAGATGATAGGCTACTGAGCTTTGTTGATTTGGCACCCTCTGTTTTGCAAATGGCTGGAATTGAAATCCCTGAGCACATGCAGGGAAAACCAATCAACGAATTTTTGCATAAAAGCTTGAGAGATTACTTAATCACAGCATCGGATAGATTTGATGGGCAGTATGATAGAATTCGAGCAATCCAAGATAAGAGGTTTAAGCTCATTAGAAGTTTTTATCTAGATAAGTCACATCATCTTGATGTTCAGTACAGAAAAAATATGCCAATGATGCAAAAACTACTGAAGCTTCATGCAGATGGACAATTAAATCAAGACCATCAAAAGTGGTTTGGTCTAAAAGAGGAATATGAATTTTATGATTTGCAAATGGACCCCTATGAGATGAAAAATCAAATCCAGAATCCCGATTATCAAGATCATATTCAATTGCTCAAAGTTGAATTGGAAAAATGGATGCTAAACACAAATGATTTGGGAGCAGTGCCTGAACAAGTATTGATAAAACAAGCAACTTCTCATTAATTCTTTGCACAAGAAATTTAAAGTAGATTTTTATTATGACACTTATTTTTGACCTTTTTCGGATTCCAATAATTCTGATCAGAAAAATTAGGGTTGTTTGTACGATACTAATGATGCTTAGTTTCAATTTAGTGTTTTCTCAAAAAGAGAATAATAACTCTTCTCCAAATTTCATTGTTATTTTAGTTGATGATCAAGGTTGGAGTGGAACTTCAGTTCAAATGAAAAAAGGTGATGCATCTTCGATGAGTGATTATCATCATACGCCAAACTTAGAAAAACTAGCAGCAAGAGGCATGCGTTTTTCCCAAGCCTATTCAACCTCTCCTGTGTGTGCACCTTCTCGATATAGTTTACAATTTGGTAAAAGTGCAGCCAGACTCAATATGATAAGAGTTCAAATGAACACAGATCACATTGATCACACAACTAAAATGACTATCCCTAAGATTTTGAAAAAAGTAAACCCAAAATATGTTGCTGCTCATTTTGGTAAATGGGGGATGGGTATCAGCAATTCAAAAATGGGGTTTGATTTTGGGGTTCATCCGTCAGTACTTGGATATGATTATTCTGATGGTAGAACTGCAAATAAAGACGGTGGTTTTCAACCACCTGAATGGAAATTCTCTACTTCCAGTGATCCAAAAAAAATCTACTCACTAACACAGCGATCTATTGCTTTTATTGAGCAGCAATCAAAATCAAAAAACCCCTTTTACCTGCAACTGTCTCATTATGCTGTTCACTCAAATATTCAAGCCACAAAACGCTCTTTGGAGAAATATGAGAAAAAAGAAAAAGGGAAAATTCATAAGAATGCATATTTTGCTGCGCTAACAGAAGACTTGGATGATTCTGTTGGTATTTTACTCAACAAACTGCAAGAGCTTGGTATCGCAAATAATACCTATGTTATATACTGTTCGGATAATGGTGCAGTCCCAACACTACCACCAAGAAGAAAATATAAGAACAGTTACAACTACCCTCTGAGCAGAGGAAAATGGGATGCGACTGAAGGTGGGATAAGAATCCCTTTTATTGTTTCAGGACCAAAAATTAAACCTAATTCATTTTCTGACATTCCTGTTTCACTAACTGATATTCTACCCACAATTGCAGATTTATCTGGATACAGTCTTCGAGGACAAATGAAAACAATTGATGGAGGCAGTATAAAAAAAGTATTATTTAACTCTGGAAATGGGAAAGTTAAAAGACAGGATAATGGATTTTATTTTCATGTTCCATACAGAAATTACATCGCTTTTGGGAGACCTCACTCGTCCATTATCGTAGACATTTATAAGCTCATTAAGTTTCATGATAATGGTGAGCTAAACTTATTTGACCTTTCGAGTGATATAGGAGAGCAAAACAACCTTGCTGAAAAGTTCCCGCTTAAAGCAAAAAAATTAGACTCCAAAATGGAGAATTACTTTAAAAAGCACAAAACGGTGAAGTGGGGAAAAGGAATAGATTGGAAATTTAAATCTATTGAAGAGATTAATTCGTTTTACTAAATTTTCTATTAAATAAATTAAGTCTAGGTTCAAACCAAGGTTGAACTGCATTGATTTGCCTTCCAAGGCCTTCTGGATATTCTTGTGCATCACTAACTCTTTTTTCAAGAACTTTTTTTAGTGAATCGAGAACCTTAGTGTATTGTTGATGGTCAGCCAAATTGTTTAATTCGTCCTTGTCATACTTGTGGTCATATAGTTCATATTTAAAAAGGTTTTCACCACTCCAGCGGTTTAATCGGTATCTTTTTGTTTTTATTGAATATCCTTGCGCTATTCCTTTAGGAGTTTTCACTAAAAGCTCAGTCAGAGCACTATTTCTGACTGGAATTTTAGACCCTTTAAAATAAGAATTTAAACTTTTGCCACGCACAAAATTTGGCGTTTCCATCTGAAGCAATTCCATAATTGTTGGATACAAATCAACAAGCTCAACAGGGTCGTCTATGGGACTCAAACCACTGGATATTCCAGGTCCTGCAAAAATTAAGGGAACGCTCGTTGCATTTTCGAATAATGTTTGCTTTTGCCAGTGTCCATGCTCCCCAAGGTGATAACCATGATCTGATGTAAACACGACGATAGTTTTTTTATCCAAACCTGTTTTTTTAAGTTTGTCCAACACCCGACCGATTTGAGCATCCACAAAGCTAACAGTTGCATAGTATGCTTGCTTGATTTCTTGTGCCAATTCAGGGTCTAGGTCAACTTGTTCTTTTTTTCTACGTACTGAAATTGCAGCTGGCTCTGGGATGGTTTCTAAATATCGACTTGAACTTTGTGGAACTGAAAAATCTTTATTTTTCTGTAATTCATAATATTTTTCAGGAGCAACAAAAGGCACGTGGGGTCGGTACAAACCGAATGCCAAAAAGAAATTCTCACCACTCTTGGCAAATTCGTCTAAAAAGGCAATGGTATTTGTTGCCCCAATTCCATCTGTTTGCTCTTCATCTTTCCCAGAGGCTTTATGCCAACTTAAAACACCCCCATTAAATCTTGGTTTGAGGAATGATATTTTATGTTCTTCAATTTTATCTCTTCCATATGGGTTTACTGTTCTGTCCCAAGTAAAAGGGTCGTCATAACTCGCTGTGCCTATGTCTCTTGGGTTATGGTAGTGATACACTTTACCAACTCTTACGGAATGGTAATTCTCCATCCTAAATTTTTGCCCCAAAGTAATCACATCAGGAATCGTTTGGCGAACATGAAGTCTTAGCTCTTTGGACTTTGTTTGATCTGGATACAGCCCAGTCATAAAAGAAATTCTGGAGGGACTGCAGAGTGGATATTGAACGTGAGCATTTGTAAATAGTACGCCTTCATTAGCAAGTTTGTCAATGTTAGGGGTATAAGCGAGGGAATCACCATAGGCACCAATAGCACAATTTAAATCATCGGCTATGATGAGTAAAACATTAAATTTTTCAGAATGTTGAGCGAAATTAAATGTAGAGATTAAGAAAAATAATAAACCCAATACAATAAACTTAAATTTATTTAAACAATTCCAAAAATTTTTAAAATAGATCACTTCTTAATAATTAATTTGTGAAATGATTTGTTTGATTCATTGATTAATTCGGTAAAATAAACACCTTTGTTTAAATCAGAAATATCTATTTGAGTTTTAATATTTTTTTTTATTAGAACTTTCCCATTTAAATTAAAAATACTTGCTGTAAAGCTAGAATTATCTGAATCTATATAAATTAAATTTTTCGAGGGGTTAGGATATATTGTTATCACGTCATTTTTCTTATTCTTACTAGAAAGTGCATTATTTGGATTGTGACTCGCATAATACTCACCTAAAGTTGTTAGCTGATTGTTTTCATCTATGATATCAGCAGTTTGTAGCATTGGGTATTTTTGATTGTTGGCATTTGGGTCGAACCAAGAATAACGTTTAACATAATCCAACTCATTTAATTTATTTAACACATTTTCCATATGAGCAAGCACATAACTTTCTGTGTATATGTTCGGGTTGTTTATTGTCGCATTATTATCTCGTACTGCAAATTCAGTTATCCAAATAGGTTTTCCGTAGGTTTGATAAACCTCTTCCACAAGTTCGATGAATTTGGTTGGGTTATTTTTATGATAAACATGAATGGCAACGAAATCAACTCTTAGGTTTTGAATACTTGCTACTTGCATAAAATCTCTCATCCACTCATTAAGTGGAGCTGAGGTTACAGGGCTTGATATGGGAACATTTAATGTTTCAATTAACGGCCAAAGATCTACAACCTCAGTTACTGACATATTCGATTGACTTTCTAGGTCAGGTTCATTAAACATCAGCACATTTTGGATCTTTCCTAAGCTCACCAAGTTATTTAAATAATCTATTTTGTCTTGAGTAGCATTATTCCTTCCCCAGATCATAGGTACAAACTCAATTTCATCTGGATAGTTGTTTCTATACTCCCAATTCCATGAATAATGCCAATGAGGTTTTAGCTTTTCAAAACGCTCTTGCCAACTATTCTCATATCCAAGGTTAAAGGCTACCCCTTTTTTTAAATCTAAATTTTCTTGAGCAAAGAGATTAAAACAAACCAATATAAACGAAACCCTTATTTTATTCATTTCTAAATCTAAAAAATAAATATTTCTAAACAGCAAATAATTAACCAATTATTGTTACATATGTTGTTTAGTTATATTTTAGAAATTATTAAACCATTTCAGTTATGAATTAATTAATATAAAGAAAAACTTAATAATAATAGTTATTTTAAACATAGTTACTAATTTAGAGTAAGATTAAATGTAAATTTTAATGTTTATTTGATGGCAATATTATCTGAACATTTAGGGGCTCTTGATAAAAGATTGGCAAAACATTTGTTGCGTCGTGCTTGCTTCCAATATTCCAAGTCACAATTGGATCAAATGATTGGAAAAACACCATCGGAGATTATAGACGAGATATCCATTTCGAAAACCTACTCTTGGCCGTGGCCAAATGACCCAATCACCAACTATGCAAACTCTGATTGTCCAGATATTCAAGATGGATATTGGCTGAATAATGCCAATTGGACCAATTCATCTTATACTTGCAGGCAAGTGCCCAAAAGAGGTTTGGTGGCAGGTTGGTGGTGGTATAATACAATCAAACAAAACACCCTCATTGACAAACTTACTTGGTTTTTGTTCACCACATTTACGGTATCCAAAGATGACGGATCAGGTAAATCAGCTCATTTTTTTGATTACCTCAACCTGCTCCAATTTTACGCTGACAAAAGTGTAAAAGACCTTGCCAGAAAAATTACCTTTGATAACGCCATGCTCTACTTTCTAGACAATGGTGATAACAACAATAACAACCCCAATGAAAATTATGCTCGTGAGTTTTTGGAGCTTTTCACCATAGGTAAAGGCCCTCAGGTGGCTGAAGGAAACTATACAAACTACACTGAACACGACGTTGTGCAGGCTGCCAGAGTCTTTTCTGGCATCAAGTTCAAGCGTGATAGAGACAATCCAGATTCAGATACAATCAAACAACCACATTATCCCAGCGGGATACCTATGGGCTACATTAATGTGAACAAGCATGATTCGGGAAATAAAACCTTTAGTTATGCTTTTAACAATCAAGTAATAACTGGAGGAAATTCGGAGTTCGCGATAGAAACAGAGCTGGATGACTTTGTTGACATGATTTTTGACAAGTTGGAAACTGCCAAAAACTACGTTCGTAAAATGTATCGAATGTTTGTGCGAAGTGAATGGGATCAAGAAGTAGAGGATGATATCATCACCCCACTAGCACAACAGCTACAAAGCAATGGTTATAACTTGTTGGAGGTTTTGAAAACCTTATTGAAATCAAAACATTTTTTTGATTTGGATGATACGGATTCCACCAACGAAAATATAGGGGGAATTATTAAAAATCCTTTGCAGTTTTTCAATGAGTTACTCTCATTACTGGAGGTGAATATTCCTAATCCCGATACACCCCAAGTGGCGCAAGACAACTCTTGGGACACATCAAATGAAAACTTTAGGTTTTACTTATTTTGGTGGAATTTTTGTCACAATACATTTTTTGGTTTCACTGGAATGAGTCTATTTGCTCCTTCAACTGTTGCTGGTTACCCCGGCGATTATCAACCCCCCGCCTATGACAGGGCATGGTTTAATTCGAATAATATCGTGGCTAGATATAACACTATCATGTCACTAATTGGTAGCACCTATAATGACAATAAGGGGAATGGAAATAATCGTATTCAAGGGCTTCAAACGGCTAATAATGGTGGCACCTATTATACCCGAATTTGGACTGGCTTCGATAGCACCACATTCATCAACAACAACATCTCTAATCCTGCAAGTGCTGACACCATTGTCCAAGAGCTTTCAGATTTGTTTTATTGTGAGGCTTTAGACGCTAGCAGACTTGCTTATTTCAAAAAATCATTGATACAAGATGGAGAGGTTTACTACATTTGGCATGATGCATGGGCAGCCTATACCAACCCAAATGATCCCGTGGCTGCTGAAGATGCAGCGGTTTTTATAAAAAACAGACTTGATAGTTTGCTAACAAGAATGATCAATGCTGCAGAATTTCAACTCATGTAATTTTTGATTATGAAAAGAAGGTCATTTGTTAAATTATCTGCCTCGGCCTCAGCTCTGGGATTGTTTCCATATGAGCTGGGTGCTGCTTTAAAACTGGCCAATACCTCCCTTAACTGTGATATTTCAAACAGAAAAATTGTACTCATTGAACTAAAGGGTGGAAACGACGGTCTCAACACCCTAATTCCTTATAACAACTATGGTTATTATGCGGGGACTTTACGTCCAGATATCCATATCCCTGTGCCAGACTATAACAATTTGGCAGTTGATACATCAAACAGTGGTTTGAACAAAGACTTGGTATTCAATCCAGCACTTCTAACAGGTGCTAATGCAGGTTTTAAAGGGCTCTATCAGTCGGGGATGTTGCGTGTCTTACAGTCAGTAGGATATCCATCTGCTAACAAAAGTCACTTTGCTTCGATAGACCTATGGGCTACGGGCAATGATGGCAACAGTTGGGACAATGGTAAAGAAAGTGGTTTGCTTGGACGTTTTATGGAAGAGGCCTACAGCAGTTTGTTGCCCACCAATTTTCCACTTGGAATTCAGTTGGGTTCAAGCAACACTTGGTTGGGTTTCCATGCGGAGCATGAACATGGCATGGCACTTAACATCGAGGGGCAAAATTCTCAAAACTTTTACACAGTTCTCAGTGGTTTGGCGGGACAGGCACCGGACAACATTCCACAAGGTACCCACTATGGAAGTGAGCTTCAGTACATCATAAATACTGATTCGGCTGCAAATACATACGCAGAGGCCATCGAAAATGCATTCAATGCCAATGGCGCTGAAAACTTGGTTTCCTACCCAGACACCGATCTAGCTGACCAACTCAAAACTGTTGCAAGATTAATTAGGGGAGGAATTGAAACAAAAGTTTATATGGTTACCATTGGTGGTTTTGACACCCATAATGCCCAAAATCAAGCCTCGGGAGACATTAATGGCAGACACACTGAACTTTTGACCGAACTCTCTGGGGCAGTAGATGCTTTTATGGCAGATATCAACGCTGATTCCATCGGAGATGATGTGGTTGGGCTTACCTTTTCTGAGTTTGGTCGCAAAGCCATGCAAAATGGCAACTTAGGTACAGACCATGGAGAGATCGCTCCGATGTTTGTATTTGGAAAGCCAGTGCAGGGAGGTGTTTCGGGGATAAATGTAGATTTGACAGAAGCTACCAGTAATAACAACTGGCAGATCAAAACAGTTCAGCACGATTACAGACAAGTTTTTGCTACACTGATGCAAGATTTTTTGGGTGCAGAAAATGCGATAGTTGACAATACCTTTTTCGACCAAACCAACAATGAAAGTTTTTCTACTAAAAAAATCCAAGATGTTATAAAGCCAAGTCATTATGTGGATTCAACATGTTATGCTCTAAGCAACAATACTCCTAAGAATGAAACTTTTTGGGCCGCCTATCCCAATCCAGTTTATGACAAACTTTTTGTTAATCCAATCGTCGATAACTTGGAAGTAAATTATGCTATACATAACAATAATGGTATACTCATTAAATCGGGGAAATTGGATATGCAACTTGGGTATGCAGCCATAGATATGGTATCATTACCTCATGGCTTGTATGTTGTAACACTACAAGCCAATGGCATGCAAGAAACCAAAAAAATCATAAAGGCTTAATTGTTTATATTCCCTACTTAATATGAATATTCGTTACATATCGATTTTACTTTTTGCTGTTGGCTGCCAACAAACCCCCAAACCACCCCAAACAGCTGGGCATAGTTGTACCCCCACGCAAAGTCGATTTAATTCACCAGTCAGCACAACATCCCAAGGATCAAGCGAAGCCAACAAAGAGGGTATGGTTTTAATCCCAGGCGGTACTTTTTCTATGGGCGGAGATGACGACCAGGCTTGGCGAGATGAGTATCCAAAGCATGAGGTGGTGATTGATTCCTTTTGGATGGATATCCATGAGGTGACAAACGCGCAGTTTGCTGCTTTTGTAGAAGCAACGGATTATGTAACCACAGCAGAAAAAGCCGTGGATTGGGAAGAAATAAAAAAAGAATTACCCCCCGGAACCCCAAAACCAGACGCGAGTCAATTAGCTCCAGCATCATTGGTTTTTGTGCCTACAGATAAACCTGTATCACTTCGAGATGTAAGCCAGTGGTGGCAGTGGCGACAAGGTGCCAACTGGAGACAACCTGAAGGTCCTGGCAGTAGTATCTTAGGGAAAGAAAATCACCCTGTAGTGCATGTGAGTTGGTTTGATGCGGTTGCCTATTGCGAATGGGCAGGCAAACGACTCCCTACAGAAGCCGAGTGGGAATATGCCAGTAGAGGCGGATTTAAAGATGCAGTCTATGCTTGGGGCAATGAAGACTTACGCTCTGGAACATCCAAAGCCAATACTTGGGAAGGATCTTTTCCTTACAGAAACGATAAGAGTGATGGTTTTTATTTTACAGCACCTGTCCAAAGCTACCAGGCAAATAACTATGGTTTATATGACATGGCAGGCAACGTTTGGGAATGGTGCGCTGACTTGTACCACGAGGACTACTATAAAACCTTGGCAAACAAAACCACCCACAACCCACAAGGACCTGAAACAAGCTATGACTCCAATGAGCCTTATGCATTAAAGCGCGTTAGTAGAGGCGGAAGTTTTTTATGTCACGACAGCTATTGTAGCGGATACCGAAACAGCATGCGTATGAAAACCACGCCAGACACGGGAAGTATGCATACTGGGTTTAGGACAGCGGTATCAGTGCCTTAAAGTGGTGTTCAAAGCATGCAAGTAAATATTACTTTTTTGATCCTGACAAAGCTCCGCTTTGAAATCACACAAACAAGGATTACGTTGTGATCCTGAAAAAGCTCCGCTTTGAAAATCACACAAACAAGGATTACGTTGTGATCCTGACAAAGCTCCGCTTTGAAAATCACACAAACAAGGATTACGTTGTGATCCTGATAAAGCTCCGCTTTGAAAATCACACAAACAAAAAAACGCTCAAGCGAGCTTGGCGTTTTTTCTTATTGTGCGATTTATTCGTGACCTCGGCAGGATTCAAACCTGCAACCTTCTGAGCCGTAATCAGATGCGCTATTCAGTTGCGCCACGAGGCCTTTTGCGTCGGTAAATATATCCCATTTTACTTTGTTTACAAAACTATAAAGCCCGCATTGTCACATAAGATCTCCACCCAATAAGAGCCAATTGTGCCTTGGAAGCCTTGGTAAGATCAACCCCTTTCTTTGATAAACTGGGTAGGATTGCTTTGTTCACCTTGGCTAAGACCCGGAAAAAGAATTTTTTCATAATCAAAAATACAAAAACTCTTGTGTTGTATCTTCGCAATATGGGAATGGATGTATTAAAAATTGCAGCAGGACTCGTTGGGCTCATTGTAGGTGGTGAGTGGTTGTTGCGGGCAGCTGTTGGGGCTTCAAACCGGTTTGTCATTCCAAAATTTATTATCGGGATGACGGTCGTTTCTTTTGCGACCTCACTTCCTGAACTCATAGTGAGTGTGCGTTCTGCTTTGGCAGGATACCCTGATCTTGCATTGGGGAATGTGGTGGGATCTAACATTGCCAATCTTGGTCTTGTCTTGGGTGTGGTGTTACTATTTACCCGAATCCAGGTTTCCAAAAGCTTTTATCAGTCCGATTGGCCTATGATGTTTATTGCCTCCATTCTTCTATGGGTGTTTATTCAAAATGGAACCATCACTGCCTTTGAAGGGATTGCACTGGTCGTACTTCTCGTGTTGATGTTATTGTATTTATTGCAACGGACAGATAAAGCGGACTTTGTTGTCAATGATTTAGATACGTTATTGTCATGGCCAAAAATTTTGTTGTTTATCGTATTTGGCTCCGCATTTCTGGCCTTCGGATCGGATTTACTGGTCAATGGCGCGGTCAATGTTGCAAGTCAGCTAGGGGTAAGTGAAAGGGTAATTGCGATTACTGTGGTTTCTGTTGGAACGAGTGTGCCTGAACTTGCGGCTTCGCTCGTTGCGGTAGCCAAGCGTGAAAATGCCATTTCAATTGGGAATCTTCTAGGTTCAAACCTCTTCAATATCCTAGCCGTTCTTGGAATTACTGCGCTTTTTCATCCATTGACCGTTGTTGATAATACCTTACTCGATTTTGATATTTATGTAATGATCGGAATCGCTGCGCTTTTAATCCCATTGGTTTTTTTGCCAAAAAAAATGGAAATCTATTGGCGAGATGGATTACTTCTTTTGACACTATATGTTTTGTTTATCGTTAAAACGTTGGCATAAAAAAAAAGCACCTTAAAAGGTGCTTTGTTATTATCTAAAGTTTAGAAAGACTAAACCTTTGCAGACTTTACCGTTTTGATAATTCTAGCTGCAATTTTGTAAGGATCTCCGTTAGAAGCTGGTCTTCTGTCTTCCAACCATCCTTTCCAACCTTTTTCAACGGTCATAATTGGAATTCGAATAGAAGCACCACGGTCAGAAACACCATAGCTAAACTCATCGATAGATTGTGTTTCGTGGTCTCCTGTCAATCGTTGGTCGTTGTAAGCCCCATAGACCTCAATGTGCTCTTTTACGACAGGACGGAAGGCTTCACAAATGGTCTCATACGTTTCTTTAGAACCACAAGTTCTTAAGGTCGTATTTGAGAAGTTTGCGTGCATTCCAGATCCATTCCAGTCTGTAGCTCCTAGTGGTTTTGGATGGTAATTGATGGCTAAACCATACTCTTCAGCTAATCGCTCAAGAATGTAACGGGCAACCCACATTTCATCTCCAGCTTTAGCAGCACCTTGCGCAAAGGTTTGATACTCCCATTGTCCTGGAGCAACCTCAGCGTTTGTACCTTCCACATTGATTCCAGCATCTAAACACAAATCGAGGTGACGATCCATGATTTCTCTTCCGAAAGCGTTGCTACCACCTACAGAACAATAAAATTGTCCTTGTGGTGTTTGATCTTTTGGAAATCCAAGAGGTAGATTTGTCTCAGGATCCCAAAGGAAATATTCCTGTTCGAATCCAAACCAGAAATCGTCATCATCATCGTCGATCGCAGCACGACCATTTGACTCATGAGCACTACCGTCAGGATTCAATACTTCTGTCATTACCAAAAATCCATCTCTTCGGGCTGGATCAGGGTAAATGGCCACTGGTTTCAGCAAACAGTCTGAAGAACCTGTAATGGCTTGTTGGGTAGAACTACCATCAAACCCCCACATAGGAACGTCTTCAAGTTTACCACTAAAATTTTCAATGATTTTTGTTTTACCGCGCAAATTGGCCACTGGTTTATAACCGTCGAGCCATAGATATTCAAGTTTTGACTTACTCATATTTTGATATTTTAACGTCACAAATGTATATTTTTTTCTTGCACCCCGTCTAAGTTGTAGGGGTAAACTATAAACATTAATACTAGTTTTATGAACACCCTATTTTTAGATGGGGTAAATTTATTTTTTCCTAATATTAATTAGTCATATTGAGAATATTGCAGAATTAGACTTACTCAATTGGCATTATTGCGTATTTTTGAATAAAATCTACCGTTATGTCAACAATTCGCTTTACTGCAGTTCAAAATGCGTCCCAACGCCAACCGATGGAGTCAGTGGCTCATCAAGATCGTTCTCAACTTTTTGCCAATCATGTTTTTGATAAAAATGCTATGCGTGCCTACCTCACCAAAGAGGCGTATCAACAAGTTTGCATGGCCATTGATAAAGGTGGACAAATCGACCGTAAGGTGGCTGACCACGTTGCAGCATCGATGCGCGATTGGGCGCTATCCAAACAAGCCACTCACTACACACACTGGTTTCAACCCCTCACCGGAGCAACAGCCGAAAAGCACGATGCCTTTTTTGACCTGACCTCGGATGGGACTGCTCTCGAAAATTTTGAGGGTTCACAGCTAGTTCAACAGGAACCCGATGCGTCGAGTTTTCCCAGTGGCGGCATTCGTAATACATTTGAAGCACGTGGTTACACCGCCTGGGATCCAACTTCACCAGCTTTTATTTATGGAACAACCTTGTGTATCCCCACCGTTTTTGTGTCCTATACTGGGGAAGCCTTAGACAACAAAACCCCTTTGTTGCGAGCTTTACATGCTGTTGACCAAGCTGCAACTGGAGTCGCTCAGTATTTTGATAAAACGGTCAACAAGGTTATTGCTACGCTTGGTTGGGAGCAAGAATATTTTTTGATCGATAAATCACTTGCGCAAAGTCGTCCCGATCTCGTACTCACTGGTCGAACCCTTCTGGGTCATGCACCTGCTAAAGGCCAACAACTCGATGATCATTATTTTGGTTCAATTCCAAACCGTGCATTATCGTTTATGCGAGAACTTGAGCATGAGTCCATGCTTCTTGGTATCCCAGTCAAAACACGCCATAATGAGGTGGCACCAAACCAATTTGAATTGGCACCCATTTTTGAAGAAGCCAACCTATCTGTTGATCACAATGCATTGCTTATGGATATCATGGGTAAAATTGCCAGTAGGCATAATCTCAAAGTTTTGTTGCATGAAAAACCATTTGCAGGGATTAATGGTTCAGGAAAACACAACAACTGGTCTTTGCAAACAGATACTGGCGTCAACTTATTAAGTCCAGGGAAAACGCCGATGAGAAACCTCCAGTTCCTGACCTTTTTTATCAATACCATCAAAGCGGTAAAGGATTATGAATTCTTGCTTCGCTCTTCTGTTGCGAGTGCAAGTAATGATCACCGATTAGGGGCCAACGAAGCACCACCTGCAATATTGTCTGTTTTTATAGGTGAACACCTTACCAAGGTTCTTGACGACCTTGAAAATGTATCTGAAGGAAAACTTTCGCCCAAGGAGAAAACAGATTTAAAATTGAATGTTGTCGGTAAGATTCCTGAAATCCTTTTGGATAATACGGATCGAAACCGAACATCTCCCTTTGCATTTACTGGAAATAAATTTGAGTTTAGGGCTGTTGGTTCTTCTGCCAATTGTGCCAATCCGATGACGGTGCTTAACACCGTTGTTGCAAGCCAACTGAAAGCGTTTAAAAAAGAGGTTGACAAGCTGATAAAAACCAAGAAACTTAAAAAAGACGATGCGATTTTTAATGTTTTACGAGACTACATTAAAAAACTACGCCCAATCCTTTTTGAAGGGGATGGTTATAGTGAAACTTGGGCAAAAGAAGCCAAACGCAGAGGACTAACCAACACCCCAAAAACACCAGACGCCTTAAAAGCACGCGTGGACAAGCAAACGATTTCTTTATTTGAGGAGATGGGTGTGATGAACGCCACAGAAGTTCGGGCACGCTATGAAATTCAAGTGGAGGAATATGTTATGCGAATCCAGATTGAAAGCCGGGTACTCGGGGATATTGCACGAAATCATATTATCCCCACAGCGGTAAAGTATCAAAATACGCTGATCGAGAATGTGCGTGGGCTAAAAGAAATCTATGGTTCTGAGTATGCCAAACATGCCAGTGAGCAAATGGATTTAATAGAAAAAATATCATCTTATATTGCCAATATCAATCGGGGAGTAACCGACATGATTAACGCACGTAAAAAAGCCAATGCCATATCCAACAATGAGCAGCGCGCACAGTTGTATTGCAATGAGGTGTTGCCGTTTTTTGATGAAATCCGCTATCACTCTGATCGACTCGAGCTTCTTGTTGACAATGAATTATGGTCTATGGTCAAGTATCGTGAACTTTTGTTTTTGCGCTAACAAACAAACGGATATCTTTGTAAAAAATACCATTCATGTCCGACCAACGGTATAGCCAACGTGGGGTTTCCGCAACCAAAGATGATGTTCACAAGGCCATTGCCTCCATTGACAAAGGGTTGTTTCCCAAAGCGTTCTGCAAAATCGTTCCTGACCATTTGACCAATGACCCCAATTCTTGTATCGTCATGCATGCTGATGGAGCTGGAACCAAGTCTTCGCTGGCCTATATGTATTGGAAAGAAACAGGGGATTTATCAGTTTGGAAAGGGATTGCGCAAGATGCTCTTGTGATGAACCTTGACGATTTGCTATGTGTGGGTGCGACGGACAATATCATGTTGTCATCGACGATTGGACGAAACAAAAACAACATCCCCGGTGAGATCATTGCTGCCATTATTCAGGGAACAGAAGAGTTGATAGCAGATTTGGCCAAACACGACGTACATATTTACAGCACAGGCGGGGAGACCGCTGACGTTGGGGATTTGGTCCGTACGATTATTGTGGATTCGACGGTTACGGCCCGTATAAACCGAGAAGATGTGATTGACAATGCTCGCATTCAGGCTGGAGATGTGATTGTTGGCTTGGCGTCTTCTGGACAAGCTACCTATGAAAGCGAATACAACGGAGGGATGGGTAGTAATGGACTCACCTCTGCGCGACATGATGTGTTTTCTAAAACGCTAGCCCAACAATACCCAGAAAGTTTTGACCCCAGCGTTCCAGAGGAATTGGTGTATGCAGGACAAAAATCATTGACTGATGCGACAGATACGCCGCTAGATGCAGGGAAATTGGTTCTGTCCCCAACACGAACCTATGCACCCATTGTTAAAGCAATTTTAAATCAAGTTGATCGGAAGCAGATCCACGGTATGGTGCATTGCAGTGGGGGAGCCCAAACCAAAATTTTACATTTTATCGATGAGTTCCATGTTATCAAGGACAATTTGTTTGACACGCCTCCTTTGTTTAATCTGATTCAAGAGCAGTCTGGAACGGACTGGAAAGAAATGTACCAGGTCTTTAATATGGGCCACCGTATGGAGCTGTATATACCCGAAGCAATTGCCAATACACTGATTTCAATTTCTCAATCTTTTGGGGTTGATGCCCAAGTTGTCGGTCGGGTAGAGGCCTCCACAAAAAAACAACTCACGATTTCTTCTCCGCACGGGGAGTTTGGGTATTAGCTAATATTGCGTTGGGGTAAATCCCTTTTCTTCTAACTGTTTTATGACTCCTCTGAGCAAGAGGTTTTGAATGAAATTGATATGGTATTTTCGAGAATTTTCACCCTCACTGACAAGCATTTTCTTTTCTTTTAAAGACCTGATATATCTAGAAACTGAAGTGATGTGTTTGGATTTCATTACCGTTTTGATAGTTGCATTTTGAACAATTTGATTTTCAATTGTAACTCTCAGAATTTTGTATTCAATAGCATCGATATATTTCATGGATTTGGAGTAAGCTAAAGCAGGGAGTAGAATGTGAGTTTTTAAATAATCGTAATTGGAAAGTCGATCAATTTTTTCGATTTCTGTCTTTAGACCACTCAACACGTAAGTACACCAACTCATAAGATTTTCCTCACTGCCCTGATCTGCCACAGATAATTGTCGATAATACTCCTCACGGTTGTTACAAAAAATAGCTGTCGGGTTTAGAATTCCGCCAACATGCACGTTGAATCCAAATTTGACCAAAAGCGCATAAGTAAAGACCCTTCCCAACCTTCCGTTTCCATTGCCAAAGGGATGTATCCACATTAAACGGTGATGTGCGATACACATTTTTAGCAAGTCATATCTTGGTGGGTTGGGTTGATTCAAAAAGTCGATCAATTCTTGCATATACCCCTCGATTTGCTGGTAATTTTCTGGGGGGATATGCTTTGCTCCTTTGATGTTTACCGGATGGTTGCGGTAATCTCCAGGGTTGTGATCTCCCTCACCAATAGGGGGTGGAGTGAGGTTTTTGACCGTTATTTTGTGTAAATTACTGATGGTAATCCTGTTGATTTTAATGTTTTTGGACTCTTTTTCAATATGATGGAGGCAATTCTCAATATTTAGAATTTCTTGGATTTGCTCATCCACTGGCTTTCTGCTTTCAAGTTGTGTTTCGATAAACTCTGAAATGGTGGTGTTGTTACCTTCTATTCTTGCTGAACCGATACTTTCAAGCATCTGAAAGACATTTTTAAGTTGAAAAAACACAGTGGGGTGTGTAGTGCCACTAATTTGCTTGTTTCTCAAGTGGTCTAGTTCTATAATTAATCCTGTCAAAGGATCATTGAAGGTAGGTTCGATCAATCGAATATCACGATGTGTAAATGGACTCAATTTGAAGTGTAATTATTTTGAAATAAATATAATAAGAATTAGCAATATGATGCTTTTTAATCGACAAAATTTATTATAAATATCTTGATATAAGCATATTATATTTTTTTTAATCGTTTATTTTCTATAAATATAGATTTAATTATTTAGCAATACTCCAATTCTTTAATTAGCAAAAACAACTCACGATTTCTTCTCCGCACGGGGAGTTTACGTATTAAAAAACCCCTCGGGTGAGGGGTTTTCTCCTAAAGTCCAGCTAAAAAAATCAATTTTATTGGGTGTCCCAAAAAATTGACGTTTGCTGAGTGTCGTTACCCCCGTTTGCAGCTTTTACATTCTCACCGTTAATTGTCTGCTCGGATTGAGGATATGTATATCTTTTAGGAACAGGAAGGTCAAGTGTTCCAGAGTTTTTTAGAGCTGGTGCGTCATACAATCTGTAAACGGTCCACCCTTCAAATCCCCTGTTATACATTGCTATCCAAAATTGCTTTGCAATTTTTTCTTTATCCGAACCACTAGCGGTTGCGAAAGCAACATCTGAGGATGCGAGGTATGCGTCTTTATCTGTATCAGTAACGCCCCACTCGCTCATGCTTGCAGAAATACCATTTTCATAATGGTTTGAGGCAGTATCTCCAACATCAAATCCTCTTCGAGCAGCATCAGCTAGAATAAAACTCATTTCTGAATAGTCGATTAATACTCCCCTAAAGTCGGGTGAATAAAGAGTTTGCGAAATATGAGAGTTATCATTAAATGGAGTTGAGGTTCCATAGGGTCCGCCTTGATAGTGTAGCACATTTAAGGAATCTGCTATTTTTGAAGACGGATCAAAAAACTTATCAGCACGTGGATCATTAAGGTCATTTAATGCATCAACAAACGTATCAGCAGGGATAAAGTCCTGCCTGCCAGATTGTACCAAGTCCTCCCAAAGAGGGTTGGTGTTTGGGGGTGCTCCCTCAAATTGAATATAAGCATTATCAGCATTGGAAGAAATTCCATTTGCGTAGTGATCTTCAATCAAGCTTTTTGCAAGGTCTGAATTTTTATCAACTAGTCTTGCCCCAAGCTTTACCAAGAGTGAGTTTGCAAATTTTGTCCATGCTGAAATAGATCCTGAAAATATTAAATCATCAGAAACATATCCCGTACCTGAACTACTCAGCCCCGATAGGGCAGTTTCAGCGCGCGATATCAAGTCAGAATAAATTGTTGCGGCGTCATCATACTTTGGTGCAAGAACCGCGGTATCTCCCTCTGCGCTGAGTGCTTCACTATATGGAACATCTCCAAAGGCATCTACCAACATTTGAAAGGCATAAACAGATATTAATTCTATTTGAGCAATCTTAACAGCATCATCAGTTTGATTGGCTGCATTTTTAAGATCACCTAATACATCACGATAAAACTCTGAAAACATATAGTCAGGAATCTCTCTGTTTTGCATTTCGTAATTGGATTCGTCTGTATACTGTGTTTGTGTCCAGTACTGTGCGTAAAGTCTAAAGTTGTTTACATTGACATTAGTTGACTCAATAAAATCTGTCAAGCTATTTGTAGCTGAAACAAAAAGCTGACCATCAGAAACCTCCGCAGGAGCATTAGAATCTTTGTTCAAGTCCTCGTAAACCTTATCTGAAGAACAACTTGTCAAGACAACTGTAATAATTAATAAGAAGTATTTTTTCATTTTTTTATTTTAATATTATTAATGATTAGAAGCTCAACTTAAGACTCAAGCCATAAGTTTTAACTGCTGGATAAGCTCCAGTTTGATAACCTTGAGTATTTCCAGCAGAAATTCCTGCCTCTGGATCCGTGTATGGAGCGTTTTTATGTATAATCCAGAGATTTCTTCCTACAAAAGCAATTGATGCATCGGTCAATAGTAACTTTTCTATTATTCCTGAAGTAAATTGATATCCAAATCTTAATTCACGTAGTTTAACAAATGAAGCATCGTGCACATGCATTTCATGAGGAGCTCCAATTGAAGTCCATCCCTCTGGATTTGCATAAAAATCATATCTACTCATCACTTCTGTGTTTTGAGTTCCTGCTACATTGGCTATGCCATCGTCGTTGATTTTCGCATCATCGGGAAGAATAACTCCATCTAAACGTTTTCCACCGCCCTCAGGAATCGTAAGTCTTATGTCATTGCCTAAGTGATTTAATCCTATAGAACGATCATAAGCTCCTGTTCCAAATCCGTACCAAGTGTCAAGAGAAAAGAAATCACCACCTTGCTGAATATCAATTAAGAAACTCAAGTCAAAATTTTTATAACTTAACGTATTTCTGATACTCCCAGTCCAGTCAGGGTTAATATCCCCAATTACATTATCAGAGTTTGAAGTTCTCATATAATGTGCATAATTGTAACCACTACCATCAGATTCGCTATTCCGAACAGTTAACACTTTATTTCCGTTGGCATCTCTTACATGGGCATGCCCACGGATGACACCAAATGGTTCCCCAACTTGACCGCCAATCTGAATGCCACCCTGCGGTGAAGTTTGATTGAGGTACTGTATGGCATTTCCTGTCGCATCATTTCCTAAACTTAATATTTCAGATTGATAAGTATTGTAATTTAAAACAAAGCTCCATTTAAAATCATTCACGATTACAGGAGTCACACGGATCATGGCTTCAATACCTTTATTTTCAATACTCCCTGCATTTGTTACAATTCCGCTAAACCCAGTAGATGGCGAAATATCTAGTGAAGTGAGAAGGTGGTTTGTTGTTTTATTATAAATAGAAAAATCAAATCCTAGTCTATTCTCAAATAATGAAGCCTCTAAACCAAACTCATTTTCAGTAGTTGTTTCTGCTTTCAAGTTTTGGTTTGGAAGTATACTTGGGTTAGACGCAGATGCAGCACCATTTCTTGCGGGGTTAATGGTGTATGCTCTAAATACATTGTATGGGTCTGTATCATTACCTACAACAGCATAATTTGCTCTTAACTTTGCGAAAGTGATTGCTTCGCTATTGATCAAGTTAGACAAAATAACAGATCCAGAAGCCGAATAGTAGCCGTACGTATTGTTGTCTGCAGGTAAGGCAGAAGAACGATCCCTTCTGTAAGTACCCTCAACAAAATAAGTATCATCAAACCCAAAGCTTACGGACGTATATAAACCATCTACTTTCTTCTGCGCATCATATTGCGCCACATCAGCGGCAGTTAGGGGGTTGACAGAATTAGAAAGAGAAAATATATCTGGAAAATTCAATCCGCCATTTGTTTGGGCAGTTGCATGATCCCAGTTCTGAACTCTTAAGCTGTAACCCAGAATAGCCTTTAAGTCAACCTCGTCGCTTAAATCTTTAGAATAGTCTAGAATCAGATCATAATTGTATTCAGATCGTATTCTGTTTTGTAACTGATATCCTGGCTGATCGTCGAATAAATTTGCGCCTTTACTCCCTGTGCCTACTGCTACATTTGCTCTTTGCTCTCGAACTTCTGTGACATCATCATAGGTTACACGACCCAAAATATTTAATTCTTCGTTTATCTCATAATTCAGACTTATATTACCAAAATACCTACTACGAGAGTCGGTTGTGTAGTTGTTATAACGGGACCAATAAGGGTTATCAAAGTATAATGGTTGATGGTTTGGTGAAGCTGATGCGTCATCCGTATTGGTTCCAATCATATTCCACGAGTAATTTTTGCCTGTTTCATCAAAAACTCTTTTCTGCTCATTTATACTGGCACCAACAGCCCACCATTGTCTAAAACCTTGCATGGGATTAAGACCGTCATATCCAGTACCAAACCTACCTGTCGTTTGCGTATTTACGTATGTAACTGACGCATCAGCGTTGAGATTTCCAAAATCTCGACTTGTTCGAACTGAAATTGTGTTTTTTTCAAGGTTTGAATTGGGAAGAATACCATCAGAGTTGACATTTGTATAGCTTAGCCTGAAAGAACCATTATCTCCGGAATCGGAAAATGAAATAGAATTTTGTACAGAAACATCGCTTTCAAAAAAGTCATTAGGTGTATCTTTTGGCGCAATAGCTGGAGCGGTTTTTTGATACAATTCAGTCCATTCGGGGACCATGTTGTACCAATGATGAATCTCTTGTCCAACTAATTTAGGTCCATAAGAGCCATCATCACCAGTGTAAAAGCTAGAATTGTTTCCCCATTGACCATAATAGGATCCTGTCCATTGTGCACCCGTCTCTATGGGTGAAGGTCCAATGTAAGCTCTTCGATACTGACCGTAACCATAGCCGTACTGGTCTTGATACACTGGGAGAGTCTCTTCGTCAACATATCCAAATGTTGCTTGTGAAGAAAATGATATTCCAACCCCCTTTTTTTCTTTCCCTTTTTTCGTTGTAACTAGGATAACTCCATTGGCTGCGCGCGAACCATATAATGCAGATGCAGCTGATCCTTTTAATACGGATACGGATTCAATGTCATCTGGGTTGATATCCATTGCAGCATTACCAAAGTCAACCCCTCCTCGACCAGTCACAGTACTTCGACTGTTCCCAGTTTCATTGTCAATAGGTGTGCCATCTACAACAAATAGAGCTTGATTGGATCCTGAAAACGACGAATAGCCTCTAATGACGACATTAGCAGAACCACCCATAGAGTTGAATGACTGGACATCTAGACCTGCAACTTCTCCTTGTAAGGATTCAATTGGATTTACAGATCTTACATCATCAAAAGATTCACCACCAACAGTTTGAACAGCATAACCAAGCGATTTTTTATCTCTTGATATTCCTAATGCAGTGATCACAACTTCTTCTAACTGTCCAGCTGGATTTAAAGTAGCATCTATTGTTCCTGAGTTAATTATAAGTGTTTGCGACTCATACCCCACATAACTAAAGATTAGGGTTTGTCCTGTGCTAGCTGAAATTTGATAGTTTCCGTCAAAATCAGTGGTGGTACCAGCATTGGTTTCTTCCACCACAACGGTTGCCCCTGGTAGCGGCATTCCATTTTCATCGCTTACCGTTCCTGTGACCAGCCCTTGTGACCACCCAAATAGGGGAGTCAACAGTGCAATCCCCAGCAACCATACGATGCCATATTGAATTGATTGTTTCATAGTATATGTTTTGTTTAATCCTATGAATCTAGAACTCGCGGTTTAGTTTGGCATCATAAAAAGCCGAAAAAATGTGTCAAAAAGCCGATTTTGTTATAAAAATGTGTTAAAATTAGTTACTATATGAGAACACCTTAAAATTCACGCTTTATTTCACTTTATTCTTGCCTTTTGTCCAAGTGACCTATTGCGTGATTTTGTCGTAACTTTGCCCCATGATTGACCGTTTGGCCATTGTAAAACAGCGTTTCGACGAAGTTTCGGATTTGATTATTCAACCCGATATTATCGCCGACCAAAAACGCTATGTTGCCCTCAATCGAGAATATAAAGATTTGAGTGCCTTGATGGAAAAACGAACAGCATATTTCAATCTGACCCAACGCCAACAGGAAGCAGAAGAAATTATTGCTGATGGATCCGATCCTGAAATGACTGATATGGCAAAAGAGGAATTGGAGGAAGTAAAAGCCAAACTCCCAGAACTCGAAGAAACCATTCGATTTATGTTGATCCCTAAAGATCCCGAGGATGCGAAAAACATCGTTATGGAACTTCGTGCGGGTACTGGTGGAGATGAAGCATCGATTTTTGCTGGCGACCTGTATCGGATGTACACCAAATATTGCGAAAGCAAGGGTTGGAAAGTGAGCGTTGTTGACCTCAGTGAAGGTACTGCAGGTGGTTTTAAAGAGATCATCATGGAGGTATCGGGTACAGATGTATATGGCACCATGAAATTTGAATCTGGTGTGCATCGTGTGCAACGTGTTCCGCAAACGGAAACGCAAGGTCGGGTACATACCTCTGCTGCTACGGTGATGGTTTTGCCAGAAGCTGAGGAATTTGATATCGAAATCGATATGAATGAGGTTCGTCTCGATCTGTTTTGTTCTTCGGGGCCTGGCGGACAGTCTGTCAATACGACCTATTCTGCTGTACGGCTCACGCATATTCCAACAGGGATTGTCGCACAATGTCAAGACCAGAAGTCGCAACACAAAAACAAGGAAAAAGCACTGAAAGTACTTCGCTCACGTTTGTATGAACTCGAATTGAGCAAAAAGCTGGAAGAGGATTCTGCCAAGCGTAGTGCCATGGTGTCTTCCGGAGATCGCTCTGCAAAGATTCGGACCTACAACTATCCACAAGGTCGTGTGACCGATCACCGTATCGGCCTTACGCTTTACGATTTACAAAATATTGTAAATGGAGATCTCGACAAGCTGGTTGACGAAATCCAATTGCATTACAACACCGAAAAACTCAAAGTTTCTGGCGAACTGATATGACAACCCAATCCCTCACCGAGCAGATTCGCAATAAAGCATCCTTCTTATGTGTAGGGCTAGATTCAGACCTTGCCAAGCTGCCAGCTGCAGTGCGCAATCACCCGGAAGCGCAGTTTACGTTCAACAAAGCAATCATTGAAGCAACCCATGATTTGGCGGTGGCCTATAAGATCAATACCGCTTTTTATGAGTCTGACGGTTCCAAAGGGTATCAAGCCCTTGAAAAAACCATAGCGTATTTGGATCAAAACCATCCAAACCATTTTACGATTGCAGATGCCAAGCGAGGGGATATTGGCAATACCTCAACCCAGTATGCACGTGCATTTTTTGAAAAGCTCCCCTTTGACTCTGTTACGGTTGCTCCTTATATGGGTCGCGACTCCATTGAGCCTTTTTTACAATTTGAGGGGAAGTATGCAATTATGTTGGCACTGACTTCTAATCAAGGGGCTTATGATTTTCAAACCCTAAAGACTCTCGATCGGTCACTCTACGAAACCGTTGTAGCAACCAGTCGTACTTGGGATGGTGCCGATCGCCTGATGTATGTGCTTGGTGCAACCAAAACCGAACATTTAGCCACCATTCGTGCTTTGACGCCAAAATCTTTCTTTTTGGTGCCTGGTGTGGGAGCGCAAGGTGGGGATTTGGAATCTGTATTTCATGCGGCAGCCAATGAGGATATTGGACTCTTGGTCAATTCGTCAAGAAGTATCATTTTTGCTTCAAGCGGAGATGACTATGCTGAAGCAGCCCGAAATGCTGCCAAGGACTTACAACAACAAATGAAAAAACTGCTCTGATGCTGCATTATTCCACCCATTTGCATCCCACTTCCAAAACCTGGGTCACTTTTGTCCATGGGGCAGGAGGGAGTTCTTCGATATGGTTTAAGCAGTTACGTGAGTTTTCAAAACATTTTAATGTGTTGTTGCTCGATCTTAGGGGGCATGGAAAATCAAGAATGCAGTTGTCTAACGTATTTAAAAAGAAATACACTTTTGATGTGCTGGCAGAAGATATTATTGCTGTTCTGGACAAGGAAAACATCAAATCGTCCCATTTCGTTGGGATTTCCCTCGGTACGATTTTAATCCGTCAGATTGGAGAAATGTATCCCCAACGTGTACAGAGCATGGTAATGGCGGGTGCGATTATGAAACTCAATGTGCGCTCACAGATTTTGATGCGCTTTGGGAACATCTGTAAGTCAATTATTCCTTATCTCTGGCTATATCGATTATTTGCCTATATCATTATGCCGAAAAAGAGCCATAAGGAGTCGAGGTTATTGTTTGTTCGAGAGGCCAAAAAACTCTATCAAAAAGAATTTTTACGTTGGTATAAACTCACCGCCGAACTCAAGCCCTTATTGCGATTGTTTCGCCAAGTGGACATCAATATCCCCACTTTATATGTGATGGGAAGTGAAGATTATATGTTTTTACCAAGTATTGAAAAACTAGCAGCGGCACACCGATCTGCACAACTGAGCGTTGTTCCGCAATCCGGGCATGTGGTCAACGTGGATCAGCCAGACGCCTTTAACTCCCGTTCGATTTCATTTATTGAGGAACTCAATCGTTAAGAAAACACGATTGTTTTATTTCCATAAACCATTACTTTAAGAGCAATGTGGTTTTTGACCGCACGAGCGAGAACAATCTTTTCCAAATCCCTTCCTTTAGCCACGAGCTGACTCACACTATGGGTGTGGGACACATGTGCAACATCCTGTTCAATAATTGGACCAGCGTCAAGCTCTTCAGTCACATAATGGCTTGTTGCCCCAATGATTTTCACGCCGCGCTCAAAGGCTGAATGATAGGGTTTTGCCCCTGGAAAAGCAGGTAAAAATGAGTGGTGAATATTAATAATATTATTCGGATACTCATTGATAAGCTTTGGGGAGACAATCTGCATATATCGTGCAAGTACAATAAATGAGACATGGTGTTGTTTTAGCAAAGCCAATTGTTGTTCTTCGGCTTGTGCTTTGGTGTCTTTGGTCACAGGGATGTGGTAATAGGGGATGCCGAATGACTCTGCGATCGGCTGTAAATCAGGGTGATTACTTAAGATAAATGGGATTTCCACTTCTAACTCACCAGATTTAAATCGACCCAAAAGGTCATATAGACAGTGATCGTATTTGGAGACAAACAGTGCCATCCTTGGTTTCTTTTCTTGAGGGTAAAGTGACCATGTCATTTGATACTTATCGGCAGGGCCATCGGCAAAGGCCTGTTGAAATTGTTCAATTGCTTGCAGGTCACCATTAAACTCACTTTCCAAACGCATAAAAAATGCCTGATTTTCTCGATCGACATATTGATCAATATATAGAATATTGCCCTTATGGCTATAGATAAACTGTGTGACTTCTGCAATGATTCCCTTTTGATCGGGACACTGAATGACAAGGGTAAGTGCGCTCATATCGGTTGCAAATGTAATCAATAGAAAGAGGATAAAAAAAATCCCGCCGAAGCGGGATTTTTCAAAGAACTAAACTATAACCTAATTAATGTTGGTTCAAACGGAAATCCGCATACGCAGACATACCATGCTCGGCTCCGTCTAATCCAGCAATTTCTTCTTCTTTGCTCACACGCATTCCACCACAAACTTTTGAAGTGATAAAACCGATGATTGTACAGGATACCACACAGAAAACACCAGTGATACCAACACAAGCAGCTTGTACAGCAAATTGCTCAAATGAAGCACTGTCTCCAAAGATACCTACAGCGAGAGTACCCCAGATACCAGCAAACAAGTGAACAGCGATTGCACCAACAGGATCATCGAGTTTTTGCTTGTCCATAAAGGCAATTGCAAGAACAACAACAATACCACCGATTGCACCGACAATAACAGCTTCGATAGGACTCATTAAGTCAGCACCAGCTGTAATCCCTACCAATCCACCAAGAATACCGTTCATAAACATCGTTACATCATAATTCTTGTAGAGAGCCAATGAAAAGACAAAGGCAAAGATCCCACCTGCAGCAGCAGCTAAAGAGGTCGTTACAAGTACTAAAGATGTCAATGCTGGGTCAGCAGATAATACAGAACCACCATTGAATCCAAACCAACCTAACCAGAGGATTAATACTCCAGCAGCTGAGATTGGTAAGTTGTGACCAGGAATCGCATTTGGCTTACCATATTTGTCAAATCGACCAACACGAGCACCTAGGAAAACGATTGCTACAAGAGCAGCCCAACCACCGACAGAGTGAACGAGTGTAGATCCTGCAAAGTCATAAAATCCGACTTCTTCAGTAAAGGTGCTGAAAAATCCACCACCCCATTGCCATGAACCAACAATTGGATAAACAAATGCCACGAGAAGTAAGGCGTAAAGCATAAACGCGCCTAATTTGATTCGCTCAGCAACAGCTCCAGAAACAATGGTTGCAGCAGTAGCAGCAAACATCCCTTGGAACAAGAAGTCTGTCCAATATGTATAGCCCTCATTATAGGCAAGGTCAGCAGCAGCAACAGAGTCAAGACCCCATCCAGCAAAGCCGAAATAGCCATTAAAGTCTCCAGGGTACATCAAGTTGAATCCGCCAATCGCGTACACAAGAAGACCCATAGTGATAACAAAGAAATTCTTAAATAAAATATTTACGGTATTCTTTTGACGGGTCATTCCACTTTCTAAAAAGGTAAACCCTAAGTGCATAAAGAATACAAGACCAGTACAGATCATCATCCATACATTGTTTGTTGTTAATAATTCCAT
>JAQWIL010000003.1 GCA_029248885.1 Flavobacteriaceae bacterium
GACCCGATTGTTGATGTTTATGCTGGGCCAGACGTCGAGTTTTGCTCTAGTTACAATGGTGGAGTTATTGAAATTAAAGGTTGGTCGAGCCGCTTTAATTCGAGCTCATGGGTGAAAGTCAATCCAAATGGAACAACCTCAACAGTTGGGATCATCGAAATTGGAGATGCGGATGTTCGGTATACCCTACAACCAGAAGATTTAGCTCTTGGGTCGGCAACGCTTCGAATTGCTTCATCAGGTTCTGGGGAGTGCAGCGCTAGTGGACAAGACCAGATGACAATATTCATATCTGAAGCGATTGATGCAACAGCTGGTGAAATAGGAAGTATTTGTTCAGATGACTCCTTCACGATTAGTGATGCAGAGATTTTCAGTGATATCAATGATATAGAGGAATTTGAGTGGAGGCTAGGTGCAGGAGCGAATGGATCAATCTCAAATTCAAACTCACTAACGGCAACCTATAATCCTGATCCTGCTGATTCGAATGTAACTCTTGAACTTCATATCACATCAAAACTCCTAGCAACAACCTCCTACACGATGCCTGATGGAAGATCTGCTGTTTACAATTTCAATTGTTCTCCACTAACAGAAATTCTTTACAAGGATTTGGTTGTTGCTGGCAATTTTATCGATACAGGCGCATCGATTACGGGGGGTGACAACCCGATTTGTACAGATGCGACCTTTGAAGTGTTCTCTATCGATAACTTACAAAACGCAATTTTCTATGACTGGACAATCCCTGACAATGCGACCCTAGTTAATACCATAGACGATGGAAAAACGATTCATGTTTCGTTTGCTAACTATACTCAAAATAGTAATGAGACAGTTACTGTGACTGCCTCAAACGGTTGTGATGGACAGTCGATCACTTTAAATAAAGCAATTGAAATTCACTCCGAGCCTGTGCTAACGCACGATTCTGGGGCTGGTTCTGAAGCGCAAGAATTGTGTTTGGGAGATGATATAGTAGATATTGTTTACTTGCTGGATGGGGGTGCTAAAAATTTACAAGCTGAACTTCAATTTATATGGCTTGAGGGCGTGAATGTAATGGCAAATCCACCAATCAATAACTTTACTTTTGAACAACTCTCGGAATCGATAACTGTTTCTGGTACATTTACTGATCCCTCACAATCAGGTACTTATTCTTATCAAATCAAGTATGCTTCATCGGAGAGTTGTTTTACAACAGAAATTTTAGCTCAAGGTTCTCTAACACTTATAGCGCCACCGGTTATTACATTAAGTTCTGGTACATCTAGCGAGAACCAAGGACCTATATGTAGCGGTGATGAAATAGATGACATTGAGTATAACAATACTGGTGCCTCAGTGATGATTTCATGGTCAACTGGAGCAAAACCAACAGGTATCGATTACAATCAAAATGCTAATACTTTTGTAATCTTTGGAAATCCTGAAGTTCAACCAGGTGAAGCTAGCTCTACATTTACATACACAATAATCCCAATCGACTCTAGTGGTTGTGAAGGCCTACCACAATCCGGATCAATTATTGTCGATGCCGCATCACCAGTTGAGCCAAGTAATTTGAATTTAAATAATGAAATTTACTGTGAGGGTGAAAATGTCTCTTTCACGTTTTTCTTAAGTGATAATCTTACTGCACCACTTCCAATTACATACACTACTCAGGATTATGATACTTCAGGCACACTTGTTGGAACTCCTAATAGTTCATATATTAATCCACCAGGCTTTGTACCTTACTGGGATTTCGATCAATCCAAGCTTATAATAAGTGGAGCCCCAAGCTCTGGACCAGACGTACGTAGAAGATATTCTTTTGAAATTAACATATCAAGTCAGGCAAATGCGTGCACTACAGCATTGACCACAAGCCCAAGCGGCACATTTTTTATATCACAAAGTCCAACATTGTCTCTACATGGTAATCAACTTGATATTAATGGCAGTCAAGAGTTTACTGGAAATAAAAATCAAGAACTTTGTGAATCTATACCACTAAAACCAATTTTCATCAAAGTTGATGGTACAAATAATGCCCCTGTAGCAACAGGTCTTCCAATAGGAATCTCTCAACCTTCACCTCATCACGACGATCCAACGGTATACGTTTTAGAGGGGACTCCTTCAAGTTCAAATAGTGACAATGAGTATAATTATGAAATTGTTTTAGAGTCAGAGTACGGATGTACTGAGACATTTACAGGTACCATTTACTTGGATAAAAATTATGAAATTGTTTTACAATCTACACCCTCAACTGAAAATCAGGAAATATGTGGAAACTCAAGTTTACAGCCAATAAGCTACAGTTATACGCCTGGAATTGCAGATGCTGTGGTGAATTGGAGCGTATATGAAATTGGAAACAATACAGTTACATATAACCAAAAACCTTCTGGAATTAGCGTTAGTGACTCTGGATCGGTTATAAAGATTGAGGGCTCTCCAACTGCAATCGATGTAAATGGAGATGGAACGATTAATCAAAACATTGTGAGCTTTACAATTGTAACGACTACTCCAAATGGATGTACAGACAGTGGCGGTGTAAATCCGGTGCAAGAAACTAGGGACGGAGAATTTAAAGTCACCTCTCTTCCGACTCTTGAGCGAACCTCCCAATTTGCCACGACCAGTGAATGTGAAGGCGAAGATATTGAGATTGAATTTGAGGCCTCATCTAATGTTCAACCCATTTTAACCTGGAGTCAAAACCTTGTAGGGAATAATTTGAGAGTAGTGCCTGATATCAATAATGTCTGGAAAATCAAGGGAACAGTGGACGGCATTACTGAAAATCTATCTCTTGATTATTCATTGATCATGAGAGATATTACATCTCTATGCGAATCTGTTCCAGTCCTTGGTACTGTATTTGTTGAGAATAAACACGAACTAAAGCTTATCAGTGGATCAAAACAACAAGATGTTTGTGAAGGAAGTGGCATTAACCCTATAGTTTATGAGTTTGCAGGAGGAGCAACTTCAGTAACTACATCTACTTTGCCACCTGGCCTTACGCCAGCAGTTGATTCAGAAAACAACACAATAAAGATATCTGGAACTCCAACTTCTCCAATTAGTGTTGATACGCCAAAAATATTTACGATCGAAACGCTAGGAAGTGGAGGATTATGCACAAAAATTACTGATACCTTAAAAATTAATCTCATTCCGCAACCCCGATTTGCCAACCTTCCTCAAAATTACATACTTTGCGAAGGTGACTCTGTTAATTTTATTGAATTTGGCTTATTAGATGGGGCTGATGAAGTTATTGTTTCTTGGGAAAACAACATCAAACCTCCAGGTACGATCAACTCCGAGATTGACACTAGTACACCAAATCCTACATTTAGGTTTACGGGTGAGTTGTCAGGTGTTTCGGAGGATAAAACCTATGGCTTTACACTGACTGCTAGAAATTTATCAACTGGCTGTGAGTCTATACCTCGTCAAGGTGAAATTACCCTTCAAAACGAACACGAGCTAAATCTTGAACTCGGGTCCACCTTTCAAGAAATTTGTGAAGGTGAAGAAATTGAGCCAATTGTTTACAAGTGGGGCGGCGGAGCTAGTACTGTTAATGTAATTGGGCTACCAAATGGCTTAGATCGTGATACTAATAATGAAAACAAAAGAATTACAATTAGTGGTATTCCGACGGTTCCAATTAGTCAGGATGAAGAACTTAAGTTTATCATAAAAACAGCAAATAGTTCAGATTCTTGTACAGAAAAAGTTGATACATTGACTATTGGGTTGATCAAACAACCAGCGATTCGAGTGTTAACTGGATCACAGTTTCAAACCAGAATATGTGAAGGGGTTGCGATAGATTCTGTTGTATTTGAAATTTTCAATGGCGCAACAAAACCATTCATCAATTGGGAGAATAATATCAAACCACCAGGTACTGTTAACCTTTATGACAATAATGATGGAACCCACACTTTAAAAGGAGAAATTAGCGGATTTGATCAAGACAAAACCTATAACTATTCCATAACAGCTATAAATTTGACTAAAGGCTGTGAGTCAACTGAGCTAGAAGGAAGTTTGGGAGTGCAAAAAGGGCATGAGTTGCGACGACTATCTAGTTATTCTTCGACGCAACAGAAAATTTGTGAAGGACAACCCATGGCATCCGATATTATATATGAGTTTGATGGTGGGGCTTCATCTGCAGAAGTCATTGGTTTACCCCCTGGTCTGGATTGGAATATAGATAACACCCTAAACCGATTGACAATTTCTGGCACTCCAGTTGTTGATGTAAGTGAAGTCACAGAATACGATTACAAAGTCATTTCTCTAGGGAATGATTGTGATCAAATTGAATTAGATGGGAAGTTGACTGTAGAGCCAGACGCAGAAATCTCATTAGAATCTCCAATTGCTACGGCAAATCAATTTATTTGTGAAGGCTTCCCAATTGAAGAGATTACCTACACATTTGGAGGAGGTGCAGTCGATGTGATTTACAATGGTCTTCCTGCTGGATTGACACCATTAATCACTTATGATCCAGTTGATCCCAACAAGGTCTCAAAGTTGACAATTTCGGGCACTGCTAATGTGAATGTCTCAGATGACACAGAATTTGAATATTCAGTTAAAGCGCTCAATAATAATGGGTGTGTTCAACCTGAACTTAAAGGAACAATCACGATCAAAGCAAATGCAGAACTCACCTTATTGAGTTCTAGCTTATCAAAAGATCAAATAGTTTGTATTGGCACTGATATCATACCTGTAAACATTGGATATGTGAATAGTGAAATTCCCTCTGTAAGTGGTATGCCTGCTGGATTGTATATAACAACCGATGCTGCAAACGGAATTTTGACAATCCAAGGAAGTGTTACAGAGCTGCAATTGGGTAACCCCAACCGAAAACTATCCATCATCGGAACCAATACGAACGGATGCCGATCGCAAGAAATAGAAATAGACATTGAGGTGCAACCGAGCTATAGCATCAAGCCCACACGAATAGTTGATGACATATTAGATACCAACAATCCAAGTGGTGCATCATATGTCAAAAATATTACCTGCTACGACAACAATGATGGAGAGATCATGGTAAATCTAGAAGTTGGAGGATCAACAACAGACTATATTTATTCTTGGACTGGTCCAAACAACTATGTAAATACCACTCAAAATAATCATATCAAAAATCTATCTGCTGGAATTTATGTTGTACAGGTAGAGGCCCAGGGAGCTCGTGATTGTTCAATTTCACAAACCTACACCATTACAGAGCCAGATCCTGTCAACATCATTACCAACGAGATAAGACCAGTTTCGTGTACAGGGTCAGAGGATGGGTTAATTTCTGTTACCATTGACGGTGGGAATGAAAACTTCTATCGCAATTTTATTTGGGAGGTTTTACAAGAAGATGTGAGCTGTACCACATACACTGTTAGACTACGCGACAGTGATAACGATGGTATATTTGATGTCGTTGATGCTGATATTGATAACAATGGCTCTACTGACCCTGGAAAAACGGATGTGAATAATGACGGAATGATTGATGAAGCCAACGATCCCAATTATTCTTTCGGAACAGTTTCATATCAGAGTTGTGATGGGGTCTTTATTCAAAATAATATCCTGAGAGGAGAATTCTCAGCAAATGGTATTTATCAAGTTTGTGCTATTCCGAATACCATAGCCGCTGATGCCAAACTCGACCATGATTTAGATCCAGATACCGACAATATAGCGTCTGTTACAATCTCTGGAGGAACTGCTTCTTGTTCTGCTGGGACCTGGACAAAAATTGATCGCTTAAAGGGCAGTAGTCTTGCATCAAATCTCATCGAAGGAATTTATCGTTTAACTGTAATTGAGGGGCCCGACTTAAATGATATCGAATCAAATGATTTGGAAAGTCTTCGCAACGATCCCGACATCTGTGTCTTTGAAGAAATCTATGAGTTACCCAAAGACCAAATTTTATATGGGTCAGTTCGTGTAGACGAGACCTATTGCTCGCTCACAGGTGGGTATATAGATATTGACGTGAACCAAAGTGCTGGTGCAATCTATTTCTATTATGACGGAGTTCGTGTACCAAATACTGATGTTGAAGTCATTGCAGCAGAATTTGGCATCAACACCTATCGCGTGCTGATTCAGAATCCAAATAGCAACGGCTCTTTTGAAATTCGAAATGCGACTGGCTGTGGAGTTGTGGTAGCGCAAGACCTTCTGGACACCAATGTCCTTACTCCAATTATAAACTACACAAGCCCTGAACTTGAAAAATATGGCACAATTAGCGAGCGCAGTAATATCCTATTTACCCTTGCAGGAAACACAAGCTATTATCGTGTCGAGTGGGACTTTGGAGATGCATCTCCAGTTGCGGTAGGGGAGAGAGTATCACATCAATACTTTGCGGATGGCACATACACAGTTACAGTGTTTGTTTACAATGCATCAGGTTGTTTTACAACAACTACTGAAGAAATCGTTGTTGGTAAAGGTTACACAATATTGATACCAAATGCATTTAGCCCTAATGGAGACAACATCAATGAAATTATAAGACCAGTGTTTACTGGACTCAAAGCAGTCGAATATTACATTTACAACAGTCAAGGGATTCTGGTTTATCAAGAGTTTGTTTCTGAGGACAATCTATCACCAAATGGTACGATTGAAATCATGGGCTGGGATGGAGAAAACTCTGATCCTTCTTCCAATTTCTATGTCTATAAAATTATTGGAACAAGAATCAATGAGGAGTTGGTAACTCGCACAGGAACAGTATTTTTAATCGAATGAGAATAGGGAAAATCGCTCATATTGGTTTATTATTATTGTGTGGATCCTTTTCAGGATTTACACAAGAAGGACATTTTTCTACCTCCCGTAATATGCAGTTTATCAATCCAAGCTATCATGGGATCAACATGGTGTCTAAAGCAGGCGTTTATTATAGTCAATTTGACTTTGGAGACGGGACATCGTACATTGACAATAAATACCTGTACGGGAATTTTGCTTTTGAAGATATGGATTTCAGTATTGGGCTCGATGTAAACTCCTTCAGCTTAACAAACCTAGGCCTCACTGAAAACAAAATAGACATAAGTTATATCTATAAAATTCCAATCAACTTTGACACCTACATTCTTGGCGCTCTGACGCTGGGAATTGGTTCGGATAATATCGATCGTGGAGCACTGATTTTTCAAGACCAAATTGACCTCACCCTCGGAACCATCTCAGGAGTTTCTAGAGACCCACTGGCTGACTTTTCTCCATCAACCAATTATTTTGATATCGGTGCTTCCGCTTTGATTTACAACGAGAGATTCTTGATTGGATTGAGCTTAGACCACATCAACACCCCGAATGTTTCCTTCAATAACGAGTCTAATATTGAAAAAGAAATTGCATTTTCCCTTCAAGCGGCACTCGAGTTTAATGTCAACCAATACGGGAGAAGTTTTCTCCCCGACTATTCATACATGATGATGTATCTGTATGCACAACAAGCTGGAGAAACTTTGAGAGTCTATTCTTCTCAAGAACTGCAGATGGATGGATTTACTTTGGGGATCTTACAATCTCTAGCAAAATTTAGAGATAACAACGCACTCGAATTTGGCTTGACCTCTGGCTTCTCCTCCGAGAATTATCGGGTAGATTTGACTTATACATTCCCAAGCTCACAAACCACATACAACCCGCCATCTATTGTACAAATTGGCGTGACTATGGATTTCGACCGATTTTCCCGAAACCGAAGAGGGAACTATAAGCGCCTGAGTACGAATAACATGTAAGACCTTAGTGCGGTTTGTATTATATTATCAATTTTCTACTTATGAAATTTTATAAATTTGTTTAGTTTTATTGACAGAATATTAACACCATAATTTCCCATTTTGCTTTATCATCGAAAACCCTTTTTTATTTTACTCTTTTTGTTGGGATTGCAACTGTCCTGCGATACCGAACTACTCGAAATCGATAAACTGAGTCAAAACACGGGCTTAACACCCAGTGTTCAACTCCCCATTGCGCAGGCCGAAATCCAACTCAACTCGTATCTTGATCGCCTAGATTTTGAAATTGACTACGAAAGAGATGACTATGCGACGATCTATGTTTCCGATTCGATTCAAAGACTGGTCGAAACGTCAATTGAGGATATCTATGACCCGACTGAGCTTTCTGCTGAAGTGGGGTCTACATACACGTTGTCTCCCATAGAATTGGAAGACATTAACAACGATTTTAATCGTATTTCGATAAGCGATGCGACCCAACTTTCTGACGGCACAACAACAGTGATTCTTCCATTTGAATCTGAAATGGCTCTGGGAACTATAGATGCATATAGTGAGTCATACCGAAGTGCCAGATTTTTTGATGGCTTAATAACATTTACGCTTGCCAATCAACTTCCTCTCGACGCCAATGTAAAAATACTACTATATGATGAAAACGACCAACTGATCACATCTTCTGAAACCTTTTCAATAGCAGAAAACACGACAGAAACATCTTCTATTCAGATTGATGGCTTAACCATACCCAAACAGATAAAAGCTCAATTAGAGATCCAATCAGACGGGAGTGCACAACCGATCACAGTTGATAGCCAGAGTCAGTTTATTGATACGCAATTCAATCTATTAGGTGCGAGTGTTGATCTGTTAGAACTAAATCAAGAGAAAAGTTTTAACTATACCTTTTCAACAGCTATCAATCTCGATGAAGGTGACGATGTATCACTTGCTCAGATGTACCTAAAGGAAAGTATTATGAAGTTAGAATTTGTCAATCAAATTGATCATCCTATTGAGTTGCTAATCAGTAGTGACGATATGACTGTTGATGACCAACCCCTTCAACTGCAATACACAGTCCTTAAAAACAATCAAACACAGATCTTTCAGGAGGATTTAAACAATACACTCATTGAATTTACTTTAGATCCAGCAACAGACATAAGCCAAATTTCAATTGGTTATGATTTGACGCTCGACCTTCAGCCAGGCGATATATTGGAGGCAAATCGAGATTTGCGTTATAAAGCTTTATTTGAGGTTGTTGATTTTGAGTATTTGTATGGAAACTTGACCCCCACACAACATATGGTTTCGGATTCGACTTTGATCAGCCAAAAACTATCCGAATTGTATGACAAAGTAAATGTTGTTGACCCAAAACTAACATTTACAGCTCATAACGGCTTTGGGATTCCGTTGAAATTTTCTTATGATGCTATTGGAAAACGGAACAATGGGTCTGAATTCGAATTTGTTTTCGACAATGACACGCAACTTATTGACCCCGCTGCAGAACTCTATGAGGTTGCCTCATCCGAGTGGTTCTATGACAAATCCAATAGCAACCTCGACGAATTGATATCGTTCATACCAGATGATAAACTCAATATTGATGCAACCATTGATGTAAATCCAAATGCAGTAAATCAAAATTTTCTGCATGATGAGTCCGAGTTTTGGATTGACATTTACGCGGAAACCCCTATGCATTTTAATATTAATAATGTAGAAATTTTGGACACCTTAACCATCAATTCTTCGATTGATACAAGCGATCTTGCCCAGATTCTTGAAGCAACGCTACATTTTGATTATCGCTCAGAACTACCTCTCGAAGTTCAACTACGTACACAAATGATTGACACCCTCTCGAAAAATGTATTTTTCGAGCTGGAGCCCTTGTTGCTAAATGCCGCTCCTGTTTCTGCCCTAGGAGAGGTAACAGAACCCGCTACTGGAAGAATGTCGATCTCCTTAACACAGGATGAAATCACAGAGTTAGCAGATGTAAACGGTATTCCTTTTGAATTGACGATTAGTACTTCCGACCCCGAAACCAAGGATGCTAAAATTTCTGCTAATTCAACAATCCAATTACAAGTCCAAGTAGAAGTCAAAATCGATGTTGATGAATATTAAAACGTTACATTTTATACAAAGGGGTCTTTATTTTGGGTTGCTGCTGCTGGTGTCCACGGGCTATTCACAAATTAGTTATTCCACTTATCACCAGAAAAATAATACCTCAAAGCTTCATTTTAATCCTGTACTATTTGTTGCCGATTCTATAACCAAACACATCGATATCCAATCTTTTGCGTTGGAAACAAATTTGAATTTTAGATATAGTGACCTGATTCAAAAGGGGACAGGGGATTTGGCAGACTCTCTTGTTTTGGATTTTAATCGATTTCGAAAGGCCTTAGACAAACAAAATTATCTTGATTTCAGCGGAGAAGTTCTTCTCGTTCAGTTTGGCTTTGTTTCGAATCCTGATGATTACGAGGTCGATGATGAAATAAAAAAAACCAGGCGTTCTTATTATGGATTTGCAATACGACAACGTGCAACTGGTGGGTTTAGTTTTGATCAGAACTATATTGAATTGCTAACCCAAGGCAATGGACCCTTCTATGATCAGAACTTCTCAACAGGGCATGCTAGAATCAACAGCTCGGTGTATAGCGAATTGAGTGCGACTTATGCAAGGGAAATAAACAATAAACTATGGCTTGGTCTCCGATTAAAATATTTACTGGGTGGGCTTAACATTACCACAAATAAGCTTGCCCTGTCTCTCCGTGGATACGAAACAGACAACGAGCTTGAGGTTGGTGCACAGGCCGATATACGCGTTTCTGGACCCATAGAATTTACTTTCGATGCTTACGACTTTATTGATGAGATCAGCATGGACTCCCCCAGTCAGATCTTTTCAACTGACAATCCGGGCTATGCGGTAGATTTGGGACTTGTCTATACAGTCAGTCCAAAGCTCGTGCTGAGCGCCGCTGTAACGGATATCGGCCAAATTCGATGGAAAAATGATGTCAAACAACTAACCCTCGACACAACATATCGCTACACAGCTCCTGATTTCAGTGACTCGATTGACGATCAGGCAGACAACTATAAAAGCCCAGAAGATGTATTAGACGAGCTTACAGAGGACATCAAAAATGAATTTGGATTTCAGCTCACTGAAGATTCCTACACAGAGCAATTGCCATATACGATTTCGATGGGTGCAGAGTTTCGCGTGCTTAAAAATCTTGACTTTGGCGCAATGTATGCGCACTACGCTTCTCCTCATTACCAGCGTGACACCTATGCATTTTCTGCTAATCTTGGTATTCGCAATGCACTGAGCTTATCACCTACGATGATAATCGTTGATGGCGATACCGTTTGGGCTTGTGCTGCAGCGTTTCGTTTTGGCCCTTTGCAATTCCATATGGCAATAAATGATTTTGGTGGCATTGCGACTCCAGCCGATGCACAAGGAATCGGGATCCAAATGGGAATGAGCTATGTTTTTCCTTTTGCGTTAAAGCCATAGTTGTACCCAAAAACGACACTTCGTCTTTTCGGATGATTTTTTTGATTTCGCCATAAAAGTCATAATCTTCAAACTCCATCTGATTTTTTCCTGTTGTCAACCAATTGCTTGAAAACAAGCACTCTCTTATGTGGACTGACCATTATTTGTAATTTTTTCGATTGATAATCAATCTTTTTAAAAAATAAATTCGCTTTTCACTACCCCATAACCTACTGCAAATGCCACTTCTAAGTAGGTTGATTTAATATTGTCACACAAAGAAAATTTCAAAAAAAACTTGAGTTTTTAGATTTATTTGTATAAATTTAAATTCCAAATCTTACGAAATATCAAACTAGCAAGGCCCCTAATACACAGACTTTCGAGTTCGCTACTGCCCATCATTGCTAATCTTGTTTTCAGAAAATTTTGCTTTCCACAATTATTATGTACACAAAAAACACAGAAAAACCGGCTTATAAAGGAAAACCGATTACAGCTAAAGAATTGGATTAATTTAGCAGCGTTACTTGTTTTTTTTGTTGGTTCGGGACAAGTAAATTACACCACTTATTTTTTAAAGAATAATCCCGCCAAAAATACTTTTAATCCTGCACTTTATAAAACAAACAATTTTGTTAAACATTTTAGTTCTCAATCTACTCTACAAATCAACACCAATCTAAACTATACCGATTTGGTCGAAAAAGGATCTGGAGAGCTGGCAGATTCACTTGTATTAAATATAGACCGATTTACTTCAAATATTCATCATATTGGATATGTAGACTTGAACACAGAGTTTAGCTTTTTTCAAGTCGGGTTTGGTGTAAATTCAAAACGAGTTGTGCTTAGAAAAAAAACACCGCGTTATGTTGAATTTTCTTTAAAGAAAAAAAATTATGCAAGTGTTGATGTCAACAAGAACTATTTACTGTTGCTGACGAAAGGGAATGCACCTTTTTTTGAAGAAGATTTCTCAACAGGTCATGCAGGAATCAATTTATCTTCCTATATGGAACTTGGAGTTACCCACAGTCGACCATTACTGGAAAACCTAGTCGTTGGGTTGCGTTTAAAGATCTTATTTGGGCTGCTTAATTTCAACACCAAGACATTTGAGTTTGGGTTTAAGGGGCAGAGTAAGGACAATGTTTTCAGCACATCTGCCGATGTTCACATTCAAATGTCTGGTCCTATTGACGTGACATTAAACGCTGATGCATTTTTTGAAAGTGTATTATTTGGATCCGTACCGATTCCATTTCAATTTAATAACCCTGGGATCGCATTCGACTTTGGAGTCGTATATGATTTCTCACCAAAATTACGGTTTGCAGCATCAGTCAATGACATCGGAAAAATATGGTGGACTCATGAAACGAAGCAGTTAGCAGTACACACAAACGATCAATTTGAACCTTTTGATTTGGGTTTGCTTATTGATAACGAAAACAACGACTCGATTGAAAAATGGCTGAACGAAACTGCCAATCAACTGAAAGACTCTTACCGATTGACTAAATCATTTGGCGCATACTCCGAAAACCTACCATTTACTCTTAATACAAGTTTGCAATATGAATTGAATCCATTTTTTGATGTTGGATTGTTACTGTCACATCGGATCGCACAAAATTTCAAGTATTCAAACCTGCTTTTATCTGCAAATTTTGGAATTTACGACGATTTCAGTCTATCCCCTGTATTGGTTTTACAAAAGCGGGGTTATTTTATTGGTTGTTCCACGTTGTTTAGAATCGATGCCTTACAATTTTCTCTAGCGTTAAATGATCTGCAAGGAATTGTAAACCCAGCAAAAGCAAAGGGACTTGGCGGATTGTTTGGGATCAGTTATGTGTTCCCTTTGAAAAAAAAAGGACGGGGAGGGCGTTATTCGTCCTGAGGTTGACTCATCTCAAAGCTCTGCAATCCAAAATAATATAATGCAGCCAACAAATGATCAAAAATATCCGCAGTCAGGTGCTCGTATGCCACCCACTCTTTATCATTGCTAAAGGCATAAACTTCCAAAGGAGTTGCGCCAAATTGGTTTGCAGGGAGCTGGCGACACATCACAGTGAGTTTGTCACTGATTTTGGGATGCGTTTTTAGGTAATTCTCAACATACTGTCTGTAAATCCCCAAGTTGGTCAGATTTCGACCATTAATGGCAAGCGACTTATTACTTTTAGACACTTGATTCTCTTGATCGATTTCAGAAGTTCGCTCTGAGAGATAGGAAGAAATTCGTTCAATTTGATGCATTTTTTCCAATTCGCCACTTTCCAGAAAACGAATACTCGGCGTACTGATCAGAATGGAGCGTTTGATTCGTCGTCCAGCAGACTCAGCCATACCACGCCAATTCTTAAAGGAATCAGAAATCAGGTTATAAGTTGGAATCGTGGTAATGGTTTTGTCAAAGTTTTGAATTTTAACAGTCGACAGATTGATCTCGATCACATCCCCGTCAGCGCCGTATTTTTCCATGGTTACCCAGTCGCCCATACGCACCAAATCATTGGCTGCAATCTGAATACTGGCAACAAACCCCAAAATGGTGTCTTTAAAAACCAACAGCAGTACAGCAGATAGTGCCCCCATTGCCGTTAGGAAATATCCGACATCTTTACCTGTGAGGATGGAAAAAATAATAATAATCCCGATTGCCCAAATGAGCAACATAAAGACTTGTATGTAACTGTCGATGGGCTTGTCTTTAAATGAATCTAGTGTTAGCAAAAAAGAACGTAGCGTTTGAAGAATACTTCGAAAAATCCAAATGGTTACGATGACTCCATAGACGTTGAGTGAGGTCAGGACAACAGATGTTACGTATGGGCTATCAACAATCCAAAATGGCACAACAGACAATAGAAAAAAGTAGGGGACGACCCTGGAAAAATAGAGTGGGAATTCGGAAGATAAAAGATAATCATCTAGATGTGTTTTTGTCCGCTTGGAAAGCTTTTTCAAAAAACTGCTAACGACTAACTTTGATGCAGCTGCTAACAAAAAGGAGATTCCAAGTAGTAGGGAAGAGATAATCAGAAAGTCAATCCACCAAACGAGTCCAAGATTTATGTTTTGACCATTTAACAACTCTATTAAGAAATAACGATTATATTCCATATTCAAGCAAATTCATTACTTTTAATTCAATTATAAAGATAGCCAAAGATTATAAAAAACGCCTGCACAGAGTAGATATGTCGTGCAGGCGTAAAACAATAACTAACAAAAAATTATTAAGACGTTATATTTATTACATTTATCGTGCCAAAATTTTAAAATGATGTTTCAACGAGCTTTGATTCCCTTTTTTTTGCTTGTTATCAGTGTGTTTTTTGGAGTCAGGGCGCAAACGTTTACGGTTGTTCCTGATCGGATTGAATATATAAATCCAAAAACACATAAACTCATTACGATAACAGAAAACCTTAGAGATTTTAAATCGGTTAAACTTTCTCGAGTCGATAATTATTTTGCCATTCACTTCCCAAAAAATGATACCACCACTATTGAAAAACTCAATTACTTCTTTAAGCTCTATACCTCAAAAGCTTCAGATGAGTGGATCAGTTTTGAGGAAGAGTTGCGCTTGGTTGGTCTCAAAAACGGTGACTATACTTTGTTGATTATGGCAAGATCTGATGCCGGTCAACAATCACAAAACACTTTAGAGATACATATGGATGTACCACCACCATATTGGAGGACTTGGTGGTTTACGCTTTGTATTCTCGTGCTTGTTTTGGGAATCTTGTTATTGTGGAGGTCATACGAATACCACATCATTAAAATCAAGAAAGACCGCGATTTGCAGATTTCAAATTTAGAGGCGCATGCCTACCGTGCCCAAATGAATCCGCATTTTATTTTTAATGCCCTCAATGGTATGCAAGCGGCAATGCTACTACGTGGCGAGCAGGAGTTCAATAAATATATCACCTCATTCTCCAAACTAATACGCAACACCTTTGAAATGAGTAACCTCGATAGGCTACCTCTTAAAGACGAGTTGGATTATATTGAAAACTACATTGCATTACAAGCACTTCGGCTCGAAAAAGCCATTCACACAACCATTACCATAGATGATAATATTGAGCCTGATGTCACCTATCTGCCTTGTATGATGCTGCAGCCAATCGTGGAGAATGCAATTGTTCACGGACTGATCAAAAAAGAAGGAGAAAACAAGATTGATATTCACTTTCTGAAACTCCCATATTTTTTAAAATGCCGAATTACAGACAATGGAATTGGTCGCAAAGCTGCTGCAAAACAAAGTGAGAAGTATAAAAAAACACATAAGTCCTTTGCCACCCAAATTATGAAGCAGCGAATCGATATTTTTAACTATTACAACAAGCATGAATTGAGTTTTAGTATCGAGGATTTATATGATGACAAAGGGAAACCCAGTGGAACTGCGGTGAGCTTGATGATACCACTCGACTTTAAGTCGCGTGAGAAATAAGTTCGGAATAGGGGATGCAAACTGTATATCCTTTTGTTTTAAAATATGCTTTACTGTTTTTGGGACCACAAGCCAGGACAAAATCACCACCCCAGGCACCTAAACTTTTAACAACCCCTTCATAGTCAGAAAAGGCAGTCTGCTGAACAGGCGGGATACCGATCAGTTTGGATATGATGCTTTCATGAGCGAGCATCAGGGTTTGAAACTCACTCACTTTTTGGGTTTTTACAAATCGCTTTGTCAAGGTATTTAGGGCATTGCGTACCTCATCCGATACACCCCGATAGTGATTTTGTATCGAAGTCCGACTGTTTTGTTTCTTGTTCAGATACACAAAAAATAAATGCTCATGAAATGGAGGCGCAAAAGCAACATCTACCACAGTTGGCTGTTGATCAATTAGTTGATAGGTAATCGGATTGTATTTTTGGGCGCAAGCGATGTCATAACCACTTCCTCCAAAAACCTTTTGTTGGATATAAAATGGATTCACATTAGCCCATTGCGCCACATTATTGACCAATGTCGAGGAACTGCCCAATCCCCAGTCTTTGGAAAATCCAAGTTGGGTTTCAACGACAAATCCAGTAGAGTTTACCAAAAAATCAGGATTAAGTTCACGTGCTACCAGCAAAATTTGCTGCAATCGAGTAGTGGTTTCGTTTCTCTGTAAAGTTGACTGAAAGTCTTTGACATGAAAATGATCTTCAAACCAAATGTTTCCATCCACGTCCTTTGCGATCCAGTGTATTCCAGGGTCTTCTCTGTTAATGACCATCAAGCTTTGCCCCAGTTTGGTTGGTAAAGCAAGCGCACAGGTGCCGTCAATCACCGCGTATTCACTGGTAATCAGGAGTTTTCCAGAGCTAAAAAAGCTTAGGTTTTTCGCCATACCATAAGTGCTTGTTCAACAGTATTAAAGCTGACAACATTGGTTTTAAAATGCTCAACCATTGCTCGTTTTTCAGCTTCGGTCGCACCCATTTGATTCAGAATATTGAGCAAATGCATTTTCATATGTCCCTTCTGAATGCCAGTCGTTACCAATGAGCGCAATGCGGCAAAGTTCTGTGCCAATCCACTGACCGCCATGATTAGCATAAGCCCTTCTGCATTTGGACTCTGCAACAATTCATGTGACCATTTCACCATTGGGTGGAGATTGGTTAGACCTCCGACTGTGCCAACAGCCAAAGGCACTTCGAGTTCAAACCAAAACGTCTCATCTTTGATCCAGGCTTTGGAAAGCCCTCTGTACTGCCCATCTTGAGCAGCATAGGCATGAATACCTGCTTCAATGGCTCTAAAATCATTCCCAGTAGCAATCGCCAAGGCATCGATTCCATTCATTATGCCTTTGTTGTGCGTTACCGCTCTGTAGGGGTTTTGATGTGCGATGTGTACCGCTTGCACAAGTTTTTGAGCCAGTAGATCTCCATCATCTCCCAAATCTGAAATAGCGCAGCTCACCCATGCTTTTACGCGACTTCCGGGAACGTAGTTGGACAAAATGCTCATCACCACCTCGATTTGTTTTTCATGTTCTGAAAATGGAGAATAACTAGCAGCTTCCTTTTGGAGTGTTTTGGCAAGCTGTTCGAGGCATGAATTGATAAAATTGGCACCCATTGCATCTGCAGTTTCAAAACGCACATGCAATTGGTAATAATCTTTTAAACTCTCGGTGCTATCAACCAATTCAATATCGACAATGCCACCACCGCGCTTGCGCATGTTTTTGGTAATGCCTACTGTTTCTTGGAGTAGTTTGGGTTTGATAGTGGTAAAAAACGCAGCGAGTTTTTGGTGAGATCCCGAAAACAGAAAGTGTACCTGACCCGTTTTCTCTGTGCCGATAATTTTGGCGTGAAATCCGCCACGCGTTGACCAGAACTTGGCCGCATTGGCCGAGGCAGCAACCACCGAGCTCTCCTCTGTGACCATGGGCAGCACGTAGGGTTTTTCGTTAATCACAAAGTTTGGCGCAACAGCCACCGGTAAGTAAAAATTGCTTACCCCATTTTCGATAAACTCATCATGTAATTGTTGTAGTTTTTCGTCCGTATGCCAATAGGTTTCCAAGACACTTTTGGCTTGTTGGGGATTGTCAAAGCAAGTTTGGGAAATCCATTCGATTTTCTCTTGTTTTGATTTTTTGGAAAAGCCCGAAACCAATCCGTTGTGCACCCGATTGTTTGCCATGGTGCAAAGATAAGGGATATTGAACAGGAAAGTTAATTATTGAAAAATCATATATTAGCATCACTCAAATAAAAAATTAAAGAAATGTCAAACCAATTTGGAGGATCAGCCCTAAACCAAAGAACGATTGCCGGACATCCTATCGGCTTATTTGTTTTGTTTTTCACCGAGATGTGGGAGCGATTTAGCTACTATGGCATGCGTGCCATATTGGTACTTTTCCTTACCTCATCCATCCTCAACGAGGGTTGGGCTTGGGAGCGTGAAGATGCGCTGGAACTCTATGCTTTGTACACGGGCTTGGCTTATTTAACTCCCATATTTGGCGGACTTATCGCTGATAAATTTTTGGGATACCGAAATGCAACCGTATTGGGAGCCCTTATCATGACCTTAGGTCATGCTTCCATGGCATTGGAAACCTTTTCGTCCACGTTTTTCTTTATCGGTTTGAGTTGTTTGGTGATTGGAAATGGATTTTTTAAACCCAATATTTCTTCGATTGTTGGGCAATTGTACAAAAATGGTGATATCCGTAAAGATGGTGGCTATACCATTTTTTATATGGGGATCAATGCAGGTGCTTTTTTGGGGATTCTCCTTTGCGGATACATCGGAGAAAAAGTCGGTTGGCATTTGGGCTTTGGTCTTGCTGGGGTTTTTATGTTTTTTGGGATGCTACAGTTTTGGTTTGCCCAACAAATATTTGGCAACATTGGCTTATCCCCCAAAAAACTAGAAGCAGCTGACACTTCAAATGATGAAGTACAAGAAACCGTCCCGAAAAAAGTTGAAAATGACCGTCTGTTTGTGGTGATTGTCTTTTCACTATTTACCATTTTCTTTTGGTGGGCGTTTGAGCAGGCAGGCGGGTCGATGACAATTTTTGCCAATGACTATACCGAACGAAATCTGGTCGGCACGGCATCTCAAACATTTAAGCTTGCCAATTCCATTATCACTCTGGTTCCTATGGTGATTCTGACCTATGTTTTGTATGAGTTGTTTCGCAATATGTTAGGGAAATACCTTTTGTCAAACTTCTTTTTGGGACTGAGTTTTGCGATTATTTGGGGAATTGTGATATGGATGCTCAAGCGTGAGTTTGCATCCGATGTTGCTGAAATCCCAGCTTCATGGTTTTCTGTTCTCAACTCCTTATTCATTGTGATTTTCGCACCTGTTTTTTCTAAAATATGGGCATCATCTCTTAACCCAAGTGGACCAGTCAAATTTGCTATTGGTTTGATCTTACTCGGTTTGGGCTTTGCCTTTTTATCCTATGGTGCAGCAGGAATACCACTAGGAGCAAGCACAGCAAGTGTGAGCATCACTTGGTTGATCATGGCGTACTTGTTTCACACCCTGGGGGAGCTTTGTATTTCCCCTGTTGGGTTATCTTATGTGAGCAAGTTAGCACCTAAGCGATTGATTGGCTTGATGTTTGGTTTTTGGTTTGTTTGTAGTGCGATTGCAAATTTCCTCGGAGGTATAACGGGTAGCTATATCGATTCGATTTCAGAGTCCTACGGCTTATCTGTCTTTTTCCTCATCTTTACAGCAATTCCCGTATTTGCGGGAATGTTGATGCTTATTCTCAACAAAACCCTAATTCGAAAAATGCATGGCATTACGTAGTCTGTTTGTATTTTTTATCGGTTGTTCAATTGCAACAGCCCAAGTCAATTGGATGACGATGGACGATGCCCTTGTTGCCCAGAAGTCAAACCCGAAAAAAATTATTGTTGACGTGTATACAACTTGGTGTGGACCTTGTAAACTCCTTGACAAAAACACCTTTGGAAATCCCGAAGTGAGTGCTTTTATCAATGAGAATTATTATCCTGTTAAATTCAATGCCGAAGGCAAAGAGCTGGTCAACTACAATGGAAATCGGTTTGAAAACCCCCAATATGACCCCAACCGCAGAGGAAGAAATGCCCGTCATCAGTTTACGGCCTATCTCGGAATTACGGGCTATCCAACGGTTGCTTTTTTTGATGAAAACGCCAATTTCCTTGCGCCGATCGTTGGTTATCACAATGTGCAGCAAATGGAGTTTTACCTAAAATTATTTGCTTCTGGCGACTACAAAAATTTGCAGTCTCAAGAAGACTTTGCCGCCTACTACAAAAACTTTACAGCCCAATTTAAGGGTTGAGTATAAACGCACCGTCTGTTGATGTGTCATGTAGTTCAATGCCATTGGATTTACAACTCTGTTCCCATCGTTTAATATAACTTTTAAAATTACTTCCATCAGCGATGATTTCTTTGGGGCGCAAGCGTTGTATCAAATGGTCAAGATGAACTTTAGGGCTATTGCGCAGCACAACAATACAACCTGCCAAGGACGGGAAGTCATACAGTACATTTTCATCTACAATCAATAAACAGTCTTTATCCCATTGTAGCACGAATGGGAGATTTTGGAAAACGTTATTTCTGATTTGTCGATTGAGCGTATAGTTGTCGATGAGTCTTTGGTTTAAGGACTGCGATGTGTCGTGGAGATATGTAACGTCTTTGTTTTCCTTAATGCCAATCAGGGTGTTTTGATAATCGTGAAAAACCACAAGTTCATTTTCTGGGTATGGCGAATAATCCACAGAATAATGAAAGCCAAATGAAAGGATAACGAGGAGTGCAAGAGAATCCAAACGAAATTTACGAATCAACAAAAACAATACAAACACCATTGCCGCAAGCAGCAAAGCATCCAAATGATCAAAAGGAATATCGGTAAACAAAAAAGACTCCTGTTGGGCGACAGCGCTCACTAACATATTCATCCCATAAAGAATAAAATCGAGTAGCTTTCCGTAATGTGCTGCACCGATTTCCCAAGGCGCGATTGCCACCCCGAACAACCCAGCAACCAATATCACGCCCAATAACGGTACAATCACTAGGTTGCTAATCCAAAATAAGCCCGGAAATTGGTGGAAGTAATACAAGCTAAAAGGCAAGGTTGACAATTGTGCAATACATCCCAATACCAACAAACTCCAGCCCTTTTGAAAGAAAACCCATTTGGATTGGAATAGAGAATGCAATTTTGGCATGACCCATAGAATGCCAAAAACAGCGGCGTAACTCAATTGAAAACCAACCTCATACACCAATGATGGGCGAATCAGTATCAAGACGAGTAGTGAAAGCCACAATTGCTGCATTGGCAGCCCTGGCCGGTGTAAGACATTGCTAAAACTCAAAAAACTAAACATGGTCACGGCACGCAAAACCGAGGGGGATAGGCCTGTGAGAAAGGCATAAGACCATAATCTGAGGGTTACGGTTGCAAACAAAAACCACCTTCTGTATTTATAGGTTAGTGGGATGAGGTACCCAAAAAAGCTTTGCAGCAACAGCATAATCACTCCCACATGTAGCCCTGAAATTGCAAGAAGATGAACAGCACCTGCTTTGGCATATTCTTCTTGTAAATGGGTATCGAGATCTGACCGATCGCCCAAGACCAATGCTTGTAATACCGCTTCTGATTGCTTCCGCATTCCCAGTTTATCGACATGTTGTAGGAGTTGCTCTCTTTGCGATAAAGCGTATCCTTTAAGGGATGGGGTTTTATCGATAAAAGTGAATCGATTCCTATCGCTATGAAGTTGTAACAACACCCCCTTTTTTTTCATATAATTGGCAAAGTCAAACCCACCAGGATTTCGCGCTTGGGGAATAGAACGCAACACCCCTAAAGTCATGTAGTTTTCCCCTATTGAAAGCGATGATGAGGTTTTTAGTTGTAGCAAAGCAAGACCCGAAAGTATGGTTTCATCAATTTGGTGGACTTTCACTACATACGACTGGCTAAAGGCAGAGGGTTTGGGTTTGTCTTGAACTGAAAAAATAATTATCGACTCTTTGTTGTGAAGATCGTGTTGGTGCGCAATATGCTTAGGGTTTTGTAGAGGGTCTTGTAGCTGTGCCCAGTGCTGCCCGCCAATCCAGCTCAAGAGGGAAAGACAAAGGATAAACCCCAAACGCCAAGGTTTTTGATGGCAAATTATAGAAACACAAAATAAAACCAATGGAATCGCAGCATGGAAAGGGGCAATATGAGGGTAAGTCAATACACCAATAACAAACCAAACTGTACAGTAGGCAAGAGGGGACATTTCGGAAAGGTAGGAATTGTTATCGAATCATCCGCCGTGTTTGCGCATAGGTCTTATTCCAATACCCTTCGCGTAAAGAAGAAATAATAACTCCTCTTGAAGAGGATGCATGTATGAACATTGGTTCTCCGCCTTTGCGCCCAACGACAATACCAGCATGGGTGAGATTTCGTTTTTTGGTCGTTCTGAAAAAAAGAATATCACCTGCCTTTGCTCGGTCTTTGGAGATTCGTTTTCCTTCTTTTCGCAAAAGGTCAACGGTTCTCGAAACACGAATCCCTTGTTTTTTATAGGCATTGTGAATCAGGCCTGAACAATCAATTCCACTGTGATTGTTTCCACCCAAACGGTAGGGCGTACCCATATATTCCTTGGCGTAAAAAACAACACCATCATGGGGTTTCATTTTTTTACCACTCTTGAGCATTCCACAGCTTGTAGCCAGAAAAATAAGAGCAATAAAGGCAAATGACTTACGCATGAGTTCGTTTGTGAATGAGCGAGGCAACTTTCTCACTTGCACCTTTGCCTCCGAGTTTTTCAATGAGTTCGTCATATCCTGACAAAATCGCTTTTCTGCCATTTTTGGAAAGGATTTCCTGAAGGGAATTTGTCAATTCAGTTTGGTTACATTCGCTTTGAATCAACTCCCGCACAAGCAAACGGTTCACAACCAAATTGACCAGAGAAATAAAGGGGAGTTTTACAATTCGCTTGGCGATGGCATAACTCAAAGGACTTGTTTTATAACACACGATTTGAGGGGTTTTTAACAGAGCTGTTTCCAAGGTGGCCGTTCCACTTGTGACGATGGCAGCATTAGCAAGACGAACCAAATCATAGGTTTGATCCATAACGATATCGACACCAGGTGCAAGTTGATGATAAAGGGATTGATCGATATTTGACGTTCCTGCGATTACAAATCGATAGTTCGGAAAAGAGTCAATTATCGCTGTTATTGTACCTAAAATCTTACTGATTTCTTGTTTTCGACTTCCCGGCAACAAGGCAATGATCTTTTCATTTTTTGTCAAGCCCAAAGTAGCTGTAAGCGATGCGCCATCCGACTTGGGTATTGCTGCTAATTCGTCAATAAGAGGATGCCCGACAAAGTCAATAGGAAGCTTGTGCTTTTGTTCAAAAAAATCAACTTCAAATGGCAGTATGGCATATCGATAATTGGTGTGCTTTTCCAATTTTCGCACGCGATTTTCTTTCCAAGCCCAAACTTGTGGCATGATATAATAGTGTACTGGAATTCCCAAAGCAGTCGCCCATTTTGCGATACGCATGTTAAAACCCGGGTAGTCGATAAGGATTAAAGCATCTGGTTTGAATGCGAGAATATCTTTTTTACAAAAGGCAATATAGGAAAGGATCGTTCTCAGGTTTTTGGCAACCTCCCAAAACCCCATAAAAGCGAGATACTTGTAGTGTTTTACGATTTGTGCCCCCTGATTTTGCATTTTGTTTCCCCCCCAAGCTCGAAATTCGGATGTTGCATCTTTTTGTTTTAATGCAACAATTAGATTGGCACCATGCAAATCTCCAGAGGCTTCTCCAGCGATGAGGTAGTATTTCATGCACTAAATTTTAAGAGCAGACTCAGAAAGGCCCAAAAAATGGTTGCACCGAGAACGGATTGGGCTGCAGCTGTATTCTTTTTTTGAATCCACCACCAAAAGAAAAAAAGATTGGGCAGCACTGCCATTGTGATCCAAATACCGAGTTCGTCCAAAGCATACAACATGGGGATGGTGTCCAAAGCATTGCCATCAACCGAGTATTCTATCAATAGAAAAAGAATGCCAAACGGCAGAACGAGTCCAGTCAGCCAACCCAATAATCCAGGACTGATTTTCTTTAGAAAGTCCATGAGTTTAGTTTTTGAATTTGGTGATGTGCGGTGAGGTCAAATTGTGTAGGAACAACCGAAACATATCCGTTTTCGAGTGCCCAAATATCAGTGTCCTCTCCTTTGTCATTATTGATGAATGCACCAGTCATCCAATAGTACTCTTTTCCCATGGGGTCTTGACGTTTATCGAACTCCTCAACCCAATAGGCGTTGGCTTGACGACAAATTTTAATCCCTTTGATTTCGCCTTCTTTTCGTTTGGGAAAATTGACATTGAGAACCGTACTCTCTGGGATTTTGTGTTGTAAGGCCGATTTGGTGATTTTTTCTACATAAGGATTGAGTGAGGTAAAGTCTGCATCCCAGGCATAATCGAGCAATGAAAACCCAATTGCAGGAATACCTTCAATCCCAGCTTCGATAGCCGCACTCATGGTTCCAGAGTAGATGACATTAATCGCTGCATTTGAGCCGTGATTGATACCTGAAACACAGAGGTCTGGTTTTCGCTTTAGAATTTCATGCACCCCCAGTTTTACACAGTCTGCTGGCGTACCAGAACATGAATATTCTTGTTGTGGGCCATCATCGAGTTTGACTTGGGTACACCGCAAGGTATTATTGATCGTAATGGCGTGGCCCATACCAGATTGTGGACTATCAGGAGCGACAACAACCACATCTCCAATCGAATTCATCATGTGAATAAGGGAACGGAGCCCCGGGGCGCTTATCCCATCGTCATTGGTAACAAGAATTAGTGGTTTGTTGCTCATTTTTGCGATCTATTTACACAAAAATACTGATTTCAATTTGCCTTTTCGACCCATATCCATGATATTTACATGATATTACAATTATCTTTATATTCGTAAGCCCTCAAGTAAAATGAAATGAAAAAGAACACTTCCTATATTATTTTCGCAATTGCTGTTGTGTTTTATATCCTTACGGCGGTTTCCATCCCATCAAAAAAAGAATTTGTCAGTAACGATAAAGATCGTCTACTGATTGAGCTGATTTCGCATGTGATTCAACGTGGTCATTTTAATGTGAAGTCTTTGAATGATGATATTTCTGAACAAATTTTTCACACCTACCTCGAAAATATTGATGGTCAAAAAAGATATTTTTTACAGAGCGATTACAGAGATTTTGCCAAATATATGTACCAAATTGACGATCAGTTAAGAGAGTTAGATTTGACATTCTTTGACTTGACTTATCAAAGACTTATGCTTCGTATGAATGAAGTCGAAAATTTGTATGCCTCTTTGCTGTCTCGCCCGTTTGACTTTGAGAAAAAGGAATCGTTTGATATGGATTATGAAGAACAACTATTCCCACTTTCTCAAACCTCCAGAGCTGAAAAGTGGAGAAAGCAACTCAAGTTATCGACATTGAGCGTACTCTATGATAAGGTGAAAGAGACAGAGAAAAAGGAGGAAGAAAGTACAGCTGAGTATGTTTCGCCATCATGGGTGGTTCTTGAAGAAGAAGCACGAACAACAACACGCGAAAACATGGAGGACTATTTCAATTTGATGAATGAGCTGGAGCGCAAGGACTGGTTTGACATCTATCTCAACGCTTTCGTTTTGCAGTTCGATCCACACACAAACTACTTTAATCCTGATGACAAAGACCGTTTTGACATGAATATGTCAGGAAAGTTTGAGGGAATCGGTGCGCGACTTTCCAAAAGAGACCAGGCGATTAAGGTAGTTGACATCATCGTTGGAGGCCCACTATGGCGTGATCAGCTTGTCGAAGTTGGAGATGAAATCCAGTTGGTTCGACAAGAAGAAGGAGATGCTGTTGATATCCGATCCATGCGATTGGACGATGCCATCAAGCTCATCAAAGGCCCTAAAGGCTCTACTGTACACCTGACGATTAAAAAAGTCGATGGTACAATCGAAACCATCCCTGTAAAGCGCGATTTAGTTGTTTTGGAAGAGTCCTATGCCCGGTCATCTGTAATCAACCGACTTGATCAAAAATATGGACTTATCCATCTTCCAAAATTTTATGTCGATTTTAAAAGCTACAAAGAAAGAAACGCAGCGCATGATGTTGAGCAGGAGGTAATCAACCTCAAAGAGGCAGGTATTGAGGGTCTTATCATTGATTTGAGAAACAATGGTGGTGGATCCTTGCAAACGGTGGTCGATATTGCAGGTTTATTTATCGATAAAGGCCCAATTGTGCAGGTCAAATCGACTGTGAGTAAAACAGAGGTTTTGCGAGACCGAGACGATAAAACGCTTTGGGATGGCCCCATGGTAATTCTCGTCAATGAGTTGTCTGCATCTGCTTCTGAAATTTTAGCAGCGGCTCTTCAGGACTATGAACGTGCGATTGTGTTGGGGAGTAAGCAAACATTTGGTAAGGGAACTGTACAAAATGTGGTGGATCTCAATCGATTTCTTTCCAATAGCACCTATGGAAACCTCGGGGCTTTAAAAATAACAACCGATAAGTTTTATAGAATCAATGGTGGTTCAACCCAGCTTGAGGGCGTTAAAAGCGATGTGATTACTCCGGATCGTTACAGTTATGTCGATGTTGGCGAAAGGGATGAAGACAACCCCATGTCGTGGGATCAAATCACTCCTCTGATTTATACAAAATGGCATGGCTATCTGAATTATAACGAAGTTATAAAACAGAGTCAGGATCGTGTGAACAATCATCCCATTTTTAAACTTGTTGACCAAGATGCAAAGTGGATCGAGCAACGTCAAAACGATAAAAGTATCGCTTTAAATTACCAAGAATATGTTTCAGAACTGGAAGCAGATCGGACTTATGCAGACCAATTTGATGCGGTAAAAGAATACAACAATAAGTTGGAATTTACAATTGCTCCTGCAGAGCAAGAAAGGATTACAGAAGACAGCATCTTTCGTGAAAAAAGGGAACGCTGGTTTTCAGACTTGACAGCAGACTTCTATGTCGAAGAAGCTGTGAATATCTTGGAAGAGCTTAAAGTGGGAATCTATCAGCAAGAACCCCTCGCTAGAAAATAAACAAAATACGATTGCAAAAAACATCTAACCGAGCGTTTTTATATGACCTGGGGGGTTATCTAGCCACTGGCTTTATTTTGATTTGTGTTGCCATATCCGTCTTAGCCTATGTCATTGCACCCGATAACTCGGTCAATGCCAATCAAATGCATTTATCCATACATTCTCAGCCACCAGGATTTAAGGTAAAGATGCTTCATGTGCCCACTGCTGCAGATAAAGTTCATTCCCGACTATCCACGTTGTTATTTGGCAACCCCAATCTTGGCAATTTATACCCGATTTCATCTTACCAAGTTGAGGAAGACGGAATTTGGATTGAACATTTCAACTTTGATTCTCCTGGCCAAAAGCAGTGGTTTCCGATGACTGCTTTCAGTGGACTTGTATCGGTTTCTGAAATCGTTGATTATCATATCTCAGACCATCGCTTTATGTTGGGAACCGATTTGTTTGGAAGAGATGTCCTGAGCCGTTTGTTGGTCGGAACACGGATTTCCCTTTCCATTGGCTTGATCTCGGTATTTATATCGCTGATCGTTGGTGTTATTCTGGGGAGTTTAGGCGGATTTTATGGCGGTTTGGTTGACAAGATTGTCATGTGGATTATCAATGTCACTTGGTCAATCCCGACTTTATTGCTTGTCATTGCGATCTCTGTTGCTTTGGGGAAAGGATTTTGGCAAGTTTTTATTGCTGTTGGTTTGACCATGTGGGTGGAGGTGGCTCGTATTGTTCGGGGTCAAGTGATGAGCATCAAAAACCGTCAATATGTAATTGCCACCCAGGTACTAGGATTTTCTGCTTTTCGCACACTTTTTGGACACATCCTTCCAAACGCTTTTGGACCTTTAGTCGTCATTACCGCTTCCAATTTTGCAGCAGCGATTCTCATAGAAAGTGGATTGAGTTTTTTGGGGATTGGCGTCCAACCACCGATTCCCAGCTGGGGCACAATGATTAAGGATCACTATCAATTTTTAGTTATGGGAAAACCCTATTTGGCATTGATCCCTGGACTTGCCATTATGCTTTTAGTGAGCTCTTTTATGCTGATTGGAAACAGTTTGAGAGACCGATTCGATCCAGTGAAACGTTAACTACCACTCGTTAACTCGGTTGGCATCGAGTTTCAAATAGATTCCCAACAACAGGCTAAACGCCAAAAGATTCGAACCACCATAACTCAAATAGGGCAGTGGGATTCCTATGGTGGGAAGTAGACCGAGAACCATACCCAAATTAATACTAAAATGAGCAAACAAAAGGCAGACCACGCAATAACAATAAATTCTACTGAAATTGTTTTTTTGTCGCCGAGAGGTCAGAAGTATGCGCAGCATTAAAATCATAAAGAGCACAATCACGGCAAAAGAACCGACAAAGCCCCACTCTTCACCAACAGTTGTAAAAATATAATCTGTCTGTTGTTCAGGAACAAAATTCCCTTTGGTTTGTGTGCCTTCAAGAAAGCCCTTTCCGAGCACGCCTCCAGATCCGATTGCAATTTGAGATTGGTTGATGTTGTACCCGATCCCTTGGGTGTCCACTTCACGACCTAAAACAATGTTGAATCGATCACGGTGTCGTTGCTCAAATACATTTTCAAATACGAAATCAACGGACTGGATAAATGCGCTAGCCAAAACAAGGGTTAAAAGTGTAGACAGAAGTCTTTTTCTGCGTCTCTTTCTGTCCAGTCCAATAATATATACAAGACCCAATCCCAACACAATAGCTGTTGCGATGGTATTGCCAATCAAAAGAGTAATAATAAATAAAACAATAAGCCCAATACATAAAAATAAATATTGAGTGGGGAGTTTTTCTGTGTGTAAAACCAAAAGAAAGCTAAGAAACACAACAGTGCTACCTGGATCTGGTTGTGGCAATATAATCAGCGCTGGCAGGAAGATAAGAACGAAGGACGTGAGTTGATCGGATAGTGTTGTTAAGTCTGTATTGATTTCACTCAAGTGCTTGGTCAGTGCCAAGGCAGTGATTACTTTGGCAAATTCTGCAGGCTGAAAGCTAAAGCCAGCTATGGAATACCATGATTTTGCTCCAGAGACTTCCTTTCCAAAAACAAAAAGACCGATGAGTAAAGCAATAATGATCAAATAGAAAATACTAGAATAGCGCTCATAGACCTTCACTTTTAGAAATTGAAGAAAGAAAATGAGACCGACACTCAGAATCCCAAAGAACAATTGCTTTCCAAAAGTGTGATTCAAAGAAAGCATACTTTCCTCTTGGGTATGCCCAATGGAGTATATATTGATCAGCCCAATTGCCACCAGAGCGAAATACGCCAAAAACGTATACCAATCAAACTTTAAAAGAAATTTGTTATTCATTGATTTCAAAAGGTTTACCGCTCAATGGCTTTTGATACTCATCTACTAAACTTCCGTTTACCATTCGATTTTCTAGGTAGGTTCTTCTCACATTACCAGTGAGATATTTTTCAATGACCAAACTTGCGATTGGCGCAGCCCATCGCCCACCCCAATATCCATTCTCCACAAAAACAGCGACAGCAATTTTTGGATTTTCTCTTGGGGCAAAGGCAACAAACATGGAGTGGTCGGTTAACTGAACCTTTTCACCGTCTATTCTCACAAAATTTTCAACGGTTCCTGTTTTTCCACAGACCTCAACACCTGGAACCCGAGCGATACGAGCTGTACCCCACTTGACAACATTGGACATGCCCTCTACCACTGGCTCAAAATGAATTGAGTCTATGGTTGTGTAGTTTGGTTTTTTGTATTTCTCAGCAATAGAATCTCGTTGTAGTTTTTTGACAAAATGAGGTTTGTAGAAAAATCCTCTATTTGCAATCGTTGCAACCATATTGGCCAACTGAATTGGGGTAGTTAACACTTCACCCTGCCCAATTGAGTTGGAGAGTGAGGTTGTTGCTCCCCAACGTTGGTTGGGATACCAGTAATCATAATAATCCGAATTCGGAATAAACCCTTTTTGCCCAGTGGGGTGATCATACCCTAGATAATTTCCCATTCCGAAACTTTTGACGTGATTGCTCCATATGTTCATCCCCTTCTTTGGATCGTTCAACCGATCAATGGTTTGGCGATATACGGTGGCAAAGTAGGTGTTACATGAATTGTAAATCCCGCTGTTTAGTCGATTTTTAGTTCCGTAGCTACAATGGCATTTCATAAAGTCATTTCGGCCATAATAGTGTCCCTCATTACATTGCACACGAAATCGGGGCGTAATCGCCTTCTCTTGCAGTGCAATCAGCGCATTGACGAGCTTAAATGGAGACCCAGGCGGATATTGACCTTGCAGGCCACGATCAAAAAGGGGACGGTTAATGGTGTCATTTTTTAAAATCGTGAAATTTTCAGATCGGTTTCGTCCTACCAATAAATCTGGCGAGTATGTCGGCGTACTTACGTTGACTAGAATCTCACCTGTTTCAGGCTCAATAGCAACGATTCCCCCTCTTTTGTTTTGTAGAAGTTTTTGCCCATACTCTTGAAGGGCAATATCAATTGTCAAGTAAATATCTTGCGCCTTTGTCGGTAGGGTATCGAGCTCCCCTTTTTGATAGGGTCCAATCACACGATTAAATTTGTCTCGTTGTAAATAGCGAACGCCTTTTACGCCTCTCAACATTTTTTCATAGGTTTTCTCGATCCCTTGCCGTCCGATCAATTCGCCAGATTGGTAATAAGGATCTCTTCTGAGATCAAATCGATTGACCTCGCTGATATACCCCAAAATATTGGAAGAAGAGGAAGTATTGTATTTTCGAACAGCTCTCTTTTGGACATAAAACCCACGGTATTTCCAGAGTTTCTCTTGAAGGGAAGCATAATCACTTTTGGATATTTGTGCCAAAAAGACGGAGGGTTTTCTTGTGGAATATGAGCGAGCTTCTTTGATTTTATCGGTGAGGGATTTTTTGTTAATCTTCAATAGATTGCAAAACTCTACCGTATCAAGTTGCTGCAATTGCCGCGGTATGACCATAAGGTCGTAGGTGGGTTGATTTTCGACAATCAACGTTCCATTTCGATCATAAATAAATCCCCGCTCGGGATAGATATATTCTCTAAATACGGAGTTTTGAAGGGATTGACTTTCGTAGTCTGAACTAAAAACCTGTAAACTAAAGAGGCGGATTGTAAAAATAATACCACTGCTTACAACAAGGACGAAAAGTAGGCTTTTTCTCATTGTTTATTTTTTCGCAACAAAAACATAATTGCAATTAAATATAACAATGTATATAGACTCTCAAAAATAAATTGGCGAATTACCCAAAGCCACTGTGACCAGCTCGACACCCCAAAGACATAAAACACCATATGATGAATCAACACGATGTTTAATGAGTATGCAGACAAGGCAAGCAGTGGCGTCTGTTGTAAGCGGATATTGACATATCCGTGGTTTTTACCAAAAACCGATGTGATGATAAAAGGTCTGAGAAAAGCTGCGGTAACACATGCCGCTGCTTGGAGACCCATTGTTGAGTGTAGGATGTCCAAGTAAAGACCATAGAGAAAGGCGGCAAAAAGGTAAAAGGTCTGATCGGCATCCGTTGGATAAAAGATCAAGAAAAGGAGTGTAACGTGTGGAACCAGTTGTGTGCCCAAATCAAATTGGTCAAACACCATCACTTGAAGAATGGGCAACAAAAAAAAGTAGGCAATAAAGGGATATGATCTACTTTTCATTGGTCGATTGTTGAACAGATTGAACTTCTTCTGCTAGTGGATGATCGATCGCAAAAACCGTTCCCAAATTGGTCATATCTTGAAAAAGAGAAATTTCAATATCGTAAAAACTTGTTGAAGGGTCGTCAACAAAGTTTGAAATTGACCCGATGGGAAGATTTGGCGGAAAAATCGTTGACATCCCACCGGTTTGAATCGTATCACCGATTTTGATTGTAGCCGTTTTTGGAACATCGAAAAGTTTCATTTTGGTTGGGTCATCCCCTGTCCAGGTTAAGCTTCCAAAATGATTGCTGTTTTTCAGCTTTGCATTGATCTTTAAGTCTTTGTTTAAAATTGAAATTGCCTGTGAATATCGGGCTTGTACAAACTGCACAACTCCTACGATTCCTTGCGCAGTCACCAGTCCCATTTCATTTTTAATACCACTGTTCATACCGCCTTTAAGGGTAATATAGTTATAGCTATTGGTAAAGGAATTTCGAATCACTTGGAGGGGTATAGAGCTGTAATATAATGAGTCAGAAGGGAGTTTTTCTTTATATAGAATTTGATCAAGGAGAATTTGATTTTCTTGTAGAAGACGATTGTTACTTTCTCGCAAATTGGTATAGCTTGTAAAAGAATTGATAATATCACTGAATTGTGCGCCAAAAAAAACACCAACATTCGCAACCAAGCTGCGGTGATAAGCACTTGACTGTTGCAATAAGAAAATACTCAATGAAATAAGCATGAGATAAACCAAGCCGTTACGAAATCGAATAATGGCGTTGACAAGCTGCTGCATTGTTCAGCTATTTAACAAGGATTGTTTTGTACTGATCAATGTTTTTTAATGCGATCCCAGTTCCCCGAACAACTGCCCGTAATGGGTCTTCAGCGATAAAAATTGGGAGATCAGTTTTTTGGGATAACCGCTTGTCCAACCCACGAAGCATGGAGCCACCACCAGCAAGGTAAACACCTGTATTGTAGATATCTGCTGCAAGTTCTGGAGGGGTTTGAGAAAGGGTTTCCATAACGGAATCCTCAATTCGTATAATTGATTTGTCAAGTGCCTTTGCAATTTCCCGATAAGAAATAACAGTTTCTTTGGGCTTACCTGTCAGCAAATCCCTTCCTTGAACCGTCATGTCTTCAGGTGGGTTTTCCAATTCTTCTAGTGCAGAACCAATCAAAATTTTCACCCGCTCTGCGGTACGCTCACCAACATATAAATTGTGTTGAGTTCGCATATAGTAAATGATGTCATTTGTAAACACGTCACCAGCTACTTTGACGGACTTATCACAAACAATCCCAGAGAGAGCAATCACAGCAATTTCTGTTGTTCCTCCTCCGATATCGATAATCATATTCCCTTTGGGTTGCATAATATTTACGCCGATCCCTATGGCAGCAGCCATCGGTTCGTGAATCAAATACACTTCTTTTCCATTTACACGCTCCGCTGATTCGCGAACAGCTCGCATTTCAACCTCGGTGATTCCTGATGGAATGCAGATTACCATACGTAAAGCAGGGGTAAAAAATCGTTTTTTGAGTGCAGGAATGTTTTTGATAAACATACTGATCATCTGCTCGGAAGCGTCGAAGTCGGCAATCACACCATCTTTGAGGGGTCGTATGGTTTTGATGTTTTCATGTGTTTTCCCTTGCATCAAAGCAGCTTCATGCCCAACAGCAATGATTTTATTTGTGACACGATCACGTGCAACGATGGATGGGCTATCAACAACCACATTGTCATTATGGATAATTAGGGTATTTGCAGTACCTAAGTCAATTGCAATGTTTTCAGTTAAGAAATCGAAAAAACCCATTATGAACTAAAATTAAAGTGTAATTATACGAATTAATGTTTAAAATGGCGTACCCCTGTCATCACCATGACCATTTGATTGGCATTGCAATAGTCGATACTTTGTTGGTCTTTTATTGAACCACCTGGTTGAATAACAACCTTTATGCCTGCGCTGTGGGCAATCTCTACACAGTCCGGAAAAGGGAAAAACGCATCGCTTGCCATGACTGCACCATTTAGATCAAAACCAAAGGTTTCTGCTTTTTTGATTGCTTGTTTGAGCGCATCAACTCTAGATGTTTGACCCGTTCCAGACGCAAGCAATTGCATGCCCTTTGCCAAAACAATAGTGTTTGATTTTGTGTTTTTACAGATGTTAGAGGCAAACAACATGTCTTCCACTTGTTCTGCAGAAGGTTTTGTAGCGGTTGCCGTTTGTAGCATTTGCTCATGATCAATTACTTGATCTTTTTCTTGTACGAGATATCCGTTAAGACAGCTCCGAACCAGTTTAACAATGTGCGTGTTTGTTTTTTGAGCTAATAAAATTCGATTTTTCTTGTTTTTGAGTAAGGTTAGTGCTTTCTCATCAAAGGATGGTGCAATGATGACTTCACAAAACAAGTCATGGATTTGTCGAGCGGTTTCGATATCAATCGGACGATTTGCAATCAAAATCCCTCCAAAAGCAGAGATTGGATCACCAGCAAGCGCAGCAGCATAGGCGTCGCTGAGCGTACTTCTAGTCGCAAGTCCACAGGCGTTGTTATGCTTGAGGATGGCAAAAGTAGGATCGGTTTCTTCATGGGCTTCCATCAAGTTGAGCGCAGCATCAATATCAAGCAGGTTGTTATAAGACAATTCTTTTCCATTGAGCTTGTCAAATAATTGTTCCAGATCGCCAAAGAAATATCCTTCCTGATGGGGATTTTCACCATATCGAAGCTGATGTCCCTTTTGAATGCTGAGTTTTAACGACGACGACCCATTGTCAAAGTAGTTAAAAATGGCACTGTCATAATGAGAGGATACGTTAAATGAATGCTTTGCGAAATATTTGCGTTGTTCTAGAGTAAATGTTCCATTTTGATCCACCAACAAAGAAGATAGCAACTTGTATTCTGATTTAGAAGCCACACATACCACATCGGCGTGATTTTTAGCTGCGGCTCGAATCAAGGCGATTCCGCCAATATCAATCTTTTCTATAATTTCTTGCTCCGTACCACCAGCAGCTACAGTTTCTTCAAAAGGATACAAATCAACAATTACCAAGTCTACTGATGGAATCTCATAGGTGGAGAGCTCTTCCTGATCACTGGTATTATTTCTTCGGTTGAGAATGCCGCCAAAAACTTTAGGGTGAAGGGTTTTTACACGCCCACCTAGGATTGATGGATAGTCTGTAATCGACTCAACGCGAATGACCTCGACCCCCAGGGAATCAATATAATCAGCAGTGCCGCCCGTAGAATAGATTGTAACGCCAAGTTGAAAGAGTTTTTCAACAATGGGATCTAGACCTTTCTTGTCAAAAACGGAAATTAGTGCGGATGAAACGCGGATTGAATCTTGCATATGCCCCAAATAGGTTGCAAAAGTAGCAATTTTCAGGCGTATTATAGGTTCAGATTATAGACTAAAACAAATGAATCGATACAAGATGATTCACTTCGCCTAAAAAAGCGGCGTCTTTTTCCGAAAACGCATGCAAGCGATTTGAGTCAATATCGATTTGTCCAATGTTGTTTTTGTTGACAAATAGTGGAATTACAATTTCGGATTTCACATCCAGACTACACGCGATATAGTTGTCTTGTGCATTTACGTCATCAACGATAAAATTTTCATTGCTTAGCGCAACCTGTCCACAAATCCCTTTCCCAAATGGAATGTGTGTGTGATCTGTTGGCTCGCCAACATAGGCCTTCAAAACCAACTCTTTTTTTTCAGGGTTGTGCAAATAATAGCCCACCCAGTCGTAGTGTTCAAAGTGATCATAGAGAAGTTGACAGATATATTGTAATCCAATTGTTTGACTTACGCCCGAGCTGAGTTTTTCGTCAATTATATTGAGCAATGAATTAAATGTCATAGAAAAAAACTGCCCCTTCCGGGGCAGTGATTTTAATGGTGTGATGTTACATCATTCCTGGCATACCACCGCCCATTGGCGGAGCAGCAGGGGGTGCGTCCTCTTTGATATCTACCAAGGCACACTCAGTTGTGAGTACCATTCCAGCAACAGAGGCTGCGTTTTCTAAGGCGACACGAGTTACCTTTTTGGGATCGATAATCCCAGCGTCTTGCATGTCGACATAAGCCTCCGATTTGGCGTCATAACCAAAATTGGCTTTTCCTTCTTCAATTTTAGATACAACAACTGATCCCTCGCCCCCAGCATTGGACACGATTGTGCGCAAGGGTGCTTCTACAGCACTGTAAACGATTTGATTTCCAGTTGCTTCATCTGGGTTTTCAGCTTTAATTTTTTGAATGACTTTACGCGCATTGAGCAAAGCGACGCCACCACCAGAGACAATTCCTTCTTCCACAGCAGCACGAGTTGCATGTAAGGCATCATCAACACGGTCTTTCTTTTCTTTCATTTCAACTTCCGATGCAGCACCGACATAAAGAACAGCTACACCACCAGCCAATTTTGCCAATCGCTCTTGCAACTTTTCTTTGTCGTAGTCAGAAGTTGTTGTTTCGATTTGCGCTTTGATTTGGTGTACTCGCGCTTTGATGGCTTCTGCGTCTCCAGCTCCATTGACGATGGTTGTGTTGTCTTTGTCAATGGTGACTTTTTCTGCAGTACCAAGCATATCGATAGTTGTGTTTTCAAGTGTGAACCCACGTTCTTCAGAAATTACGGTTCCTCCAGTAAGGATAGCAATATCTTCAAGCATGGCTTTGCGACGGTCTCCAAAACCTGGTGCCTTCACGGCAGCGATTTTAAGTGCCCCTCTTAGTTTATTGACCACAAGGGTCGCCAATGCTTCTCCGTCCACATCTTCCGCGACAACCACAAGTGGCTTACCGGTTTGTGCTACGGGCTCTAGGACTGGTAAAAGATCTTTCATCGTCGAGATCTTTTTGTCAAACAACAAGATATAAGGACTCTCGAGATCTGCTTCCATTTTCTCGGAATTTGTCACAAAATACGGTGACAAATACCCGCGATCAAACTGCATTCCCTCAACGACATCAACATAAGTGTCAGTTCCTTTGGCTTCCTCAACAGTGATTACACCTTCCTTACCAACTTTTTCAAAAGCTTCTGTGATAAGGGTTCCTATTGTTTCATCGTTATTGGCTGAAATCGACGCAACCTGCTTGATCTTTTCAGATGAATCACCCACTTGAACAGCTTGTTTATCGAGGTCTTTTACAATGGCTTCAACGGCCTTGTCCACCCCACGCTTCAGATCCATTGGGTTTGCGCCAGCAGCTACGTTTTTGAGACCTTCATGCACGATGGCCTGCGCCAAAATTGTAGCAGTTGTTGTCCCGTCACCAGCCAAATCATTTGTTTTGGACGCAACTTCTTTTACCATTTGGGCACCCATGTTTTCAAGGGGATCTTCTAGTTCTACTTCCTTCGCAACAGTCACCCCATCCTTGGTGACTTGTGGGCCGCCAAAAGACTTGTCGATAATGACATTTCTCCCTTTGGGACCTAGAGTTACTTTTACAGCATTTGCGAGGGCATCTACCCCACGCTTAAGCCCTTCGCGGGCTTGTACATCAAATTGAATATCTTTTGCCATTTTTATTTCGTTTATACAATTGCAAGAATATCGCTTTCGCGCATGATTAAATAATCTGTTCCGTCGAGTTTTAGCTCTGTTCCAGCATATTTTCCATAGAGAACGGTATCCCCAACTTTTACAGTAATTGGATCGTCTTTCGTGCCAGGACCTACAGCAGCTACCGTTCCTTTTTGTGGTTTTTCTTTAGCGGTGTCAGGAATAATGATTCCAGAAGCAGTTTTTGTTTCGGCTTCAAGTGGGGTTACAACCACTCGATCGGCTAAAGGTTTTATATTTAATTTACTCATAATTTAGTATACATTTTAGTTTTTGTTTGGCACGAATCGTGCCAGTGCAACTTCTTATGAAATCATCTGCCAAATCGTGACATTATGGCATTTTTTCTTGAATTGATTCGGAATGCTTATTCTGCGGGGATTTCTTCAGGAAGAACCTCTGGTAACTCTTCTGGAATTTCCTCAGGAATAATCTCCTCAATGGCCTCGTCACTTAACAAGCTTGAGTCTTCAAGAGAACCAGGGCGTGATACCATTGAGTTTGACAATAGGATGAGCACCAACAATAGAGTAGCAAGCACCCATGTACTGCGATCTAAGAAGTCTGTGGTGTTTTGTACACCACCAATCTGTTGTCCGCCACCGCCAAAAGATGAAGATAGACCACCTCCTTTGGGGTTTTGAACCATGATGACAAGCACCAAAAGAAATGATACGATGATAATTAGAGTGATAAAAATAGAAAATGTACTCATATAATATTATTTCGATTCTTCTGCCTTGATTTGTTTGATATGGTCTGCAAATAAACTACTTTTTTCTGGATATTTCAAAGAGAGAATTTTGAACGCTTTCTTCGCCTCATCATACTTTTTTTGTTTCCAATACAAATGTGCGAGCGTTTCTGTCATGATTTCATTTTTTGACAATGGATTCTCTTTGGACAGGTCTTTTTTCAAAGGGGTGCTTTTTGCAGGATTAATTTTTGCGTTTTGTGCTAAGAAATCATCGATCCAGTCAAATTTTGACGGCGTTCGATCTGGGGTTTTGTCATCGATTAGTTCCAGCCATTGCAAGAATGAATGCAAATTATTTTCATTTGGAACCGTGATTTGTTGTTGATCGTTTTCAACGCTTTCCGCAAGATTTTCTAGGTGTTGATACAAAACATTTCTCTGAGTCGTTTGCAACGCACAGGTACGAAGTGCATGTTTGTACCCTTTTTGATTTGTTGTTTTAAGGATGTCCAATTCCAGGACGCGCGCAGCCATAAAAAACGGATATTCCTTGATGATTTTTTTAACCAGTTCAAGCGCTTTCTCAGGTTCGCTTTTTGCCAAACTCTGCAACTCTTCAATGGTTTGCTTTTCGGTTACCATTTGGCTAGGGATTGGTTAAAGATATCTTGGGTAATGCGCTCAAAAATTTCTTCATGGGCATTTGCTTTCACACTTTGTAGTTGTGTTGTATCTGCAAAATCATAAAAATAAGAAAATCTTTTTTCAAAATTGTCCTCTTCATTATTGGTGTTGATATAGCGAACTTTGATGGAGATTGTCAATCTGTTTTGTGCTGCTGTTTGTTGGGCAGTAGCTGTTGTTGGCGTTACCCGATATTCTGTGATTTCACCTTCGTAAATCAAATCTCCATTGAAACCTGTCAACTCTAAATTTGTTTGATTTAGCAATACCTCTTGCATGGCATTTGTAAAATCTCTGTCAAGTCCAGGCTCAAAGATTGAACCTATGGAGTTGGCTGCGTCGTTTGTGAAAAGGTTGACTTGGACGGTCTCCGCATTTTCAGGTATAGATGCCCCAGTAAAAGAATAAAATTTACATCCAAACACCAATAAAGACAAACAAAATAGTATAACTTTTCTCATTATAAATCAATATCAAATTGTTTGATTTTCCGATAAAGTGTGCGTTCAGAAATACCAAGTTCGTCGGCAGCGGCTTTGCGTTTGCCGTTGTTGCGTTCCAGTGCTTTCTTGATGAGTTCGAGTTCTTTGTCGATTAAACTCAAGGTTTCTTCTTCCTCAATTTCTTCTGCAAAGTCAAAGTTATCATCTGTCTTTTTTGGATAGGAATTAGCCTCACTTCTTGAGGGGAGTAAACGTTCGGGTTGGCTTTGTTCTTCGCCATAAATTTTTTGAATCAGGCCTTCATTGTCGGAGCGAACCTGTTCTGTATTGGAAGAATTCATCAGCTCCAAAGTGAGTTGCTTTAAATCGTTTAAGTCAGATTTCATGTCAAACAGTACCTTATATAAAATTTCCCGTTCTGAACCAAAATCACTCCCGCCACCAGACGGTGAAGGAATAACGGCTGGTAAGCGTGTGTTGTGGTCTGGCAGGTACAATCCCAAGGTATCGACTCCAATAGCACGATCTTGTTCCAAAACGGATAGTTGTTCGGCCACATTGCGAAGTTGTCGAATATTCCCATGCCATTGTTGTCTTTCCAAGAGTTGTTGTGCTGGTTCGTCCAAACGCACAGTTGGCATTTTATACTTCTGTGCAAAATCTGCTGCAAACTTGCGGAACAGCAAATGAATATCTCCATTTCTTTCTCGCAGTGGTGGAAGTACAATTTCGACTGTACTCAAACGATAAAACAAGTCTTCTCGAAATTTTCCTTGCTGAATGGCTTTGGGCATATCAAGATTAGTAGCTGCTACGATTCGCACATTGGTTTTTTGGACTTGCGAAGAACCGACTTTCAAAAACTCACCATTTTCCAGTACTCGCAACAAGCGGACTTGTGTCGTCAAGGGCAATTCACCGACTTCATCCAAAAATATGGTGCCACCATCAGCTTCTTCGAAATAACCGCTTCGCGCGGAGGTAGCACCTGTAAAGGCCCCCTTTTCGTGACCAAACAGTTCCGAATCGATTGTTCCTTCAGGTATAGCACCACAGTTGACTGCGATAAACTTGCCGTGTTTTCGCAAAGAAAGTTGATGAATGATTCGAGGAATACTCTCTTTACCGACTCCACTTTCGCCAGTTACCAAAACAGAAATATCGGTCGGAGAAACTCGAATCGCTTTCCCAATTGCTCGATTGAGCTGGAGATCATTCCCAATGATTTCAAAGCGCTGTTTGATCGATTGAATTTTGTCCATGGCTATACGGCTTTACCGATTAGGGTTGCAGATGTACAATTTTCGATTTTTACATTTACAAAATCCCCAACTTTAAAGTTTTCCTTGGGGAAAACCACTACTGTATTTTGTTGATTTCGTCCACTCCAGTGTTCTTTTGATTTTTTGGATTCTTTTTCGATCAAAACTTCTACCGTTTGACCAACAAACTGCTGGGTTCGATACAAACCGTGTTGTTGTTGTCGTGCGACAACCTCTTGCAAACGGCGTTTTTTGACATCCTCGGGGATGTTATCTTCAAGTTTTTTTTCGGCTGGAGTTCCTGGGCGTTCTGAGTACATAAACATAAATCCAAAGTCGTATTTGACATAGTCCATCAAACTGAGGGTGTCCTGGTGGTCTTCTTCGGTTTCATTAGGAAATCCACTGATCATATCCTGTGAAATTCCACAGTCAGGTAATATTGTACGAATATGATCAATCAGTTCTATATACTCTGCTCTTGTATGTTGCCGATTCATCTCTTCCAAAACACGATCGCTACCAGATTGTACGGGTAAATGGATGTAGTTGCAAATGTTTTTGTGTTTGCGCATCACATACAGAACATCCACAGTCATATCCTGCGGATTTGATGTGGAGAATCGGATGCGCATATTTGGTTGCTCGCTGGCAACCATATCGAGAAGTTTGTCAAAGGTTATTGCCGTTTTCTTTTGGAGGTCTGTTGCCTTGCGAAAATCTTTCTTAGGACCACCTCCATACCATAAATAACTATCGACATTCTGACCGAGTAGAGTAACTTCTTTATACCCCTTATCGGCTAAATCTTTCATTTCTTTTAATATACTTTTTGGGTCACGACTGCGTTCTCTCCCTCGTGTGAATGGTACCACACAGAAAGTGCACATATTATCACAACCTCGTGTGATGGATACAAAGGCGGTCACCCCATTCGATTGTAGCCGAACAGGTCGAATATCCCCATAGGTTTCTTCTTTAGATAAAATCACGTTCACAGCATCTCTCCCTTCCTCTACCTCTTTGACCAGACTGGGAAGATCTTTGTAGGCATCTGGACCTGCAACGAGGTCAACAATTTTTTCTTCTTCTAGGAATTTTGATTTGAGTCGCTCCGCCATACAACCCAATACCCCAACTTTTACATTGGGATTGCTTTTTTTTATACCATTAAATTGCTCCAATCGGTTTCTGACCGTTTGTTCTGCTTTTTCACGAATAGAACAGGTATTTACAAGCACCAAGTCGGCTTCTTTCAGCTCGCGAGTGGTTGTGTAGCCAGCTTCTCCCAGAATCGATGCTACGATCTCGCTGTCTGAAAAGTTCATCTGACACCCATAGCTTTCGATGTACATCTTTTTACCATGGCTTTTTAAATCTTGGATGTCGAGAATTTCACCATTGTAATGGTTGGGATTTTTATCGTGTTGTTTTTCAAAGTACAAGCGTGCTGTTTTAATTGTAAATACAAGCAAAAATACAAAAATACCGACATTTTGTCAGTATTTGTTTGTGGTCATCCAATTATTGGCTAGTGTGGAAGTCGTTTTTTGAGCTTTCCATAGACAAAAGTCCCCAGCGTGGCAAAGAAAAACAGTACCAAAACAGGAAGATAACCCGCTCCGAGAAGAACAAAGATTGGACCGGGACAAGCTCCCACAAGTGCCCAGCCAAGCCCAAATACAATGCCTCCATATAGATTGCTTTTTAGCGCCTTTTCTTTATCCGCAATCATGATAGGTTGTCCGTAAAACGACTTGATTCCAAAACGTTTGATGCTTTGGGTGATAAAAACCCCCAAAACAAGAGCTGATCCGATGATTCCATACATATGAAAAGATTTGAACTGAAACATTTCAAAGATTCTGAACCAAGAAGCAGCTTCAGACTTAAATAGGGTAATGCCAAATAAGATTCCGATTAGTAAATACACAATTGTTCTCATATCAAATACTGGATTAAAAAGTGATTCATAATGATTCCTCCAATAAAAAAGCCAATAACGGCTATCAACGATGGGATTTGAAGATTGCTTAAACCTGAAATTGCATGACCAGATGTGCATCCACCTGCATATCGAGCTCCAAAGCCGACTAAAAACCCTCCAACTGCTAGAATTGAAAAAGACTTCCAGTCTGTCCAAGCAGAGTTCCCAAACAATTTTTCTGGCATGTATGCCTGGCCTGCGTCCACGATATTGAGTCCTTGGAGTTGAAGGACAACATCAGGGTGTAGATCAACCGCAGTTTGGGTGGATAAAAATTGTGCACCGATCAAACCGCCTACAAACGCGCCCAAGATGACAATGACGTTCCAGCGTTGTGACTTCCAGTCATAATCAAAAAAAGGAGTGGACTTGCCAGCACCAAATGCAGCACAAATCGTTCTTAGATTTGAAGACATTCCAAACTTTTTTTCGCTCAACAAGAGCAGAAGCATGACTAAGGCAATCAGAGGCCCACCAATGTACCAGGGCCAAGGGTCATATATCCAATTCATACCTATTCAATTTATGTGTGTTAATGATTCGTTTGACTTGCAATTTTTTTCTGTACATCAGATGGCACGACTTCTCCTTTAAAATAATCAACCGCATCAGCTGTTTTTGCGAACATGTTTTTTTCTTGAATCAAGTCTGTGAGTTTACTTTGTTGCAGCACATCTCTTGCAGGTCCGATTGCCCCAGCTACCATAAAAAGGACACCTTTCTGCTGGAACGACCTGATCATGGCACCTAAGGTGCTGAGACCACTACTATCGATATAGGTAATCCCCCTGGCAACTAAGATAAACCCTTTCAGATTCGGTTTCTTTTCCATTTCTTCAAGTACAATTTTTCTAAAATAGTCTCGATTGCCAAAAAACAATTGTGCATCAAATCTCATGATGAGAATATCATCATCGATTTTTGAATCTGTTTCAAAACGAGAAATATTTTTGTAATAATTTGTTCCTGAAACCTTGGCTAGTACGGCATAATGTGGCTTCGATGTTCGAATGACCATAAGCAATAAAGATAGCAATGCCCCAATAAGAATCCCTTCACTGATTCCAACAAATAATGTGAGCAGACAGGTCATGAGCAGAAGAAAAAACTCATCGCGACGCGTTTTGTACAAGTCAATTGCATAGCGGATATTGATAAGGCGTATTACAGCAACCATGATAATACCAGCCAATACAGCAATGGGAAGATAAAAGAACAGAGAAGTAAAAAAAAGTAGTGTAAGACCAACTATCAAAGCACTAAAAACGGCTGTCATCCCTGTCTTGGCACCAGATTGAAACTTCACTGCTGATCGAGAAAAACTTGCAGATACAGGATAGGATTGAAAAATAGAACCTACTAGATTTGCAGTTCCTAAGGCCAAGAGTTCTTTGTTTGGTTTGAGCGAATATTTTTCTTCCTGTTCCTCCAATTCTTTTGTGATTGAAATGATTTCGACATAGCCAATCACGGCTAGGGTCAAAGCAAAGGGTAGCATGTCTCTCATCAATTCTGGAGAGACAGTGAAAAGACCGACATCTGGAAGTCCAGCAGGAATATGTCCAACAATCTCAACACCATGCAAATCCCAACGGGTGCTCCAAATCAATAAAACACCAAAAACCGAAACGAGCAATGCAGAAGGGAATTTGGGTAAGTATTTTTTAGTGATCAAAATCAGAGACATAGCAGATAGACCAACGACAATCGTAATCAAATGGGTTTCATTTAGATTCTGTGCAACAGACATTATCATTTTTTGGATCTGATTTGACGATTCAATTTGCAATCCCAAGAGGTGCTCCACTTGGCTCAAACCAATGATGATGGCAGCAGCAGAAGTAAAACCACTGATTACAGGTCGTGATAAGTAGTTGGCCAATACGCCCATCTGGAAGAGCCCCATTATCAATTGTAAAACGCCAACCATTGTCGCTAAAAATATGGCAGCAGCAATCACCTCCCCAATCCCACTCAGAGACAAAGTGCCCAAGGCAATGGCTACGACTAGGGAGTCAAGAGCGACTGGTCCAACGGCTGGGTGGCGAGAGGTTCCCATAATCCCGTGAATGAGCTGAGGAATAAGGGCTGCGTAAAGCCCATAAATTGGAGGTAGTCCTGCAATCATCGCATATGCCAACCCTTGTGGGATAACAATTACTGCAATAGAAAGCCCTGCTATCAAGTCGCTAAACAGAGTTGATCGATTATAGGTCAACAGGTCTTTGGTAATCGGGAAAAGTTTTGCAATCACAACACAAAATTAATGGATTTTACACAATGAATTGTAGTCGTTTTTTAAGAAAATTAGGGTGATGCAGAAGAAATTTTTTGTTTGTTCAAAAATAATTCTACTACTTTTGTTTCCGTTTTCACACAAACTTATGGCGAAAAATCTTGTTATTGTAGAGTCACCAGCTAAAGCTAAAACTATTGAAAAATTTCTTGGTCCAGACTTTAAGGTGGTATCTAGTTACGGACATGTTTCAGATCTTCCCGACAAAGAGTTGGGAGTTGATGTTGAGCAAAACTTTTTACCAAAATACACGGTTTCAAGTGATAAGAAAAAGATTGTTTCTGAGTTGAAGAGCTTAGCAAAAAAGTCAAATACGGTTTGGCTCGCTAGTGATGAAGATCGTGAAGGGGAGGCCATTGCCTGGCATTTGTCCAATGTTTTGGAGTTGCAAAAAGAAAACACAAAACGAATCGTATTTAATGAGATCACAAAAACTGCGATTAACCATGCAATTGAACACCCGCGACAAATCGATCAAAATTTAGTCGATGCTCAACAAGCACGACGTGTTTTAGATCGACTTGTTGGTTATGAATTATCGCCCATACTGTGGCGAAAGGTACAAGGCGGTCTGTCAGCGGGGCGTGTACAGTCTGTTACCCTTCGTTTGGTTGTTGAGCGTGAGCGCGAAGTCGAAAACTTTGTTTCCAAAGAAACATTTAAAGTGCAGGGAGACTTTACCACTGTTGATGGGAAAGCTTTTAAAGCAGAATTGGCTACAGCCTTTAATAGTGAGCAAGAAGCATCATCGTTTTTAGAACAGAATATCGGTGCGGTCTTTCAAGTTTCTTCCATCGAGAAAAAGCCAGCGACCAAATCGCCAGCAGCGCCTTTTACCACCTCAACATTACAGCAAGAAGCATCGCGAAAACTTGGATTTTCTGTGAGTCGGACCATGCAAAATGCCCAACGTTTGTACGAAGCAGGTTTGATTACTTATATGCGAACAGACAGTGTTAACCTTTCCAAACAGGCTTTAGGCCAAGCCGCATCGGTTATCGAAAGTAACTACGGTAAAGAATACGTGCGAATTCACCAATATAAAACATCTAAAAAAGGTGCACAAGAAGCGCATGAAGCCATTCGTCCTACCGACTTGAGTCGAATGAGTGTGGATGTTGAATTTGACCAGAAAAGACTCTATGACTTGATATGGAAGCGAACCTTGGCTTCGCAAATGAGTTTGGCAAAACTGGAAAGAACGGTTGCAAGGATCACGACAAATCAACACGGCCAAGCCTTTGTCGCTCGTGGAGAGGTTGTGGTTTTTGATGGGTTTTTAAAATTGTACTTAGAAGGTGTTGATGACCCTTCGGAGGAGAATCAATCCCTATTACCAGCGATGAAGCAAGATGAGACTGTGCATACAAAACGCGTTGTTGCCACCCAGCGTTTTAGCCGCCCTCCCTACAGATACTCAGAGGCATCATTGGTCAAAAAATTAGAGGAGCTCGGGATTGGTAGACCATCGACCTATGCGCCGACCATATCTACCGTTCTCAATCGAAAGTATGTCGCTAAAGGAACCCATGAAGGTGAAGAGCGCTCCTACAAACAGCTTATTTTGCAGGACAATAAGCTCACCTCAGTAAATCAGTCCGAAATAACAGGTTCGCAAAAAGGAAAACTTGTACCAACAGATATTGGCTTTTTGGTAAACGATTTCTTGATCAATAATTTCAAGGAAATCGTTGACTACGGATTTACGGCCAGTATCGAGCAGGATTTTGACCGAGTTGCTACTGGAAATTCCGAGTGGGAATCGATCATGAAGCAATTTTATGCCAATTTTCACCCAATTGTAGAAGACGTTAAGAAAAACGCCACACGAGAAACCGGGCAGCGAATTTTGGGTACAGATCCAAAATCTGGACGTCAACTGAGTGTTCGACTTGGAAAATTTGGCCCAATGGCACAATTGGGAACTGTCGAGGACGAAGAAAAGCCCTTGTTTGCCAATATGCCAGACTCATATAGTTTGTCCAAAATCACATACGAAGAAGCCTTAGACTTGTTTAAATTACCCGCAACGCTAGGGGAGTATGAGGGAATGCCTGTGCAAACCAACAACGGACGTTATGGCCCTTATGTGTTGCACAATAAGGTGTTTGTTTCTCTACCAAAAGGTGCAAACCCGTTGTCCGTAACGCTAGAAGAAGCGATTGCCTGTATCGAACAGAAACGAAAAGACGATGCCCCAATCGCAACCTATGAAGGTCAAGGTGTTACGAAGGGAAAGGGTCGTTTTGGGCCTTTCATCAAATGGAATGGGTGGTTTATCAATGTATCCAAACAGTATGACTTCGATAATCTTTCTGATGAAGACATCAAAGCATTGATCGAGGCAAAGAAGAAAAAAGAGGCGGAGCGCGTTGTCCGTATATGGGAAGAAGAGGGCATTCGCATTGAAAAAGCACGATGGGGTCGCCACAACCTTATCAAAGGGAAAACCAAAGTTGAGCTCAATAAAACCATCGTAGTTGCTGATTTATCTCTCGAAGAAGTGCAAGCGATGTTGAGCAAAAGCAAGCCAAAAAAGAAGAAATCAAAAAAATAACTCATGGCGATTGAGCTTCTTGTCCCTGTTTCTGATGAGGTTTTGTCTTTACGCACGATAGGCGAGCCGCAAACAATCGGAAATAAACTAAAAATACATTCAGAAAAGGCAGGGATTCCTCGTTTTAAAAATGCACGAATCGCTATTGTTGGCGTTCAAGAAACAAGATCAATTGGGCAACCCCACCAGCGCAAGCAAAATTTGAATGGCATTCGCAAAGCGCTATACAGTCTGTATGTCGGAAATTGGAATAATAACATCATCGACTTGGGAGACATTCCGATTGGCGACAAAGAGAAAGACTCTCACAAGGCATTGCATGATGTTGCCAAAGAGATGTATCAGCGCAACATTCTGCTTATCGCTTTTGGCGGTAGTCAAGAAAACACCTTGGGTATGTGTAGCGTTTTCAACGAGTTGGAGGTATATTACAATCTTACCTCCATTGATTATAAATTTGACTTTGGAGGAGACGGGAGTCTTATTTCTCCAGAGTCCTATATGTCAAAACTCATCGCTAATCGTCCGAACTACATGACCAATTTCTGTAATTTGGGTTATCAAAGTTATATGGTTTCTCAAGATGAAATTGATCTGATGGAACGTTTGTATTTTGAGTCTATTCGCCTTGGCACACTTACTAATGACCTAAAGGTTGTAGAGCCATTGATGCGAGACTCAGACATCGTTTCTATGGACATGACTGCAGTGAAATCCAACGAGCTTCAGGGTGGTTTGACACAAGTAAATGGTTTTACAGCACAACAATTTTGTGCATTAGCTCGTTATGTTGGTATAAGTGATCGGGTTCGATTTGTCGGTTTGTGCAATATTCCAGAAAGCAACTCATCTTCGAATCTAATTGCCCAAGCAGTGTGGTATTTAATAGAAGGAATGCATTACAGAGTCAATGAATATCCGTTTTCAACAAAAGAAAATAGCGTTCGATACGTGGTATCGTGCGATGATCAGGAATTAATTTTTTACCAAAGTTCTTTGAGCAAGCGGTGGTGGTTAGAAGTACAGCCTGAACAAGATTCTAATCTGGAATCGGTTCTGATTTCTTGTTCGGAAGAGGATTTTTATACAGCGGAAAAAGGGACGGTTCCAGAACGTTGGTGGAAGGCCATTCGTAGAAGTATTATTTAAATTACATATTTTTGTGAACAGTATTGTTAATAAATATCTTAATTTAGCATACGTAATGAGAAGCATAACCGCATTACTTGCTTTGTTAATTGTAGTTTTGAGTTGTGGAAAACGCGACCAAGGCGAATTGATAGGAGTTAAGACAAAAAAATTTATTCGGGTAAACCCACATGGGATGGTTGAAGTTCCTGGTGGGTCTTTTATTATGGGTTCTTCCGACGAGGATATCATCGATGCACAAAATGATATTACACGAACGATGACAGTCCGAACCTTTTATATGGACGAAACCGAAATCACCAATCGTGAGTATATGCAATTCATCGAATGGGTAAAAGATTCGATTGTTCGTTCAAAGCTTGCTGAAAAAGCCGTGATGGTTTTTGAAGGTATGTACGAGGACAATAATTATGAACGTGGAACAACTGCTGTTCCCTCTGATGACGTTGATTTTTTCTACTCTGTATTGAATGACCCCGATGAGCTTGAAGAAGCGATGCCGTCTGACGAGCAACTTGAAATCGTAGAAAATCAAAGTTTAGAAGATTTGTATAACACTTCTGGAGGGGAAATCCTTCGCTACTATCCAGCTATGGAAGATTTTATTGGCGACTCAGAGGAGGACTTGACAAGTCTGAATGGTTACCAACAACTCGTTCGCTTTCGAGCACAAAACCCAGTAAAGCTATGGTTGTCAACCAGGACTTCACCTGATAGTGTTTTTCATCACTCACTTCCATTTAATCGTGATGAGCAAATTTTTTGGGAAAGAGAAGATTATCCAGACATTCATTATGCTGAAGTCATGGAGGATTCGATTTATTTACCTGAAAATGAGTGGTATAATGGCGTGAAGTCGATTGACACAAAGAAATTGATTTATCGTTTTTCTGAATTGCAAGTCGATGACTTTGTCAATGCAATGAAAAATTCGAACATCAACGAGCTTTCCCGAGCCGATTTCTTAATCTATGATGCAGTTCCGATTTACCCTGATACAACCGTTTGGATAAGAGATTTTAAATACAGCTACAACGAACCGATGTTTAACGAGTATTTTTGGCATCCCGCCTACGCGGATTACCCCGTAGTTGGTATTAGCTGGAAACAGGCTAAGGCATTTGCGAATTGGAGAACAAAATATAGAAACGACTATTTAAGAGGAGAAAAAAATAAAACGACTGTTGGTGAGTTCAGATTACCTACAGAAGGAGAATGGGAATATGCTGCTCGTGGAGGAAAGCAGTCCGCAATTTACCCATGGGGTGGGCCATATTTGGTTGATAGCCGTGGTGATTTTCTCGCTAATTTTAAGCCAAAACGAGGAGATTATGCAGCAGACAATATTGTTTACACAGCGGAAGTAGACTCTTACGAGCCAAACGATTTTGGGCTATATAATATGTCTGGGAATGTTGCTGAATGGACATCCTCCCCTTATTACAATGAAAGTTATGAATTCAACACTACCTTTAACCCTGACGTCTATATGCCAGGAAACGAAAGGAAGATAGTTCGTGGTGGTTCGTGGAAAGATGTCGCTTACTTTTTAAAAGTAGGTAGTAGAGATTACGAGTATGCAGACAGTGCAAGAAGTTATATTGGTTTACGCTTGGTGCGGGACTATTTAGGATCAAACAGTAGATAATTTAATAGCAATGAAGAAAAAGTTTTTTATACCAGAAAAATACCTTGAACTAGTTTTTGGGCTTGGTGCGTCAGTTGTGATAATTGGAGCACTTCTAAAAATTACACATAAAGATTTTATATTCAGTGGTAACACATGGCTTACTGCAGGATTAATCACCGAAGCTGTGATTTTTATGATTGCAGGTTTGAGAGGTTATGCCGTCACTACTGATGATGACGAAGTTGAGGTAACTCCAGAAGCTGCGATTTCAGATGTCTCAAAAGAAGTTGATGCACTCAAGGAAGCTTTTGCAGGTGCAACTAAACAAATCCAAAATCTGACGGGGAGCCTACAGTCTGCAACAATTGCAACAGCCACGATTAAAATTCCAGAGAATTTTCAAGTGAATGTTGATGAACTCAATAACCGCTTGGCTTCGGCGAGTGTTAGCGTTTCTCATGTACAAGATGTTTACAACAACATTGAGAAGAGTTTAAATGGACAACCGCAAGCCCATAGTGATGTTGTTTCTGCCAGCGATAAACTTGTGGTTCAGCTAGAAGAAATGAACTCGATTGTTAAGCAGCTAAACGAGAAGTATTCTGCGATAGCTAAAGCAATGGGGAATTAAACCTTTATAACCAATGGCAGCAGGAAAACAAGATTCTCGGCAGAAGATGATAAACATGATGTACCTCGTGTTTATTGCGATGCTTGCTTTAAATATCAGTAAAGAAGTATTGGCTACGCTAGGAATTTTAAATGAAGACATTGAAAATTCTATAAAATCAAAAAGTGAAAAAAGCAATGAGCTTTATAGGGTATTCGCGCAAAATGCTGAAAACCCAAGCTATGCCTTCGCTAATGAATGGGCTCCTGTGATAAAAGATGCCACTAATCAATATTTTGGTTTTGTACAATCATTAAAAGACACTTTGCTTCTTGATGAATTTGGTAAAAATAAATACAAGAAATCTGTTGTAGTCAAGGATGGTCCAAACAGAAATGATACCCTTCTGATTACCAATTTTCAAACAATGGACAAATCAATCGAATTAGATGATATGTTCTTCGAGGGTAACAATTATGACAGCTTAGGGCTGGTTTATGTAGATCGTTTCAAAAATTATTCTACACTCATGAAATCGGTAATCGATTCAATTATTTTAAAAGAAAACCGTTTAACTGTCAAGAGAACCCCTCATGATTTTTCGATCAGTAACGATTTAATCGCAAGGAGTTTTACTTTTAAGGACTCAGTTGTTAATTCTGAGGGGACAATACAACCCTATCTTGATTATAACTTTAAAGGTTTTCCAAAGATTGCTTCTCTTTCTAAACTCACCAAACTTCAATCTGATATTCGTCAATTAGAGCTCCAAATGGTCGAAGCATTTAACACCAAAATCCTCAGTGACGGTAGCGCAGTCAATATCAATACCTCAAAGTCGCTACTCAACGCAAAATCAACCTATTTTGTTGGAGAACGCATCAATGACGCAAAAATACTGATTGGTCGGATTGCAAGTGACTTCCAACCCGATTCGGTATCGATTAAAATTGATAATCGTGAGTTGAGACGGGGTAGAGACTTTACCATTGAAGATGGAGCACTTAATCTCAATTTAGTTTTTAGCTCTGGTGGAGAAAAGAAAATTACAGGAGATTTATTTTTCTCTGATGCTGATGGAAACCTTGAGCCAATCCCAGTTGAACAAACGCTAGTGGTCAACAACCGTACAGATTTCTTTATCGAGATTCCGCGTATGAATATCCTATATAGAGGATTACCAAACGAAATCCGTGTTATCGACCCAGAAATTTCTCAGAATAACATTCGGGTCACATCCTCCTCTGCAAACATCTCGCCTAGTGGCAGTAGCACCTTTGAGGTCAGGCCAAAAGATGGGTTTGATAAAATCGTTGTCAATGTTGGAGACAGAACAAATTCTAGAGTAAAAAAATCTAAAACGTTTAGAGTGAAAGACCTTCCTGTCATGGAAAGCTCAATCGCATACAATAACAGATTTTACACAGGTTCTACGGGAATCAGCAAAACTGGACTTCAGAGAGGGAAAGTTTCTGGTAAAGTCCCAAGCGATTTTGATTATGATTTAACAATAGAAGTTACTAGCTTTACTTTTTCTGTTGGAAACCTGCCTCCAATTCAAATCAAGGGGGATGGTTTACGAGATGCATTTTCAGCGATTGAGTCACAATCATCAGGATCTGTAGCTTTTTTCACCAATGTTGTTTCTACAGCATATTTTGAGTCCAAAGGGCGTAGAGTACCCATTAAGAATGTTAGAGTAGGGGATTTTAGTATTAAAATTAGATAAGATCATGAATAAGTTCTTCATTTTTGTATTTATTTTATCGAGCTTTTATGTCAGTGGGCAATTTAACTTATTGAACGCTTCTTCACCAGAAGAGGTTGGCGTTAAAACCGAAAAGCAAGAAGAACTAGACTTTAATGAACCACTTGCATATCCATATGTAGATGACAAAGATATTTTGTGGAGTAAAGTAGTTTACGAATATATTGATGGGTACGAACAGTTTAACTACCCATTGTTTTACCCACTTTTAGATTCAGAATTTTCCTCTGATCGTAAATCATTGTGGAGAATTCTACGTGAGTATATTTTTGAACAGACTGTTCAAAGTGAAGTTGATTTGGAAATAGAGGGTAATGAAGAAAAAGAAGTTCTTGTCATATACAACCCTGCCTTTAGAAACTTCAATGTAGAAGAGAGAGCAGACCTACGATCGCCGAGACAAGAAGGGAGCGAGGGTTTTTCCCTAGTGGAAGGTATTGGTCTTGAAGATTCAAATCTAGACGGTGTTGTTAATGACGACGACATTACGTATTTAAAATCTTCAAATATTGTGGGATATAACATCAAAGGCTTGTGGTACTTCGATAAGAAATATGGTGAATTGCGATATCGGCTTATTGGAATTCAACCTGTTGGTTATGTCGAGTTTGATTTAAATTCAGCACAAATTGACTTTGAGAGTGGTGCAACTCAAAACGAACCAACACCAAAGGCTTTATTTTGGCTTTGGTATAGAGATATTCGAGATATTTTGCATAAGCATTATGTGTTTAGTGATAAAAACAACTCAAAACGTATATCCTTCGACCAGCTTCTTCTTTCTAGAAAATTTCATACCTATCTATATCGAATTGATAACGTCATGGACGATAGAGAATTAATAGATACCCCCTACATTAACGATGATCCATATCTCCGTATTACCGAGTCTCAGCGTTTAAAAGAAATCATTCGAAATTTTGAGCATGACATGTGGAGCAACTAGTTGCTAACCATCTGCTATCACACTACCTTTACAGTTGTATTAATCTAACAAAGTGATCGACTATATCATTGTCGGGTTGGGCTTGTCTGGCGTCTCTTTTTGTCAAAAGCTCAAACAAAATCAAAAATCTTTTGTTGTTATTGATCATGGTCAGCAATCCGCCAGTCGCGTTGGATCAGGACTATTCAATCCAATTGCCCTTAAACGAACCAAGCCCGCATGGAGGGGTCCACAACTGATGAGTATAGCAATCCCCTTATATAAAGCCCTAGAAATCGATTTAGGGATTCGATTTGTACATCACGCTCCAATTCTAAAGATTATGCAGCAAACAGCGGATATCAACGACTGGCACCGCGCCAGTGCATTAGCCGACTGCAAATCGTATATAAACCATGATGTCGTGCAAAATACAAACCCAGTTATTACAGTACCACTCGGCTTCGGAGTTGTTAAGAACACGGGTTGGGTTGATACCGCATTGCTCGTTGAGCGATATTCTCTTCTATTGGAGAGTAAAAAGGCCTTAATCAAAACCGCATTTGATTCAAATGCCTTACAGTTTACAGAGAATGGGGTTCGATACGGAAAGATTGAAGCCAAATATATCGTTTTCACACAAGGGGTTGGTCTGATTAGCAATCCGAGGTTTTCATTTATACCACTTCAAAAGACCAAAGGGGAGTTGATGGTTATTGAATGTGAGGATTTACAAGAAAAGTCCATTATACATGGTGGGGTATTTATGATTCCTCTTGGCAACAACAGATATCGAGTTGGATCTACCTACAACTGGAGAGACCAGGCCGAGGGCACTACGACAAGCGCTCGGATCAGTTTGCAAACAAAGCTGGACAAGATCGTCCGCACCCCATATCAAATCATAAACCAATCAGCAGGATTTCGACCTACGACCCCTGATAGAAGACCTGTCATTGGAGTCCATCCCAGATTTCCTCAACTTGCCATATGTAATGGCATGGGTTCTCGTGGAGTTCTACAAGCTCCCTTTTGTGCAGAATTACTCTACGATTATATCGAGAACGGAACTCTGATTCCTCAAGAAATCAACATAAATCGGTTTAAAAATTAGGTTTTCCCTTTGAAAAAGGGTAATTATTTTTGTTGATGTTAATTTCTTTTTCAATTCTATCTGAGGCCATTTTAAAGAATATTCTTATTGTAATTACTAAGAATGATTCTACATCTAATATGATTTATAACTATCTTATTTTCAGTTATATAAATATAAAATTAGAAATAAATATATAATCCATTTCAATGTAAAGTTCTTTATATTATAAAAAATGGAAACCTTTTAAAAAAAAGGTTCCATATTCGTTAATTTGTCAACAAGATTGATATTCTGCGAAAAAATGTGTATTTTTATATAAAATTATTAATCATGGCTTATTCATTTGAAAACAGTAAAGGTAAAACGTATTACTTACACACCAAAGATGTAACGCTTAAAGGTGGTAGAAACCAGACAATTTATTACTTCGCAAAAGATCAACGCAGCAATGCTTGCGATCTACCCTCTGGTAAGAAGGTTGTAGAGAATGAAAGAACTGGACTTCCATTTGTAAAGTCAGTTTAAACGATACGTTTATCAAAACAAAGAAAACCCCGTAATAACGGGGTTTTTTTTTGTGGAAATAAAACAGCCCTTTATCGTTTATAAACGATACTGGCCATCATACCAGAGACTGCGTATGTTACGACCCAAAATACAGCATCCACTAGATGCCCAGTCGCAGTGATTCGCATTTCGGTTCCGTACATGACAAGTCCAATACCTGCCCCAAAAAAGAGTCCGATTAGGACACCGAAATTGAAACCGCTAGAAAGATTGTATGAACCGACTCCCCATTTTTCATAAATCGACGAAAACAGGTAAGCCATAATGAGGCAGCCTAAAGTAAGGGGTAAGAGTAGCATGTCGTCTCCTCTTGAAACGTCTGTGATCACTTGACTTTCAAAGAAGTCAGCCGCAAGGTAAGCGTAAAAAATCCAAGGGAAAAAGTAGATAATTACAAAAGACGCGAAAGTAGAAATGATTCTAGGTTTACTAAACATGATTATAAGAATTTGGTTAAACACCACTAATATAGTAAAACTCCAGAGCAGTTATATGGGGCATAATAAAATATCGGTGTTATCTTTGTGCATCTATGAACGACAAAGCGCAGTTTGTCCCTAGAACTCAGGGGAATGAAATTTCCTCATTCCAAACGATATGGTCAGCACCTAGTAATATTGCTTTGGTCAAATATTGGGGAAAAAAAGAGTTGCAAATACCGTGCAACCCCTCTGTCAGTTTTACACTAGACCAGTGTCGAACAACGACTTCGGTTCGTTTTAAAAAACAAAAGACTGCTCAAGATCATACTTCCCTTGCAGTTCATTATGACGGAAAACCTGCCCCTTCCTTCGTGCCAAAAGTAAAAACCTTTATTGACAGAATCCTGCCATACGCCCCCTATCTAAAAGAGTATCATCTCCAAATAGATACTGTAAATTCCTTTCCGCATAGCAGTGGAATTGCTTCGTCTGCATCAGCTATGGCTGCTCTTGCTGCAGCGGTAATGGATCTTGAACAGCAGATTTATCCCTCATTAACTGTAGAAGATCAAATAAAAAAGTGTTCTTTTCTCGCTCGATTGGGGTCAGGAAGTGCAGCTCGAAGCGTGGAAGGCCCTCTTGTACTTTGGGGAGAGCATACCGCAACGCCTGACAGCAGCGATTTATTTGGTGTTCGCTGGGTCAAAGCAGCTGATGTATTTAAGACCTATCGTGACACCATACTTCTAGTTGACAAAGGGCAAAAAGAAGTCAGTAGTACAGTTGGTCACAACCTCATGCACAATCACCCCTTTGCGGAAAACCGTTTTTCGCAAGCCAACGATCACTATCAAGACCTACTAGCGATTTTAGAAAAGGGAGACCTGAATGGATTTGCCGACTTGGTTGAACGAGAAGCATTGAGTTTACATGCTATGATGTTGACATCATCGCCATCTTATATTTTGATGCACCCAAACACCATTCAAATTATACAAGAGGTAAGAAGATATCGTAAGACAACAGCGTTAAATCTTACATTCACTCTCGATGCAGGAGCCAATGTGCACCTTTTATACCCTGAACATGAATCGGAGCAAATCGGTCAATTTATTGAGTCATATTTACGTCAATATTGTCAAGACAATGAGTTGATTTACGATCGAGTTGGCACGGGATTAAAAAAAATGTAAATTTAACACGTGAAAGGGCCTTTATTTTACGCCAAAATTTTACTCTTTGGAGAGTACGGTATCATCAAAGATGCCAAAGGCCTTTCGATTCCCTATAACTTTTACAAAGGTGCGCTTAAGATTTCTGATACAGAAACCGATCTAGCACAAAAATCGAATCAGAAGTTGTGTGAATTCGCTGACTACCTAGAACAGATCGATAGTAGCTTGGTAACGTTTAACATCAAACAACTTCGTGAAGATCTGACCAAGGGCTTGTACTTTGACAGTAGTATTCCACAAGGATATGGCATCGGAAGTAGTGGGGCGTTGGTTGCAGCTGTGTATGACCGTTATGCGAACAACAAAATCACGATTTTGGAAAACCTCACTCGTGATAAGTTACTTAAACTCAAACAAATTTTTGGAAAGTTGGAATCCTTTTTTCACGGAAAATCATCTGGTTTAGATCCGCTAAATAGTTTCTTGAGTTTACCCATTTTGATTCACTCCAAAGATATTTTGGAGCCTACTGGAATTCCGCCCCAACCACAAGCTGGGAAAGGAGCAGTCTTTTTGCTTGACAGTGGATCGATGGGAGAAACGGCTCCGATGGTGAATATTTTTTTGCAAAACATGGAGTCTCCATCATTCCGAAAAATGATTAAAGAACAGTTTATCTCCTATTCTGATCGCTGCGTTGAGCATTTTCTAAAAGGAGATATCAAATCTCTTTTTGGGGACTTAAAACGACTTTCCAAGACCGTACTTACCCATTTTAAACCCATGATTCCAGAGCAGTTTCATGCGCTTTGGAAAACAGGTATTGACACCAATGCCTATTACCTCAAACTCTGTGGATCGGGTGGAGGGGGATACATACTCGGTTTTACGGAAGATATCTCTAAGGCTCAGTCTGTACTGAAAGACCACCGACTGGAAGTCGTTTATACTTTTTAAACTTTTTGTTTTGCCTACTCAAGATGGCGTATTTCTAAAGACGATCAGCTTACTTTCCTTGGTTCGGGGACAGAATCTGGTAGTTCTGGTTTTTGCCCAACTCCTATCTTCGGTTTTTATCTTTTCTTCAGAAACCAGCAGTATTGAGACCTTTTTGGATATCAATTTGTGGTTGATTGTTTTGGCGACTGTACTCTCCGTAGCTGCGGGCTATATCATCAATGCGTTTTTTGATCGTGAAAAAGATTTGATTAACCGTCCCCAAAAAACTTTATTGGAACAAAATATATCTGAACGCTCCAAGCTGATCGGATATTTTACTTTCAATGGGGTTGCACTTTTGGTTGCCAGCAGCATTTCCCAGCGATCGGCTCTTTTCTTTTGCGCGTACATTGTTAGTATGGCGCTTTATTCGGGATTCCTAAAGCGATATTTATTTATTGGAAATCTGGTTTCTGCAACATTGACTGTATTGCCATTTTTTGCGATAACCGTGTATTTTAAAAATTTCACAATGGAAATTTTTATCCTCGCATCCTATTTGTTGTTATTGATCTCTATTAAAGAGCTGGTTAAAGATTTATGCAATATTAGAGGGGATCTTTCAAACAACTACAAGACCATCCCCACAGTTTATGGGGAAGTCCAAACCAAAGGTCTTATTTCTCTATTGGTGTGTTTTTGTTTTGGCGTTTTTTTGCTGTTGCATTTCTTCTATTCCTTACATGGAATGCTGTACTATTTTATCACCAGCTTGGTGTTTTTGGTATTCTTTACCATATTATTGTGGAGATTTTCAAAAACCAATCAATTGATTTTTCTTCTATTTGGGATAAAGGCACTGATTTTATTGGGTATAATCTGCTTGCCTTTGTTGAAAATCCCAATCTAGTTGTTATACCTTTGCCAAACTATGAATCGAAGAAAACCATCTGTAAAGAAATCAACTCCCACAAACACAACACGCCTGAACAAATACATTGCCCATGCTGGGATTTGTTCTCGTAGAGAAGCCGATATGCATATCGGGTTGGGTGTTGTAAAGGTCAACAATAAGGTCGTCACAGAGCTTGGCTACCAAGTTCAGGATGGAGATATTGTACAATTCGATGGTAAACGCATCACACCTGAGAAAAAGGCCTACGTTCTTCTGAACAAACCAAAAGGATTTATTACAACAACCAGAGACGAGCGCGGTCGAAAAACGGTAATGGATTTGGTTGCAAAGTCAACGCCCTCTCGCATTGTCCCTGTGGGTCGCCTCGATCGCCCAACAACAGGCTTGTTGCTATTTACCAACGATGGTGATCTGGCCAAAAAACTAACCCATCCGTCGTCGATGGTCAAGAAACTTTACCACGTGGTGCTTTCCAAAAGCTTAAAGCCGCATGATTTGGCGCAGATTCGTAGAGGATTTACTCTCGATGATGGCCCTGTTAAAGTCGATGAGGTAAGCTATGTCCAGGGAGCGAGTAAACGAGAAATTGGATTGGAAATTCACTCGGGCAGAAACAGAATCGTAAGGCGCATATTTGAACACTTGGGATATGAGGTGATTGCTTTGGATCGAGTTGTTTTTGCAGGGCTCACCAAAAAAGACCTTCCTAGAGGAACTTGGCGGCACTTGACCAAACAAGAAACCGATTTTTTAAAGATGTTATAAATAAAAACTCCGAGCTTACAACAAGCTCGGAGTTTGTGGTACCTCCAGGAATCGAACCAGGGACACAAGGATTTTCAGTCCTTTGCTCTACCAACTGAGCTAAGGTACCATGCGCTTAAGCAGATGCAAATATAAAACCCTTTATAGAACTGACAAGGGGCTAATAAAAATTCCAGTATTTTAGCACTTGCGAATTATTGTTTTGAATCTCACAATTGATATAGGTAACACACAGTCCAAGCTCGGTTTTTTTGACGGCTTGGAACTACAATCAACCCAGAAGTTTTCCAGTACGGAAACCATTCCATGGCAATCCATTATCGATACACATAAAATCACACATTCCATTCTCTCGCAGGTTGGGAATGTTCAATCGGATTTGGAAACGCTTTTCAACAACACCCAATGTGTGGAGGTGCATCATAAACTTCAACTTCCTTTTACATCAGATTATTCTCCATTTTCAAACTTAGGAATCGATCGAGTAGCGGGCCTAGCAGCTGCGACGTACTTGAATTCTGAAGAAAATGTTTTGATTATCGATGCGGGTACTTGTATTACTTATGATTTGATGACTGCAAAAGTACACCACCTTGGCGGTGTCATCAGCCCAGGTTTGATGATGAGATATCAAGCAATGCATAGGTTTACCCATCAACTCCCCAATCTGGAGATACAGGAGCCATCATCTTTTCCACCCACCAATACCGACGAGGCCATGCATCACGGGGTAATTTCGAGTGTCGTTGCTGAGATAGAGGCATTTATTAGTCGATTTGAAACATCAATACCAACATTTAGGATAATTTTAACAGGAGGAGACGCTGGTTTCTTGTCTAAACGGGTAAAAAATGGCATCTTAGCGAACGAAAATTTTTTAGCCATCGGACTAAATCTCTTGCTTGAAACGAATAAGTCATAAATGACTCGCTTTTTTTTAATTACTTTTCTGCTCATTACGTCCCATTTGTTCGCTCAAAAAGGAACCCTTTCACCATATTCTTTTTACGGATTGGGGGAGTCCTTATTTTCAGGAACTGCTGATCAAAGATCGATGGGTGGGCTTGTGGCACATGTTGATAGTATTCACTATAACGTTTCTTCTCCTGCTTCTTTGGCTGAACTGAAGCTTGTTAACTACAATATTGGTGCGAGTTATTCGACACGAGATTTTATATCAGATGCCAATTCTTCAAAAAATGAAACGGCAGGTATCGATTATATGACAGTGGCTATTCCGACAAAGTATTTCGGATTTGGTTTTGGACTTTTACCGAAAACAGCAGTTGGTTATCGACTCAGTGTTTCCGATGAAATTAACGGTTTGAGTTCCAATTCGAATTATGAGGGAAATGGCGGAATCAATCAGGTTTTCTTTTCTTTGGGGTTCTCTCCCACAAAAAATTTGGGGATTGGGGCTTCGGTTCACTATAATTTTGGATCGATTTTTAGAGTTCACACCCGACAAGACGAAGGAATTGATCTCCTCTCACAACTAAACAACGAATCAGAGTTAAGAGGTGTGGAGTGGAATCTTTCCTCATATTATAAAATTGACCTTTCGAATCGGCTCCAAATGCAATTGCATTATGCCTATCAACCGAAAGCCAATCTAGAATCTTACAATACTCGCTCCATATCCACATTCACCTCACTGGGCGAACAACGCGATACGCAAGAAGTAAACTTGTCTCTTGAGGGACTCGATGAAACCAGAAGTGAGCTCCCTGCCAAACAAACCATAGGCGGTGGAATTGGAGAGCCCAAAAAATGGTATATTGGTGGACAGTGGACAGAGACAGATGGCTCTCTTGACAATGCGTTTTACGCTGTTGGGAGTGTGCGATACGAACCAGCTTCTCAGCTATCAATAGGGGGCTATTTTATTCCTGAATACGACTCGTTTTCCAGTTATTGGAAACGCATCGTATACCGTATTGGGTTTGTTTCATCTAAAACAGGAATGATATTGAATGACAAAGCGATTGAAAATACTGGCATTACTTTTGGGGTTGGCATACCAGTAGCTGGCTTTTCGAATGTCAATATGGGCTTTGAACTTGGAAAATTGGGAGCCGGAGGCGAGTCCCTAATTGAAGAAAATTATATCAACATCCGCATTGGGTTTTCACTCAATGACCGTTGGTTTATAAAGCGTAAATACAATTAAAATGAAAAATTTAACCTTTTTAATTCTACTTTTATTCTCATTTGGAGCACTCTCTGCTCAATCTGCAGCAGACTGTCCAGCAAACCTCAGTATTTTTGCGGAGTTTGCAAAAGTTAAAAACTACGACTCTGCCTATGCACCGTGGTTAGAAGTAAAAACACATTGCCCAGAGCTAAACGAAGCCACATACATTTATGGTGAGCGTATTCTAGGTCACAAAATTAAAAACGAAGAAAGCAATACAGAATACATTTCGATGTTAAACGCTCTCTATGACGACTGGCTGAGCTATTTTCCCAAAGATCGTGCAGGAAAGTCACAGCGTGGCAAAATTTTGTCAGCAAAAGCACAAGCGATGCTGGAATTTGAAACCGTACCACTAGCCGAAATCTACGCTACTTTTGACCAGGCCTTTATCTCTGATATGGAAAGTTTTGCTAATCCAAAAGCACTCTACAATTATTTTAAAACCCTGTACACGATGTACAAAAACGGGGATGAAAATGTGACTATGGATGCCCTGTTTTCAAAATATGAAGATGTCTCTGAAAAGTTTACCATCGAAAATCAAAAACTCTCCAAAACTTTTGATCGTATTTTAAAAAAAGAAGATGCAGGAGAAACCTTAACGTCTAGGGACAAACGGAGTAAACGTGTTGCTGAAATCAATTCTCGGGCGAATTCGACCTATGCCAACAATTTGGATGCGATTATTTCTCAAGAAGCATCCTGTGAAAACTTGATTCCGCTATACCGTTCAAATTTTGATGAGAATAAATCCGATGAAAAATGGCTAAAACGCGCTGCAAGTCGTATGGACGCTAAAGAGTGTTCAGACGATCCATTATTTGTTGAGCTTGTAGAGGCTTTACACAGTTTGAGTCCTTCTGCAGATTCCGCTTACTATTTAGGGATTTTGAAAGATAAAGCCGGAAATACATCCGAAGCCATTTCTTTTTACGAGGAATCGCTTACCCTTGAGTCAGACGCTTACAGGAAGGCAGAAATCTTGTATAAGATAGCGGCAAAGCTCAAAAAGAGAGGATTGAAAAGTCAAGCTCGAAAATATGCAAACCAGGCCTTGTCCAACAAGCCCTCTATGGGGAAAGCTTATATCCTGATTGCTGGACTATATGCAGATAGTGCGAACGATTGTGGAAACAGTCAGTTTGAGAAACAAGCCGTGTACTGGTTGGCCGCACAAACCGCGCGCAGAGCAGCTCTCGTAGATCCATCGCTAAAGAAGACCTCACAAAAACTCGAAGCGAGCTATACAGGACGTGCGCCTTCAAAGACAGATATCTTTACCCAAGGCAAAGCGGGTGAAGTGATTTCATTTGACTGTTGGATTCGGTCTTCTGTAACGGTTCCTAATCTGTAAAGAGATGATTCGCAAGGGGTGTCTTGCTTTATTGTGTGCAATAACGCTCACGAATTGTACCGATCAGTTTTCAGCCGTTCAGAAAATGAATAAGTTTGATGAGATACCTGTCGGGATTACGGAAGAGCTACATTTGATTTATTCTGACTCTGCTCGAATAGAGGCCGAACTAATTGCGCCGATTAATATTGATTTTACAAATCAAAAGTTTCCGTACTCCGAATTCCCGCAGGGCTTGGATGCAACATTATACGGCAATCGAGGTGAAGTTACTTTTGTTCGCTCAGATTACGGCATCTATTATCCAAAAACAGAAATCATTGATCTGAGAGGAAATGTGGTGATTTCCGACACCACAGGAACAAGATTAAACACCAGTCAGTTGTATTGGGATGCTAGTCAGGAGTGGTTGTTCACAGAAAAAAACTTTACTTTTACCAATGCATCGTATGATATTGAGGCAGTTCGACTGGATGCCAATCGATCCTTTCGAAAATTGATGACGGGGATGATTAGCGGAAATATTCAAGTCAAAGACATAGACTAAATGAACAAGTTTCACAGATTTTCTGAAAAAATGTACCTCTTTTTTGGATTTGTATTCACCATTGAGGCCATCGCAAACATACAAAGTATGAATCAGCGATTTTATGTTTCTTGCATATTGGGAGCCGCTGCTTTCGGGATGTTTTTCTTTCGCCGAAAGTATCGTAAAAAATTTGAAAGTAGAAACCAAAACCAATAATGACTCCTGAATTGCTTGTCATCTTTGGGTGCTTGATGCTATCCGCTTTTTTCTCTGGAATGGAAATCGCCTTTGTGTCTTCCAATCGCGTTCGTTTGGCGTTACAAATCAAACAACCGGGACTGCTTTCTGCTGCCTTGGCAAAAATCACCGAAAACCCCTCAAAATTTATTGCAACCACGCTGGTCGGTAACAATATCGCCTTGGTCATTTACGGCTTGTTTATGGGAGATTTTCTAATCGAAAAAATCTATCCAGAATCGGTTGGGATTGAGGACTTAGCCCTTTCCATTGTCTTTGTGCAAACTTTGATTTCCGCAGTTGTGATTTTGATTACTGCCGAGTTTTTACCCAAAGTAGTATTTCAGATATATGCAAATGCTTTATTGCAATTTTTCGCCATTCCAACAGTTTTGTTTTATCACGTTTTAAGTCCGCTAACCAATGCGTTTTTATGGTTTTCCAATGTGATTCTAAAGCGGGTATTTAAGACAAGTGAGGACCATATCCCAACCGCCTTTTCACGGGTTGACTTAGAAGAATATGTGACCGAACAGGTGGAGTCAACGGATGATGAGGATTTGGACAGTGAGGTGCAAATCTTTCATAATGCATTGACATTCAATAATCGAAAAGCGAGAGAGGTTATGGTTCCTCGAGCTGAAGTTACGGCTGTTGATCGCTATGTGTCAACCAAAGAGCTGATCAGTTTGTTTTCCAGCACAGGGTTTTCAAAAATCCTTGTGTATAAAGAAAATCTTGACAATGTAGTTGGTTATATTCACGCTTTTGACTTGTTTAAAAAGCCGAAAAATATCCGTTCCATTACACATCCTGTTGAATTTGTTCCCGAATCCATGCTGATTAAAGATATTCTGAACTCCCTTATCAAAAAACGAAAAAGCATAGCGATTGTCCTCGACGAATACGGTGGTACAGCAGGGATGATTACCCTAGAAGATATTGTAGAAGAGTTGTTTGGAGAAATTGAAGACGAATACGATCAAGTTGATTTGACCGAGCTCAAGTTGGAATCAGGAGATTATGTGCTTTCAGCTCGACTTGAGGTGGATTATCTCAACGACAAATACAAGCTCAATCTGATTGAAAATGATCAGTACGAAACCCTAGGGGGTTATATTGTTCATCACACAGAAAATATCCCTAGCAAGGGGGAAATTGTAAAAATTGTAGATTACGATTTTGAAATCCAAAAGGTGACAGCTAGCAAAATCGAGATTGTCAAAATCCTTACGCAATAACACCCCGTTTTACATCTTTTTTTTCAGCCAAAGAAGTTGTATTTTCGCCTACTATCAAAATACATGACTCATGGCCATATTAGGTAAAATTCGAGAAAAATCTATTGTTTTAATTCTAGTCATTGGGATGGCACTATTTGCTTTTGTCATTTCTGGCGTATTCGATGGAGCAGGAACAATGAGCCAAGAACCAGTTGCGATTGTTGGTGATGAAGAAGTCAACATCGAACAATTTAGTCGTCGTGTTGATGCGGTAGAACGAAATACAGGAATGAGCAATGTTCAGGCCGTGAATACGGTATGGGACCAAGTTGTGATTGAGTATTCATTCAATCAACTGCAAGAAGAACTCGGCCTTGCGGTTGGGCGTGGTCATGTCGAAAATTTTATCGCCAACTCTCCAGGTTTCAGACAAGACAGTCGTTTTCAAAACGCCTTAGGCGAATTTGATGTCGTTGCGTTTACCGATTTTATCAATGACAGCAAACGAAACAACCCAGAGGTGTACCGCCAATGGCAATTACAAGAGGAGTCGATACAGAGCAGTATCAGCAAACAACTCTATACAACGATGATACGTGCTGGAATTTATCACACAGCATTTGACGGAAAAGCGATACACGCACTTGAGAATGATAAGATCAGTTTATCGTATGTAAAAGTCCCTTACAGTTCAGTTCCAGATAGTTTGGTAACGATAACCGATCGTGATATTAAAAAATACATCAATACACATTCCACTGATTTTGAAGTCGAAGAGAGTCGTGCGATTCGATATGTTGTGTTTGATGAAACGGCTTCAGTTGAGGATAACTTAGCCATTGAAAATGAACTTAAAAAACTATTGGAGCCACAAGTTATCTTTAATGAGGTAAGTGGATCGGAAGAAACCTTGGCATCTTTCTCCCAAACCGATAACGTAAAAGAGTTTATCGCCGAATATTCAGAAGTGCCCTATTCAGACACATATCAAACCAAAGCACAATTGGGGACTTATGCGAATACCCTTTTTGAACTTAAAGAAGGCGAAGTGTTTGGCCCATACAAAGACGGCTCTCAATTTAAGCTGTCTCGCATGATGGATGTTGACCGTGGTGGATCGGCAAAAGCACGCCATATTTTATTTGCTTATGCGGGTTCTCAAAGTTCATCTGGTGAGGTGACCCGAACAAAAGCAGAAGCACGCAAAGAGGCCTATCGTGTGTTACGTTTGGTGCGTGCGAAGGGAGCAGATTTTGCCGAGTTGGCAAGAACCTATTCGGATGGGCCATCAAAAAATCGGGGTGGTGATCTTGGATTTTTTAGACGTGGTGATATGGTAGAGGCATTTAATGATTATGCATTTGCAAAGCCAATTGGTTCTACAGGAGTTGTAGAGACCGACTTTGGTTTCCATATTATCGAGGTTCAAGAAAAAGAAGATGTCGTTTTAGTCGCTTCTGTAGTAAAAAAGATCGTACCATCCGAGACCACGAGCAACGAGGTTTTTCGCACGGCCACAGAATTTGAGATCGATAGCAAGAAAAATGGATTTATTTCCGCGGCAGAATCATACGGATATGACCCGCGAAGTGCAGCCAACCTATCACTTATGGAAGAGAGTATTCCAGGCTTAAGCGCTCAGCGCACCATTGTAAAGTGGGCGTTTGAGAAAGAAACGAAAGTAAATGACATCAAACGATTTGACCTTATGGGTGGTGGCTATGTGGTTGCCGAGTTGACCGATGTAACAGCAGCAGGGACTGAGAGCGTAGAAGGTGCCCAGAATCGTGTTCGTCCAATATTATTGCAAGACAAGAAATATGAGTTGCTCGTTTCAAAATATGGGAGCAGCGCAACCCTCGCGACTCTTGCAGAAGACTATGGTCAAACCATCTCAACCTCATCTGCGATTAACGCCGCTGCGGGGTCGATTGCTGGGGCAGGGACAGAGCCCTTTGTTGTCGGATCAGGATTTTCAATACAAATGAATGAGACCTCTGCTTTGATACAAGGGAAACAAGGGGTGTTTGTGTTGGAAGTGGACCTCTTTGAAGAAGCGACTCCTTTGCGTTCTTATGAGGGTTATTCTAGCTTGCTGAGCGAGGAAGTGGTCAATCGGTTGCGCCCACTGATTGATGAAGTTATTCGTGACCAGTATGAAGTGGTGGATAATCGTTTTGACTATTTCTAGGATTTAGACTACAATAAAATACGTATTTTCTTACACTATTATTTTTTCTCCTTTTACTGTTCATAGCTAATTTTCGCTTGTTCACATTCAATTATCGTTGATTCACAAAAAATGAACCAACTCCTCTATTATTTCTGGCATCTTTGAAGACATAAAGACGATACAGACTTGTTTATTGTTTTTTCATTTTTAGTTTTCTCATTAAAAGGCGTTGCCCTTATCCAACAAGTCTGTATCCCTTTTTTGCCCTAGATATGATTGGTTGATATACCAATCCAGTGTTTTAGTTTCATCAGTTCAGTCGGCGTTAACACCTATTTTTTTAACGCCGATTGTTTTTTTAAATAAATGTTAAAATTATTTAAGTGAAATTAAAAATCCCACCGAGGCGGGATTTGTAGACATTTCGTCTTCGGCATGTAGCCTTATTGTGATAAGATGCCTCAAATATATAAAAAAATGAATAAAACATTAGGTATCACCGTAAATTATAACTGTATAAGTTGGGCACTCCTTGACAAGGAACAACAGTCTCCAATCCTCCATACTGGGGTGAGAGTATTTCAACCATCGGTATTGAACTTGGGATCTGGGTTGCTTGAAGAATCTCATTTGGCCCTTAGAACAAAATACCGCAATGCAAGAAAGAGTGCATCGAGAAGACAATATAGAAAATTGCTATTACTCAGATTACTGATTGAAAATAAAATGTGTCCTTGTCCAATTAGTGCTTGGATTTTATGGAAAAACAAAGGAATTTTTCCGACAAAAGAGCTTGAAGACTGGCTTAAGTTAAACCCCTATGACCTTCGAGTACAAGGCCTTTCTCAAAAACTGAAGTTGTCAGAACTGGGACGTGTGCTATACCACTTGGCACAACGTAGAGGAAAGCTCGTATCCAAACTGAATGACCACAATAAGGACAAAAGCATCTTCATGAATGGAGACCCCAAAACAAAGCGATTGGGTCTTTATGCAACACAAAAACAGCACAAGAAGGGATTTACGCTGGGACAGCATTTGGCCACTCTTCAGCAACCAAAGCAAAGATCGTTTAAAAAGTCAGATGAACGGATTCGAAACCGATATCTTGACAGAATGATGTTTGTCGATGAGTTTCATAAACTTTACGACAAGCAAAAGGACTTTCACCCTTCACTTAATGAAAATCTTCGTGAAAAATTAGGAGGGAAACCACTGCCTCTGAACGATGGAATGACTGGTTTGCTTTTTTTTCAACGAGAACTCAAAAGCAGTCAAACCAGACGAAATAAATGCCTATATGAACGCGGAAAAAAAGGAACGCCCATATCAAACCCTATCTACGAGTATTTCCATATTTTAAAGTGGATCAGTCAGATTCAATACGATGGCAAATCCCTCAACACCAAACAGCGTGAAAAGGTATTGGCCATTGCCTTACGGTTCACTCAATTTTCATTTAAAAAAGTACGAAAAGCATTGGGTATGGAAGATGAGTCCATACAGTTTAACATCAATGAAAGCTCAAAAATTTATTTGTCTCATACTTTGGTAAATCTTGGAAAGCCTCAACTTTTTGGCCCTACATTTTTCTCAAAACCCTTAGAAGAACAAATTGATATTTGGCATGCGATCTTCTTTTTTGACAATGAAAAGAAACTTCAAGATTACGCAATACGCGTATGGGGATTTTCTAAAGAGCAAAGTGTGCGGCTCTGCAAACTCGAACTCAACAAAGGATATGCGGCTGTCAGCGTTAAAGCGATTCGAAATTTTTCCTATTTCCTGGAGTTGGGTTTGACCTTTGCCCAAGCGGTATTTTTATCTGCTGTTAAACAAGCTACTGAAAAAGAATGGCTCATGCTTTCAAATACGGCTGAGGCAGAGTGCATCAAAGAATTGGTAAAGGTCTATGAAGTCACCAAACAAAACATTAAGCCAGAGTCTATCAAAGCAATCTTACGTAAGAAGTATAGCATCACAAACTTTGATTTGCAAAAGTATTCCCAATATATCAATGCGGATTCACTGAATGAGTCCAATGGCTTTCAAATAAACGACAGCTCTGACCAGTATATTCTAAGTCATTTCAAACCCATTCTTCAGAAACCTGTTTTTGAATTGAGAAAAATGGTTAACACTATCATAAACCAGCAAGGTATGGTCGACGAGATAAAGTTGTTTATACGCCCCGAACTCAAAGCAAGTCGATCGGGACGAAAAAGACAATTGATGACGAGAAGAAAACGAAACCTCACCTATGAGTTTCATCAAAAAACAGTCTTAGAGATGGGAAAAAATCCCACACATACCAATGTATTTAAACACCGACTTTGGGAAGAAGCCAACCGCTGTTGCCCCTATACTGGCGAGCCCATAACTATTCACCAACTCTTCTCAAACGAAGTTTCTATCGTTTACATCCTTCCATGGCGTCGATTTTTTAACGATTCTGATCAGAATAAAACGATATGTTTCACTTCATTTAAGCACAATATCATCGATTTAACTCCTTGGGAGTATTTCACAGCACAGGGTCCTGGCGTTTGGGAACAAGTCAAAACGCGAATACTAAGCCAATTTTTGGGCACAAAAAAACAGGAAAATCTCTCCAAATTTAAGCAGTTTACCATGTCGAACTATGCGCAAGATGCGATTAGCAACGAGTTCAACGACTGTCATCATGTGAGTTTATCGATCAAGGAGCTCTTACAAGAAGTTTGTCCGAATGTGCAGATGACCTTAGGGCATGCAACACATAGTTTGCGAAAAAACTGGTATTTGGATTCTTTCGATAATTTCTTAGAAAACGAACCCTTGGGTGACTATCGACGCCATGGGCTAGATGCTTTAATCACAGCAGTAAAAACCCCAGAACTTCTTTTAGAGCTCACCAAATGGAATCGATATGAGCAAAATTCTCCAAAAAACTTCCCACTCCCCTGGAAAAGTTTTAAAAAGGATGTTGAGCGTGAGTTTTATGCCATGCCGATTAGTTTTCAACGCCCAAAACAATGCTTTACGATTGCGGTGAGAAAACATAAAGAAGGCAAAACCCTTTATACCCAACGCTCACACTCTGCTCGTGGTCAATTGCATAAAGAGTTGTTTTATGGCAAACGCAAGTCTCCACACCATGAGACCCATGGATTTCACATTCGAAAAGCAGTGGAGCACATTCAAACCGCCAAGCAGGTTAAAAAAATTGTCGATCCCGTCCTGCGACAACGCATTTATGATTTGGTAGATGCCAGCGGAGGTTTTGACAATGGTAAAGTTTCAAAAAATGCACTGATTTATACAGCAGATGATGGCGGAATTCACTCCAAAGTGACCATGCCCAACAGAAGAGGGGATGATGTGCCTGTGAATAAGGTTCGTTTGTGCGAGTCAATCACAAATGTCATTCAGGTTTATGATGGAGTCAATAAGTACGTAAACTCCCGTAACAATCACCACGTGTTGATCTATAAAGACCTTGAGGGGGTATTTCAGGAAGATCTTGTCCAATTTTGGACAGCTGTAGAGCGCAAGAGAAATAAAGAGCCCCTAGTCCAACTCCCCGAAGACGGTGAAAGCGTAATCACGACCTTACAAATCAATGATTGTTTTTTGATGGGGCTTTCAGATGAGGATTATTTTAATTTGGACAATCTGCCCAAACGAAAAATTATGGAGCATCTCTACCGCGTACAACGAATTTCAACTAAGTTCTACGAATTCCGGCAGGTCTATGATTCAGACATTTACGACACCTCGTTTCCCAACTATATTCGGTTGTTGAATTTTGGGAGAAGAAAAACAGGATGGCTGACTTACAACCCTAAAAAAGTATTTGTTGATAACCTAGGTAATATCCAAAAAATAAAAGAAATATGGACACATAAACAGCCCCAAAGGCAATCTTAGATCGAAAGGTATATGCTACCAACTTTCATAAGTTTTCGTGAAGTTAAAATTTATTGTGATTTGATAATTTATGGTAGTATCAAGCGTATCCTCACATTGAAGAGTTCTTTCTTAAGTATAGTATTGTGATTTGATAAGAACTAACGATTGCCGGGGCTTTTTTAGAAAAAGAGTTCTTTGTGTTTCCAAAAAATATTGACAAACAAAATCAAGTACACCACGGCAAGGGTAAACTTCATCATTGTCCCGGCCAAAAACCCAACCAAAGATCCAAAAGCTGCCCGAACGGCTTTTCTAAGATCCGAGCTTTGTGTCAACTCTCCAGCCAATGCGCCCACAAAGGGACCTAATATCAGACCGATTGGCCCAAAGAAAAAACCGATAAGCAGACCAATCCCAGAACCAATTGTACCCATTCGCGTACCCCCCAATTTTTTTGTTCCCCAAACTGGGAGTAAGGTGTCCAATAGGAAAATCACAAGGGCAATGACAAACGTAATTATCAAAAAAGAAGTGTTTTGCGGAACACCTTGCGTTAGGTGAAGAACCAACAAACCCAACCAACTGCATACAGGCCCCGGAATGATGGGTAAAAAGCTACCTGCCACGCCGAGCAATATGAGTAAACCACCAGAAATAAGTAAGAGTATATCCATCAAAAATCTTTCGGTGTGCTAAATTAGCGAAGACGAATCAGTACGCAAATGATTCCACAAATTTTTTTGTACTTTTCAATACCAATGTTGAGGGCATTTTTTATTGGGCTAATCATACTGGCGAATGCCTGTAATCAAGCTGACGCAGAGCAAGTTCGCAAGCCCAATACGTCTTGGCAGTCAACCGATCAACCCCCCGTTTATCCCGGATGTGAAGACAGAGAATCCACAGCTGACCAATGGGATTGCTTTCAGGCATCGATTTCAAGAGCCGTTGGGGTGTTTTTTACCGACAACCCATTTCCGCTCAATCCCAATGCACCCAAGGCAGTCGTTCTTCATGTTGCAGTTGACCAAAAGGGTAAAGTTCAACTCAAAGGGATGGAGCCAGACAACGATCTTGCAATTCGAAAGGCCATGCAAATGGCGATCGAAAAGCTACCAACAATGAGCCCTGCGACCAAAACCAACCTTGGGGTAACTGCCCAAGTGCAGTTTCGCATTCCCATTCAACTACAAAATTGATTTGACTTGACAATGAAAGAAACAACTCCTTCTTCGAAGCGTATTATTTTGGGTGTTGATCCAGGAACAACAGTCATGGGCTATGGCTTGATTGCTGTAGACGGAAAACAGATGACGCTTTTGCATATGGATGAGTTGGTGATGAACTCCAAAGAGAACCACTATTTGCGCCTTCAAAAGATTTTTGAAAAGACCATTGCCATTATCGATGAGTTTCATCCCGACGAAATGGCTTTGGAAGCTCCCTTTTTTGGAAAAAATGTGCAATCCATGCTCAAACTAGGGCGTGCGCAAGGGGTTGCCATGGCTGCTGGTCTTTCCAGAGAATTGGCAATTACGGAATATTCTCCTAGAAAAATCAAAATGGCGATAACTGGTAATGGAAATGCTTCCAAAGAACAGGTTGCCAAAATGTTACAACAACTGGTCGATCTGAAAACCTTGCCAAAAAACCTTGATGCTACTGATGGCCTCGCTGCTGCCGTATGTCATTTTTTTAATCCGGGGCAAGAATCAGGAAAAAGCTACTCGGGTTGGGGCGCCTTTGTCAAACAAGAAGCACACCGTATAAAAAAATAGCATGTCTGGCATATATCTCCATATCCCTTTTTGTAAAAAGGCATGTCACTACTGCAACTTCCATTTTTCGACTTCGATGCGCTATGCAGACGAGATGGTCAACGCAATCCGACAAGAAATCCGTCTGCGAAAACAAGATGCCAAACTTCCAGTAGAAACCATCTATTTTGGCGGTGGAACGCCATCTGTGTTAACCCCCCAACAGCTTCGGGTTTTGCTGAGTGAAGTGTATAATCAATTTGAAGTTATTGACAATCCCGAAATCACACTCGAAGCTAACCCCGATGACCTAAGCCCTGCATATATCCTTGACCTTCAGAAGATGGGTATCAATCGCCTTTCGGTCGGAGTGCAATCGTTTTTGGACGATGAACTCACACTAATGAACCGCGCGCACAACGCCAGTCAGGCCCTGTCGTCTGTTGAGCATGCGAAAAAAGAATTTGACAATGTCTCGATTGATCTTCTTTTTGGCAATCCAAACACCACCCTAGACGATTGGAAGCGAAATCTTGACTATGCCCTTCAACTCGAGGTGCCGCATATCTCGTCTTATGCCCTCACGCTAGAACCCAAAACAGCGCTTGAGCGTTTTGTGGATAAGGGTGTGGTTTCTCTTCTCGATGAAAACGTGGTGGAGGCGCAATTTCACCATTTGGTTGATACCCTGACACAGGCAGGTTATGACCATTACGAATTATCGAGTTTTGGCAAACCGGGTTATCATTCCCAAAACAATACGGGCTATTGGCAAGGCAAGACCTATTTAGGAATTGGCCCCTCTGCCCATGGGTTTGATGGGAATCAGCGATATTGGAATATGAGTAACAATGCGAGCTATATGCAGCAGATCGCAAAGGGGGAGTTGCCACAAACGATTGAAAAGCTAAGTGTTGTTGATCGCTATAACGAATCCATTATGATCGGACTTCGGGCATCATGGGGGGTATCGCTGCAAGCAATGGAAAACGACTTGGGATTGCGTTATCGCCAGCATTTGGAAGATCAAGCCAAACGGTTTATGGATGAAGGTCTTCTCCACATCGATAACAATGCGCTAAAAACCACACCAAAAGGTGCATTTCTAGCCGATGGGATCGCTGCTGACTTGTTTCTTATTGACTTTCTTGCTGCATCTGCGTAAAGTGCTTGTAAAAGTGCGGAATGGTCTCAATACCCTTTAGAAAGTTGAATACGCCAAAATGCTCATTGGGCGAGTGGATGGCATCGCTATCGAGTCCAAAGCCCATCAGTACAGTTTTACTTTGCAGGGTTTCTTCAAATAAGGCAACTATCGGGATACTCCCCCCATCACGAACAGGGATGGGTGCTTTACCAAAGGTTTCGACATAGGCCTTTGAAGCTGCCTGAAACTCGAGTCCATCAGGGTGCATTACATAGGCCTCACCGCCGTGATGCGGTGTGACTTTTACCGTTACCCCTTTGGGAGCGATAGATGTAAAATGATCCATAAACAGTTTGGTGATTTCTTCCGACTTCTGATTTGGTACCAATCGCATAGAGATTTTGGCATAGGCCTTTGATGCGATTACCGTTTTTGCGCCTTCGCCCGTATAACCACCCCAAATCCCGTTGACATCTAGCGTAGGGCGGATCGATTTGCGTTCGAGAGTCGAAAAACCAGTTTCACCATAAACAGACTCTATATCAAGGGCATTTTGATAGTTTTCTAACGAAAATGGAATGGTTTTAAAATCCGCACGTTCGGCAGCGCTTAACTCTTCCACTTTATCGTAAAAACCAGGGATCGTGATTTGGTTATTCTCATCGTGGAGAGAAGCAATCATTTTTGTCAGGATATTGATGGGGTTTGCAACAGCTCCGCCATAGAGGCCTGAGTGCAAGTCGCGATTGGGACCTGTGACTTCGACTTCCACATAGCTCATGCCTCGTAGCCCCGTGGTGATTGAAGGAATGTCGTTGGCAAGCATACCTGTATCCGAAATCAAAATGACATCATTGGCGAGCTTTTTGGTGTTTGCACGAACAAAGGTTTCGAGGTTGTCGCTGCCCACTTCTTCTTCCCCCTCGATCATAAACTTAACATTGCAGGGAGTACCACCATTTTGTTCCATCACCTCGAGGGCCTTGATGTGCATAAACATCTGTCCTTTGTCATCGCATGCACCACGTGCAAAAATGGCTCCCTCGGGGTGGAGGTCGGTTTTGCGGATTTCTGGTTCAAAGGGCGGAGTGTCCCATAGATCCAGCGGGTCGGGGGGTTGTACGTCATAATGTCCATAAACAAGGACAGTGGGCAGGGCAGGATCGATGATTTTTTCCCCATAGACAATGGGATAGCCGTCGGTGGGGCAGAGTTCGGTATGGGTGCACCCTGCGTTTTTGAGCGCATCTGCCACCGCTTGTGCGGCGGTTTGCATATGTGGCGCATAGGCCGAATCGGCGCTAATAGAGGGAATACGGATCAGGGAAAACAGTTCTTCGAGGAATCGATTTTTGTTTTTTTCGATGTAGGAGGCTTGTGATGACATAGCGTTGAATTGGATACGAAGATATCGTATAATTTACAGACTAAAAATCGCTAAATGTGTTTATATTTGCAAGCCATTACAAGCGGGTGTGGTGAAATTGGTAGACACGCTAGATTTAGGATCTAGTGCTTCACGGCGTGGGGGTTCGAGTCCCTTCACCCGCACAAAAAAAACCTCAACATTTTGTTGAGGTTTTTTAATTTCAATTTTTTTTTTGTGACAAACCTACCGCTTATTCGCTTGTGCGATATACTCGTCAAGGGCTTTGGTCATCGAAGGATTGGCGGGAGTTGGCGCCAAAATATCGATGCGGAGATCGGCAGCTTCGGCAGCTTTGACGGTGCTATTGCCAAAAACGGCAATGCGAGTATTGTTTTGTTGAAAGTCTGGAAAGTTGTGAAACAAAGACTCGATTCCAGAAGGACTAAAAAACACAAGAATATCATAATAGACATCACGCAAATCAGACAAGTCGCTGATCACGGTGTTGTAAAATACCCCTTTGGTCCAGTTTACGCCAAGGGTGTCGAGTGCATCAGGCACATTTGCTTTTAGCACGTCCGAACAAGGAAGTAGATAGCTTTCGTTTTTGTGTTTGTTCATCAGCTCGATCAAATCCGCAAAAGTCCGTGTGCCGACATAGACTTTTCGCTTGCGATAGACCACATATTTTTGCAGGTAGTAAGCCACTGCCTCTGACTGGCAAAAGTATTTGAGGGTAGAAGGAATGGGATAGCGCATTTCTTCAGCAAGTCTAAAAAAATGATCGACAGCGTTACGACTTGTGAGAATAATGGCAGAAAACGCACTGAGGTCAATTTTTTGTTTGCGCACCTCTCTAGCTGGAACACCCTCTACATGAATAAAGGGTCTAAAATCAATTGCAACTTTTCGCTTTTCTACTAGTTGATTGTAAGGTGAGTTTTCAATCGCTGGCTCGGGCTGTGAAACAAGTATCGTTTTTACTTTCATAGAAACGTATTAGTTGTTGGTTTGGTTGATTAGCTCAATCAAAACCCAAAGGGTTCCAATTTCGAGGGTGCAAACATACGAAATAAATAGCACTAACTTTTTCCGTATCAGTTGTTGATAGGGGTTTGCAAAGAACAGATAACCAACGAGATAATACACGAGATATATCCCCCCAGCAATGGCCCAGTAAATTGCATTGTTTATGGGTGGATATTGAGAGATTAAGATAAAAATCAACAATAAAAATGTGGCCTTGGTTTTGAGCAAGCCTCTTCGTACAATCACTTCGAGAAGTATGCGGCTCGACCGCCAAACCAATCCAATCATCATTTCGATGATAAACTTAACCAGGGTGTAGCCAAGCCATACCCCAATTACCATATGGATAGGGGTAGTGGATGCATCGATCAGCTCCCAGTGCGCCAATAATGTGAAAGTAAAATACCCAAATACCAGTCCACGAAATACAAAAGCCAAGACATCTTGAATTTTGATGTTTTCGGACGGCGCATCAATTTTTTTGGTGGACGGGATATCCGTGTGACCGATTCGTGTGATGGAAAAAAATAAACCTTGGTCTCTGAACTTGATAAGCAGTAAAATAGACAAGAGCAACAGGCAATACCACATCCCTGTTGAGTCATCAGAAGTGAGTCGTAATAAAGCAATTTCGTTCACAGTGCAAAAGTAAACAATGGTAGGGGAACAAGACCGTCGAATTCCCTACTTTTGTATCGAGAGTGTTATGATGAAAAATCTAGTTATTGTTCCGACCTATAATGAGGCCGAAAATATCGAGGAGATGATAGCTGCCGTAATGGCCTTGGATTTCCCTTTCGATATGCTGGTTGTAGATGATAATTCACCTGATGGAACGGCTAGATTAGTCGAAGCACTACAACCAAAATTTCAAAATCGTTTACACCTTCTCAAACGACCCAACAAGGAGGGCTTGGGTCCTGCCTATATGGAGGCTTTTCAATGGGCATTGGATCACGATTACGATTTTATTTTTGAAATGGACGCCGATTTTTCACATGATCCCTACGATTTGCTCAAATTGCAAGAGACACTACAAAACAACGATGCAGATGTTGCGGTGGGTTCTCGGTATGTACGCGGGATTCAGGTTGTCAACTGGCCTTTATCTCGTATTTTATTGTCCTATTTTGCGTCTTTGTATGTTCGTTTGATTACAAGAATGCCAGTAAAAGACACGACAGCTGGTTTTGTGGGGTATAAAAAAGAAGTGATTCAAGCAATGATCGAAGAAAGTATTCGCTTTACTGGCTATGCTTTTCAGATTGAAATGAAATTTAAAGCATGGGTCAAGGGTTTTCGACTAACCGAAATCCCGATCGTGTTTACCGATCGTGCTCGTGGCACTTCAAAAATGAATCGTTCGATTATCAGCGAAGCCATTTTTGGTATAATTTTGATGAAAATAAAAAGTTGGTATGCCAAATAAGCAAACGCTCTTAATTCGACAAGCCAAAGTGGTCAATGAGGGACAAATCAAAGCCCTTGATATTTTGGTTGAAGGGTCGTTTATCGCAGAGATCGCCCCACATATCGAATCAAGTGCAGACACCGAAATCCATGCCGAGGGGAAGATACTCTTACCAGGGTTGATTGATGATCAAGTCCATTTTCGTGAGCCAGGTCTAACCCACAAGGGGTCAATAGAAACCGAGAGTCGCGCTGCGGTTGCTGGAGGGATTACGACCTTTTTTGAAATGCCCAATACCAACCCACAAACCACGACTTGGGCGGAATTTGAAAACAAAATCGAAATTGCCAATCAAAGTTCTTGGGCCAATTATGGATTTAAGTTTGGAGGCACCAACGACAACCTCAATGAGATGCTCGCCGTTGATCCATGCCGTGTTCCGGGGATCAAACTCTTTCTGGGCTCTTCAACAGGCAATATGCTGGTTGACAACCCTGAGGTGCTCCGCAATATTTTTTCAAATACCAAGCTTCCGATATCTGTTCATTGCGAAGACGAGCAAACCATACGGCAGAACATGGCAACTTTCACTGAGAAATACGGAGAAGAGATTCCCATGTCTTGTCACCCGCAGATTCGATCGGAGGAAGCGTGTTACCAATCGTCCTCTACCGCCGTAGCACTGGCCAAAGAAACAGGTGCAAGACTGCATGTATTTCACTTGTCAACGGCCAAAGAAACAGAGCTATTTGAAAGTAATCCCGCTGTAGAATCCAAAACAATCACATCAGAAGTTTGCATTCATCACCTTTGGTTTTCCGATGCCGACTATGCCGATAAGGGAAGTTTGATAAAGTGGAATCCAGCGGTAAAAACTGCGCAAGATCGTGCTGGACTTTGGGAAGCGCTCAACGATGATCGCATTGACATCATCGCAACCGACCACGCCCCCCACACCATAGATGAGAAAATGAATCCCTACCTCAAAGCACCTTCTGGAGGACCGATGGTACAGCATGCTTTGTCTGTGCTGTTGGAATGTCATTTGCAAGGTAAAATATCAATCGAGAAGATTGTCCAAAAAATGGCACACAATCCCGCAAAGTTATTTGATATCGACCGACGTGGGTTTGTGCGAGAAGGGTATTATGCCGACTTGGTTCTCGTGGATATGGATGCGCCATACACGGTTTCTAAAGATAATATCCTTTATAAATGTGGATGGTCTCCGCTGGAGGGGCAAAGCTTTCGATCACAGGTGACCCATACAATTATCAATGGGGCTTTGGTTTATAATCAAGGCAAATTTTCGAATCAAAAAGCGGCAATGCCGGTAACATTTACCAGATGAAAAAAGCAATCCTTTTGGTGTTTATGATTCTATCGTCCTGTGCGCAGGTGGAGGAAGTGCCGCCTGAAAATTTGATTGGGGAAGAGAAAATGGCTGATTTGATTTTTGAGCTTGCTGTTTTGGATGCTGCTAAAGGATTTGTTCCCAAAGATAAAAATGAGAGAATCATTTTGGACACAGACTCGTTTTATCAGTTTCATGACATTGATAGCGCACAGTTTACAAGCAGTAATGCCTACTATGCCAAACAGCCGAAAGCATACTTGCGTATTGTCAGTACGGCAAAGACAAAACTCGAAGAATTTGAAAAAAATATGGAAGAGAGCGAGTATAAGATGCTTAAGAACGATTCGATAGAGATCAAACCAAAACAGAAAAAAAATATCACCAAATAGGGGGTCCTTTTTTAGATCATCAACTAGGTCTTATATTTGTGTAACAGAAAACAAATGGCAAAGAACTTTGTAGCAGAATTAGCGTGGAGAGGGATGATACATGATATCATGCCAGATACGGAAAAGGTATTAAACGAAAATCCAACTTCTGGCTACATTGGTTTTGATCCCACCTCGGACTCTTTGCATATTGGGAGTTTGGTTCAGATTATGATTTTGATGCATTTTCAACGAGCAGGACACAGCCCGATTGCATTGATTGGCGGTTCGACGGGAATGATAGGGGATCCATCTGGAAAATCACAAGAACGCAATTTGCTGGATCAAGAAACTCTTGAAAAAAACATCAAGGGGATTGAAAGTCAGCTTAGTCGGTTTTTGGATTTTACAGAAAGCTCTCCTAATGCTGCCAAGTTGGTCAATAATTACGATTGGATGTCAAGTTTTTCTTTGATTGACTTCACACGAGATATCGGAAAGCATTTGACGGTCAATTATATGATGGCCAAAGATTCGGTCAAAAAACGCTTGAGTAGCGATGCGAAAGAGGGCATGTCTTTTACCGAGTTTAGCTATCAACTGATACAGGGTTATGATTTTCTTCATCTATACGAGCATCACAATTGCTTGTTGCAAATGGGGGGCAGTGACCAATGGGGAAATATCACCACAGGTACAGAGTTGGTACGTCGAAAGGCGAAAGGTAAGGCCTACGCGCTGACTTGCCCTTTGATCACTAAGGCCGACGGTACCAAGTTTGGGAAAACAGAAGGTGGAAACGTCTGGTTGGATAAGACCAAAACCTCAGCGTATAAGTTCTATCAATACTGGCTTAATACTTCTGATGAAGATGCAGAACGCTATATCAAAATCTTTACCTTTTTGGATCAAAAGACCATCACTGATCTGATTGCACAACACAAAGAAGTACCACATTTACGCCAACTTCAAAGAACCCTTGCAGACGAAGTGACTCGTATGGTGCACTCCGAAGAAGAAAGAGTTTTGGCGGTTCAAGCTTCGGAAATCCTTTTTGGAAAGGCAACTTCTTCGGCTTTAAAGCAACTCGATGAAGCAACCTTTTTAGATGTTTTTGAGGGGGTTCCGCAAGCCAGCATGTCGAAGTCAACACTTACAGAGGGTATCACAGCGATTGATCTACTTGCGTCGTCAACAGGGTTTTTGTCTTCCAACGGAGAAGCCAGACGCGCACTCAAAGAGAATTCGATTTCGGTGAATAAGGAAAAAATACAGGAATCTTTTACTGCGCAACCTACCGATTTGATTTGCGATCGGTATTTGCTGCTTCAGCGGGGTAAAAAGAACTATTTTTTGGTGGTGTTTAACTAACCATTAGATTGCATCCACGGATATCACTGGCATCTACCCTTCCCAGAACCTCAAATGACCCATCGGGATACACTTTTGCCAAGTCATCGGAGGCGATAAAAGCACAGGAGTTTTTGTTGGCTAGGTCAATAATATTCAAGCAGCCCAATCCATGCTCTTGTACACCCATGGGGTTGTTTGGATCTCGAACAAACACCTTCATCCAAGGTGGGCAGTGAAATCTACCATCCGTTTTGGCATAGGCCTGCGATAGAAGCTCTGTCATCCCATATTCTGATTGAATTTCCCGAACACCTAGTTTAGGCTGAAGCTGGGCGTGTAGTTCGTCGCGAACCATCTCTTTTCGACGACCCTTCATGCCTCCCGTTTCCATGATAATGGTATGTGACAGAGAAGAGGGAAATTGCTCTGCAAAATCCAATAAAGCAAAACTCACACCAAGCAGAAAGGTTTTTTTGTGATTGCGCTCACGCCTTTTCAAAACCTCATGCAACTTTTGGTGGTCATCAAGATAAAAACCACTGTCTGCGCAATCGGATAATTCGATCAACTTTCGCATCATATAAACCAAAGATGAATTGGGTTTTTCTAAATATCCTGGCAGTAAGCCAATGATTGCAAACTGCTTGGGATTTCCGTAAAACAACTCAAAGCAATGGATAAAACTTTGTTCATAAATTTGAATGTCTGCTATGTGATGCGAACTTGTTGCCCCTCCTGTTCCACTGCTTTCAAAAACATGGGAGCAGTGCGGAGTTCCTGTGAGGACGTTGTGTGTTTTAAAAAAAGAAATCGGCAAAAAAGGAATTTGAACCAGAGACTCGCAATCGCTAGGATGACGATGCGTGAGATCACAAAACGAACGATAGATCGGGTTGTGGGTAAACTGTTCCTTATAGCAATTGATTGCCTGAGTGTGAAACCCAATCGAAGATTCGTAAAACGACAGCTTGTTCATAATTCGATTTCAAAGTTACATTATTAACATTAAGCTAATGTTTGACTACTTGATTCAAGCATAATTTTTATACATTTGAGTTTTGGCAAAACATGAATAAAAAAAACATTAAGATCTTACTTGTTGATGATGAACCCGACATCTTAGAATTCATGAGCTATAACCTTTCAAACGAAGGGTATAAAGTTTACACCGCAACCAATGGAGAAGAGGCCATTGAAAAAGCCAAAAGCAAATCTCCTCATTTGATATTACTCGACGTAATGATGCCTAAAATGGATGGGATTGAAGCATGTGAAAATCTGCGTAAATTACCCAAGTTGGGTGAAAAGCTGATCATTGTTTTTCTGACGGCTCGAAGTGAAGACTACACACAGGTTGCGGGTCTTGAAGCAGGTGCTGATGATTATATCACCAAGCCCGTAAAGATCAAAGTTCTTATCAGTAAGGTCAAATCCCTTTTGCGTCGTATGCAGGATGGTGCTGACAACGACAGTCTAATCGAAGTGGGAAGTCTTGTGGTGAATCGCGAGGAATACAAAATCATCTATAACGGAGAGGAAAAAATCCTACCTCGAAAAGAATTTGAACTCCTTTCTCTTTTGGCGAGTAAGCCAAACAAAGTTTTTGAACGCGAAGTCATTCTCGATCGTGTTTGGGGAAATGAGGTCATTGTTGGGGGACGAACCATTGATGTACATATCCGAAAACTCAGAGAAAAAATTGGGGATCAGCACTTTAAGACCGTCAAGGGTGTTGGTTATAAATACGTCATTTAAACAGATACCTTGTGCTCACAAAAAGAAGGAAGTCACTTGCCATTGTCTATGCCATCGCATGCCTTTTTATTGTTGTATTCACCGTTTCATTGATCGGGTATATCGGATTTGAGCAAAACCCATTTTCAGCCAACATCTTGGTGATGTCAATCGGATTGGGTGTTTTTTTTTCGCTCGCCTTGTACTTCTGGCTAAACAGACAGATTAACCAATTGTTAGACGCCTACCTCAAAAACCTCTACGCAGATTTTGCAGCAGAGAATGAAGCTCTACATTTTACAAGTCCGTTATTTGATTTGGATGAGCTGGAGGAGAAAGTCAAAGAAATTGTGTCCAAACGAATTTCAGAAATCAATACGTTAAAAAGCCAAGATGCATTTCGCAAGGAATTTCTAGGGAATGTAGCCCACGAACTCAAAACACCGCTGTTTACCGTTCAAGGATATATATCAACTCTTTTAGATGGCGCATTGTCTGATGAAAAAGTAAATAAAAAATACCTAATTCGAGCCAACAAAGGGGTCGACAGACTTCTTTACATTGTCAAAGATCTGGATTTACTCACACAGCTCGAAACAGAAACGACTGCACTTGTGATGTCAGATTTTGATATCGTGGAGCACGTTCGAAATGTATTTGAATTGTTGGAAATTCGAGCAGGCAAGTCCAATATATCGCTTGAGTTTGATAAAGATTATCTTTTCCCAATCGAGGTACATGCAGATGAGGAACGAATCCAACAAGTCTTTACAAACTTGATTGTGAATTCCATCAAATATGGAAAGAAAAAGGGAACGACCGAAATCCGATTTGAAGATATCGATAAGGATACAATTAAAGTTCATATTGCTGACAACGGGTTGGGAATCTCTGAAGAACACCTTCCGCGCTTGTTTGAACGCTTTTATCGCGTTGATAAAAGCGGTAGCCGAAAAGAAGGGGGCACTGGTCTAGGACTCTCGATCGTCAAGCACATTGTCGAAGCCCATCAACAGGAACTGCTGGTGGAAAGTCGAGTGGATATCGGTTCTCAATTTTCTTTTACGTTAGATAAGGCAAACAAAAATACCGATGGAATAGCCGAAATCGATGGGCAGTAAAAACAAACTGAAACGCTTTCAAGAAAACGAGACCTTGCCCAATGTGATTCAGCCCACTAGGGAGTCGCTTGTCAAGGGATCATTTGTCCACAAAGGGCATTGGAAAGATTATTTCGCAAACGACAATCCAATCATTGTTGAGTTGGGTTGTGGGAAGGGCGAATATACTGTGGCCTTAGCTCGACAAAATCCAGATTGTAACTACATCGGAATTGACATTAAAGGGGCTCGGTTTTGGAGAGGTGCAAAAACAGCACATGAGGACCAGCTTTCAAATGTGGCATTTATCCGAACACAAATTGAACTTATCGAGCAGGTCTTTGCCCATGATGAGGTATCCGAAATTTGGTTGACGTTTCCTGACCCACAACTGAAATTCAAACGGACAAAGCATCGGCTGACAAACCCTGATTTTTTACTGAAATACCAACGAATTCTGAATTCCAAAGGTGTTGTGCATCTCAAAACAGATAGCGCTTTCCTGCACGGATATACTCTCGGGGTTTTGGACGGGATGGGCATCCGACCACAAATGGCGCATCACGACGTCTACAAATATGTACATGCTCCAGCGGAGGTGATTTCCATTCAAACCTTTTATGAGCAGCAGTATTTGGCACAGCAAACCCCAATCACTTACCTAAAATTTAGCTATGAAAAATACCTCAGATAGTGCTGATTTTTTTGATCGTGTTTACGATGTTGTTCGTCAAATCCCGGAAGGAAGAGTTACGAGCTATGGCGCAATCGCAGGCCATTTGGGCATGCGCCGATCGGCGCGTATGGTTGGTTGGGCAATGAATGCAGCCCATACAAAGCTAGATGTCCCTGCACACCGTGTGGTGAATCGCAACGGGTTACTTACAGGAAAACATCATTTTGGAGGGCCGAGAGTGATGCAGCAGTTATTGGAGAACGAAGGGCATCAAATCGAAGACGATCAAATTATCCATTTTAAGCAAGTCTTTTGGGATCCGGAAAACCCTATGTAAGTTGCTGGCTTTGTGCTATATTTGCAATTTAGAATCATTTTAAAAAAGAAATTTTGAAAAAGCCCGCAGTCGAATCTCTGGTCAAAGCCATCACACTCCCTGGGTCTTCCCAAACCGTTGGGGATGCGAACGCGCTGACCAATGTGCAACTCATCGGAAAAGAGATTGTTATCGACTTGGCTCTAGCAAGCCCAAGCTTGCAGTTGCGAAAAAAAATTGAGGCTCATGTCAGATCAGTATTACAGGACAAAATCGGAGAGGATTATACCTTTCAAGTTCATGTGACCCATCAGGCATCTCCTTCTGCGTCAAAACCCAATATCATCAAAGGCAAAGCTTTAGACGGCGTTCAAAATATCGTTGCGATTGCCTCCGGAAAAGGAGGGGTGGGAAAATCTACAGTGACAGCCAATTTGGCGGTTACCCTTTCCAATATGGGCTTTAAAGTTGGAGTATTGGATGCAGATATCTACGGACCATCGATGCCACTGATGTTTGATGTGGCTTTCGAACGCCCTTTGTCTGTTCAGGTTGATGGCAAATCAAAGATGAAACCTGTAAGCAATTATGGCGTTCAACTCTTATCGATCGGATTTTTCACAAAGCCAGATCAAGCCGTGATTTGGCGAGGACCGATGGCATCAAAAGCACTCAACCAAATGATTTTCGATGCGGATTGGGGTGAGCTTGATTTTTTATTGATCGACTTACCACCCGGTACTGGGGATATTCACCTGAGTATTTTACAAGCGCTTCCAGTGACTGGAGCTGTGGTGGTGAGCACACCTCAAGCAGTAGCCCTTGCCGATGCCAAAAAAGGGGTTGCCATGTTCCAGCAAGATTCGATTCAGGTTCCTGTTTTGGGGATTGTTGAGAACATGTCCTACTTTACCCCAGAAGAATTGCCAGATAATAAATATTACATTTTTGGAAGAGATGGCGCCAAATATTTAGCAGAAGATGTTGGGGTGCCTTTTTTGGGTGATTTGCCACTGGTGCAAAGTCTTCGTGAAGCTGGAGACGTAGGAAGACCGGCTGTGTTGCAGGGAGGTGCTACGGAAGATGTATTTACGAGCATTACACAGTCACTGATTACAGAACTGGTCCAACGAAACAAAGAATTACCCCCAACCGAAATTGTGAAGATCACCACCATGGCTGGATGTTCAGCAGTTTCCTAATAATTTGAGTATGGTAGAAGTCAAAGAACAAGTAGAACAAGCCCTAGATGAAATACGTCCTTTTCTAATAAACGATGGCGGAAATATTTCCTTAGTCGCAATTGAGGGAGATACGGTCATTGTGGAACTTGAAGGCAATTGCATTTCCTGTTCAGTCAATCAAATGACCCTGCAATTGGGTGTAGAGACAACCATTAAAAAGTACGCTCCGCATATCAAAAAGGTAGTCAAGGTCAATTAATTTTTTGACAACTGGTTTTTCTTTTAACAAGTACTTTTCATTTTTGAAAGTCTTTGTTCAACCAAAAAACCCGTTGGGACTTCTATTTTATTTTAGCACGAATAACTATATTGTGTAGCTAAAAAAACAGCATCTATGGATTTTTCGACTCTAGACTTTGTCGTATTTGCGCTTTATGCGCTCATCATTTTATCGATTGGACTTTATGTGTCTCGCCAAAAGAAGGGTGAGAGCAAGAGTGCAGAAGATTATTTTTTAGCAGGTAAATCATTGCCTTGGTGGGCGATTGGTGCCTCGCTGATTGCTGCCAACATCTCAGCCGAGCAGTTTATCGGCATGTCTGGATCTGGCTTTGCACTTGGACTTGCCATTGCCTCCTACGAGTGGATGGCAGCCATCACACTACTGGTGGTTGGAAAGTACTTTTTGCCGATTTTTATTGAAAAGGGTCTTTATACGATTCCAGAGTTTATCGAAAAACGATACAGCACCAACCTTAAAACCATATTGGCCGTTTTTTGGATAGCCCTCTTTGTGTTTGTAAACCTAACAACCGTCCTCTTTTTAGGTGGTAAAGCACTAGATACCATTGTAGGAAGCGGCGATGGGAGCATCTTACTCAATAGCATTATTGGACTCGGTCTGTTTGCTGCGGCCTATTCGCTTTGGGGCGGACTGGCAGCTGTGGCTTGGACAGACGTGGTGCAAGTGGTACTGCTCATTATTGGCGGTCTTTTGATGGCATACTTTGCCCTTGCCAACGTCACAGACTCTGGGAGCTTTATCGACGGGCTGAAATACGTCTATGAAAAAGCACCTGAACGCTTTTCTATGATATTGTCTAAAGGAGAAATCATCACCCCCAACGGGAGAGACGCTTGGTGGGATCTTCCAGGTCTAGCGGTGCTTATCGGTGGGATGTGGGTTGCCAACCTTTACTACTGGGGCTTTAACCAATATATTATTCAAAGAACACTGGCAGCCAAAAGCTTAAAAGAAGGACAAAAAGGAATCGTATTCGCAGCCTTTTTAAAGCTCATTATCCCTGTGATTGTGGTACTTCCCGGTATCATCGCCTATGTGATGAACCTTGACCCAGAAACTGGCACCTTAAATATGGGCCTTCTCAGCAGTGAGGGCTTTATAGGAACCGCTGGCAATGTCGCCAATGACAACGCCGCACCATGGCTGATTAAAAACTTTATACCAGTGGGACTTAAAGGTCTTATCCTAGCAGCACTAGCCGCAGCAATCGTATCCTCTCTAGCTTCGATGATTAACTCCACATCCACCATATTTACAATGGATATCTATAAATCGATGTTCAATAAAAATGCCAACGACAAGCAAATGGTGAAAGTAGGACGCTTGACAGGACTAGTTGCCCTTATCATCGCCATGCTGATTGCACCGCAGTTAGGCAGTCTTGGGCAGGTGTTCCAGTTTATACAAGAATATACAGGTGTTGTAAGCCCGGGTATCTTGGCAGTGTTCCTCATGGGACTGTTCTACAAAAAAGCCACCAACAACGCAGCGATTTGGGGGGTGATATTATCTATCCCGATTGCAATGTATTTCAAAGTCGCACCAAACGGCTGGAGTGATGCGGCCTTGTTTGTGAACCTTCCGTTTATGCACCAGATGATGCTCACTTGTATCGGAACGCTGCTTGTCATTGCAGGGATTAGCAAGCTAGAAGGCAATCAGGATGATCCGAAAGGTATAGTACTGAGCAAACAGCTCTTTGCAACAGATAAAACCTTTAATGTAGCGGCATTTGGAGTGTTGCTTATAACCACCTTGTTATATGCGTTGTTTTGGTAAGTTATTACCTTAAAAATTATTCGATTGTAAGCTAATAAATGAGCTATAGTCTCTTTTATAAGCTCATTCTTTTTGTCTCTTCGGTTTCTCGAATTTGCTTGACTTTGACATTATTATCGCCAAATCGATAGCTGAGAGACAATTTTACTTGGGGTGGTCTGAAACTCCAATTCATTTGTTGCCTGTAGTTTGCGTCAGGGTTTTCAGTTAAAAACTGCCAATCTTGCGTGTCCAATATATTTTCGGCCTGTAAAGAGAGGGTATAAGCATTAAACTTCTTTTGTAAACCTATATTTAATGATCCGTTTGGGTCTAATGTGCTAATACCAAAAAATGATTTAGAATTATAATAACCCCAAAGCTGTATGGAAAAGTCTTCGTTTAAGCTAATAGTGTTATTGATATTCAATCTATAGTTTAAGGTCTGCAAGTCATATGTTCCCAAATCGTTATCATTTTGGATATCTATATGAGAAACTGTTGTGAACAATCTCAAATTCCAATCTGGAATTGGAAAAAAAGAATAACTTACAATAGCAGTTATCGTTTTTTGTTTGTCTATATTTTGCGGTGTAATAGTTATGAATCCTGTTTGTTGATTCACTTTAGGTTGAAAACGAGCAATCAAGTCAGTTTCATTAGCATATTGTAAGTTAAGATTAATGGATTTAAATCGATAATCCACCTGAATATTATTTGTATATGATGGTTTTAGCTCCACGTTTCCTTGAAAAGCTTGATCGAGATCTACAAAAAATAAAAAAGGTGCCATATCCGTGAAAGCTGGACGGTTTATCCTACGGTTCACAGAAAGATTTATATTATTAAAGTCGTTGATTTTATAAGATAAAAATAGCGACGGAAAGAAATCTTTATAGGTTCTGTCTACTAAATTTTCCTTTGTTAAATTTGAAAAAATTTTAGAAGTAGCATATTCAAATCTTAATCCTGCTTGAACTTTAATATTCTCGCTTAGATCGCTTTGTACTTGTGAATAAATGGCAGAGATATTCTCATCCAATTGGCTGTCTGTTGAAAAGGATTCGTTAGCAACAGAATTTTCAAAAAAGTTCGTTTTATTTTGATATGAGTTTATAATATGTTTAACTCCTGAATTGAAGGTAATCTTTTCGTCCCAATTAGTTTCAAGATCAATGCTGTTTGCGAATATCTCAAAAGGGGAGTTTTTTGTCGTTTGTAGATTTAGTTTCTCTGTCCCTGTAGGCTCATTAATGGATATTGAATAATAAACTGGCTGTTTATTTGAATATTGTAGATAATCACTAATAAAATCAATTTTTGTTTCTTTAAATCGATATGATGCACTAACACCCATTTGAGCATTTTTCCAATAGTTATCCTCAGTAGTATAATAATTATCATCAAAATTCACTTCATCTAATTCAGAGAGATATTTTTCTTCTATCATTTTATATGAATTTTCATACCCTGAAACAGTTAGAGCTAAGGTGAGTTTTTCGGAAAATTCATAATCGTACCCAAACCTTATGTTTTGCACAACTCTTGTATTATCTCGTTTGGCTTGAAGATATGTTTCATTGGGGACACCATCGATCTCTATATTTCTGGTCATATCAAAAGTTATGGGGAATTTGCTATTTATAATGGAATAGTTAAATGCGAGGTTGGATTTTTTACTATTGACATTAAAATTCAAGTTAACATCTTCACTTGTTTTACCTTTTGCTGTGCCCAAAGAGGATGCAATATTACCATTGTAGCCGTCATCTGCATTTTTCTTTAATTCTATATTGATAAAACCTGCATTGCCCTCAGCATCAAATTTTGAGGGAGGCGTGGTTATAAGCTCGATTGATGTTGCATTTTCTGAACGTAATCCATTTAGATATTGTACGATTGCACTGGCTGGCATGTAGCTCATTTTTCCATTAATCATTACATTAACTCCAGTTTTCCCCAGCATTGTAATCGATTCATTTTGACGATCTACAATAATACCAGGTGTTCGCTCTAAAACATCTAAAATAGATGATCCAGAAGTAGAAGCATCATCTTCTAAATTAATTATAGCTCTGTCTATTTTTCGTATAAATGGAATTTTTTTCGCGGTTACCTTTACGTCATCAAGCGCATATGCGGCCTCAAATAGAACTATGCTACCAAGATCAATGGAGTTATTATCAATTTCCAAGTCTGAAATCACCATTGGCTCAAAACCCATACTGATAATTTGTATTTGAACAACTCCAGTTTGGCTTGTTTCAAGTGTAAACATTCCATTTTCATCTGTTAATGTTCGATCTGATGATGATTGTTCATCGGAAAGGATTAATAGAATATCTGCATAAGGAACAGCCAGTTTACTTTCATCATAAACCGTTCCAGTGATGAGTGATTGAGCAGAAATAAAACAACATGATAATTGAAATAAATAAATAATAAATCTCATATAAAAAATTAAAAGAAGTTTGTATATAAAACTCCAGCTATGGCTCCACCAAATAAAGGAGCGAATACGGGTATCCAAGCATACGGCCAGTCTGGCTTTGCCTTTTTACCTCTTAATAAGGTGTAAATGATTCGAGGGCCTAGATCTCGAGCGGGATTAATCGCATAACCCGTTGTTCCACCCAAAGCCATACCAATCAGCCAAACAAGTACACCCACAGGAAAAGCGTCCATCGAACCAATTCCGTACTGCACCTGTTCTACACCATCAATTTCCAAAAAAGGGCTGGCGATAAAAAATATTAGAAAAACAAGCATGAACGTACCAACACTCTCACTGATAAAATTATTCGTCGTGTTTCTTATGGCAGGACCCGTAGAAAAACAACCCTTGATTATTCCCTCGTCTTCAGTGGAGTCGATATGATCTTTATAAAAAAGATATGCCATAACAGCACCAGCCATGGCACCCAAAAATTGAGCAAGAATATAAGCTGGTACTTGGGACCATGCAAACTTATTGGCAGCGGCTAGGCCAACTGTTACTGCGGGATTGAGGTGAGCACCGCTGTACTCTCCCGAAACGATAACTCCAAAAAATACCGCAAACCCCCACGCAGTTGTGATTAAAATCCATTTTCCTGTTGCACTTGATCCAGATGCAAGGGTGTGTTGTAATGAGACATTGGCAATGACGCCAATCCCTAAAAACAGAAGAACAAAGGTTCCTAAAAACTCTGATAAAAAAGGTGTCATATGTTTTTTGATTTAGTTTATTATATATTTTTCAGCAACCTGCTTAAACTCTCGCAACTCCTTTTGAACCCACTCTTGGCCATATGCGAGCTCTTCAGCCATAATTTTTGCAACCTTGGGTGCGATTTCAATGGTTTCTTTAGCATCTATAAAGAGGCACCGACTTCGTCTAGCCAATATATCTTCTAATCGAATTGCCATTTCCTCTCGTATTCCCCATAAAATTTGATTTTTTGAAAGATAAAAATTATTTCCCAATGATCTATTACCGGTAGATGAATCTATTGTTAATATATCTTCAGAGAAGCAACCATATATACGCAATGGGTTTTTATTTGTGATCGATGAGTCAAATCCATCAAGTTTGATTTCCGCTGATTTACTACGACGATTTTCAATTTCCCCAACCGATTGCACAATATCAATTGCGTCCTCTGCCATTTTCCGATAAGTCGTCCATTTCCCTCCAGTTATTGAAACCAAACCGGATTGGCTAACGACGATAGAGTGGTTTCTAGAAATGTCTTTTGTTTTGTCATTTTTTTTTGCAACTAAAGGTCTTAATCCGCTAAACACACTCAAAATATCTTTCCTTGATGGTTGTTTTTTTAAATATTCACCAATGGTTTTTAAAATATAGTCGATTTCCTCAGACATTGGGGTGGGGTTGTCTTCAATGGAATCGACCAAATAGTCTGTTGTCCCAACCAAGAGCTTATCGTGCCAAGGAATGGAAAACAGAACGCGACCATCAAATGTTTGTGGGACGAGAACAGCGTGGTTTCCAAGCATAAATTTTTGATCTAAAACGATATGCGTACCCTGGCTTGGTACAATATTACTTTTGATATCTGGCTGATCCATTTGCTGAATATGGTTAGAAAAAACACCAGTTGCATTCAAAACGACTTTAGCATCAATTTTATATTCTTTTCCACTCACGTTGTCCTTAGCAATTACACCACAGACTCTCCCTTTTACCTTAACGATGGAGCTGACAGAGCAGTAGTTGATTACAGTAGCGCCACTAGAAACAGCCGAACGAGCAAGACTAATGGCAAGTCGCGTATCATTAAATTGAGCATCCCAGTAGGCAATACCTCCAACTAGATGATTGTCATTTAGGTTTGGTAAAAGCGTTCGTGTTTTTTTTCGACTTAATAAAACGGTAGATTCAATCCTTTTTTTACCAGCCAGCAGATCATATAAAATCAACCCAAACCCATAAAATAGCAGGCGCCACCATGAATATACAGGAATAATAAAGCTCATTTTATGCACCAAATGTGGTGCGTTTTTTAATAGAATACCTCGTTCTCTTAGTGCTTGAAATACAAGGCGGATATTTCCTTGCTTTAGGTATCTTACTCCTCCATGAATAAGCTTGGTACTTTTTGAAGAAGTCCCTTTTGCAAAGTCACTTTTTTCAAGCAATAGAGTTTTGTGCCCTCGGCTGGCTCCATCTAGTGCAGCACCCAAGCCCGAAGCACCACCCCCAATGATAACAATGTCCCATGGCTCTTTAGCAGTTTTGATTGCATTGATTTGATCAGTTCTATTCATCTTTATTGAGTAAAACCTGAATTCTTTGATTCCAAAGTGCAATCATTTGATTTGTATAGTCTTTATCTGAATCTGGATTGAATTGGGCATTTTCTTTCCATAAATTTTGAATTTCTTCTTGGTTTTTCCAAAACCCAACGGCTAAACCAGCAAAAAAAGCAGCTCCAAGAGCGGTCGTTTCAGTGATTTCAGGGCGAACTACTTTGGTATTCAATACGTTTGCTTGAATTTGGAGTAAAAGATTGTTTTGAGATGCACCACCATCTACTTTAAGAACCGAAAAATTTGTGTTTGCATCTTTTTGCATGGCACTGACCAATTCATACGATCGTAAAGCAATCGCTTCCAAGGCCGCTCTAGCAATGTGCCCCTTTTTAGTACCTCTTGTAATTCCAAGTATTCCACCAGTTGCACTTGGCTCCCAATAGGGAGCTCCTAAGCCCGTTAGGGATGGTAAAAAAGTAATTCCACCATTATCCGAAACGGTTTTTGCCAATGCTTCAATTTGGGAAGATTCAGTAACCATGTTCAATTCATCTCGCAACCATTGGATCAAAGCACCAGCGATAAACACACTTCCTTCAATTGCATAAGTAGTCTTATCTCCAATTTGATATCCAATCGTTGTCAGCATTTTATTCTTCGACTCAATGGCTTTACTTCCTGTATTCATGATACAAAAACAGCCTGTACCATAGGTGTTTTTAACGTCACCAGACTCCCAGCACAACTGTCCAAAAAGTGCGGCTTGTTGATCACCAGCAATTCCAGAGATTGTTAATTTTTTGCCTAGGCTTTTCACACTAGTTTCTCCGACAACTTCTGAACAGCTGACGACCTTTGGTAAAATTGCTTTTGGAATATCTAGAATTTCTAAAAGCTCATCATCCCAATCGAGAGTATGGATATTAAACAGTAGGGTTCTACTCGCATTTGTAACATCTGTTACATGCGTTTTGCCATCGGTCAACTTCCAGATTAACCAACTGTCGACTGTTCCAAAGGCAAGATTTCCTTCATTGGCTTGTCTTTTCAGTTCAGGATCTTGGTCAAGAATCCATTTAATTTTTGTTCCTGAGAAATAAGGATCCAAGACCAGGCCAGTTTTCGCAGTAAAAGTCTCCTCGTGTTTTTGTTTTAACTCGGCACAAATCGAAGCGGTTCGGCGATCCTGCCAAACAATGGCGTTACCTACTGGCTCCCCAGTTTCTTTGTTCCAGATGATGGTTGTTTCCCGTTGGTTTGTGATGCCAATTGCTGCAATTTCTTCGTCATGCACACCAGTTTGTTTTATTAGATCTAGGATTGCTTTTTTTTGGGATTCCCAAATTTCATTTGCATCATGTTCAACCCATCCGTTTTGCGGAAAAAATTGAGTAAACTCATTTTGAGCTACACCGATTTGGTGCCCTTTTTTATCAAACAAAATTGCACGCGAACTCGTAGTCCCTGCGTCTATAGCGATGATGTATTTCATGTTCTACTTTCTTTACAATGTGAATGACTTCGAAAGTCTTATAGCGTGAATTTATTTAATTTTTTCGAAAATAGCACCGAATCCACCTCCAGAAGCTAGATATACTTTAAGGGTGTCTGTTTGCTTAATAATTTTGTTTTCTATTTCAATTGCATAAGGGTTAGTATTCCAATGTGCATCTTTACTGTCTCTGTATATCGTCATACTATAAGACTGGTTTTTGTCAAGGAAACTCAAATCGATTTCTAGATCTCTCGGATTTTCATCATTGACCGCACCCAAATACCAATTTTCGTTTTCTTTTGCAGTTTTTGCCCAAACTACATAATCACCAACCTCACCTTGTAACGGGATACTTTGTTCCCAATCAACAGCTACATCCTTTATAAATTGTAGCCAGTCTAGGTGTTGTTCATAATTTTCAGGGAGATCACATGCCATTTGAATAGGAGAGGGTATAACTACATACTGCCCCAATTGCTGAGCAATTGTTGATCGTGCTTTATTATCACTGTTAGGGCCCAATTTTGTTTCAAGTTTAACCAGACCGGGGGTATAATCCATTGGTCCACTCAAAAAACGAGTAAAAGCCATTGTGGCTAGGTGGTCAACAGAATTTCCTCCCTCAATACTCCAGGCGTTAAACTCTTGTCCTCTAGCTCCTTCACGAGTGATCCAATTTGGCCATGTACGCTCAAGCCCCGTGCCCTTTATCGGTTCGTGTGTGTTGACAGCGACCTGGTAATTAGCTGCTTTTTGAACAGCGTTGTTGTAATGATTGACCATCCATTGCCCATGGTGATACTCTCCTTTTGGAATTAACGGACCAACATACCCTGATTTAACAACATGAATGTCTAGCGATTGCATTAGAGCATAAGCTTTATCCATTTGCTTCTCATATGTTCGAGGAGCGGCTGATGTCTCATGATGCATAACTAGGCTTACTCCCTTGCTTTTCGCATATTCTTGCAACATTTCAATGTCATAATCTGGATAAGGGGTTACAAAATCAAAAACACCTTCCCGATCCTCAAATCCAATCCAATATTCCCAACCAGTATTCCAGCCTTCAACCAAAACACCGTCAAATCCATGTTTTGCTGCAAAATCGATATACCTTTTCGTGTTTTTATTTGTTGCTCCGTGTTTTCCGTGAGCATTTCCATGATCTGTCCAAGTGCCCATATCTTGTGTCATTCCATAATCCCAAGTACTTTTTCCCATATGCATTTCCCACCAAATCCCGATGTATTTATGAGGGGAGAACCAATCACGAATGTCTCCAAGTTCGTTGGGTTCATTAAGATCATACATAAGGTTTGAACTCAACAAATCGGTTGCTTTTTTTCCAATAATTCCCATTCTCCATGGGGTTTTGAAAGGGGTAGGGATGGTAGCTTTGTTGCCATCTGCTCGACCAGTTAAAGAGCTGACAAATGAAGTCTCTCCAGTCTTTTTTAATGTCATTCCGCTATAATTTACTAATGCAGCTTCATGTAAACTCAGGTGGGTGCCATCATCAAAAATAAATGTTACTGGGGTAGCTACACTGTTTTCAACAATATGAGTTTGTGCCAAATTTGGGTGATTTACTTTACTCAAGGCGTTGATTTCACTTGCTCTTGTTTTGTTGTAGAGGTGCTCGTAGATTTCCCAATCTCCAGGGATCCAATATGACATCGGATCTTCATCAAAATTAAATTCACTGTGCTCATTTGATACAATCAACTCCTTTTCTTTTTGTTGAGGTATGACATATCGAAAGGCGAATCCGTCATCTGCTGCCCTAAAAACAATATCAATTAGACGACCACTTTCAATATGCTTTAGATGAAGTGATAGTTGGTTGTGTTTTGAAGAAATAAACTGATTTAAACCCCACTGCATTTCATAATCCTGAACAATGGTTTCCTTTTTTGATGATACAATTTCGAATCCGTTCATCATATCATCTGCGTTTGCAAACTCGAAACCTAGCTTAGAGGGTTTAATATAACTCTTGCCATTGAACGAAACGGAATAAAGAAGTTGTCCATTTTCATCAATGTAAGTACTGATTTGTAATTCACCATTTGGACTAGATAGTGTATGATCTGAACCACAAGATGAGCAAATTAGTGTAATGAATATAAAATAAGTGAGTAGTTTATTCATTAGAACTAGTTTTTAGTGATCTGAATAGCAAATCCACCACCCGATGCAGTAAAGATTTTTAATTTAGTATCAGAACTGATTTGCTGTTTCTCAATTCGATATGCTTGTGGATTGGTTTTGAAGTGTGCATCGTCAGCATCAATATACAAGGTAGCTGTATACGACTTTCCTTTTTCCAAAAAATGACAATCCACAGACGCTTCTCTTGGGTTTGCACCATTACTGTTGCCAACATACCAGCTACTTCCGTCCTTTTCTTGCCTTGCAATTGTTACATATTCACCAGGCTCAGCTTCTAAATACACAGATTGCTCCCAATCGATTGGAACATCTTTGATAAACTGAAAGGCATCCATAAACCGTTTGTAGTTTTCGATTATATCTGCTGCCATTTGAAGAGGAGAGTACATCACTACATAAAGCCCCAGTTGGTTTGCTAAGGTTGTGTTTACGTGTGAGCTGTTGTTTGGGTTTAATTTGCTGATGTCCATTTCGAAAACACCTGGGGTATAGTCCATAGGACCTCCAATCTGACGAGTAAATGGTAATATGGTTGTGTGATTAACGTTATTTCCGCCAAATGCTTGAAATTCTGTTCCTCTTGCCGATTCATTTGCAACTAAATTTGGATAGGTTCGGTTTACACCAGTTGGTCGAGACGCCTCATGGGCATTGACCATGATTCTATAGTCAGCAGCTTTTTGAACTGCATATAAAAAGTGGTTGTTTGTAAATTGACTGTAGTGATGGTATCCTAATGGTAAGATGTCCCCAACATAGCCACTTTTTACGGCATGATATCCATATTTGTTCATAAAAGCATATGCTTTATCCATATGTCTTTCATAATTTCGAGTTGACCCTGAAGTCTCGTGATGCATGATTAATTCTACTTGTTTTTCACGAGCATATGAATTGACTTCTTCGACATCAAAGTCAGGATATGGTGTTAAAAAATCAAAGACATAATCTTTTCGTTTATCAAACCAATCTTCCCATCCAATGTTCCATCCTTCGACAAGAATGGCATCAAATCCGTGTTCTGATGCAAAATCAATGTATTCTTTAACGTGAGCTGTTGTTGCGCCATGCCGTTTATTTGGTTTTGTTTTGGTGTAGTCAGTTTTTCCAATCTGAACACTACTCAACTCATCTGTGTAGTTCCATGAGGACATTCCAGTAATCATTTCCCACCAAACACCGATATACTTAATGGGCCGAATCCAGCTTGTGTCTTCTATAACATTAGGCTCGTTTAGGTTATAGGTGATTCTTGACGCTAGAATGTCTCTTGGATCGTCGCTGACAATAATAGTTCTCCAAGGCGTCGGTCTTGGACTCGTCATGAATGCCTTGTTTCCTAAAGGATCTGGGGTGAGATGAGTAGAAAAGGTGAACGTACCTTCTTTTAACTCCAGGTGCATTGTTGAAAAATCTACACACGCAGCCTCGTGAATATTGATGTATAAACCATCTTCGGTTTTCATTTGTAAGGCTGTTTGAACTCCAGTTTCAGAAAATGTTTGCTGTGAGACATTGTATGTTGCTGCTTTTTTGAATAAGCTTTTAATTTCAGAGAGCTTACTGGTCGTGTAGTTATACTCTTGCGTTCTGTAGTCACCAGGAATCCAATGAGCAATGTGATCACCACCCATTGCAAATTCGGTAATTTCATCAATGATTACGAAATTACCTAGATTAGGTTGTTCAGGAAATTCATAACGAAAACCCAATCCGTGGTTGAAAAGTCGGAACCTTATATCTAGAAGTCTTTTTGTAGACACTTGCTCTAGTTTAATAAGCAGTTCGTTATGTTGATTATTAATGTATCTCTCTTCACCCCATACGGTCTCCCATTGTTCATTTATTGAATTAGTCTCTTGAGAGACAATCTTAAAGTTATCGATAAGAGAGCTTCCATCTTTTAAATGAAAACCTAGATGACTAGTTTCAACCACAACATTATTAGAAAATTGTAATGAATAAGTTGGTTTCCCTGAAACCAATTCAAAATTGAGTTTTAACAATTTATCAGGAGATAAAAGAGTGGATTGCCCAATGAATTCCAATGGTGTGAGTAACATAATTAGAGTATATAAAATTGATAATATTTGTTTTTTTGATTTCAAGTTTAATGGGTTTTAATTGGAAACGAATTTGTAATTATTGTTTGGGTCTTATCAATTATCCAATCGGATTGTTGACAAAACTCTTTTATAATTCTGTGTTCTATTTCAAGGATTTTAGGACTAATTTCTTGGTCAATGCTGTCGCGATTACGAGAGTTTCGGTTTTTCAATGTATCCTTGTAACTTATGTTTAAAAAGACTTTCATGTCTTCGTCAGTTGCAATTGAAAAGACGTAAGTTCCTTCAACAATAACAAAATCAAAGCCATCAACTTCGACATTACATTCATCAAACCTGTCAAAAATCCTGTTGAGTTGGGGGACTGTAATTTCCGACTTGTTCTTTTGTCTTAATGTGCTAAGATGATCTTTCATGAGGTCTAAATTGACCTCATTGATTCCTACCCAACTCAAATCATTTATTCTCTTACTTTGGTTTTGATTGGGTGGAAGAAGAAAGTAGTCGTCTTGGCTCATGACATAACTATTTTTACCAGCTAGTTTTAAGAAGTTAGATATCTCGCGAGCTAAGGTTGTTTTTCCTGAACCTGATTCCCCTGAAATAAAAAGAATACACGGAGTTTTTTCAGATTTAGTGATTTTATCTGTTATATGTTCCACGATGTCTCCATTATTAACATCCTCTGCTACATCAATATGACGTCCAAACAGTTGACAAAGTCCTTTTTCAGACGCTTGACTCAACAAATGTCCGGCAGCAGAGAAGCAAAGATTTTTTGTCCCGCAAGCCTCGTTGTTGTTAGCATCAAAATACTCACTAAAGTTTTTAAAATAAGGAAATTCTCCTCTGAGTCGATGGAAATCAGCACTCAAATGATCATACAATGTTGTTTTCTGTTTTGTTAAGGATAGGCACGCCAGTGCCCATCCATTTACCATTGGCCAAATTCCACCATTGTGAAAATGTCCAGCTTTATTTTTAAATGAATAGGCATAGTTTGATAAAAGTTCTTGATATTCCTTATCACCCTTTTTAATGATGGGATAGAAACACGGTAAACCAAGGTGTCCTTGGGATGCTTTGTTAAGTAAATAAATCAGTCGTTCTTCGGTTTCTAAGGTGCCAATTCCAAGTCCAATTGCCAATGAATAAGCAAGAGTGTCAATTCTTTTGTTAATTCCACTAGGGCTAAATGAACTAATTATTCGGTGAACACCCCAAAGTGTTGAAAGCTCTTGATCTTGTATTTCGGTGAATAATGGTTGCTTACATTGACCTTCACCAAAAAAATGATATGTTAGGGCATGTTTAATTGAATTACTTTTTACAGTAAACAAATCATTATTATAAAACCTCCCTACCTTTTTAAATGCCCAATAGCGAAGAATTTGATTGAGCAATACATAGCCCTCCATAGGGTATTCGTCTGCCCAATTTGAACTCGTTGGACAATACATTAATTCTTTCCCATTGAACTCCCAAGAGGTTGTTATTTTTAATTGTTTGTCAGCGAGTTTTTGCAACGGATCTTTCAATGACAAGTCACCGCTTATTTCCATATAATAAATACCTCCAATCAGAAACCAAAATATATTATCGATACGCCCAACAGGCCCACCATAACTTACAATTGGACTGTTTTCTTTATCGTCAAAAGAAATGTTGGATGGCACCCATCCGTCATCATGAATTTGTGAGAGGATACTTGTGATACTTTTTTTAACGGCGGGATATAACGATTTTTTTTCTTGACACAATACAGCTATTGATGTCATCATAGCATCCCTAGTCCATATTCGGTTGTAATTATCATTTTCATCCAAACTGGCAACAAAGCCGTTTGGGGAAGCGGCCTTTTCTATAAGAGATAGACTTAATTGAATCTGATTATTTTGGGTGTTTTCAACTTTCATTTTTGAACAATTCTTAAAGAAGATAACCCACCTAAAATAAGAAAAACGCCACCCAATAAAACGACGTTTACAGGGTTTTCTCCCAACAAATCATAAAGACCAAACTGAATAGTAACGATTTGTATGATCATAGGAATAACAATAAACATATTAAAGATTCCCATATAAACACCCATTTTGTTTTTAGGTATAGATTTGGCAACGATTTGATACGGCATTGACATCATGGATGCCCAAGTTATTCCTAAAGCGATAGCGTATAAATATATCTGCGAAATAATAATTTTCCCATTCCCAAAAGGGTTTGATATGGATAAAATCTCGACTTGATCGCTTAAATTAGGAATCATCAAAAGTCCAATTCCTCCAATGATAAGGCTGATACAGTGTAGAACTTTTGCCCCCAAATGACGCGCAATTGGAATCATAGCAAAAGCAACAAATACACAAACAATATTATACGTTCCGTTTAGGTTTCCAGTCAGCAGTTGGGCTTGTGCGAAATATGGGGATGCTTGATCAGTTGTGTTGTATAGAGATAGAGACAAACATGAAGTGAGGTATTGCCAATAACAAAACATTGCGTACCATGAAAAAAACATGACTGGTATGAGCTGTTTCATAGGGGTTGGCATTTCAAACAATGCACTCACAATATCATTCCATGTTCTCTGGACAATTCGACCTTCATTTTTTTGTACTTTCAACTTCTTTTCTTCAGCTTTACTGGGGGGTATTTCAGAAGTGGTAAGAACCGTAACTAAAATCGTGATTAAAGATGCTGCTGCTCCAACAAAAAAGGCATAGTAAGTCACAAGAGGAATTCCGTTAGCTAACTTGTCATTCATAGTTAAAAATCCAAGCATCACTAGAATTGCAGGAGTAAAGTTAGCAAGTGTAATTCCCAAACCTGTAAAAAAACTTTGAATTAGAAATCCAAATGAGTACTGCTTTTCTGGAAGTTTATCTGAAACAAAGGCTCGATATGGCTCTAAGGCGATATTGTTTGCGGCATCAAGAATCCAGAGTAATCCAGCTGCCATCCATATCGTTGAGGAAAAGGGCATGAGAACAAGCGATATACTTGCAACAATTGCTCCAATTAAAAAAAATGGTTTTCGCCGACCCCACTTTGGGCTCCAAGTGCCATCACTGATTGCGCCGATAATTGGCTGAACAATAAGCCCTGTTACTGGCCCAGCTAGCCAAAGAATAGGCAGTTCTGATTCCTCGGCCCCTAAATATTTATATATGGGGCTCATATTACTTTGTTGCAAACCAAAACTAAATTGAATTCCGAAAAACCCAATATTCATATTGATTATTTGCCAAAAGTTTAATGATTTTTTCATTTCTTTAATATAAACAAACTATCAAAAAAAAATATTTAGCTAACATTAAACTATAACAATATCAAACTAAAACGTTTTCGATATAACCTAATTTTTAAAAAAGTTTAATAATGAGGTTATAATTTTTCTGTAACAATATTTTGATTAATGTGTTGACCAACTTTTCTGCCTTGAATAACACCCTGGTCAATAGCCATACGATAGTGAATTCCGCCATAAAGCCTAGAAATAGCAGCTTCATCTGCAGCTTCTAAAAAAGAATCAAAGTGTCTTGCGGGTAATCCGTATCTAACTTCGGTTGTATCTAAAAATGGAAATGAATTTCCAAATCGTTTTGTCAGAACTTCAGCAGATGCTGTTGATATTACGGAATGCCCACTTGTATACTCTGGGAAAGGGGGTGTTTGTAACACTGGCAACCAATCCTCATCATAGTATTTGTTGATGAGTGTTTCTGGACGAACAACTAAGGTTTTCCATTTTTCATCCCAGCAACTGATAAAGGCATCAAATAATGCGATACTGACTTCAGCAAATGCAGCCACAGTTTCTGTAAAGTCACTATTATCTTTCTTTGAAGCAATTGATGTGATTCCAATCCAGTGACCTCCAGGTGTAATTTTTTTTGTTGCAAACATTGCATGTCCTTTATGGTAAGTCACATAAGGGTTGCAATCCCAAAAATTTGCGATATCAAGTTGTTGTGTACTGAGTGTAGTACCCACCTCATAAACTTCAAACAACTGTTTTTGAAAAGGGCTTCCTTTGGTGAGATCAAATTTAAGAGGAGGCTTTGGACTGAATTGGGAAGAACTATCAATTACCAATGTTCGGATTTGGTTCCAATTTGGTTCGATCCCGTCCATGTAATCGGGTGGGGTAGGCTTCCAATAGTTGTCCTCTTCAAGTACAGTGTATTTTGGAAATGTTCTCGTCTGGTGGTAGTTGTCCTTTTTTGCCCATTCTAAAATATGCGCAGATACGATTTCAGAATATTTCATCGAATTTTTTCTAATCCTACGAGAAACAGATAGATCAATCAAACGTTTGTCAAACTGTTTTTGAAAATCAGTCATTTTGTCCTCAGAAAAAATTAAAGTTTTACCAACAATATTGTATGTGTATATGGCTGCTAAATAAGGATTAACATTTTCTGGGATTTTTGGACTTTCGGTTAAACCATTCAGTTGTCCAGCCAATGATTGATACCTATCAGGAAAGGCACTTGCAATCACTTCATATGCAGCAATACTAGGATAGACATATACCCGAGAGGCAACAGGAGGCGAAAAAATATCATAAACTGAAATATCAGTGAGATTTTGAACGACCTCACGAAAAATATCAGGATTTTCAAGTTCCTTGTACTTTGTAGTTGTAGGGGTACAGGAAAGAAATAAGCTGCCAATAGAGAAAGCATAAAAATAAAAAAGTTGAAATCTTTTGAAGCAAATCATGACTATTTTTTAAAAATACAATTTGGAGTGCCATTCCTTATCATCTTTTCCAGAAAAAGGGCTGTCCAAAAACTCTTCAACGATAGGGTATTTTATTTCTTTATTATCAAGCTTTAATGAATCATAAAGATGAGCCCAATATCGATAAGTTGAAGCAAAGTTACCATAAAAATCAATTGAAGTTGTACCAATACTTGGTTGTTTTTTGTAGAAGTAATCTTCTGGCAATGCCTTTTGTTTTAATCGATGATTTACTGGGAAACAAAAAGAATATGAAAAGGATTGTTCTAAGAAGTTGATTGAACTGATATATAAGCGTGGAGATCGATTGCTGACGTTTTGCGCATAATATGCTAAATGATCGACGTGTTCGTTCATCATTCTTGGCTTTTCTTTAAATGTCGACTTTAAATCAACACACAAACAATCTGAGCCGTTTAACTGTCCATTTTTGGGTGTTGCCCAATCAAATGATTCAATGTCCTCATTCAGTTCTTTATAGATGTCCTTTATTCTTGTTAGGGTTGAGTCAAATAAGTCTGCGTTTAAAACTAGAATTTTTAATTTTTCTATCCATTGGTTCTCTGTAAAAATAATTTTGATTTTTATCTCAGAAATTTCGCCGTCATATTCGATTTCCCAAAATAGATTAATATCCTGTTCGTTTTCAGTCTCAATGACTTGTGTCATATGTAATTTATCTTGCCATTCTTCTGTTTCAATCACATTTTGGTGAACAAAACTATAAATAGAAAGGGGTGAGTGTTCACTTTTGAATTTAACTAAATACGCATATGGAAGAAAAAACAGATAAATCGATAGCCCAACCAAGGCTCCTAATCCAAGAAATATAAAAGATTGCTTGATGTTTAGATTCATAGTCATAGAAGTTAGAAATTGAAAAATTTGGTTTTTTGATTTACGATTCCTAAAATCAATAGATTTTTTCCATCAATTTTTACAGTCTCCAAATCGTTTAAGTCTTGATGAATCAGATCGATGCCAAGCAGATGTAACATTTCAAACTCTTCTGAAGAGCGTAAAAGAAAATGTTTTTGTGATTGCCAGAGCCCTTGATATGGTGGTAAATCCGATTTTGAACCAGTCAATATTAAATGATCGATATTTTTGATTGTCAGGGGTTTTATCTTGGTGATTGGTCCCCATTGGAATTCTGTTGGTAAAGGGTTAAAAGTAAAACGGTTTCCAGACAATTTAAAATATCCGTTTTGCAACTCGTCAACAATGTATTGATCAGCACGTGACAATAATGACGTTCCGAAAATTTCTTCAATTGTTTTTCCTGCAAAGTCTGCATATGTACTAAATTTTTTTCGAATCAATTCAGGCATTTGACCTTGCATTTTGTCTTTAGAATCAATCGTGTAATAATCTCCATTTTTGGCAATTGCAACAATGCTTTCGGTCTGTCCATTCGAATCAAAATCATTAACATACATTTTCAACGGATATGATTTTGAAGCTGAAAATTTAGTATTGAGACCAACATTCCCGACAATTATTTCTTTTATCCCGTCCTGATCAATATCAAATAGTTCTATAGATTGCCAAAGGCCTTTAGGGGTATCTGAAAAAAGTTTTTTGGTACTGTCAACGAGATTGCCTTTGTCATTTTCAAATATTTTCACTTCCGACCACTCTGAAACAATGATAAGATCTTTGTCTGCATCATTATCAAAATCAAAAAGTATGGCATCTGTCACCATACCAACCTGTGTAATGGGATGATCACTAGCGATTGATAGCTTGCTATTTTCATTGATTAGTAAAAATGATTCAGGCGCCTTACCAAATGATTTTGTAGTTGATCTCGATCCTACAAAATAATCTTGATCACCGTCACCATCAAAATCACTTGACACAACAACTGATCCGTTGTGAAAATATTCAGGTAGGATACTTTGGCTTAAACTAAAATTTCCATTGCCATCGTTGATATACACTCTGTCTTTATTGTAATTTGACTTGCCCTGAAATTCACCACCCCCAGAAACAACAAACAAGTCCAAGTCATCGTCATTATCAATGTCAGTGAAAATGGCATCTGTATCTTCATGCTTTTTTTCATTTTCAAAAGCATGGGTTGTTTTCAAATATGAATTGTCACTAGAACTGATATACAAAACCGATGTGTATCCTTTTGTACCCCCAAAAAACATATCATCTTTTCCATCGTTATTCACATCACCGATTGCAATTGGAGTTCCTTCTTGTGTCACGCCATAGGGCATTAATTTCTCACGATTAAATTCTGGAAAACTTTTTTCAGTATTAATATGGTCGATTTGGGCAATATTTTGCTCGACAAATAGGTCATTCTTTAATCTGAATTCTTTGGTTGCTGGTTGGATTGCATTGTTGTAGTCAAAAACCAGTAGATTTTGGTTCTTCATATCGTATAGTCGCTCTTCTTTATTATCTGGCCAAATGACAGTGATTGAATCGACTTCGCTTTCACCTATACCAATATGAATGTTGTGGGGAAAGCTTGATAAAAAACCTCGAGTTGGATGTAATTGCTCATAAAATACTTTTCCGTTTACATATGCGTATACTTTTGTTCCAATCCCAAATCTGTTTTTTGTGTTACCCACAAATTTTATTTTCAAAGCGTTGTTCGCATTTCCTTTATTTTCTAAAACAGTAGACGTTGCATTGATATTATTAAACACCAAATCAAGGTCTCCATCGTTGTCTAAATCGGCTGTTACTAAACCATTACTCAGGCCAGCTTTTTGTCGAATCCAAGTGCTACTTACATCCTTAAATCGAAGATCTTCATTTCCTTTAAAAAAATAATTTTTAACGTCACCTCTTGGCATTTTTTCTAGAGCCATGTTATCGACTAGGCGTGTATTATTAATTTTGTTTCTAATTTGTTCAGATGATACATATTTGATGTAGTCCGCATCATTGGGTCTTCTGTAAATTCCATTTGATATGACAAGGTCTTTTTGGCCGTCGTTATCAAAATCTGCAAACACGGGCGCCCAACTCCAGTCTGTTGCAGAAATATTAGCGAGGAGTCCAATTTCCAAAAATTTGCCTTTGCCAGTATTGATTTGCAAATGGTTTCGTGGAAATTGATCATTGTAACCTAAAGAACGTCGACTTATTAAAGAGTTGTAATTGATTTCGCCTAAAGAGTTTTTTAGTATTTTTTCATCTTCAGGTAACATATCAAGCGTAATGATATCTGCTAATCCATCATGGTTGATGTCAGAAATATCGTTCCCCATTGAAAATTGACTAGTTTGACTCAAGCTTTCGTGTGACATTTCAGTAAATGTTCCGTCTTTCTGGTTGATGTAGAGATAATCGTCTTCGTAGAAATCATTGGAAACATAAATATCATCCCATCCGTCAGCATTTAAATCATGTATACCAACCGCAAGTCCATAGCCAACTTCACCCCCAAATAAGTTGGCCTCTTTTGTTACATCGATAAAGAATCCATCGTCATTTTTAAAAAACTTATCTGAGCTCATTTCACTAAAACTATCTCTGCGATCGACACCAAAAAAATTACTGGTCTTATGAATCCCATGATTGAGAAGATACATATCGAGATCCCCATCTTTATCATAGTCAAAAAATGCAGTAGAGGTCGAGTAGTTTTGAATTGCTAAACCATATGCGGAGGCTTGTTCTTTAAAAGTACCATCCTTTTGATTTATATACAACTCATTTTGTCCCATAAATCTGTGGATACCGACAACCGCACAAACATATATATCTAACCATCCATCATTGTTAATATCGACCATTGTAGCTCCAGTGTTCCAAGTTGACACACCCTCAATCTTAGCTTTTTTACTAATATCCTCAAATTCTAAATTTCCTTTATTTAGATAGAGTTTGTTTGGGCCAAGGTTTGAAACAAAATACAAATCCTCCAAGCCATCATTGTTAATGTCTCCAGCAGCAACACCACCACCATTGTAAAAATATAGGTAGTCAAGGATATTTACTTTTTCATTGTCTTTAACAGCATTAAAAAAATCTATACCAGATTTAGCTGGATCGAGCTCAACAAATACTTGTCCTTCAGGATTACATGATGTGAGGAACAGAACTGAAATAAAAAATAAAGCCCTATTGTAAAACATAAAATATAGGATTTTGATTATTGATTCCGAGTAAATAACCTATATGGTTTTTCATATTGATTTTCACGGATGATCGAACAGTCCCCTTTAATGGTAACCCTGATTTTTTTACTGGCACAAAAGAAAATTTTCCATCTCCATTACCTAAAAGTAGAGATGCAAATCCACTGTCAAGTTTTGAGAACTGTGGCTTGAGATTATCTTCCCCACCAGCAAGTATCAAATCTAAATTACCATCATTATTGAAGTCATCAACTATTCCTGTATTTACTGAATTCCATTGGACTTCATTTGGAAGGGGCGTTATTGAAAAATCAAAATTACCGCTATTTAGAGCAACCACACTTCTTGATTCATTTACCTCTTTGATGATTGACTCATTGACTTTTTCTTTAGAAAACAAACCATAGATGTCTTTTTTTGCATATTCTGAGAACTTGAGATTTGTTTTTTTCAAAAATGTAAGTTGAGAAATTAACTCGCTTTTGATATGTATTGGCTTATCAATTCCATCAAAGTCTCTCGTATGAATCTGTTCTAGGGTTCCGTTATCATCAAAGTCATTGATATACATACGAGCTGGAGCCTCTTCAGTTCCAGTATAGACGGAATTTAGGCCTTTATTACCAAGAACAATGTCAATTGTGCCATCGTTGTTAAAATCACCATTTAATATTTCATCCCACCAGCCGTTCAATTTGTCTAAAGCTGTTGCTTTTTTCTCGAAATACACGCCATTAAAGGAATAAACTACTGGTGACATCCATGAGCCAACAATGATGAGTTCTTTTTGGTTATCGCCAGAAAGATCAATCCATTCTGCATCTGTTATCATTCCTAGTTCATTGAAATCGTATGCTTTGAGATCGGTTACATTTTCAAAAACCCCGTTACCATTATTTTGTAATAAAACAGAATTTGGATTAACCCCATACAGTCCCGATATCGATCGGTTTCCAATAAACAGATCGATGGCACCATCTCCATTAAAATCATGAGGAGCAATAACACTTGTATTGGAGATATAATTTGGCAAAGCCATACTATCGTATGAAAACGTACCATTTCCATCATTTAAATATACCCGATCTTGAATTAGAGAATTAGGTAAAGTTGGATTATTCCCACCTGATCCCACAACTAAATCTTGATCACCATCGCTGTCAATGTCAATAAAAATAGCTGTGGTGTCCTCGTAGGGATTGGTGGTAATTAAAAAAGACTGTTCAGTATTGACAAAAACTCCAGGTTTGTTTTGTAAAATGAGTTGTGAAATATCGCCTCTACTGCCGCCAATGTAGATGTCGTCTAGTCCATTTTTATCAACATCAGCAATGGCAATTGCAGGCCCTTCTCTCGATATCATTTTGGATACAAGCTGCTCATAGTTATAATCGACAAAATTATCTTCATTATGCTTTTTGGCAGGAAGGTTTTGTGTTGTAAAAAGTGTTTTTCTTTTTTCTTTAGGATTTTGGTCAGTTATAGAATTTTCTTTTTGAATAAACTGTAGACTGTTAATCGAAGGGGAGTAAGTTAGGGTTCTGGATTGATCAGGCCACACAACTTCAATTGAGTCTACAATTTCAGCGTCTCCAAGTCCTACAGTTAGTGTGTATTCAACAGAAGATTGAAATCCTTTAGTTGGTATAAGCTCATTATAAATGTGTTTATTGCTGTAGTATACACTAACTTTCGCTCCAATAGCGTTAATATTTTCCTCATCTCCTTCAAGTCTAATTTTAACATAGTTCCCACCCCTTTCAGATGACTTATTCTTATAAACCATTATGGGTTCATTAACATTATTTATTACTAAATCTAAATCTCCGTCATTGTCCAAATCTCCGTACGCTGCGCCATTTGAGAAAGTTGGTTTTTCAAATCCCCAGTTTGTGGTTTGATTGGTAAATTTTAGGTTTTTGTTGTTTTGAAAAGCATAATTTGGAATTGGTCTAGAGGGCATTTGTTTTACGATATTTTCAACTTCTTCTTTTTTTCCTGTGAGTACCATTTTTTGAATCACATCATTAGCAAAGAAATTCATAAAGTCTTGATTGGTAAGCTCATGATATATTCCATTGCAAACAAAAATATCTTTGTAGCCGTCATTATCCATGTCAAACAGTAATGCACCCCAACTCCAATCTGTAGCCTCAACGCCCGCAAAACATGAAATTTCTGAAAATGAATTTCCCTCGTTATTGAATTGCAATGTATTTTGCATAAATTGATGGTAAAATTCTTTTCCAAGCTTTAGGCGATATGTATCAAAGCTTTCAAATAATGTTGTTTCTTTAAGTCTTTGATCTCCCTCGGGTAACATATCGGTTACATAAATTTCAACATAACCATCATTGTTAAGATCCGCCATGTCTGCACCCATCGAAGAGTGACTTAGGTGACTAACCATTTCTTGGACTTCTTCATTGAATGTACCATCTCCTTGATTCATATATAGATAATCTCTCTCATAAAAATCATTTGAAACGTAGATGTCTACATATCCATCTTTATCGACATCACCAAGTGTTACACCAAGCCCAAAACCAATGAGACTCCCATATATCCCAGATTCTTCAGAAACGTCGGTGAAAAAATTATTATCATTTCGTAACAATTTGTCTCCACCACCTTTAAGGTAACTCGGAACATCCCAATTAATGTCTCTTAGGCCTCTTTTATCATTATAATTCAATGAAGTAATAGGGATAAAACTATTATTTAGAATATATACATCCAGGTCACCGTCTAAATCATAATCAAAAAAAGCAGCATGAGTAGTAATCCCACTATCTGCTAAGTTATATGATTCAGCTTCTTCGGTAAAGGTGCCATCACCATTATTGATAAATAACTCATTGTCTTGTTCATCACCACTTACAATTCCAGCATTACAAACATAAATATCTAAGAAACCGTCTGAATTAATATCAACCATAACAACTCCTGTGGACCATTGCTTTGTGCCTGCAACCCCTGCACTTTCTGTTATATCTTCGAACTTAAAATCCCCTTTATTTAGATAAAGCTTATTAGGGCCTCTATTAATTGTTAGGTATACATCGGCCAATCCATCGTTATTAACATCACCAATGCTAACGCCACCTCCATTGTAAAAGTTTCTGTATCTAAAAACATGAAGGTCTCTAGTGGTTTCTATTTCGTTAATGATGTTTATTCCAGTTGATTGATTATCAAGAAGCTCAAACAAAGAATTTTTATTGCTCGAATTGTTACATGAAAAGAGCAAAATGATAAAAAATAAGCTAAATAATTGCTTGAAAACACGTAGGTTAATCATTATTATAAAATAAAAATATAACTGTAATTGTTACAAAATTAAAAAAGGCAAATTAATCTTAATTTGCCTTTTTATAAAGAAAAATTCTAGGTTATTAATTAATAACCGGGGTTTTGGTCAATGTTTGGATTTAATAATGCATCCGCAGGAAGAGGAAATAAAAGATATTTAGGATCTGATTCAGCACTTTTAAGTTCTTTAGCACTTAAAAAAGTTCCCCATCTAATCATGTCATTTCTTCTATGTCCTTCAAACCAAAGTTCTCTGGCACGCTCAGCATAAACATTATCTAAACTTGTAGTGATAGAACCTAAACCAACACGAGCTCTAACAGCGTCTAAATCAGCTTGAGCATCTCCTCCGGTTCCGCCTCGTAGAGCTGCTTCAGCACGGAGTAGTAAGGCATCAGCATATCGGAAAATAATCATGTCACTTTCTGGCTCGTTAAAGTTATGTGGCACATATTTGATAATTCTGTATCCTGCAGATTCAATAGCCGCTTTATCAGTAACTACAAGAGGAACATCTTTACTGAACACAAGATCTAATCCATTACGATCCTTTACCTTATCCGTACCGCCTGGCTTGTAAATTTGTCCTCTCTGAACTCCAATACTATTTCCAGTAGTAGCAGTAAGTTCATCAGTGCTCCAAGTTGCCCTTGGATCACTTCCTTCAGCTACACCATTTTCTTGGAAATAATCATAATATTCTCCTAACATTACAGGACCATTCCATCCATCAGGAGTTTGGTTGTAGTGCTGTCCCATTCTCCAGTGGTAACTTGTTCCACCAACACTGTCATCTGCACCTTGTTCCTGTTTTAGTGCCCAGATTAATTCTGAAGATTGGTCGTTATCCTTATCAAAGTTAAACCAGTATGAAGTGCCGTCTGAATCATCTTCTTTTAAAGTTGAAACCATATCATCAATATAATCAATAGCAGCTGTCATATCGGCAGCATCAAAAGTAAACGTCGTAGCACCTGGTTCTCCAGTAAATACTGCCCTATTCATGTGAAGCTTAGCTAAGAGCATTCTGGCAGCATCCTTATTGGGCTTATCGGCTTGTCCATCTACTTTTTCAGGTAGATTGGAGAGAGCGTCAGTTGCCATTGTAACTGCTTCAGCAAATGCTTCAGAACGACTATATACTGATGCATCTTGTGTCATATCAGTATAATCAGCTCTGTAAGGCACTACTCCAAATTTATCAATCATTTGATAATAAAAATAAGCCTTCATAAACTTAGCGGCAGCGTGATCAGCACTTTGCCCACTGTCAGACAAAACTAAGTCAGCTTTGTAAATACCTGTCATAAAGATATTATATGATCCCGCTGTCCATGGGTGGTCTGATCCTAGAGTGTGCGTATGCATTTGTCTAAGAACTGCATTATCATCCCAGTCACCACCACGAGTAGGACCTGCCATAGCATCACCAGGCATTTCTTGTATACCAAGATGCCTTGCCCATTCATTGTGGAAAGCAGCAACTTCATTTAATACCCCTCTAAGATCCGCTGATGCAGATCCAGAACCGGTAGGGACCACCCCATCAAGAGCTTGCTCTTCCAAGTCAGTACAAGACACTATAGAAAGAGTAACTATAATTGTTGTAATGTAATTTATTAAATTTTTCATTGTAAATAATTTTATTTTTAAAAGGTTAGATTTACTCCTAATGTGAATGTTCTAGCCCTTGGATAAGGCAGGTAATCAATTCCTGTTGATGGAACACCATTCATTGCCTTATCTACATTTACTTCAGGATCAAATCCAGTGTAATCAGTGAATGTAGCTAAGTTGTCGCCATTAACATAGATATATGTGTTCTCAACTCCAATTGAATCAAGCAAAGAGTCACCTAAATCATAACCAACTCTCAAGTTGGATAAGCGTATAAAATCTCCTTTTTCTAAATATTTAGTAGAAGGTGAATTAGGATCTGAAGATGCTTGAGCAGAAACAGCACTTTCTACTGGAATATTTCTTACAGGGTATGCCCCTTTAAAGAAATATGCATTATTAGTGTTGTTGTATACATAATGACCAAATGATCCGTACAGAGATGTAGAAATACTCCAGTCACCCATAGCAACACTTGTTGATAAACCAAGATTCATTGTTGGAAGTGCCTGCTTGTCTAAAACATCTTTACTAGCTGTAGCTAAAGGACCTACTGAGCCATCAGCTTGGGTATAAGTGGAAGCACCGTTAGCGTCGTATCCTCTAAAATCAAACATATAGTAGCTATACAACGGGTTATTGTTTGAAAGAACTTGAGAATATGCACTTGAAAGTCCTTGTCCATGCAGCTCTCCTGTTGGTATAAATCCTGGGAAATTTCGAATTTCATTAGAAATCAAAGAAGCATTAGCTGAAACATCCCAAGTCATGTTATCAGAGTCCATAAGACTGTAGTTCAAACCAACTTCAATACCAGTATTTACTAACTCACCGTCTAGGTTAACAAACCTTGGAGAGGCAGGACCTGGTTTTGTAGCTGCTTCAGGAACAGGGAATAAAAGATTTTCAGTAGAACGTTGGAAGTAGTCTAAAGAACCAGTTGCTTTGCCATCAAGAATTTCAAAGTCAACACCAACTCCTAAGGAAGTAGTTGTTTCCCACTCAAGGTCAGGATTTGCATTAGTTACAATAGAAACTGATCCGTTACTGTATCTAGATTTTGAAATTGCAGAATTCACCGCAAATTCCTGGTTACCAGTGATACCCCAGCTACCTCTAAGTTTTAAGTTATTTATTGATCCTGCTTGATTTTCAATGAATTTATAACCTAAACCAACAGCAGGGAAACTACCGTATCTATTATCCTCACCAAACTTTGACGACCCATCGAGACGATATGTTAAAGTTGCAAGAAACTTATCATAGGTAAGACCTGCACGTACAAAGAAGGATTGTAGTTCAGTTTCGTTTTTATACGAACTTATAGAATATCCGGTATTGACATCAACAACACCACCTAAATTATTAATTAGGTCAACTTGGTCAGCATTAAATCCTTTTGCTTGCAAATTGCTTCCTTCACTAAGGTAACTGTAGTATGAGAAACCTGCTAATAAGTCTATATCAACTCCGTTTACAGAATCAACATAGTTAAGAGTGTTCTCAAAAGTCTTGTTAAAACGCTGATCATTATAAACAGATGCCTGACCACGATTGTCTCCAGATTGAGCAGTGTCCAAAATATCAATTGATGGAAGCAATTGGGCTTCACGTGTTGATGTTGAACGATCAACTCCGAAAATGGTTCTGAAAGTTAATTTATCAGAAAGATTTACAGAAACATTGAAGTTAGCGAGTAACCTTTTGGTATTTGTACTATCATCATAAGAATCTAAAAGTTGCTTAGGATTCAAATAGTTAGCACTAATCACGTTATAAGATCCATCAGTGTTAGTGGTATTCAACGATGGTCTCCAGTAAAGCGCGGCACCAATTAAGTTGCCAATATATCCTGCAGAATTCGTAGTCAGGTGGCTTAAATCATCAATGTCAGAGTAAAGCACTCTAGTTTGAAGATTCACATCACCATCAAATAACTTGTAGGAATTGTATAAACTAACATTGTATTTATCCATCCCCGTTTTGTTAATTATACCTTCTTGTAAATTTGCTCCAACCGATAAACGAGTAGATGAATTTTCACCTCCTGTTGTTAAAGTAATGTCATGAGACTGACTGAAAGCATTTCTCAAAACAGTGTCTTGCCAATTATAGGATCCAGATTCGCCAGGAATTGGAGAGTCTGCAGGTAAGTCAGAAGGTATATTTGATTGGAACTCAGACTTACTCATTACATCTTGAAATGAAGAATTTTGAGCAAAGGCTGAAGAGCTTAAAGATCCAGAATATGATAATTGTGGTTCGCTAGCTCCAGATACTCCTTTTTTAGTAGTAATAACAATTACACCATTTGCTCCTCTAGAACCATAGATAGCCGTAGAAGATGCATCTTTTAGAACACTAATACTTTCAATATCGTTTTGATTGATAAAGTTTAGTGGGTTTTTAGGGCTTCCAGTCCCAAGTATTTCATCACCTAGTCCAGGAGATGTATTTCCACCAGCTAACGGAACACCATCAACAACAATTAATGGTTCATTTCCAGATCTGATGGATGAATTTCCTCTTACTCTTATAGCAACTCCAGCACCTGGCTCACCTGTCGCACTAGTAATTTGAACACCTGCTACTTTACCTCTAAGTAATTGAGCTGGAGAATCAGAAGAAACTTGGTCAAACGATGCTGCTGAAATTGCATCAATTGCACCTGTAGCATCTCGTTTTGTTACAGAGCCATAACCAGTGATTATGACCTCATCAAGTTCATTACTTGAGCTAAGCACAACCGAAATATTTGTTTGGTTTGACACTCCAACTTGTTGTGATTCAAAACCGACATATGAAACGACTAATATGTCATCTCCAGCAGCTTGAATAGAAAAGTTACCATCAAAATCAGTGGTAACTCCTGTGTTGGTTCCTTTGACTACAACAGTTGCACCAGGAAGGGGACCGTCAGCGTCTGAAACCGTTCCAGACACAGCGCTTGATTGGGCATAACTTAGCCCAACAATGCAAAGAGTCAAGAAAAAACTAAAAAATGTTCTTTGGTTTTTCATATTTATATTTAGTTAATGTTAATTTTTGACATTTATTAAAAAGTATTATTTGATATAAATGAATCGTTACCAAATATAATAATCAATATTTGTTTAATTGATATAAATAACTATACAAAAACTATGCAATAGATAATTTTACATACTTTTTATTATCATATTGGTAATTTCAATGTTACGTAAAATTTAAATAAGGACAACATAAATTAAAATATACTTTTATTGTTTTTAACGAAAACGTTTTAGTAGTTTTACTTACTAAACCAAAAATTAATTTTAGATTTTATTGATGAGCTCAAAAAAAATATCAATTAAAGACCTATCTAATGCATTGGGAGTTTCAGTATCAACAGTCTCAAAAGCACTAAACGGATACCCTGATGTAAATCCATCAACCAGAAAAAAGGTTATGAAGCTTGCCAAAGAATTGCAGTATCTCCCAAATCAACAAGCGGTAAATTTTAGAAAAAAATCTTCACAGATTATTGGCTTGGTTTTGCCTCAAATCAATCATTTTTATTTTTCTAAAATTGTGGAATCAATTGTAGAATTAGCTTCGGAAGATAATATCAGTGTAATCGTAAGGCCAACCTTTGAAAATTTGGAAAAAGAAAAAATGGCTTTGCTTGAGTTGGTAAAGCTTAATGTTGATGGCATATTGATTAGTCTTTCAGATGAGACACGTTTCCCTGACCATTTAATTGAGATTTCTAACCTTGGTATTCCCATTGTTGAGTTTGACAAAATCTCCAAGCTTAGTCCGCTTGATAAAGTAGTAACAAGTGATCGAGATGCTGCAAAGAAAGCGGTTGAGCATCTCATTTCTAGAGGTAAAAAAACAATAGCTCACCTAAGAGGATCTTTATTATCACAAAACTCTATTGATCGATTTTTAGGATTCAAGTCTGCAATCACTGATTCGGGTTTGACTTTTGAAGAGGAGTTGGTGATTCAAGTTCTTCCCAATAATATTAATGAGTCACAGCGTTCTTTTGCTAGGTTATATAAAAAGCGAAATGATATCGACGCTGTTTTTGCAATAACAGATATAGCTGCTATCGCTGCTATCAGAGAATTAAAATCACAATCAATCGATGTGCCAAGTCAGGTTTCAGTTGTAGGGTTTAGTAACTGGCAAATATCAAGCCTGACAACCCCACGTTTGACAACAATTGATCAGAATGCCTTTGAAATGGCAAGGGCTTCTTATCAAAAATTGTCAGATAACATAAAGACAAAAAATAATTATACAAGTAGAGAAAAAGAAACAATCTTTATAAAAACTGACTTAATAATCAGAGAATCATCATAGTGATACACAAAAACCTAGTTTTCAAATGCGTGGAGTTTGCCTTTTGTCGCCTCTTCTAAGGAAACACATCCTTGTTGTTGTCCAGGTATTGGTGCATAATGCAAAAACTCTTTACCAATTATACTGTTGATTCGAAACGCATAGACAGCGAGTTCTCTCAGCGATTGTAATACCATAAAATGTATCGCGTCTTTTGATATGGATTCTTTGTTTATACTGCCTTCCGAAAGGGACTTGAGTTCGTCATACCAAGTATTTTCTTGAGTCTCACTAGCAGAAAAGTATTTTTCTGCCTGCGTTTCCCAATAGGACCGCTGATTACTAGTATCTGATGTGGTTTGTGATCTTGCATATGAAATCATGGAACTCACACCAAACTCTAGCATACGGAGTTGATCTTCCTCAACAACCCCACCCAAATATCCGTCAATAAATTTCAACAAGCCAAGTTCTGTGGCACCAGGGATACCGTCATCGGTAGAGGGTAAAATGACATCAAGTAAAATCTGAATATCATTCAATTGGGTTTTTAAAAAAAATTTTAGTGAAAAGTCAGAAGGTGAAGTAGCGCAACTTTTCAACACCCCAATCATGGTTGGGGTAATGGCCAAAGCACCAAAAGATAGACCTAAATTCTTTAAAGCATTTCTTCTGTTCATCTGATTATAAATTTCGTTTATTGAGTTGTTCTACAGCGTAGTTTACCGCTCGTGCTGTCAGTGCCATGTAGGTTAGAGATGGGTTTTGATTTCCGCCAGATGTCATACATGCACCATCAGTAACAAATACATTGGGCACCTCATGGACTTGATTAAAGCCATTGAGAACCGATGTTTTTGGGTCACGTCCCATACGGGCAGTACCCATTTCATGTATACCCAGCCCCATTGAATAATGATCTTCCCAAGCTTTAATATTTTTAAACCCAGCTTTTTCTAACATTTCAACTGCCTGCAATTTCATATCTTTTCTCATCGCAAGTTCATTTTCTTTTATCTCTGCATCAAAAGTAACCGTTGGGAGTCCCCACTCATCCGTTTTATCGTAATCCAAGTACATCTTGTTTTCATGGTAAGGTAATATCTCACCAAAACCATTCATATCGATTGTCCAAGTTCCAGGTTTTACAAGAGAACGTGTAAATACTGGGCCATATCCTACTTCCTTTGCAGCTTTTGCCCAGGAACCTCGGCTGCTGTCTCCCTGGTAACCATACCCCCTGATAAAATCTTTGTGGTTGGTATTTCCACCTAGGTTTCGAAAACGTGGGATATAAAAGCCTCCAGGACGATTCCCGATATAGTACTGATCTTTAAATGCCTCAGTTTCTGCGTGTGCACCCGCTTTAAAATGGTGATCCATAATATTATGTCCGAGCTCACCAGATCGATTACCCATTCCTTCTGGGAAGTATCTCGATTTCGATTGCATTAGTATTGATGTTGAAGCTACTGCTGAGGCACACAGAAAGATTATTTTGGCCTTGTAGGTGTATGTCATTTTGGTTTCTCGATCGATTATTCTAACGCCAGATGCTCTTTTGGTCTCTGGGTTATAGATAACTTCATGAACAATCGAGTTTGGTCGAAGTGTCATATTTCCCGTAGCTTCTGCCATAGGAAGGGTTGAGGACTGGCTGCTGAAATAGGCACCAAACGGGCAACCTCTTCGACATCGATTTCGGTATTGACAACTTATGCGACCTGCACCTGGTTTTGTTCCTTCTGTAATATGAGCTAGTCTACCCATTGTAAGGATTCGATTTGAATAATTTTTTTGTAAAGATTCACGTAGATGTTTTTCGGTACATTTAAGCTCCATAGGTTTTAAAAACTCACTATCTGGAAGCTGAGGGAGTTCTAGTTTTTCACCTGAAATTCCAATATGTTTTTCCACATAAGAATACCATGGCGCAATTTCTTTGTAACGAATAGGCCAGTCAACTGCGATTCCATCTTTTAAATTTGCTTCAAAATCGAAATCACTGAACCGGTAACTGTGTCTACCCCA
>JAQWIL010000009.1 GCA_029248885.1 Flavobacteriaceae bacterium
CAAGATTTCGGACAACGATAAGGTGGCTATTGCATTGGGGCTCACCTCTTCCCATCCCGAACAGAGAAGTTAAGCCCAATAGCGCAGATGGTACTGCCATTGGTGGGAGAGTATGTCGCCGCCTTCTTCGAACCCCTTCACAGTCGTGAAGGGGTTTTTTATTTCTCTCCGATTTTACTTTTTCTAAATCTCAAAAAGATACTGAAATTTAAAATACAACTGACTGCTATCGATATCGAGATTGCCAGCAATGTCGCCTTCTCCATATCCCTGACTGCCTCCAATAAAAAATATTGTAAATGGATTTGGATTCTATTTCAATAGCGGCTGAATAAACAAGGTGTCATCAAATTCATTGTATTCACTCACGAGACGAAACGACAGGTCTTTATTGAATTGATAATTTGTAATGAATCGTGCGATATATCCTTTGTAGTATAAACTGTTGTCCTCTTTCGATCGCATTTGTGAATAGCGAAGCGACTGACCGATTCTCAACTTTGGAGAGAGTTGAAAGCTGTTGAATGAACCAATAAAAAACTGTTTACCCACCGCTGGATTTTCCTCATCATACCTTAATTCATCCCCAATTGATACAAATGAACGTAAACGAATTGATTCATTTGGGCTATAGCTAGTAAACATGCTATATTGCATCATATCTTGCCCTACAAAGCCTTCATACTCTTGCTCCATAATATGAACAATGTTCAACCTGCTTTCCCAATTTCCTTTCCACACGATGTTAGCATTGCTAAATAGGTCTGTATATTTGGGAGTTCCTGCATAATTGTAGCTCAATTCTGAACCCAGATTTACTCTCAACTGCTGAATAAGTGCATCTTTATTTTTTGGAAATGCAACATACTGCTGTACAATTTCTGCGTTTCGAAGGTTGTTTTGTGTTACAAAACCTAAAGGCGTTTCAAAATTTGGACTGTACTGAGAATAGTAAAAAAAGGTGTTCCAATGTTTGGTTGTTCGATCTAAAGAAACGAATAATCCGTCTCCATTTTTTGATTCCCCATCTAATGCTACCGTTTTTTTTCCTTGCTTGTCATTACTCTCAATCCAGTCTTGTATGGGCTCCTCAATAGATGAAAAGTTCCACTCTGCATTCAATGAATATTTATTTGCGATGCGCAACCTGCTGTTTATCCCCATGAGTTGACCGTGACCACCGCCATGAAAAAATCGGTTTGTCGATAAAAACCCCAGATGTGAGCCCCCATCGAATGTGCGCTGATAACTAAAAATATTTGCCCATGCTTCATTTCCCTCGCCTGAATAAGATTGATTTTCTCCAGCGATTAGATAGGGTGTGTTTTCGTCATATGCTGTCAACCAGTATAATCGCTGATTGTTGCCTTGATGAATCAGCTTTGTTGACGCGATCGGATTGTTGATACTCCTCGTGTATACCGCCTGCTGGTTGGAGTTGATGATGTCATTCCCCTCATTGAAATAGGGTCGCCTCTCAGGATAAAATAACGCAAAGGTATTATTCGCATCAATTTGTGATACGTCGGCCTCAATCTGAGAAAAATCTGGATTAAGGGTCAATTCTAAGGTTGTGTTGCTTGACAAGTCAAAAAGTCCACTAAGCCCGATTGTACCTTTCGGTTTTTGTTGTTGAAAATGACCATTTTCCCGATACCCAGCTTTTCCCAAAAACACATAAGGTAAAAGATTTATTCTTTTATTTGAGGTGACATTATGCAGTGTAATCCGATCTGGAGTTTGGCAAACCACACATGGATTCGAGCGATCATAAGCAAAATTGATCATCTGTATTCTTGTGTCATTTGCATAGCCCGAACGTCCAAACACCACAGCCCATTCCATGGTTTCAGCAGGGGTGAATTGGAGTCCACTTATCGGAATTTTAAATTCTACATGGTAAGCATCATCGTGTTTTGAGGCCTTGGTTTCATAGAATAGATTGTATTCATCATTGTTGCCATTGGGTAGAATTTTTAGATCGAACTGACTTCCATCTGGATTTGAACCAAGGACAATCATGTTTCGACCATCTCCATAGGGGTCTATTCCGATGGCGATATTATCATCACCGCCGATTTGATCTCGACTTCGAATAGAAGAACGAAGCTCGTTCATGTTTGCAAATGCGATAAACCCAACAAACAAATCATTGCCGACTTGATGTACAAATACCTCTGTTTTGTAATGGGCTGGGCCATTGTCAGAAGGTTCTATTTCGAAGGGGATTGAAAATTGTTGTGCGCCTTGCCACTCTTCGGCTGAGACTACACCATCAAATACAGGTTGTTGGGAAATAACAAAAAAACTACAGAGAGGAATTAAGATTCTAAGCATCGTTTGGGACTTTATAATAAAATAACGCAATTTACATCATTCTATTTCATAAATTGATGTTAATGTTTTAAGATGGATAAACCAATACCGATTACAATGACCAAAAGTTTTGAGATGTTGAACTTATGATTTTCTGTACTTTCAAACAATATCGTGGTTGAGATATGAAGTAAAACCCCGACAACTAGAGCGGTGATGTGTACACTGTATGGCTGCAAAATGGGTGTGTAGACATTGAGATAACTTCCCAATGGAGTCATGATTGCAAACCCAATAAGAATGACCACTTTTTTAGGAAAGTTGAAGTTTGTCTGCCATATTGCAAGGGTGAGCAACATCGCTATCGGAAGCTTGTGAATGACAATTGCCCACAACAAGTCATTGTGTTTATGAATGGGAAATCCCTCGATAAAAGCGTGTAAATAAAGCCCAGTTACAAGCGTCATCGGAATTCTTTTCCCGCTTGTATGGATATGACCATGTTCAGCACCTTTTGACAATTGCTCCAACACAATTTGGATGATAATCCCAGCGAGAATCCAATAACTAATTTGCTCATTGCTGTTGGCAAATACGGACGGTAGTAAAGAGGTTAGGGTCGTGCCAAGTAAGAAAGCACCGCTAAACGCCAACAACAATTTGATCGATCGAAGCTCTTTTGGCCGCCAAAAAAATATGACTAAACTGCCAACAAGTACAGCAAATATTGGAAGAAAGTAAATGTTCATTGAAATATAAGGATTTGTCGTTTAGATAACTCCTTGTCATATGCCTGGAGTTGATAATCGCCAAACAAATCTACCAATTGGAGATTTGCTTGAGAAAACAAAGCAATAAAATCGTTGATTTCTAACAATTCTACTTGCTCTTGAAACTGATAATTGTGTTTATCGACTTGAAACTGAATGTCTTTACAAAGCCATTTGCCTTTTGTATAACGCTGAATCAAAAATTTCACACCGTCACGCTCGATACTTTCTTCTTTGACAAGATTGGCTAGAACCCAACTTGGGTTTAAAAAATCAATTACCCCGACACCATTGGGCGCCAATTGAGTTCGAAAGGATTTTAGCGTGCGAATGTTATCTTTTGGATCTTTAAAATAGCCAAAGCTGGTAAATAGATTAAAAAGATGAGAAAATTGGGTTTCTAAGGGTTTACGCATATCGTGAACCATAAACTGCAAAGCATCACTTGCCTGCTTGTTTTTGGCTTCGTCTTTGGCATATTTGATATTTTCTGGAGACAAATCGATGCCAGTTACCGCATACCCATGACGATACAGTTCAAGGGCATGACGCCCACGCCCACATGCCACGTCGAGGATATGTGCGTCTTTAGCAGGTTGAATCAAATCGAGAAGTCGCGAAACAAAGTCGGCGGCCTCTTGATGATTTCGGTGAGAATAGAGTGAATGGTAATAGGGCGAATCAAACCAAGATGAATACCATTCTTTTGCGTTGTTCATAATTGCAAAAATAAGCAATAGTTATGAGGGGATCGGCAAACGTTATCTATTGGTCATTCCTTCAGCCTTTTGTATAATCCAACAAACGATTCCCTACCTTTGCAAGATGAAGCAAGTCCAGTTTGATATGATTGCCAAAACCTTATTTGGGCTTGAGCAAGTTTTGGAAAATGAGCTCAAACTTTTGGGAGCAACGTCTGTCAAGCAAGGGGTGCGTAATGTACGTTTTCGGGGTGATAGGGGCTTTTTATACAAGGCCAACCTGTGTTGTCGTACAGCGCTTCGGATTCTAAAACCGATCTATTTTGATAAGGTCAAGACAGCGGACGCATACTATCACAGTTTATCACGACTTCCTTGGGAAGAATACATGACGATTGATTCGCGCTTTTCCATTCAGGTTACCCAGTCTGTCCCCATGTTTCGCAACACCATGTTTGCAGCCCAACGTGCTAAGGATGCATTGGTTGATCGGTTTCGAAAAAAACAAGGCAATCGTCCTAGTGTCGGAAGAGAAGACCCAGACATCACCTTTTTTATTCATCTTTCACCCAAGGGAATGGAAGTATCGATTGATAGTTCTGGCAAACCTCTCAATCAGCGTGGATATCGAACCGAGACCAATATCGCTCCAATCAACGAGGTGTTAGCTGCAGGACTTGTAACGCTTTCAGGATGGAAACACACTAGTTCGTTGCTCGACCCCATGTGTGGGAGTGGAACACTTCTTATTGAAGCAGCAATGCAGGCTTGTAACATTCCTTCGCAAATCAACCGAAAGCAGTTTGCGTTTGAGAAATGGAACGACTATGATGCAGATTTATTTGCCACCATCCGTGAGGCCATGCTCAATCGTGTCAAAGAATGTTTTGTACCTCTTGTGGGTTATGACAAAGCGCCATCGGCTGTACGAAAAGCACAACAAAATATAGAAGCAGCTAACCTATCGGATTATATCACCATCCAGAGAAGAGACTTTTTTAAAACCAAAAAGGATCATCCTGAACAACACTTACACATATTGACCAATCCACCCTATGGCGAACGATTGACCGTTGACCCAGATGTGTTTTATAAACAAATGGGGAATGCCCTCAAGCAACACTATCAAAATACAGATGTATGGATGATCACAGCGAGTATGGAGGGACTTAAAAACTTTGGTTTGCGAACATCTCGTAAAATCAAACTGTTTAACGGAAAATTGGAAAGCCGTTTGGTCTATTATCAGATATATAGCGGAAGTAAGCGTTGAAGTATGTTTAATCTTTCAGGTTTTAGCCCAAGCCAAACGAATTCTCAATCTTGGCTGTTTATACAGGATTGACTTATGATTAGAAACTTATTCTACAATGAGTTTGCGAATGATCTTACGTTGATCAGACGTTGATAATTCAACGAAATAAAGTCCTTTGGTTTGGTTGCTTAAATCAATCTCTTTCTTGGAATGCTCTATGAAGAAGTTGTTGTCGTAAACTTGTTTACCGTCAATGGAATAAATTTTAATACTTTCAAGTTGATACAGTCCATTTGTATCAATGGTAAACAATCCACTAGTTGGGTTGGGATAGACTGCGATATCTAGGTCGATATCATTTTCAGAGTGCAAAGCGACTCCTTCGACAATAAAATCGTCAATCACTGCACCTTCTTCATTCTCATAGGCGTCTGAAATCAAATGAAAGCGGAAGGTGATGTTTTCTGAAAACATGCTCTGGTTTAGAGTATAGGTATATTCTTTGATTTCGGAATCAAAACCATTATAACTATCTAGAGTTGACCAGTTTAAGCCACTATCGTTTGAATACTGAAAATAGATAAAGTCATAATAGGGTTCAAGTTCATAACCCATAAAGAAACGAATACCACCACTTTGTAACTGGCTCAAATCATAACAAGGAGACACCAAACTCGAGGAGGATTTATCTGGGTGATTTCCTTCCAAATTTGTCGCATAGGCAGTGGTTCCAGAATTTACTTGATTGAGAGATGTGCCTGAAGGGGCACCCTTTTCCCAAATAGGATCTCCCACGATTAACCAGTCGTCTTCATTGCTTTCAAATTGATATGTTGCATTTGTTTGACCGTAGGTATTGGGCGGGTCAAGTACTTCGAAGTCCACTGTGCAGATGTTATTGATGACAAGAGTTTCACTCGGATTTGACAAGCTAATGGAAAGCAAATTCTCTCCATAATTCATCGATTGTTGAAGATTGGCATCAAGCGTTATTTTCTGACCAGGGGCCAGATTTCCCGTCCAGTTTTCTATCCCTATAGAGAGACCGTTCAGCGTTGTCTCACTTGAAAAAGATGTGACGGGTGAGGTTCCATTATTAAAGACGTCAAAGCTTAGTTGAAAATCATTCTCACATCTGTAATCTGAACCAAGCCCTGAATTGATCCGAACCAAATCAAGGTCATAATTTGGCCGAGTTACTGCTGGTATTGAGGTTTGCCAAATTCCTCTTCCGTAAGTTGAGACAGTTAAGATGTTGTCGTAGGGATTGATTTCCATATCTGAAACTTTAACATTTGGCAATCCGCTTGATATTGAATGCCAGCCATTGACTTGGTTGTCGGAGTAGTAAACACCAAGAAGTGTTCCAAGGTAAAGTGAATCATCAGCGCTGTATTGTTGATGGCTTATACTTCGTGCCGATTCAAGACCAGTACCTTCGGAGGTAAAACTCTGCCCTTGGTCCGCCGATGAGTAAAGCGTTCCAGAGCTGAGCACCCAAAGTTGATTGTTATTTGTTTTATGAATCTCAATATCTCGAACAGAATAATCTGTCTGTAAGATATTTGTAAATGTGAGTCCTCCATCTGTGCTTTTAAATACATTGTATAGTGTGGCGACATACATAATATTTGTATTGATTGGATCGATTGTTAGCAGTCTGAGATTATGACCGAAGTCGTGATTAGACAATTGTTTCCAAAGTCCTCCGTTCAATACATAGAGTTGATCGTAACCAGCATACAGATCTCCACTTTTTGCAAACTCTAAAGGAGTAACCCATTCTCCTTCTACAGGACCAGAGGCAATCAATTCTTTGTTTGACCAGCCACCATCTCCACCAGTAGTGGTGCGGTATAAGTTTCCTCCGTATTGCGTCATCCCATAATAAGTGTTTTCTTCGAAGGGATCAACGGCAGTTCCCATGCCATCTCCACCGTGATAACTATTCCAGTTACTTCCAGAAAGGGCAAAACCGCCACAATCTTGCAAACCACCTGCAAGTTTTGATGAATCCGGCCGAGAAGTTGAAACCGTATAGATTTGAGCGATAGAGAGGGTATTGCTCAAATCTTCAAAATTATCCCCATCATCAGCTGAGCGAAAAATACCTCCATCAGTTCCCGCATACAAAACACCGTCGAAATAACGCAGAAAGTGAATATCAGCATGGGTAAAGGCATTGGTACGTTGATACCAAGCGTTTATTTGTGTAAAATCATCACCGCCATCTGTCGATCTCCATATATTTAAAACGCCAACAAATAGTATATTGGGATCAGTGTCAGAGACTGTAAGTGCCATGTCATACCATGATTGTGCGCTTCCAAAAATATCGTCGCTTTCGGCAGTTTTGGTAAAACTGAGCCCTGCATCATTTGATACATAGACCCCTTGGAAAGAATTTTCACCTATATAGGTACCATCGCCATTGTCATAGGCAGATAGCACATAAACTTTGTCTGGTGCTGCCAAAGTTGTTTCTAAGACAATTCGATTTGCGTCTTCGGGAACACTTGAAATTTCGGAAAAAGTTTCCCCTTTGTCTGTAGATCGATAAAATTTCGAATTATTGTTTTTGTACCCTACCGCATAGATTATAGAGGTTTCTGAATAGTTGGGATGTAGTCTGAAGTCGACGATATTTCCGTCTTGTTTGATTTCCCAAGTGATGCCTCCATCTTCAGACTTTTGTAACCCATCGGTTGATGCAACCCATATGTGGTTATTGTTAGTTGGATCAATAAAAATTTCATTGGTTGTTTTCTGATTGCTATTTAGATCTGTTAAGCCAGTTGGATTCCAAGTTAATCCAGCGTCAGTACTTTTCATAACACCAACACTGTATGAATCTCCTGCATCGTCATCTCCAGTGGCAATGTAGATGATATCATTATCGGAAGGGTCAATGGCAATTCCTGAAACCCCTATTTGTGGTAGTTTGTCGGAGAGGGGAGTCCAATTCACGCCATCATCTGTTGATTTCCAAATCCCTCCTGCTGGTGCGCCAATGTAGAGAGTTTGCGGATTTTGTGGGTCTTTGATTACCGTATTTATTCGCCCCTGTCCACTGATAGAAATCGAGGAATTCGTCACCACAGCTGGACCTGGATTACTCCAATTGATCACACTATTATCTGGTACGCCGAAAAGAGTTTGTTGTGCTTCTGCCTCCTGCTTTCTTTCCCATGCTTCCCACAAAACAGCTGCAGGGGCAATCGTGCCATCTTGCTGAAGATAGTCTTGCCAGTGATTTGCCCATCGTTTGAAAGGTTTGTATCCACTTCCTTTTTTGGTGTAATCTTTATCTTTCCAATAGATATCAAAAGCATTTTCGATATCAGATAACTTTGGTGATTGTTGTTGTGCTGATTGTTTGGCAAAACCAGTTTGCTTTTGTTTAACACTCACAAAGTTTTTAGTATAGGGATTTGTGGGGCTTATCACTTGGCCTAATACAAAAAAAGGTAGTATAGTAAATAATATAATTCTAAACATAGCAGCAAGTTCTTGATAGGCAATATACTACAATAAATCAGGACGGAGTTTTTTTGTTCGCTCCACAGCTTGTTCCTCTCTCCATTGCTCTACTTTTGGTGTATTTCCAGAGGTGAGAATATCGGGAACTTTATGTCCATTGTAGTCAGCAGGGCGGGTATAAATTGGTGGGGCTAGAAGATTGTCTTGAAATGAATCTGTCAAAGCAGAGGTTTCATTTCCAAGTACGCCAGGGATCAGTCGGATGATGGCATCACAAAAGACAGCAGCTGCGAGCTCTCCACCAGAAAGCACATAATCACCAACGGAGATTTCATCAGTCACGAATAGGTCTCTCACACGCTGGTCAACGCCTTTGTAATGTCCACACAAAATAATCATATTCTTAAAAAGCGAACAGTGATTGGCAATTTTTTGATTGAGTTGCTGACCATCCGGGGTCATATACACAATGGCATCGTAGTCACGTTCACTCTGTAGAGCTTCAATGCATTTGGCAATGGGCTCAATCATCAAAACCATACCAGCACCCCCGCCATAAGGGTAATCATCCACCTGTTTGTATTTGTTAGCAGAATAATCTCGAATGTTATGAAGATGAATTTCTACGCATTTGGCATCTTGTGCCCGTTTTATAATCGAGACTTCGAACGGACTTCTAAGAAGTTCAGGAACGACGGAAAGTATATCGATACGCATATGACAAATATGGCATTTTATAGCGACATCAAAAATTTAAACAAGCAAACGATCTTTTAAAACTTATTTTAGTCAATCAAAAAAGAATCGAAAACGCTCTTGGTCTTTATTCATAAATTCGATTTCATAAATTTCGTTTTCCTCAATTTTTTTCAAATCATCAGTTGACTCAATCACTGTACCATTGATAGATTGTATCAAAATGCCCTGACCGATACCTCGCCTGCGTAAACGTTCGTTGCGATTACTAGCAATTTTTACCCCTTTTTTCACCCCAAAACGATCTGCTTCATCAGTAGTTAGGTCTTTCAAACGCATTCCAAAGTAATCGAAAAATGGGTTTGGCTTCAGAATAACCTCTGTTTTCATGGTGTCTCCATTTCGCAAATAAGTGACTTTGACTTTATCGCCAGGGCGTTTGCTGTTGAGATAGCCCGTCATGTCTGCAAACGAACTAACTTTGGTGTCGTCCACCCCGATAATGATGTCTTCAGCTTGTAGGCCAGCTTCTTTGGCACCCATGCCATCCTCTACAGAAGCGATATAAAAGCCTTCGGTTGTATTGAGATTGTACTCTTTTGAAATCCGATCATTGAGCCCATTGCCACTAACGCCAAGGAGTGCCTTTTGAACGCCTCCATGCTCAATAATATCTTCATAAACTTTACGTGCGATATTACTCGGGACCGCAAATGAATATCCAATAAAAGTTCCCATTCCATTGCTTGTGATCGCCGTGTTGATACCGATCAAATCGCCATTGGTGTTGACCAAAGCACCCCCACTATTCCCAGAATTAACTGCTGCATCGGTTTGTATAAAGGATTGGTTTGTTGCGTCATATGGGTTCAAATCACGTGCCTTTGCACTGATGATTCCAGCAGTAACCGTTGAGTTTAAATTGAATGGATTACCCACCGCAAGTACCCATTCGCCAATACGTGTTTGGTCAGAGTCGGCAAAACGTACATAAGGGAATGGGTCGTCTCCGATAATTTTAAGTACTGCAATATCTGAACTTGGATCTGTGCCAATCAAGTCAGCAGAAAATACACGGTTGTCATTGGTTGTGACTTCGATTTGGTCTGCATCTTCAATCACGTGATTATTGGTAATCAAATAGCCATCAGGAGAAACAATCACACCAGAACCCATACCGATGCGGGGATAGGTTTTTGGTGAACTGTAAAAGAGATCCCATAAACTATAGGATTGTGAACTGCTTTTTCCCGTATTTGTAATGTGAACGACTGCGTCAATGGTGCGGTCAACGGCCACTGTGAAATCTGTATTTTCCGCAGAATCTCGAACCACGAGCGGCGATTCAAAGGCCGTTTGTACCATAGGCGTTGCTTGTTGGGTAACTATGATTTCTTTTGTCGAGAATGCAAAGTGATATGCGCCGATTAGAAGCGCTGTCGCACATATTGAAATGAAAAAGTGACGTATTAAAGAAGACATAACGATTATTTTTTAACAAAATTAGCAGATATCGTGCCATGTTTTCATTTTTTAACTTCGTTTTAACAACCTTTTTATCCATGGAAATTAAGCGATATATTTACACCGTGAATATTCCATTTTATAAATATCAAGGCACTGGAAACGATTTTGTGATGATTGACAATCGCAAAGGGGAGTTTCTGTTTCAAGACCAACAGCATATCACTGCAATATGTGACCGACGTTTCGGTGTTGGCGCTGATGGGATTATTGTACTCCAAAATCACAATACAGCAGATTTTGTGATGCATTATTTTAATGCGGATGGTCAGCTTGGTTCGTTTTGTGGAAACGGAGGAAGGTGTGTCGTTGCTTTTGCGAAGCATTTAGGGGTTATTGACAAGCAAACAAATTTTGCCGCTTTTGACGGGCTCCATGATGCCACGATCAGCGGAAACGTTGTTTCGCTTTCTATGCGAGATGTCGATCATGTACAGACGTTTCCTACACATACTTTTTTGGACACAGGTTCTCCTCACCATGTTGAGTTTGTCAAAGACACAAAGAATCTAGATGTACGCACACAAGGTGCATTGATTGCGCACAACGAAATTTATGGCGATGAAGGGACTAATGTTAACTTTGTAGAGGTCAACGAAGCTAAGGAAATTCATGTTCGCACTTTCGAAAGAGGAGTTGAAAACGAAACCTTATCCTGCGGAACGGGAGTTACTGCGGCTGCTTTGGCAGCGTTTTCTACGGATAAAGTCACAAATAGTAAAATTGAAGTTCACACACTGGGCGGTGTTCTGACCGTTTCTTTTACCCCTAGTGGCAAAGGTTTTTCAGACATTGTTTTAACTGGCCCTACAGAACTTGTTTTTTCAGGAACACTAAAGCTTTAGTCAATGCTACAGTCCATAAAACGTACTATCCGATTTGCGCTGGTTGGCACGGGTGCCATCTTTATCTCACTATTGTCCGTTTTTTATTTTCCCAATACAAAAGTTACAGATTCGAGTCAATCGATTTTTGTCCCCTCTGGCACATCATTTGCAACATTAAAAGGGATATTGGAGCCCCATTTGAGAAGTACAGTCACGTTTTCATTGGCTGCAAAAGCCAAGCGGTTTGACACCCCTCGTATTGGACATTTTGTACTGAAACCCAATATGGGGAATCAGCAAATCATCAACGCCCTGCGTTCTGGAAACACACCCATTCAAGTTGTGTTTAACAACCAGCAAACCATCGCGCATCTTGCCGGTCGTGTTGCAGAGCAATTGGAGTTGGACAGTTTGTCTTTAAATAAGGAAATAGAGAGTCCGTATTTTATGGAGTCCGTAAACTTAAACCGCGAAGAATTGTTGAGTTTGTTCTTGCCAAATTCTTATGAAATGTATTGGAATATTTCTGCTGCTGAATTTTGTCAGCGTATGAAAAGGGAAAATGATTTGTTTTGGAATGAGAGCAGAGAATCTAAACGGAAACGACTTAAAATGAGTCGTGCTGAGGTAATCACACTAGCGGCTATTGTGAACGAAGAATCACGAAAAGTGGATGAACGCCCTCGTGTAGCAGGGGTTTATCTCAACCGTTTGCGCAGAGGAATGAAGTTGCAAGCTGACCCAACAGTTGTCTATGCGATGAAACGTCAAACCAATGATTTTGACTTGATAGTTCGAAGGGTATTGTATAAAGATTTGGAAATCAAATCGCCCTATAACACCTATAAATATCCCGGATTACCTCCCGGGCCAATCACCATGCCAGATATTAGTTCGGTTGATGCTGTGCTGAATGCCGAATCCCATAGTTACCTCTTTTTTGTTGTTGATCCCAAAAATCCAGGGTATCATTTATTTGCGAGCACATACAACGAGCACCTCGCTTACCGAAAAGTGTATGTACGCTGGTTGAATGAAAATCGGATTATGCGCTAGGTCGCAAAAACAAAAAAACACTTGGCCGTTTGTGAAGTTCGAGTTGGCTTGTTTTCCAATCTTTCACTGTTTTTGTATGGATAACCTCAGTTGGTAAACTCAAATCACATGCCACACTGAGTAGGGTGTTTGGCGATAAATGGTTGATCAACAATTCAAAACAACGGCTGTTTCGATATGGTGTTTCTATAAAAACTTGGGTTTGATTGTTGCTGTATGAAAGACGCTCAAAGTTTTTGATGGCTTGTTTACATGCCTGTTTATCAATCGGAAGATATCCGTTGAATGCAAACTGTTGGCCATTGAGTCCAGAGGCCATCAGTGCCAGAAGAATCGAAGAGGGTCCTACAAATGGGCGAACTATAATCTTAGATTGGTGTGCCAGAAGCACCAAATCGGCACCGGGATCAGCTACCCCTGGACAGCCAGCATCTGTGATAAGGGCCATGTTATGACCAGACAAACACGGGCTGAGCATCTCCAACAATTCCTGTCGAGTGGTGTGTTTGTTTAGGGACTGCACATGCAGTTCATTCTGAGATTTTTCAGGACACCATCGCTTGATATACGCACGACCAATTTTTTCTTTTTCAAAAACAAAATGATGAGTGGCATCAATGATGTCACGAATGGAATGTGACATCACATTTTCAGGTGAAATATAACCAAGTGTATTTGGAATTAGAAATAGTTTACCAATGGCTTTATTCATGGTTTTGTTTCCATTGTTCTGCAATGCGATGGCATGCCGTTTTTACAAGATCAAAAACGTTCTGGAACCCCTCATCGTCCCCGTAATACGGATCGGGTACAGGACGCATTCCCATGCCAGCAGCTTCACAAAGCAGTTCAACTTTGTCAATGTCATCCTGGCGGTTTGCTTTTGCAATCACGTCTCTGTAGTTCTGTCGATCCATAACGAAGATGTGATCAAATTCGGTAAAGTCATTGTACTGAAACTGACGCGCACTTTGGTAGCGAATGTCAATCCCGTTGTCATGGGCAACTCGAATGGATCGTGAGTCGGGTGGACTGCCAATATGATAGGAGCCAGTACCAGCCGAATCCACAAAATAGTGGGGTAATGTTTCAGCCATGATTCCATGGGCGAGTGGGGAACGACAGATGTTTCCCAAGCAGACCATAAGGATTCGCTTGGACATGGAGTTTAGTTCGAGAATTTCTTTGTCAGGTCTTCTACGTACTTACGGAATTGCTTATCTGTGAAGGCGAGGTTATCGACCGTTTTACAAGCGTGCAGAACAGTGGCATGATCCCGATGTCCAATTTGTTGACCGATATTTGCGAGCGATGCTTTGGTGAGTTTTTTTGCAAAAAACATTGCCAATTGACGTGCTTGAACAATATGACGTTTCCGGGTTTTGGACTGTAGTGTAGTCACATCCATTTGGAAATAATCTGAAACTACCTTTTGGATATAGTCAATAGAAATTTCACGCTTGGTGTTTCTCACAAATTTCTCAACTACTCGTTTGGCAAGCTCAAGAGTCACTTCGAGTTTATTAAAAGACGATTGAGCGATTAACGAAATAATAGCCCCTTCAAGCTCACGTATATTTGTTTTGACTGATTTGGCAACATAAGAAATGATTTCGTCTGAAAGCTCAACCCCGTCTCTATATAATTTGTTTTTTAAAATCGAAACGCGTGTTTCATAATCGGGTTTTTGAAGCTCCGCCGAAAGCCCCCACTTAAAGCGAGAGAGTAAACGCTGCTCAATGTCTTGCATGTCGACAGGCGCTTTATCGGAAGTGAGTATGACTTGTTTTCCGTTTTGGTGTAAATGATTGAATATATGAAAAAAGACATCTTGCGTTCCGGACTTTCCTGAAAAAAACTGTACGTCATCAATGATTAATACATCAATTAGTTGGTAGAAGTGAATGAAGTCATTTCTATTGTTTTTCTTTATGGCATCAATGTATTGCTGCGTAAATTTTTCGGCTGAAATATAGAGTACAGTTTTTTCAGGATAATTTTCTTTGACTTGAACCCCGATAGCGTGTGCGAGGTGAGTCTTCCCAAGTCCAACTCCTCCAAAAATGAGAAGGGGATTAAATGAAGTACCACCAGGACGATTCGCTACAGCAATTCCAGCGGAACGAGCAAGTCGATTGGAGTCACCTTCTAAGAAGCTATCAAAATTATAGCTCGCGTTTAATTGGGACTCAATTTTTAAGTTGCGAATCCCTGGAATGATAAACGGGTTTTTGAGCTCCGATGTCTGTCCTTGACTTGGGGCTTCAATGTTTTGCGTGTGAATTCCTGTGCGGCTGCTACTTGGGATTTTTTGCGTAAAAGGCAACTTACTCCCATAGGTATTCTCCATACGTATAATGTATACCAAGCGACCATCATCTCCAAGCTCTTTGTGGAGAGCGGTTTTTAGGATTTTGATGTAGTGTTCCTCAATCCACTCGTAAAAGAATTTGCTAGGAACCTCGATATTGAGGGCATTATCTTTCAGCTTGACAGGAACGATAGGATTAAACCAAGTTTTGAATGCTTGAGGGTCAATATTATCCCCAACGAAGCTCAAGCATTTTTTCCAAACAGATTCAGCAGTTTGCTGCATTATTTGTCGTCTTAATATTTGTTTCTAAGGTTATTAGAAATGGTGCAATAGATAAAAAGTTTGAACGTAAACTTTGAAACAAATATGCATGTAAAAAATTTGAAAAAAAAACTTTTTTGGTATTGAATTTTCAGAAACTTTTATGCATATTATAAACGCATTTTCTAATTTCGTTTTGTAAGAAAAAACTTATTATGTGTAAGAAAAAATTTGTTTGCCAATTGACAACTCGTTATGCCGAAACCGATCAAATGGGTGTTATTCACCACGGCATCTACGCAACTTACTTTGAACTAGCTCGGATTGAGTGGTTGCGGTTTCTCGGTTTGAGCTATGCCAAGCTAGAAACACAGGGAATTTTATTACCGGTATTGTCACTTTCAACAGAATTCAAACACCCTCTTTACTTCGAAGATCAAATCCAAATCGAGATTTGTTTGCAAAGCGAGCCAACCTCAATCATAGATTTTTCTTATCAAATTTTTAATCAAGACAAAGTGCTTTGTACGACAGCCAAAACCCGTCTAGCTTTTGTGAATGCAGAGACTCGAAAAATCATGCGCTGCCCCGAAGTATTTCTCAATGCGCTAGGGGATTAACCCATTGCTTTAAAATATCTCCGTCAAAGGTTGTTGACGAGTTTGGTGTCCCCAAAAATGATTTCGTGTTTGGTGCACTAATTCCGCTCCCAAATTTTTCTTGCCCTGTGATTATCCGAGTCTCATCCCATAATCCAGAATCGATAAAATGCTGAAGCGTGACGGAGCCGCCCTCTACCAAAATAGATTGAATCCCTTTTTGAAATAAAATGTTTAGAATTTGCTGTAATCCATTTGCGGAAAAATCAATAGATACATATTCAATATGGTCTTTCGTTCGACTTTTTTTTGCAGTAAACACAATTACCTTTTGGTCTGGATTAAACACTTTCGCTTTGTGATCAACTTCCTCTTTTGGGTCAATTAACAATCGAATCGGTGAGGAGCCTTTGTATAGTCTAGTTGTCAAAGCAGGATTATCATCCAATGCGGTTTGTTTGCCAATCAAAATTGATTGCTCTTCTGCTCGCCATTGATGCGCTTTTGTTCTGGACAAGAGATTGCTTATCCACACTGGCTCGTTTTTCGTTTTGGTTTTGGGTGCAAGAAATCCATCCGCAGTCTCTGCCCACTTTAATATAATGTAAGGGCGTTGTTTTTCAATAGTTGTGACAAATCGTTTATTTAATTTTCTACAGGAAGCAGTTTCTACTCCGACATCAACGCGTATGCCAGCATCACGTAGTTTTTGGATACCCATTCCATTTACTTTTACAAAAGGATCCTGCATGCCAACAACGACATGGCGAATCCCACTTTGAATAATCAAATCTGTGCAAGGCGGTGTTTTTCCATGATGACTACATGGCTCTAGGTTGACATATAAAGTGGAGTCAGCTAAAACAGATCGGTCTGAAACAGAGTTGATGGCATGAACTTCGGCATGTGCTTGTCCAGACTTTTGATGCCAACCAGAACCAATCACTTGACCCTTATAAACGATTAACGATCCAACCAAGGGGTTTGGGTATGTGCTGCCGAGCCCTTGCTTGGCAAGGGCGATACATTTGTTCATAAATTTGGATGCACTCATACCAAATTTCATTGTACATTTAAACAACAAAAATAAGCTAAACAAATGGCAAAAGACCAATGGGAAATTCGTTTGGTTCGTCAATCCGATAATCACGTCTTAGCTCAGGTGCTCAGAGAGGTGCTTATTGAAATGAGTGTTCCTAAGGGAGGAACTGCTTTTGCTGACCCTGAACTCGATGCAATCTTTGATGCTTATTCAGTAGAGAAAGCAAATTATTGGGTTGTTTGTCTTGACAATCATATTATGGGGGGTGCTGGTATTGCCCCTTTGCGTGAGGGTCCGAGTGGGTATTGTGAGCTACAGAAAATGTATTTTCTTCCCGAAGCAAGAGGGAAGGGGTTGGGGAATCAAATGATTCAAAAATGCCTGAAACAAGCCAAGTCTTTTGGCTTTACATATTGCTATCTAGAAACCATGCCAAATATGGTTAATGCGCAAAAGTTATACAAAAAATGGGGATTCACCTATATCGACCACTCCCTAGGAAATACAGGTCATTGCTCATGCCCGGTTTGGATGGTTAAATCCCTTTACGATGACGATTAAAGCGTTTCGAAAGAACTTTAATGAAAGGTTGGCGTCTGTATACCCAACTGCGGAAATTGATTCTCTTTTTTTTCCATTGATGGAACATATGCTCAACATCGGGCGTGCTGAAATTATATTGAATGTCAATACAGAGTTGAATCAAGTTGTTCAGAATGACGTCGTTCAATTTATGAATAGACTTGAGAAAAAAGAACCAATACAATATATAATTGGACAAACAAGTTTTGCGGGAATACCAATTCATCTCAATCGCCATGTTCTGATTCCAAGACCTGAAACTGAGAGTTTGGTGTATTGGATCAAAAGTCGAGAGCCAGACGACTTAGCCATTTTAGACATTTGCTCTGGAAGTGGCTGCATTGCGTTTGCCCTTGAAGATCATATCAATGCTAGGGTTGCCGCTTGGGATATTTCAAACGAAGCTTTGAAAGTTGCCAAACAAACTGCCGTCTCGATCGGATCAAATGTCAGCTTTTCGCAAGTCGATATTTTAAAACAGTTTCAAACCCAAGACCGATGGGATGTGATTGTGTCAAATCCACCTTATGTTTTGGAGGAGGAGAAGCCACAAATCCACCCAAATGTACTTGAATATGAGCCTCACTTGGCATTGTTTACCTCACAAGAGGACACGATCCAGTTTTATCGTGCAGTTACCCAATTTGCAGCACTACATTTACGTCCAGGTGGACGACTGTATTTTGAGCTCAATCCCAATACAGCTAAAGCGGTGATTTCTCTTTTAAAAACGATGGATTTTATCGATATTGTGGTCGAAAATGATATGCAAAACCAAGCTCGAATGTTGGTTGCAAAAACGAAGAAATGAAAGAGGTCAAAGAGCAAATATTAGCATTACGTAAAGCACTGCATGATCATAATTACAGATATTATGTTCTCGATGAGCCCACTATTAGTGACTATGAATTTGATCAGAGCTTACGGAAACTCGCTGACCTAGAAAAGCAATATCCTGAATATCATGACCCCAACTCGCCAACCTTACGCGTGGGGGGTAGAGTTACCAAAGATTTTCCAACGGTCGATCACGAATTTCCGATGTATTCTTTAGACAATGCATATAGCCCGCAAGAACTCCTTGATTGGGAAAAACGTGTTCAAAAAGGACTTGGCACAGATGAAGTTTCCTACACTTGCGAATTGAAATATGATGGTGCCTCGATTAGTTTGACTTATGATCATGGTGTGTTGGAAAGAGCTGTAACAAGAGGTGACGGCACGCAGGGGGATGAAGTTACCCAAAACATCCGCACCATACCTACAGTACCGCTAGAACTACGCAGAGACTTTAAAGAACGTTTCGCAATTCGCGGTGAGATTATTCTTCCCATTGAGGGTTTTAATAAAATGAATGAACAGCGAATTGCTAAAGGTGAAGAACCTTATCGGAATCCGCGAAACACTGCTTCGGGGAGTTTAAAATTACAAGACAGCTCGTTGGTTGCGGCAAGGCCACTTCAGTGTTTTTTGTATCAAATAATTGCTAATCGTACGTTATTTTCGACCCAGATAGAGAGTTTACAAGCTGCGCACAATCTGGGATTTCATGTCCCAGAACACCATACACTTGCCTCAACGATTGAGGATGTAATCCGATTTATCACACATTGGGATAAAGAGCGTAAAAATTTACCTTATGAAATCGATGGTGTAGTGGTAAAAGTGAATGACATTGCACAACAAGATGAATTGGGCTACACATCCAAGTCTCCACGTTGGGCGATTGCCTATAAGTTTAAGGCAGAGAGCACCTTTGCAACCTTGGTATCGGTTCAATTTCAAGTTGGTCGTACAGGGGCAATTACACCTGTTGCCATATTAAATCCTATTGTTTTAGGGGGAACAGTTGTCAAGAGAGCATCTCTGCATAACGCGGATCAAATCGAAAAACTTGACTTGTACTATGGGGACTCTGTGGCTATCGAAAAAGGAGGGGAGATCATCCCAAAAATCACATCTGTCGAAAGCAGCAAACGCAGTACGGATGCAAAAAAAGTACATTATATCACACATTGCCCCGATTGTAAAACAGAATTGGTGCGAATGGCAGGGGAGGCAGACCATTATTGTCCCAATCACGATGGGTGTGCAACTCAAATCATAGGTAGAATTCAGCACTTTATTTCCCGAAAAGCCATGAATGTTTACGGATTGGGAAATGAAACGATCGAGCTTCTCTATCATCAGGGCTTGCTGATGTCTTATGCGGATTTGTACACATTAACCTATGATCAACTTATCCCACTAGAGCGAATGGCTGACAAGTCTGTACAAAATATATTGGATGCGATTGATCAATCAAAAACGGTACCATTCGAACGAGTGCTTTTCGGTCTTGGTATTCGTTATGTTGGACAGACCGTTGCCAAAAAGCTCGCCTTATCTTTTGGTTCAATTGATGCCCTAGCCAAAGCAAATCTGGATACACTAACTCAAGTCGATGAAATCGGAATACGGATTGCAGAAAGCGTTGTCGAATTCTTTGCTTCCTTATCAAATATTCAAATTATTGATAGACTTAAAATGTATGGGCTGCAACTCGAAAGCCAACTGAATAAATTTGAACCCGTTTCAAATAAACTTGATGGTCAATCTTTTGTGATCTCTGGTGTATTTTCTTCCCATAGCAGAGATGAAATCAAAACCTTAGTTGAAGACCATGGAGGAAAAGTTTCAAGTTCATTGTCATCCAAAACATCATTTCTACTTGCGGGTGACAATATGGGCCCTAAAAAGCGAATCAAAGCCAATGACCTCGGAATTGTTATCATAGACGAAACTACTTTTCTCTCGATGATTTCTGCATAGTGTTACAAATAAAACATTTTGTGTACATTTTAAAAAAGAATGATAAATTGCATATTTAGAATTCGGGATTGATTAATTTAGCCCCCCAAAATATGTTTAGAAAACGAATTGTTGAAAAGGCCTTAACCGAGCTGTCTCACCGAACGATGGTTAAACCAGAGTCCGTTCGTTCCGTTGCGTGCCTTATTGATCTCAACATTTTGGTAGATATGGACTTAGACAGCTATATAAAGGAACTTTTTCAAATTCAAAAGAACAGTATTACAGCGATTTATTATGCGCCAAAATCATCTAAAGACTTGACTTTGTATAGCCCACAATTTAACAACCGCCATCTACATTGGGACGGAACACTCCTTCACCCTATGAAGAAGAAAGTTTTGTCAAAAAAATATGATTTACTGTTTAATTTTTTTTCGAAAGACAATCTTGTTCTTCAATCAATATCCTCCCAAATCAAAGCAGGATTTCGGGTTGGCTATGTCACAGTTGATCATCGACTAAACGATCTTATGCTTGGGGCAGAAAACAATACAGCAGACCAATTTTTTGGCACTTTTAGCACCTTTTTTTCTAAAATCAAAACAGATGATTAAATCCCCATATCTTGGTACTGGCGTTGCAGTTATAACCCCATTTACTGCTGATTTAAAAGTCGACTTTAAATCTTTGCGCTACCTCATCCATTATTTAATTGATAATGATATTCGCTATTTGGTTGCTATGGGGACAACAGCAGAGTCCCCAACGATTTCTGTTGAAGAGAAAAAACAGATTTTTGACTGTTTTGTGGAAACGGTTGACGGTCAAGTGCCCTTAATTATGGGAATTGGTGGTAATGACACCATGGCACTCCAACGAGCACTACAACAGGTTGATACAACTGGTTTTTCAGCCATTCTTTCGGTTTCTCCATATTACAATCGTCCAACCCAGGAAGGAATCTATCAACACTATAAAGCACTTGATGCGGTAACGCCTTTACCACTTATCTTGTATAATGTTCCAGGAAGGACATCTTCAAACATCAGTGCTGAGACCACTTTGCGAATCGCGCATGATTGTCCAAATGTAATTGGAATCAAAGATGCCAGTGGAGATTTAGATCAGGGAAAAGCCATTCTTGATGGTCGTCCAGACGATTTTATTTTACTATCTGGTGACGATGAAACCGCAATTCCCCTGATTCAATCGGGTGCTGAAGGTGTGATTTCTGTCTTTGCCGGTGGGTTTCCACGCTTTTTCAGCAATGGCGTTATTGCTGCGCTTGAGGGAAATGATAATAAAGCCAATGAAATCGCAACACTTGCTCAACCCATTATTGACCTACTATTCGTCGAGGGTAATCCAGGCGGAATAAAAGCGGTGCTTCATCAACGTGGACTTATTGAAAACCAGTTACGACTTCCTTTAGTTCCTGTTTCTGATTCTGTTACATCAAAGTTGAGAACCTATGTTGATCAATACGATTAATAAGTTGGGGATGTTGTTCAAATGTATAACTTTACACCATGCAAAGTAAAATAACAATCCAATCTCTTATCGGGCTTGTAATTCTTTTGATGACTTCTTGCGGGCCATATCAAAAGGCGTTGAAAAGTGAAGACACCAAGCTTAAATATGATTTGGCTGAAGTATATTATGATGAAGGTGATTATCGAAGAGCCAAAGGACTCTTTGAACAACTAAAGCCAATATACAGGGGCAAACCCCAATCGGAACGAATCACTTACTTCTATGCCAATTGTTTACTCAATACACGCTCATACATTACAGCAGCTTACGAGTTTGAATCATTTACCAAAGCATTCCCTCGAAGTGATAAATTAGAGGAGGCCTATTATTTGATCGCCTATGCTTATGCAGAAATTTCTCCAATTTATAGTTTGGATCAAAAGGATACAGAGGAAGCTTTGAACAAATTGCAAGAATATATCAATCGTTACCCTGATAGTGAGCGCATGGTGGAAGTCAACAGTATTGTAGAAGAATTGTTGCGCAAACTCGAGCGGAAATCTTTTGAAAACGCCAAGCAATTTTTCACGATTCGGGATTATAAGGCAGCAATCAAGGCGATAGATAACTTTATCGGCGATTTCCCGGGTACTCCTTTTCGTGAAGAAGCAATGTTTATCCAGTTTCGAGCAGCTTCAATTTTGGCAATCAATAGTATATTTTCAAAAAAAGAAGAACGTTTAGAAAACGCTGCATCCTATTTTGATGATTTTGTTCGGGCTTACCCTGAATCCGAATTTTTAGATCGGAGTATTTCAATAATGAATAATATCGAGAAAGAAATCACTACATTTGCAGCCAATTAAAATTACGGTATGTCGATAAAGAATTCTAATGCACCTGATACTACGATTACTTACAATCGTAACAAGCTAGATGAACCAACTGGAAACATCTACAAGACCGTTTCTATACTTGCCAAACGTTCGATCCAGATCAATGAGGAGCTGCGTACAGAGCTATTTGAAAAGTTAGAAGAGTTTGCTACCCCAATTGAAACACTTGAGGAAATTTTTGAAAACAAGGAACAAATTGAAGTTTCTAAGTTTTACGAAAAGTTACCCAAGCCACACGCTGTAGCAGTTGAACAGTGGTTAGCAGAAAAAGTATACTATCGTCATACTGACGAAACAAGCAAATAAATGTTTCCTGCCCTACATGCCAAAAAGGTCATTCTTGGCATTTCTGGAAGCATTGCGGCCTACAAAACCCCTTTACTCGTTCGTGCTCTTGTAAAAGCTGGTGCTGAAGTACAGGTTGTGATGACACCTTCATCAAAGTCATTTGTCGCTCCATTGTCTTTATCTACAGTGTCGAATAAAGCAGTTTATTCAGAGTTTGTCGAAAGTGAAGATGAGTTGTGGAACAACCATGTAGATTTGGGCCTTTGGGCTGACCTGATGCTTATTGCACCTGCCTCTGCAAATACCTTATCGAAAATGGCGCAAGCAACATGCGATAATTTATTACTGGCGGTCTATCTCTCTGCCAAATGCCCCGTCTATTTCGCTCCAGCAATGGACTTGGATATGCATGAGCACCCTGCGACACAAGACGCCATCCAACGATTAATCTCTCGAAACAACATCCATATTCCAGCGCAAGAAGGAGAGTTGGCCAGTGGCCTTCAGGGTGTTGGACGGATGCAAGAACCCGATCAAATTGTTGATTTTTTAGAACAAGATCTATCCTCTAAAATGCCACTTCTTGGGACCAAGATGATGGTTACTGCCGGTCCGACATACGAACCGTTGGATCCAGTCCGTTATATTGGTAATTACTCCTCAGGAAAAATGGGTTATGCAATTGCAAATGAAGCTGCTTCACAAGGCGCTGAGGTGATTCTTATCTCTGGACCCGCCGATGACCTTGCTATTCATCCTGGGGTTACGCTCGTACAAACCAAAACGGCCGATGATATGCACACCGCATGTTTGCGCCATTTTGAGGATTGTAATATTCTCGTCATGGCTGCTGCAGTCGCTGATTATAAACCCAAGCACGTCGAAGTAAGTAAAATCAAAAAAGAAGAGGAAATTACCTCGGTTGAACTCGTAAAAACCGTTGATATTCTTGAGAGTTTAGGTAAAAAGAAAACAAGTCAAGTTCTTGTAGGATTTGCACTTGAGACCGACAATGAATTATCGAATGCCAAAGAAAAAATAAAGAAGAAAAATCTCGATGCGATTATTCTTAACTCTCTGGCAGACAAGGGTGCTGGTTTTCAACACGCGACAAATAAAATCACATTTATTCCTGCTTTAGGAGAGCACACAGCTTTTACTTTAAAAGATAAATCTGAAGTAGCTGTAGATGTTTTAACCCAAATTAAAACGATGATTGATGCATAAAATCCTGCTTTTCATTCTTTTTTCTTGCTTTTCTTTTGCCCAAGTATTGGATTGTAAAGTCAGTATTAATGCCGATTTGGTCGATCAAACCAACAGCCAAATTTTTGAAACCCTCGAGCGGGAGCTCAATGAGTTTGTCAACGCGACCTCATGGGTTGATATTCGATCAGAGGATTACAACAAAATCAACTGCACCATGTTGATTACAATTGAAAATTATGGAAACAATGAATTTCAGGCAAATTTGCAAATTCAGTCTTCTCGACCAGTATTCGGATCTGCCTATGTCACGCCACTTCTGAATCGAAAAGACGATGATTTTAATTTTTCTTATCAGGAATTTGAATCCTTAAATTTCAACCCAAATAACACGAACACCTCTTTAGTTTCTCTTATAAGTTATTACGTATTTGTGGTTTTGGGGGTCGATGCAGACTCCTTTTCTTTGTTTGGCGGAGATCCATATTATGAACAAGCTCGAAAAATTGTTGATCTGTCTCAGGCCAATCGATTTTCTGGATGGAAACAATCTGAAAAGAAGACCAATCGGTACTGGCTTATTGACCAGTTGAGTACAAATCCTTTTTCCCTTTTTCGGAAAGTAATCTATGACTACCACCTCAACGGATTAGACGTGATGGTCAACCAACCTGAAGTGGGTAAGCAAACCATTTCAAAAAGTATCTCAGACTTGAAAAGCTTATCCAAAAGTCGCCCAAATAGTTTGGTTGTGCAACTATTTTTCGATACAAAATCAGATGAGGTTGTGCAGATTTTTTCTGGAGGACCTTCATTTGACACCTCTCAGCTTCGGGAAGACTTAAATCGAGTAGCTCCCTTCTTTTCTGCCAAGTGGGCTGAAATTAGATAGCTGAATATCACTGAAAAAGTTATCTTTGAGTTTCATTAATCTTTGATCAGTTGTTACAGTCTATTTCTATCGTAAACTTTGCGCTTATTGATGACATTCAATCTGATTTTGGCCGTCGCCTCAATGTGGTTACGGGGGAGACAGGTTCGGGAAAATCCATCGTCATGGATGCTTTGTCACTTGTGCTGGGTGCTAGAGCAGACTTATCAGCTGTTCGAGATGCCTCTCAAAAATGTATTGTTGAAGCAGTTTTTGATCTTTCCAAATCCGCTCTCAAATCTGTGTTTGATGATTTGGAAGTTGATTTCGAAATGGAAACCATTCTCAGAAGAGAGATATTGCCTTCAGGAAAATCACGATCGTTTATCAACGATACGCCAGTCCAGCTTGAAAAGCTTCGATTTTTGGGCTCTCAGTTGGTTGATTTGCACTCGCAACACCAAACTTCACAATTGGCAGATTCTCGATTCCACTTCGACCTCCTTGATGCCTTTTCGGGTGCTTTAGAATTGAGAGCTGACTACCAACAAACTTTGGAAGTGGTTAAGCAAGAAGAAAAACGCTATCAAGGACTTTTGGAAGCCCAACGAAGTGCTAAAGAATCATATGATTATAATTCCTTTTTGTTGGCAGAGTTAAAGGAGTTACAACTTCATATCGACATCCAGAGACAGCTTGAGAAAGAGCGCAACTTATTGCAACATGCCGATGATATCAAGCAAACGATTCAACATATATTGCAGGTTTCGTCCATAGAAAACAGTGGTCTGACCGACCAATTGAGTCAATGTAGAGTGGACCTGCAAAAACTGGAATCCTACAGTGATCAGTATAAAGTGTTTTCAGAGCGGGTACAAAACTTATGGTATGAATGGACAGACATTCAAGCAAACTTGTCATCGATAGATGAGGAATTGGCTGTTGACCCTTTGCGCTTAGAGGTCGTCAATCAAACGTTGAGCAAGATATATTCTCTCCAACAAAAGCATCAAGTTCAGGACATTGAGGGGTTGATGAACAAAGAAGAGGAGTTAGAAACACTATGCCAAGTGGTTTTGGAAGGGGATGAAGAAATCCAGGTGCAAAAACAACAACTTGATAAAGCGGAAAAAACGGCTTGGAAACTCGCAACAGATTTGGCTAAACGCAGAAGAGATCATGCACAAAAACTTGCCAATGAGCTCAGTGCTCGACTCGTCAAACTTGGTATGGAGCATGCGCGTTTTGATTTTCAATTGGACGCTGAGCTATCTCTAGGACCAATTGGAGCAGATACTTTAACACTTTTATTTTCTGCCAATAAAGGAATTGATTTTTCAACGCTACGTAAAATCGCCTCTGGTGGCGAACGCTCACGAATTATGCTTGTGATCAAATCGATACTTGCGAAAAACGATCATTGCCCAACGATGATTTTAGATGAGATAGATGCAGGTGTTTCTGGTGAGATGGCCAAAGCCATGGGAAGTTTTATGAAAGATATTAGTGAGCATACACAGTTGATCGCCATTACCCATTTGCCACAAATTGCAGCGATGGGCAATTTGCATATCAAAGTATATAAATCTTCGGATGATCATACAACTCGAACATATGTCAAACGATTGGAGGGTGAAGATCGAGTTGTGGAAATTGCACAAATGATCGACGGGAATCAAATTACTCAAACTGCACGCACCTACGCAGAGAAATTATTGAATTAGTACTATATTTAGCAAAATTTTTTTTTATGTCTTACGACTTGCTTACAGGAAAAAAAGGAATCATTTTTGGCGCCTTAGATGAAAACTCTATTGCTTGGAAAACTGCTGTTCGCGTACATGAAGAAGGGGGTCAGTTTATATTGACAAACGCACCAGTTGCCATGCGTATGGGAGCAATTAATGACCTTGCACAGCAAACCAACTCACAGGTCATTCCAGCAGATGCGACGAGTATCGAAGATTTGGAAAATCTTATTGATCAGTCGATTGAAATTTTAGGCGGAAAGCTCGATTTTGTTTTACACTCGATTGGCATGTCAGTCAATGTGCGCAAGGGTAGGTCCTATACCGATCAAAATCACAGCTGGACAGCTAAAGGATGGGATGTTTCTGCTGGTTCGTTTCACAAACTGATGCAAGTGCTATACAAAAAAGACGCCATGAACGAATGGGGTAGTATAGTTGCCTTGAGCTATATGGCTGCGCAACGTGTTTTCCCAGATTATAACGACATGGCCGATAATAAGGCTTATCTTGAATCAATTGCCCGTAGTTTTGGGTATTTCTTTGGAAGAGATAAAAAAGTAAGAGTGAATACCATTTCACAGTCACCAACACCAACCACAGCTGGGAAGGGAGTCAAGGGCTTTGACGGCTTTATCTCGTATGCAGAAAAAATGTCACCATTAGGCAACGCAACCGCTCTTGACTGTGCAAATTATACGATTACCTTATTTTCAGATTTAACCAAAAGAGTGACTTTGCAAAACCTCTATAATGATGGCGGTTTTTCAAATATGGGAGTTAGCGATGCCGTAATGGATATGGTCGATAACTAAGATTAATTTAATCAATTAGCTATGTCTTTATTGAGCGGTCTTTTCAAGCGGATTGGGTCGCTAAAGCAGTTGCGATTGATTGTTATTTTTTTTCTGATTTCCTTATTTGTATGGCTCTCCTCCAAGATGTCAGAAGTCCATACGGCCAAAGTCGATATTTATTTTGATTACTCCGATGAAACTTTTGAAACCTACCGAGTTGTTGAGCCAGCTCAAGCGGTTGAATTTATTATTACCGGAACTGGTTTCCGTTTACTTTTCGCAAGACTATTTACGCCAATAGTCTATTTATCGATGACAGATATTCAGATGGATGACAACGGATTTTACTTTTCCAAGCTCGTTTTGATATCGGCAGTTGAATCACACTTTCGAAATGTTTTACGTGTCAATCAACTTATGCTTGACCGACTTGATGCGCCATTTTTTACAGCTTCCATTAAGAAAATCCCAGTTCGGCTTCAGCAGGATTTTGTGCTTGCAGATGGATATGCTTGGTCTAGTGAATTGAATTTTATTCCTGATTCTTTATATGTTTCTGGTTCTCCTGAAAAGGTGGACTCTTTAGAATATGCATTTGTAGTTACGCCAATCAATAAGGAGTTTACAACTTCCTTGGATGAGAAACTCAGTTTGACTCCAGATTTACAATCAAACTACAAATGGAGCGAAACCCTGGTATATGCTACTCAAAAAATTTCACGTTATACCCAAATCGAGCTTCGCCTTCCTATTGAGGTACTCGATCCTATTGAAAATATTGATGTGAGTGTAATTCCTGCTTTTGCTCAAGTTAGCTTACGTGTTCCAGTTCAGCAAGCACGCCAGATCGACCATTCACAATTTTTATTGGGTTGTCGGTTGCCCTCTGACACCATCTCTGAGTTTCTTAATGTGCGCTTTGAAAGAATACCTGACAATATTGTGGTCAATGAAATTACACCAAGTCAAGTACGTTATTTTATAAATTGATGGTACAGCTAGCAGTTACAGGTAATATGGGATGTGGTAAAACTACAATTTGTGAGATGTTGATTTCACAAGACATCCCTGTTTATTTTTCTGACAACCGTGCCAAAGAATTGATGAGCCAAGACCAATCCTTGATTCAACTCATACAGAAACGTTTTGGCAAGGAGTCTTACCACAGTGGTTCCCTTAACCGAAAATGGCTTGCTGAACGAGTTTTTAAGAGCCTCAAAGCTTTGAACGATCTAAACAATTTGGTTCATCCTGTCGTTCATCTAGATTACATAGAATGGGTAAATCAACAAGCGCAAGATGTTGTTGCTTACGAGTCTGCAATTGTATTGGAGCATGGAAATAAAGATAAATTCGATGTTGTAATTCAAGTGAGTTGTCCAGAAAGGCTTCGTATTGAGCGTATACAACAACGAGATGGTTTGACGCTTGAAGAGATTCAATCAAGGACACGTTTTCAGTGGCCAGACGAAAAGAAACGCAAACATGCCGACTATGTCATTGAAAATATCAACCTCTCGGAAACTGAACAACAAGTCAAGACCGTTTTGTCATTGATCCGCAAACAGTTCCTGATAGATTAATTACATTTGGGTATGCAACGGGGACTCTTTACTTTATTAATTTCATTGATGACACTTTCTCTGCTTGGGATTATTCTCATCCAACGTTCATGGATCAACAAAAATGAAAGCAATTTTGAAAGACAGTTTGGACTGAGTGTAAGTGCCGCTATTTCCGAAGTTTCATCGCAGATTAAAGAAAGAGAATTACTTGACTATTTATCTGTGTACCAAAAAATGATTGACAGTATTGGCTCCCCAAAATATTCAGAGCTGACAGAGGTTTTTGAATATATCGATCGAAGTCCCAACTCCGATATTTCTTACTTGTACCAACAAGGAATCATAGAAGATAACTATGATATTTCGCTCCAAACATTTGATTCTTTAAGTAACGATTCTGCTCCCATCCTCGATTATCGCAGGATTAAGTCACTGACCATTATTGATGAGAGTTTTGAAAATGAGGTTCAAAACATGAGCTCTGCCGAACGACTACAGCGTATTGAAAGGATGTCAACGATGGATAAAGCTCGTTATGAAACGATTTTCATGGACTTTGCACAAACAAAGCCAATCCAAATGCGGATAAACAACCTAGAGTTGGAACTCCTCCTAAGGCAAGAGCTTCTTCTTCGAGAAATCAAAATCCCCTTTGAATTTCGTGTTTTTGATGGGAATCAAGTTACGGATGTCGGTTCTGAAAACTATTTGTCTGTCCTCAACGAAAGTCAGTTTAAGACTCCTTTGTTTATTCGTGATGACGAAACACACCGCTACGAGTTGCGGTTGGCATTTCCCAATTTAGATCGATTTATTGAAGAATCTGTTTATAATACGCTTTTGCTGTCGCTGCTGTTTACCTTTATTATTATTATTGTTTTTACGACATCTCTTTATCAGATTATTAAGCAAAAAAAGATTTCAGATATCAAATCAGATTTTATCAATAATATGACACATGAGTTTAAAACACCAATTGCGACAATTCATTTGGCTCTAGATGCACTGAAAAATAAAGATGTTTTTAAAGACTCAAAAAAATCGTTAGGCTATCTCGATATGATAAGAGAAGAAAACAAACGGTTGCATACACACGTTGAAAATGTCCTCCAAATTTCTCAACTGGAAAAACAAGAATTAGACTTAGCCAAAGAAAGTATAGACCCGCACAAAACCATACAAAATGCCCTTGATCACGTACGCTTGATCATTGAAAATCGTGGTGGAAAGCTCAGTCAGCGTTTTACCTCCAAATCCATCCAATTGTTGATTTCGCCAATCCACATGACAAATGTGTGGGTAAACCTCTTAGACAATGCGATTAAATACTCAAATGAACAACTGATCGTTGATGTAGAAACTATTGTTGATGACAAGGGATTTCTTGTTAAAATCAAAGACAAAGGGATAGGGATGAGCGCAACTGTTCGCAAGCGAATATTTGATAAATTTTACAGAGAATCATCTGGAAATGTTCATAATGTGAAGGGTCATGGTTTGGGGCTGGCATATGTCAAGCAAATTGTAAATATGCATTCTGGCACGATTTCTGTTTTAAGTACTCCGAACCAAGGAAGTACATTTACCGTATTTTTACCTTTCAATAAGTAAGTCAAATGATTTCGAAGAATAAACAAATCTTATTGGTCGAAGATGATGCCAACTTCGGGACAGTACTAAGAGATTATCTTCAATTGAATGGCTATAAAGTTGTGCTAGCCAGAAATGGGCTTGAGGGTTTTGAAAAATTTAAAAAAAATCAATTTGACATCTGCATTTTAGATGTGATGATGCCTTACAAAGATGGTTTTACCCTTGCCAAAGAGATTCGATCAAAAGACAAAACCACTCCTATTGTTTTTTTGACGGCAAAGTCCATGAAAGAGGATGTGTTGAAGGGATACAAAATAGGGGCTGATGACTATTTGACAAAGCCTTTTGATGCAGAGATTCTTTTGAAGAAATTGGAAGTCCTGATTCAACGTATCCAAAAAATTGTACAAAAATCCAAACCCAAATCTCGAATCGTGATTGGAGACTTTATTTTTAATCCTCGTCTGCGAACGTTGACATACAAAAAGAACTCATCGACAAACCTTTCACCGAAAGAAAATCAACTACTACTGATGTTGGTTGAGACCCAAAACGACTTGCTGTCTCGCAACAAAGCACTCGAAGAAATTTGGAATGACGATAATTACTTTACTTCTAGGAGCATGGATGTGTACATCGCCAAGTTGCGTAAGTATCTCCGCGAAGATGCCTCTGTTGAAATTGCAAACATTCACGGAGAGGGGTTCCGACTAATTACGAGCTAGGAACGCGGGTGAAATTTTTCAAGCGTTTGTTGTAAATGCTTTCTGCTCATATGCAAATACCTCTCAGTCGTTGTGATACTACTATGACCCAACATCTGTTGCACAGAACTTATATCAGCACCATTTTCAACGAGATGTGTCGCAAATGAATGCCGTAAACTATGCGGGCTAATGGTTTTTTCTACCCCAGCATTTTCTGCCCCTTTTCTCACGATAATAAAAATCATATTTCGCGTGAGTTTTGCCCCTCTGTTGTTTAAAAATAAGATGTCACTGAATCCTTTTTTTCCTTCGGATCGAATTGTTAAATAACGCCGAATTGATTCTTGACCTATCCGTCCAATGGGGACAAATCGCTCTTTGTTGCCCTTGCCAACTACTTTGATCAAACCCTCGTCAAAAAATAAATCTGAACATCGAAGGTTAACGAGCTCACTGACTCGCAACCCGCAGGAGTACAACATTTCGAGTATGGCAGTATTTCTGATGTCTATTGGTCGATCTGCAGCAAAGCTACTGAGAAGATTTTCGACTTCTGAGATGGATAAGGTAACTGGTAGGACAGACCCGATCTTAGGCGGTTCAACTAAAGTGACGGGATTGCTGCTCCGCAAACCCTCAACCATAAGAAAATCAAAAAATGTACGAAGACCGGAAAGCAATCGAGATTGGGATGACGGTTTCACTTCTTTGGCAGCATCATAAATGAATTTCAGCAAATCGGAAGACGAAACTTTGGTCGGACCAATTGCGATATTGTTAGTCTCAAAATAGGCAACTAGTTTTTGCACGTCATACACATAGTTGACCACCGTGTTTTCAGAGAGTCCACGTTCGAGAAGTAAGTATGATTTAAAAGCTTGAATACCTTCACTCCAATTCATATTCGAAGATACATTTTATTTACAACGGCTTTATGTCTATTTTTGCAACAGCATGAATATAGCAATTCTTAATGGTCCAAACCTAAACCTATTGGGAAAACGGGAACCTGACGTCTATGGAAACAAAGATTTTGATCAATATTTCGGTCAATTACAATCCTTATTTCCAGAAATCAATTTGACTTACTATCAGTCCAATGTGGAGGGGGAGCTCATCAATGAGCTTCAGCGCGTGGGCTTTGACGTTGATGGTATTATTTTAAATGCTGCGGCATACACCCACACTTCAGTTGGTATTGGAGATGCGATCAAAGCAATATCAGCACCAGTTATTGAGGTGCATATTTCGAATACTTTTTCTCGAGAGGAATTTCGCCATACTTCCTTTGTAACGCCAAACGCAAAAGGGTTAATCCTCGGATTCGGATTGGACGTTTATCGCTTGGCGATTGAAAGCTTTTTGCCGAAATCTTAAATCGGACGGTGCCGGTTTGTAGAGCTAAGAGTTTTGTGTACCAACCAATCCGAAAGCTTATCTGGAAAATAATAAGCCATTAGTTCAAATACAAACTTCCCTTTGTGGACGATATATCGCGTCTTTGGCCTCTTAGTGACCAAACACTTGGCAATCAGTTTGGATACTTTTTCTACAGGAAGGGCATTGCGTTCGGCGTTCTCTATGATTTTATCGGCTTTTTGAAGGACTTCATAGTAATCAGAATCTTTAAACTCATCCATTTTGTTCAGATTCTTCTTCCAAATTTCGGTTTTGATGGGGCCAGGTTCTATTGCGATCACTTTGATGCCGTATTGCCTTAGCTCTCTGCGATAAATATCCGTCATACTTTCCAAAGCATGTTTTGATATACTGTATGCACCGTTAAAAGGTGAATTAAACAGTCCTGAAACAGAACTGATATTGATGATGCGCCCAAGTGGTTTGCTCGAATTGAGCTTGGCTCCAAGTAGGGGGAGAAAAAGATTGGTAATTCTTCTTATGGATTTTACATTGACATCGAGCTGCTTTTCAAATTGCTCCTCTGAGAGATGCTCCAGCGGTCCTGGAACTGCAATGCCAGCATTGTTAATTAACCCCGCTAAAGTTTCACATTGTTCAAAAACAACCTTTGAAGCTTTGACAACATCATCATGGTTTTGCACATCGAACTGCAGTGGCGTAAATCGATCAGGATAAATTTTTGAAAGCTTTTCTGCATCAGCTTGTTTTCTGACACTCCCAAAAATATGATACCCTTTTGCGTGTAAAATATCGAGGGAAGCCCTACCGATACCTGATGAAACTCCTGTGATAACGACATTTTTTGTCATGATTTTTGATTTTTTCAGGATGAAACGATACACTAAATATAGGAAACGAAAGTAGGATTCACTTTATCCTGAACAGCTTTAAATGATACTGTAAGCGTTATGATCTAAATATGGATCACTTCGTCATAAGCAGCAGCAACTGCCTCCATTACCGCTTCACTCATGGTAGGGTGGGGGTGAACTGCTTTTAAGATTTCATGACCAGTGGTTTCGAGCTTTCGCCCAACGACGGCTTCTGCAATCATATCGGTAACTCCAGCCCCAATCATGTGACAACCTAGCCATTCACCGTATTTGGCATCAAAAATAACTTTCACAAAACCATCTGTATGACCTCCAGCCTGTGCTTTTCCAGATGCCGTAAAAGGAAATTTACCAACTTTAATCTCAAATCCCTTTTCTTTGGCTTGCTCCTCTGTATATCCGACTGAAGCGACTTCTGGGAAACAGTAGGTACAGCCTGGAACATTGTTGTAATCGATAGGTTCTACATGTTGACCTGCAATTTTTTCAACACACAAAATCCCTTCTGCAGAGGCAACATGAGCCAGTGCCTGACCAGAAGTTACATCACCAATGGCGTAATAGCCAGGGAGGTTGGTTTGATAGAAATCGTTAACGATGATTTTATCTCGATCCGTAGCAATACCGAGCTCTTCCAGACCAATATTTTCTATGTTTGTTTTGATTCCAACAGCAGACAAAACAATATCCGCGCTTAGCACTTCCTCTCCTTTGTCAGTTTTTACGGTTGCTTTAACCCCTTTGCCACTGGTGTCGACTTTGGTGACTTCTGCACTCGTCATTACTTTGATTCCGCTTTTTGTGAAACTTCGCTCCATTTGTTTTGAAATTTCTTCATCCTCCACTGGGACAATTCGCGGCATATATTCGACAATAGTCACATCCGTTCCCATTGCGTTGTAGAAGTATGCAAATTCGACGCCGATTGCACCTGAACCTACAACAATCAATTTTTTTGGTTGCTTGGGCAGTGTCATTGCTTCTCGATAGCCAATGACTTTCTTCCCATCTTGTGGAAGACTGGGAAGTTCTCTAGCACGCGCTCCAGTTGCAATGATGACATGGTCGGCTTCGTATACTGTTTCGGTTCCACCTTCACTGGCAACAGCTACTTTTTTACCAGCTTTGAGTGTGCCGAAGCCCATGATGACTTCAATTTTGTTTTTCTTCATCAAAAACTGAACGCCTTTGCTCATCGTTCCAGCAACATTTCGACTTCGGTTGACAACCGCATCGAAATCTTTATCGTAGTTTTCTATGGTCAATCCATAGTCATCTGCATGTTTAAGATATTCAAAGACCTGAGCGGACTTTAGAAGTGCTTTTGTGGGAATGCATCCCCAGTTTAGACAAACACCGCCTAAGCTTTCCTTCTCAATAATGGCGGTTTTAAAGCCCAATTGAGATGCGCGAATTGCGGTTACATACCCTCCAGGACCACTTCCTAAAACAATAACGTCAAACTTACTCATGTCAGAATTTTATTTGGCGAAAATACGAAACGAAATATTAACTTAATAGGGAAAAATGGGATTCCTATGATTTGAAATCCAAGCTTGCTGAGTTTACACAATATCTTCTTTGAGATGGGGTAGGACCATCGGGAAACACATGCCCGAGATGACCCCCACAATTGCCGCATAAAATTTCAACACGTATCATCCCGTGAGAATGGTCTGGCTCATAGCGTGTTTTGCCATCAATCGCTTCCGAAAAGCTGGGCCATCCACAATTGCTTTCAAACTTGTTACCACTGGCAAAAAGAGGTTCTTTACAAGCTTTACATAGATAGGTACCATCTTCAAAATGCAAGTTATATAGACCTGAATGTGGATATTCCGTTCCTTTTTCTCTCAAGATGCGATACGACTCTTCATCGAGTTGTTCTTTCCAGTCTTGCTCCGATTTGTGAAAAGGATATTTACTCATCGTCTAATGCAAATGATAAGGCAACAGAATTGATACAATGCCTTTGCCCTGTGGTTTGTCGGGGACCGTCATTGAACATGTGCCCCAAATGACCGCCGCAACTTGAGCAAATCAACTCAATTCTAGTATATCCGAGTTTGTTGTCTTTTCGATAGGAAACGGCGCCTTCTACTGCTCTGTCAAATGCAGGCCAGCCACTTCCTGAATCGTACTTATTGTCGGATGCATATAGCGGCGCATCACAACCTGCGCATTTGTAAAGACCTTGCTCATAATGGTTGTTATACAGTCCAGAAAAGGGTCTTTCGGTACCCGCTTCGCGCAATACATAATAGGTGTTGTCTTCGAGTTGTGCTTTCCATTCTACATCTGTCTTTTGGCAAGACAAGTCTTGCGCTGGCGCATTGAAAGTCTTTGGGTTTTGACTATAAACAGAACAGCAAATACAGGTGAAAATAAATAGGATTGATTTCATGGGTGTTGATTTATAAATTGAACAATATGTTGTACCGTTTTAGAATCCCTTAGAATCCGATGATGTCCAAGTCCTGATGTCAATAATAGTTCAGAGTTGTTCGCAATTCTGTGAAGGTCTTTGCTGTAAGCAAAAGGGGTCTCTTTATCGTCTTTGTCATGGACAATTAGCAGCGGTATCTCTAGGTTTTCTAAACTCATGCTTGATGAGTAGCTTTCAAGGTTCATGCCAAATTGTTTTTCCACAGTTTGTATCATTCGTTCGGTGATCGTATCAGAAAATTGAAGTTGTTCAGAAAACCGATAAAACACATTTCTAATTTTATCTCCGCTACCAATAATTGTTGCTGATCTCATCGGAATGCCATCTCGCAGAGCGCAAAGCAGTGCCATACTCCCCATAGAGTGAGCAATTGCATGGTCAAAAGGACCATATTTTGCATGGACTTCTTTGATGCAAGCGACAAGTTCAACGATATTTGTTTTATTCCCCAAGGATTGACCATGGGCGGGCATATCAAATGTAACAATTTCAGCATTTGATTTCCACAGTTCGTCGGCAAAGGCAAAGAGTTGAGTTCCTCGACCACTCCAGCCATGCAGCAACAAGACCTTGGCTCCTTTACCAGCTAATCTATATACCTGAATTTCTTTATCAATTTTTGGAATATAGCAACTGGTTTTTAATGCACGCTCATGCATTCCCTTTTCACGAATAGGTCTTTTAAAACGCTGGGGTCGAAAAAATAGATATAAAGCCAACTGAGTAGCAAGAGAAGTTGATAGTTGTTGTGAAAGCCAAACTGCGAAACGAATCCATGTGGGAATCCGCAATACAGGGCTTGCATTCTTCTTATTTTCCATAGCCATAGCAAATAAAGTTAATCAATTTGAAAAAACAAACATATTATTTTCACTATTTTGGTCAACTAAATCCAATTATGGGGCATTTACAAAAAGGAAGTAAAAAACTCATTCGTGCTTGGGCCTCTTACGATTGGGCAAATTCTGTTTACTTTTTGGTGATCACTTCCACCATATTCCCCATTTATTATGGTTCCTTATTTGGCGATAACCTTTACATTGACGTGTTTGGGCAGTCTCTAAAAAATACTGCTTTGATAAGTTATACAACTGCAGCTGCCTTCGCTGTTGTTGCGGTTTTGTCTCCTATTTTATCTGGAATTGCTGATTATATAGGAAACAAGAAGTCTTTTATGCAATTTTACACTTATGTTGGAGCTCTGGCCTGTGTTGGCTTATACTGGTTCAATCTTGATAATATTTATTTTGGGTTGCTTTGTTATTTTTTCGCCTCTGTGGGTGCATGGCTGAGTTGGGTTTTTTACAACTCCTATCTTCCGGATATTGCCCATCCCGAACAGATGGACAAAGCGAGTGCGTTGGGCTATTCTTTGGGTTATGTGGGCAGTGTGTTGTTGTTGCTCGTCAATTTGAGCATGGTTCTCAACCCCAGCATGTACGGAATTGAAGTTAGTTCAACTGAAGCGTCGATTAAGGCCATGCAATATTCCTTTGTCTGCGTCGGGGTGTGGTGGATACTTTTTAGTCAAATCGCCTTTCGATTTTTGCCTAATGACAATAAATCCAATGCATTGACAAAAAATATCATTTTTAATGGATACCGAGAGCTTCGTTCCGTTTGGAAAAGTTTTTCAAATCATCCAATTTTAAAAAGTTATATCGGTGCTTTTTTTGTATTCAGTATGGCAGTGCAGACGGTGATGCTGATTGCTGCTTATTTTGGGGAGCAAGAGGTCACTTGGGGAAGTATGAGTGAAAAACAAACGGGTCTGATCGTCAGTATTATGATTATCCAACTGATTGCGATTGTCGGGGCCATACTAACGGCTCGTTTTTCAGAAAAATTTGGCAACCTTCCAGTACTGATCGCCCTAAACTTTATTTGGGTTATTCTCTGTTTGTATGCTTTTTTTGTTACGACCCCAATACAATTTTACATTGCAGCAGGTTTTGTAGGCTTGTCTATGGGCGGGATACAATCCTTGGCCCGATCAACATATTCCAAATACATGCCTAAAACGGATGATACGGCGTCATTTTTCAGTTTTTACAGCACCTCTCAAATGACAGGAATCGTTTTAGGAATGTTACTCTTTGGGACAATTGATCAAGTCACCGGGTCGATGCGCAATTCAATTTTATTTTTTCTTTCGTTTTTCTTGATTGGTGCCTTTCTTTTGATACGTCTTCACCGAAAGTCAGCGGTCTGAAAATATATATTTTTTCCCACCAAGCCAGGTTGATATTTCTACACGTTTGGGGCTACCTTTATAGACAACATCTGCCGTTCCATCGACCATCGCTTTTAATTTCTGAGAACAATTGATATTTGCTTGTCCAGATCCAGTGAGACGTAAAAATGAGTTTTCGGTTTTCAGCTCCTCTTAGTGAAGATGACCTGAGCCAATGATTTTCCCCTTTATGGTCTTACAGCTCCCATTTAGGAAAATATGCCCAGATCCAGTGATATGCACGGAAACCACTTGGCTTTTTATAGGGAATTGTATTTCTCCAGAGCCGATGAGTTCAAGCAGCAGATGTTTTGAAAATAAAGAGTTTGAACTTGAAATCTTACCCGAACCGATAACATATATTTCAGATAACTCTTTTGCTGTCACAGTAATATGTATTGGATCCTCTGTTTTGCTGTGAAGTCTCTTGTTGTTAGATGTTCTCAAAACGAGTTTGTTGCTGTTGACTTCAAATTCGACATAAGGAAGTAAATTAGATTCCCCGACGATTGAGATGTTGTGACGATTTCCTTTATTCAGTGTGATTTCAAAAGGACCTAAAACTTCAATCGTATCAAATTTTGGTACTTCTTGGTAAATAGAGTCTAGGATTTCATTTCCAGAAATTGTGTCTTGCCATTGAGAAAAAGAAATGGAAACTGTAAAAAGTAATGTAATTAATATATATTTCATGATGTTAAGATTTGGTTTTGCTAATGTATTAAATATTTAAATAATTCCAAGTGGTGGCATGGATATTGAATAATAATATTTAGATATTAAAAACACAAGACGTCTGATAAGGTCAGCCATAGATTACTGACAAATGAGGTGTATTTGCATGAAAGTGCGACAAAATGACATAGCCCATGGGAAAAACAAAACTAATCTCACTAGAAGACCTATCGCTTGAGGAATTGGAAGTTGATGCGGATTTAATTCCGTTAATGACAACTGATGACGAGGAGGCAATTTCAAAAGAACCCGTTCCAGAGGAAATTCCAATTTTACCCTTGCGAAACACGGTATTGTTTCCTGGGGTTGTCATTCCAATAACCGCCACTCGTGATAAGTCGATTCAATTGATTCGTGATGCCAATACATCTAATAAACTAATTGGAGTTGTTGCACAGCTCGATTCATCGGTGCAACTTCCTGATCAAAACGATCTTCACAAGGTTGGCACACTTGCTCGTATTCTTCGAGTTTTACAAATGCCAGATGGGAATACCACAATCATTTTACAAGGGAAAAAACGTTTTCAGATTGAAAGTTTTTTGGAGTCAACAACTTATCTGAAAGCTACAGTTTCAGAAATGCCAGATGAGCGACCTGTTCAAGGAGATAAAGAATTCGCTGCTGTTATTGACTCGATTAAGGACTTATCCTTACAAATCATAGCTGACAGTCCTAATATTCCATCGGAGGCATCTTTTGCAATCAATAATATTAAAAGTGATTCTTTTTTGGTCAATTTTGTTTCTTCCAATATGAGTATGGCAACCACTGACAAACAAGAGATTCTCCAAAGCAATAATCTACATAGTCGTGCACTACTTTGTCTAAAACATATGGATGTGGAGTTTCAAAAGCTATCCTTAAAAAATGAAGTGCAGTCCAAAGTTCGTAATGATTTAGATCAGCAACAGCGTGAATACTTTCTTCATCAGCAAATGAAAACCATTCAAGAAGAATTGGGTGGTGCCTCATCCCATCAGGATGTTTCTGACATGAAAACACGCTCTCTGAAAAAGAAATGGCGTAAAAAGGTAAAAACCCATTTTGTTAAAGAGTTGGCAAAGCTTGAACGGATGAACTCACAAGTTGCTGAATATGGCGTACAACGAAACTATTTAGAATTGTTACTCGATTTGCCATGGGAGGAATTTTCAAAAGATAAATTTGATTTAAAGCGCGCTCAGCGTATTCTCGACCGTGATCATTTTGGTTTAGAAGAAGTCAAAAAGCGTATCATTGAGTTTTTAGCAGTTTTAAAACTTCGAAGCGACATGAAGTCTCCCATTTTATGTTTGACTGGTCCACCAGGAGTTGGAAAAACATCTTTAGGTAAATCAATTGCCGAAGCTCTTGGCAGAGAATATGTACGCATTTCCCTGGGGGGTATGCGAGATGAAGCGGAAATCCGAGGTCACCGAAAAACCTACATTGGCGCAATGCCAGGGAGAATTTTGCAAAACATCAAAAAGGCAGGCACATCAAACCCCGTTTTTGTTCTCGATGAGATTGATAAACTTTCGTCTGGAGCTAGTGGCGACCCATCATCGGCTTTACTTGAAGTGCTCGATCCAGAGCAAAACAGTGAATTTTATGACAACTTTTTGGAGTTGGGTTACGATCTTTCAAAAGTGTTGTTTATCGCGACTTCAAACACATTGTCTACAATACAACCAGCTTTATTAGATCGAATGGAAATCATCCGTATGAGTGGATATACCCTCGAGGAAAAAGCTTCTATTGGAAACAAATACCTTGTACCCAAACAAATCAAGGAACACGGATTGACTAAAAAAGACATTAAAATCGGGAAGCCTGTTTTGAAGAAACTCATTTCCGGATATACGCGTGAGTCTGGCGTACGTGGTCTTGATAAGACGATTGCGAAAGTGGTTCGAAACCGTGCCAAGTCTATTGCGCTCGAAGAATCATTTGAAACAACATTTGAAACAAAACATGTTGAAGCGGTTTTAGGGCCTGTCAAAATTTCAATGAATGTTTATGAAAACAATGATGTTCCAGGTGTTGTCACGGGCCTTGCATGGACACAGATGGGAGGCGATATTTTGTTTATTGAGTCTCTGGTTACAAAAGGTTCGGGCAAGCTTTCCTTGACTGGAAATTTGGGAAAAGTCATGAAAGAATCAGCGACAATCGCGCTGGAGTTTATCAAATCTTACGCGGATCAACTCGGTACGAGTGCGGAAGAATTGAATACATACAATTTTCATATTCACGTACCTGAAGGGGCAACTCCCAAAGACGGTCCAAGTGCGGGAATCACGATGTTGACCTCACTGGTTTCTGCTGTGACTCGCAGAAAAGTAAAGAGTCGAACTGCGATGTCAGGGGAAATTACTTTGAGAGGAAAAGTACTTCCAGTAGGAGGGATTAAGGAAAAAATTCTCGCTGCAAAACGCGCTAATGTGAAAACGATCATTTTGTGTGCTGACAACAAAAAAGATGTAGAGGAAATCAACCAAAACTACCTTCGTGGCTTACAGTTTCAGTATGTTTCTTCCATGATTGATGTAATTGATTTTGCATTGACAACCCAAAAAGCGGCAAAACAACTCCGCAATATCAAATAATTTTCACTCCAATACGTTTCTTGTATATATGAGACTGATTGCATTTTGCACTTTTTTGTTTTGCTCGTCAATAGCTGCTCAAATTGGTGGGTCAAACACCTATCAGTTTTTAGAGCTGTCTCCGAGCCCAAGGCACATGGCTTTGGGAACATGGATTTCGACTTTATCTCCAAACTCCATCCACAGTGGCTTGGTAAATCCAGCAATGGTTTCAGATTCCGTTCAGGGGCAGGTCGTATTGAACTACCAGCCCTATTTTGCGGGAATCAATCGCGGTACTGCAGCCGCTGTTTTTGGTTTAAAAGAAGGGCGTTCCATTTTAGTTGACACCCGATTTGTACATTATGGAACCTTTGATGAAACAGATAATTTTGGAGATAAAATAGGCGAATTTTCGGGAAATGAAGTTGCTTTGGGCGTTGCTTATGCACACCATTTTCCTTCCAAAAATATCTTTGTAGGCGCAAGGTTAAACTTGATTAGTTCAACGCTTGCAGAATACAATTCAACTGGGTTTACAGCAGATCTAGGAGTATATCATACTTTTCCATCTTCTCGTTATCGATTTAGCTTGGTTGCTCGAAATATTGGGTCACAAATCAGCACATATGATAGTGTAAAAGAAAGCCTTCCTTTTTCTTTGTCATTCGGTATTTCTAATGAATTAGAGTATCTCCCTCTCCGCTGGCATTTGTCGATTGATCAGCTACAAAATTGGAATCTTGCCTATGTTAACCCCAATCAGCAGCAAACCGATTTTGAAGGAGAGTTGATAGAACAAAACCCAAGCTTTTTTGACGAATTATTCAGACACCTTGTGTTTGGCGCCGAGCTGTTTCCCGAGCGAGCATTTTCCATGCAATTTGGTTATAATTTTTTGCGTTCAGCGGAGCTTTCAATTGCCGAAGTTCGTAGTTTTTCAGGTTTGAGTTTTGGCTTTGGTATCAATTTGCGAAAATTCAGGTTTAATTACAGTCATGCGCGTTTTAGCGCTGCAGGGAATACTAATTTTTTAGGCCTTACATTTGTGCCCTGAATGGAATGCATCATTATCACAATAGACGGGGCATCGTCAACCGGTAAAAGTTCTTTGGCAAAGGCTATTGCCAAACATTACGGCTTTAAGCACATTGACTCTGGTGCGATGTATCGTGCATTGACCTTTTATGCGCAGGATTACAATCTTCTAAGCGATCATAAATTTGACGTCGAAACGCTAATCGCTCGCTTGCCAACTATTGATATTGACTTTACCAAAAAGGACAGCATCATGCTGAACGGCCAAATTATAGAGGATGAAGTTCGCTCAATGGAGGTTTCTAATAAGGTTAGTTTAGTGGCAAAAGAACCGCAATTCCGACAATTTATGGTGGCCAAGCAAAGACAATTGGGTGCAAAAGGAAATGTTGTGATGGATGGTAGAGACATTGGTAGTGTAGTATTTCCCAATGCGACAATCAAATTCTTTCTCGAAGCTTCCATGGAAGTTCGAACCAATCGCCGATATGCAGAACTTATCGAAAAGGGAGAACCCGTTTCTATTGGAGAAGTTCAAGCTAACATCGCAAAACGAGATTATATAGACTCCAACCGTGACGATTCTCCACTAATTGTTCCAGAGAATGCGATCGTTTTAAGCAATGATAAAGAGGGAATGTCTGGCCTTTTCGCGCTTGCCACAGCAGAAATAGATAAACGTTTATTATAAACTTTAAGGTCTAATTATTTGCTTGTCTATTGAAAAGGGTTAATTTTGCCCACCCTAAGGGAAGCGTCTGATAGAAAATACCCCTTAGTTTATTTAATAACCGCTTTTGTTGCTTGACGCCAATTTTCTAAAAGCAGCAAAATACAAAACTTAAATTCATGACTACTGATCATGTAAACGAGGAAGCTCAAGTAGAAAACGTCGAGCCCTCTACTACGGACAACGAGACAAATGATTCTCAGTCCACCACACAATCTTCTGAAGAGTTTTTAGCAAATTTTGATTGGGTTTCTTACCAAGAAGCTGCTGAAACTGTTGATGAAAAGAAGTACAAGGAATTTGAAAAGCTTGTTCACGAGAATTTTGTAGACACCCAGCAAACAGATGTGATTCAAGGTACAGTTACACACATGACTGACCGTGAGGCTATTATTGATATCAACGCGAAATCTGAGGGTGTCATTTCATTAAATGAATTTAGATATAACCCTGATTTAAAAGTTGGCGACAATGTGGAAGTCATTGTTGATATTCGAGAAGATAAGACGGGACAGTTGGTTTTATCACACCGCAAGGCGCGCGTGATCAAAGCATGGGAACGAGTGAATGAAGCCCATGATAAAGGCGAAGTTGTCACTGGCTTTGTTAAATGTCGTACCAAAGGGGGTATGATTGTCGACGTATTTGGAATTGAGGCGTTTTTACCCGGCTCACAGATTGATGTGAAGCCAATTCGTGACTATGACCAATACGTGAATAAGAATATGGAATTCAAGATTGTAAAAATCAATCACGAATTTAAAAATGTTGTTGTTTCTCACAAGGCATTGATCGAAGCGGACATCGAAGAACAGAAAAAGGAAATTATCGGTCAGCTCGAAAAAGGACAAGTTCTTGAAGGAACTGTTAAAAACATCACCTCTTATGGAGTCTTTATCGACCTAGGAGGAGTTGACGGGCTTGTTCACATTACAGATTTGTCTTGGAATCGAATCAATCATCCAGGAGAAATTTTGGAACTCGATCAAAAACTCAATGTTGTCATTCTTGACTTCGATGATGATAAATCACGCATCCAATTGGGAGTGAAACAATTGAGCCAACATCCTTGGGAGGCACTTAGTGAAGACCTAAAAGAGGGAGACATCGTTGACGGAAAAGTTGCTGTGATTGCTGACTACGGAGCATTTATCGAAATCGCACCTGGTGTTGAAGGTCTTGTTCACGTTTCTGAAATGTCATGGAGTACGCACATGCGTTCTGCACAAGACTTTGTAAATGTAGGCGACGAGGTTAAAGTTTCCATTTTATCACTTGACCGTGAAGATCGAAAAATGTCACTGGGCATGAAGCAGCTTTCTGCAGACCCATGGACGGATATCACATCAAAATACCCTGTTGGTTCGAAGCACAAAGGTGTGATTAGAAACTTCACAAACTTTGGTGTATTTGTAGAACTTGAGGAAGGTATCGACGGACTGATTTATATCTCAGAGTTGTCATGGACCAAAAAAGTAAAGCACCCATCTGAGGTAGTTACAGTTGGTCAAGACTTGGAAGTTGTCGTTCTTGAATTGGACGTCGACGGCAGAAAGCTCAGTCTAGGTCACAAGCAAATCCAAGATAACCCCTGGAACAAATATGAAAGCGAGTTTTCTGAGGGAACGCTAGTTGAGTCATCGGTTCATGAAATTGTTGACAAAGGAGCAACGGTCATCCTCAATGATGACATTACTGCTTTTGTTCCCAATCGTCATCTTGAAAAAGAGGACGGTAACAAACTGAAAAAGGGAGATTCTGCTGAGTTCAAGGTTATTGAATTCAACAAGGATTACAAGCGTGTGGTACTATCACACAGTGCAGTTTACAAAGAGATGGAGCAAGAAATCGTAAAAAAAGCGAAGAAGAAAGCTACCAAAAATGAGGTTTCAACTCTTGGTGATATTGATGCCTTAGCGGATCTTAAAAAGAAGATGAACGCAGAAGAAAACGGCTAGTTCTATCCCTTCTATTGTTTAGAAAAAAAGGCGCTTTTTTAGCGCCTTTTTTTATGCAAGAATGATATTGCTAATATACGATCCGACCTCTTCTGTTGTGGAACTTTTATTGGGTGAGATGTCGGGAGTTCCGATATCACTGTTAATGGTTTTTTGTATTGCGTCTCGAATGGCATTGGCTTCTTGAATCATATCAAAGTGATCGAGCATCATCGCAGCTGACAAAATCGTAGCAATTGGATTGGCAATGCCTTTTCCCTTGCCCTGTGGAAACGAACCATGAATCGGTTCAAATAGCGCATAACGATCCCCAATGGAAGCAGAAGCCAACAAACCAATTGATCCGCCAATTACACTTGCTTCGTCTGAAATGATATCACCAAACAGATTCCCCGTCAGTATAACATCAAATTGAGCAGGGTTTAATACCATTTGCATGGCTGCATTATCGACAAACAGAAAATCTAATTCAACGTCTTTGTATTCGCTACTGTGTAGCTCTGTCACCACACTTCTCCATAGCCGAGAGGAGGCAAGAACATTTGCTTTGTCAACCAAAGTCAGTTTGTTTTTGCGCTTCGCTGCAGCTTTAAAGGCAAGGTGGGCAACTCGTAAGATTTCTTCTTTGGAATACACACACAAATCTGATGCAACCCCTTTTTCATCGGTTTCTTTCTTTTGACCAAAATAAATCCCCCCTGTTAATTCCCGATAAATCACCAAATCGACTCCTTCAATTCGATCTCTCTTCAATGGTGAACTTTCGATAAGACGATCATAGATTGTAACAGGACGCACGTTGCAATACAGATTTAATGTTTTTCGCAGGGCTAGGAGTCCTTGTTCTGGACGTACTTTTGCGTTGGGGTCATTATCATATTTCGGATCTCCTATTGCCCCAAATAAGATTGCATCGTTTGATTTGCAAATCTCAATGGTTTTTTCTGGTAGTGGGTTGCCAGTTGCGTCAATGGCAACCGCGCCCATCAGTGCGTGCTCGAAGCTGAAAGAGTGGTTGTACTTTTTTTCGATTGCTTGTAAAACCTTTATGGCTTCTGTAATGATTTCAGGACCAATCCCATCTCCAGCCAAAACGGCAATTTTTTTATGCATTTCGTTTCCTTTCGAATTCTTCTATTTTTTGCTTGTTGTTGATCAAATAATCAATATCGTCATAGCCATTGATTAAGCAGGTTTTTTTGTAACTGTTAATCTCAAAGTCGATATGTAAATCAATAGATGGGACTTTAATGAATTGGCTCACCAAATCTACAATAAATTCGCAGTTGGGATTTTCTCTTATGGCCTCAAAAATTGTTTGGAGTTGGCTGTCGCTAACCTGTATAGGGAGCAATCCGTTGTTCAGGGCGTTGCCCTTAAAAATATCAGCAAAGAAGCTAGAAATCACAACCTTAAAACCGAAGTCTGCCAGCGCCCAAGCAGCATGCTCACGACTCGAACCACAACCAAAGTTGTTCCCAGCGACAAGGATAGATCCTGAAAAGCTTGGGTTGTTCAAAACAAAATTAGAAATGGGGTTGTCATTTTCATCATATCGCCAGTCACGAAATAGGTTTTCACCAAATCCTTCACGGTCAGTCGCTTTTAAAAAACGCGCTGGGATAATTTGGTCTGTATCAACATTTTCGATCTCTAACGGAATGGCAGTTTGTTCTAATCGGGTAAACTTTTCCATTATAATTGGGTTATATCTACGATTTTACCTTCAATAGCGGCAGCAACCGCAGTGAGTGGACTCGCTAAAATTGTACGAGCTCCAGGGCCTTGTCGCCCTTCAAAATTTCGATTCGAGGTGGACACACAGTATTCTCCAGCTGGAATTTTATCGTCGTTCATCGCCAAACAGGCCGAACAACCTGGCTGACGGATCATAAAGCCCGCTTCTTCAAAGATATCTCCTAAGCCCTCGTCTTGAATTTGTTTGGCAACTTGCTGTGACCCAGGAACGATCAGAGCATTTACATTTTTCGCTTTTTTCTTCCCCTTGATATAGGCAGAGGCAACCCGAAAATCCTCGATTCTTGAGTTGGTACAACTGCCAATAAACACATAGTTGATAGGTAGGTTGTTAAGCGTATCCCCTTGGTTAAAGCCCATATACGCTAAGGACTTTTGGAAGGATTCGTTTTGCGAAGAGGGGATTTGCTCTTGTATTCCAATTCCCATGCCTGGATTTGTCCCATAGGTAATCATCGGGCTGATTTCAGCTGCATCAAAGCTGTATTCTTTGTCAAACGATGCATCAGGGTCTGAGGGTAAGGATTTCCAGTATTTGCATTTTTGTTGCCACTCTGCTTGTGAAGGCGCAAATTCCCGACCTTCAATATAGTCATACGTGGTTTGGTCAGGTGCGATCATGCCTCCACGTGCACCCATTTCAATACTCATATTACAGATGGTCATTCGGCCCTCCATACTCATATTTTCAAATACATTACCTGCATATTCAACAAAGTAGCCAGTTCCTGAGTCTGTACCGAGTTGTGCAATAATGTAAAGAATGACGTCTTTTGGATGAACTCCATTTTTCAATTTACCATCGACGGTAATCCTCATGCTTTTTGGCTTACTTACCAACAAGCATTGACTTGCAAAAACCTGAGCAACTTGACTGGTTCCGATTCCAAATGCGATCGATCCAAACGCTCCGTGTGTTGAGGTGTGGCTATCTCCACATACCATGGTCATACCTGGTTGTGTAATCCCCAACTCTGGACCGATGACATGCACGATTCCTTGATAAGGATGGCCTAAGCCGTAAAGTTCAATATTGTGCTCATCACAATTTTTACGCAATTTTGCTACCTGATTTCTCGACAAATCATCTTTTATGGGTAGATGTTGATTGAGTGTTGGCACGTTGTGATCAACAGTTGCTACAATTTGTTGCGGTCTGAAAACCGGAATGTCCTTATCGTTAAGGGCAGAAAAGGCCTGTGGGCTTGTGACCTCATGGATTAAATGCTTGTCGATGTATAAAATATCAGGGCCGTCTTCCAATTGATCGACGACATGGCTATCCCAAACCTTGTCAAAGAGTGTTTTCCCCATAGTTTGTTGTTTTTCTATGCATTTAGATCAGCAAGATCAACAATTCCGGGAATATCATCATCGTTGATTTCTTTGTGCGTATCTGCAAATTTCAAAAATTGTTCGTAAACTTTATCCAGTTGGAGTTTTGTGAGTTCGATTCCTATATTTTTGGCTCGATATGCAAGTGCTGCGCGGCCACTGCGAGCGGTCAAGACAATTGCAGAGGTTTTAACACCGACATCATGTGGGTCTATGATTTCGTAGGTCTCTCTATTTTTTATAACACCATCCTGATGAATTCCAGAGCTGTGTGCAAATGCATTTGCCCCAACGATTGCCTTATTGGCTTGTACACTCATCCCCATTGCTTCAGAAACCATTTGAGAAGTATCATACAAAAGTTTGGTATTGATATTTGTGTCTAGCTGAAGATGAGGATGCTGACGTATAATCATCACAACCTCTTCTAGTGAGGTGTTTCCAGCACGTTCTCCAATTCCATTGATTGTACATTCAATTTGACGTGCTCCGTTGACAGCACCTGCAATTGAATTTGCGGTAGCCAAACCCAAATCATTGTGGCAATGGCATGAAATAATTGCTTTTTCAATCCCTTTTACATTCTCGACTAAGTACTTGATTTTGGCGCCATAGTCTTCTGGCAAACAGTAGCCAGTTGTATCTGGAATGTTCAGAACGGTTGCCCCAGCTTTGATGACCTCTTCACAAACTTTCGCCAGAAAATCATTATCAGTTCTTCCCGCATCTTCCGCATAGAACTCAATATCTTCAACATATTGTTTAGCATGTTTGACAGCTCCAACCGCACGCTCAATGATTTGTTCTCGACTGGAGTTAAACTTATGCTTGATATGGGAGTCTGAGGTCCCAATACCGGTATGGATTCGAGGTCTTTTCGCATGTTTAAGGGCTTGAGCAGCAACATCGATGTCTTTTTGCACTGCTCGAGTCAAGCCACAAACCGATGCATTGGAAACGAGCTTTGATATTTCTTCTACAGAATGAAAATCACCTGGACTAGAAATGGGAAAACCAGCTTCGATGACATCGACACCAAGCTCGTCAAGACGACTTGCAATATGAAGCTTTTGGGAGGTATTTAGCTTACAACCTGGTACCTGCTCACCATCACGTAGGGTTGTGTCAAAAATGTGGACTTTGTCTTTCGCCATAGGCTTTACCTAACGTTTAGGATAGACAAATTTAATTTAAAAATATGGCCCAAAAAAATGTATATTTATGAATTCCACAATTTTAATTTATTTTCGATTGACGCCATGAATTTTTTCTATGCCAAAGACCCAAAAAGAATCCCTGTTTCGGTTGGTTAAATCCCTATCCAAGTCAGAAAAAAGACAGTTTAAACTTTATGTAAATCGATTGGAGTCTAATGTCGATACGAAGTTTATTGCTCTTTTCGATTTGTTGGACAAAATGACGGTTTACGATGAGCAAAAAATAACGAATTCAAAAATCGTTAAACGAGAACAGCTGTCAAATGTAAAAAGTCATTTATACAAGCAAATTTTGATTAGCTTACGTTTGTCGATATCTTCAACAAATAAAAGATTACAACTTCGAGAACAATTGGATTATGTGTACATCCTTTATAACAAGGGATTGTATGAGCAGAGTTTGCAAATGCTCCAGCGTGTAAAAGCACAAGCCATTAAGCTTGACGAAAGGACTACCGAGTTTCAAGCCATTGAATTTGAAAAAGCTGTGCAAACACAGTACTTGTCCAAAACGAATCTTGATTATGTCAGTGAGATTGCAACCAAATCAACGCAAATTGCTTCACACAATGAAACAACTGCAAAGCTATCAAGCTTAGCTCTTTTACTATATGCGAAAAATGTGCATTATGGCTATGTAAAAAATGATAAGGAATACAAGGAAGTTACAACATTTTTTGAATCACACATCGAAGAAATTAACCTTGATACTGCGGGATTTTCGGAGTCTTTCTGGTATTATAAATCCCATTTATTGTACAGTATATTGGTTCAAGATTTATTATCTGCCTATAAATATGCCAATAAATGGGTTGAACTCTTTTTCGTATCACCCGATATGATCGAGTTACACCCAGTGTTTTTTATTCGAGGTCATCAACACTTATTTGAAATTTTGTATTTGTTGAAATATAAGTCCAAATTCAAAATGGCACTGGAGCGATTTGAGGCAACCTTAGCTCAGCCGAGCTTTCCTAAAAATCACAATATCTCTCCGTATATTTTTATGTGTCGATACAACAACAAAATTAACTTTCACTTTTTAGAAGGGAGTTTTGACGAGGCCATTCCTTTGATTCCAGATGTGTTAAACGGAGTCATACAACATGCTGACCAGCTCGATCAGCACCACATTATGGTTTTGTACTACAAAATCGCCTGTATTTATTTTGGCGCAGGAAATCTTCAAAAATGCATCGAGTATTTGCAGTTTATCATTAGCGATAAATCGCTACGTGTTCATCAAGATTTGATGTGTTTTTCAAGAGTTTTAAATGTTGTCGCACATTATGATGCGGGACTTGACTATGAGCTTGAGACGCAAGTCAAGCAAACCTATAAGTTTTTGCTCAAAATGGATGAGCTCCAAGCGGTTCAGAAAGAAATGATACGATTTATGAGAAGTCTAACCGATATTTATCCAAATGAACTCAAGCAAGCTTTTCGCCAACTACACGCCTCATTAAAACGTTTTGAAAATGACCCATATGAAAAACGATCTTTTCTGTATCTCGATATTTTGTCTTGGCTAGAAAGTAAGATTGAAAATCGATCGATAGGGGAGGTCATACGCGAAAAGGCATCTTCGCTAATCCGTTAACACCTTCCATAGCACATCATCGGGATAGGGAGCGATAAATTTCATTTCTTCTTTCTTTGTTGGGTGAACAAATGTGATGGATCGGGCATGAAGATGAATACTTCCATTAGGATTTGGTCGTTTTGCCCCATATTTCAAGTCTCCCTTGATATGGAGTCCCTCCGCTGCCAATTGTGCACGAATTTGATGGTGTCGTCCTGTTTCCAGTTCAATCTCTATGACATGATATGATTTTAATTGCTTTACATAGCGATACTGGAGGATCGCATGTTTTGTATTTGGGGTATTTTTGGGATAATGAAAAGATTTGTTCTGAGAAGTGTTTTTTTTCAAATAATGCTCAAGTCTTGCACTTGACTCTGGGGTTCCAGAAACAACAGCTTGATATACTTTTTTTGGTATTCGATCTTTAAATTGCTGATTGAGTCGTGTCAGCGCCTTTGAAGTTCGCGCAAGCACAATAACTCCTGTCGTTGGGCGATCGAGTCGATGAACCAAACCCAAAAATACATCCCCTGGCTTTTGATACTTGTCCTTGATGTATCGCTTTGCAATATCGACCAATGATTCATCGCCTGTTTGGTCGCCCTGCGCAAGCAGTCCAGCAGCTTTGTTGACAACCAAGATATGATTGTCCTCGTAAATTACAGATAAGTTAGACAACTAATATTGTTCGTTTTGATTTGGAAAGTCAACAGATTTGACATCAGAAACATAGTTTTCGATGGCTTTTTTCATGTCCTCAAAAAGATTCATATACCTTCTTAAAAAACGAGGATTAAACGCATTGGTCAAACCAATTAGATCATGAACGACGAGCACCTGCCCATCAACATCAGAACCAGCTCCAATTCCGATAATCGGAATATGAACAGATTCAGCAACTTGCTTTGCCAACGAGGAAGGGATTTTTTCCAAAACAATTGCAAAACAGCCAAGTTCTTCCAACTTTTTTGCATCCGAAATAAGTTTTTGAGCTTCTTCCTTCTCCTTAGCTCTTACGGAGTAAGTCCCAAATTTATAGATCGATTGCGGGGTCAGACCCAAATGACCCATGACTGGGATTCCAGCATTGAGAATGTTGGTAACCGATTGTTCAATTTCTTCGCCACCTTCTAGCTTGACAGCATGGGCACCTGACTCTTTCATGATTCGAATTGATGACCGAAGTGCCTCTTGCGCGTCGGATTGATAGCTACCAAAAGGCAAGTCCACAACGACAAGAGCGCGTTTACTCGCCTTCACCACTCCTGACGCATGATAAATCATTTGATCTAACGTAATAGGTACAGTTGTTTCATGACCTGACATGACATTGGAAGCAGAATCTCCAACTAGGATGACATCAACGTTTGCAGCATCGACGACACTGGCCATTGAATAATCATATGCGGTTAGCATAGAAATCTTCTCATTTGACGCTTTCATCTCAATGAGACTGTTCGTCGTAACTCGTTTATATTCTTTGTTGCTCTTGGACATGGCACTTGTTTGTCCAAAAATACACTATAAACCTGAAACCTTAACGATGACTGACACCCTGTCAGTATATCCCTCGTGGCATAGTCATTGAATATTGTTCAAAAAAATATAGATCATGAGTAAAATAATCGGTATTGATTTAGGAACAACAAATTCTTGTGTTTCCGTGATGGAAGGGAACGAGCCTGTTGTTATTCCCAACGCAGAAGGCAAGCGAACAACTCCTTCTGTCATTGCATTCGTTGAAGGTGGCGAAATCAAGGTCGGAGATCCAGCAAAACGCCAAGCTGTGACAAACCCAACCAAAACGATTTCTTCTGTTAAGCGATTTATGGGAAACAAATTTTCTGAATCAACAAAAGAAATTAAGCGAGTCCCTTACGCTGTTGTAAAGGGCGATAACGACACGCCGCGTGTTGATATTGATGGTCGTTTGTATACCCCGCAAGAGCTATCTGCGATGATCTTGCAAAAAATGAAAAAAACTGCAGAGGACTATCTCGGTCAGACAGTGACAGATGCTGTGATCACTGTTCCTGCCTATTTTAACGATGCGCAACGTCAAGCTACGAAAGAAGCAGGAGAAATTTCTGGCTTAAAAGTTCACAGAATCATCAATGAACCAACAGCGGCAGCATTGGCTTATGGTCTTGACAAAAGCGGAAGTGACAGAAAAATTGCTGTTTATGATCTTGGTGGTGGAACCTTCGATATTTCAGTACTTGAGCTCGGAGATGGTGTTTTTGAAGTATTATCAACCAATGGAGATACTCACCTTGGTGGAGATGACTTTGATGAGGTGATTATCGATTGGCTTGCTGGGGAGTTTAAATCTGCCGAGGATGTTGATCTTCGAGAAGATCCAATGGCCCTTCAACGATTGAAGGAAGCTGCTGAGAAAGCGAAAATTGAATTGTCATCTTCAACGCAAACCGAAATCAACTTGCCTTATGTGACGGCAACTGCATCTGGGCCAAAACACCTTGTTCAAACTCTGACAAGAGCCAAATTTGAGCAGTTGTCGGCTGAATTGGTTAAACGCTCTATGACTCCTGTTAAGAACGCACTTTCAGATGCAGGACTATCAACTGATGAAATCGATGAAGTTATTTTGGTAGGTGGTTCAACTCGAATCCCTGTGATTCAAGAAGAAGTTAAAAAATTCTTTGGTAAAAAACCATCTAAAGGAGTAAATCCCGACGAAGTTGTTGCCGTTGGCGCTGCGATTCAGGGAGGTGTACTTACTGGGGATGTCAAAGATGTATTGCTGCTCGACGTAACTCCCCTTTCATTGGGAATCGAAACTATGGGTGGGGTTCTGACCAAGTTGATCGATGCAAACACGACGATTCCAACCAAAAAATCACAAGTATTTTCAACCGCAGCTGACAATCAGCCCTCAGTAGAGGTTCATGTTTTACAGGGTGAACGTCCCATGGCTGCTGATAACAAAACTATTGGTAGGTTCCACTTGGATGGAATCCCACCTGCTCCGAGAGGGACGCCTCAAATCGAGGTAACCTTCGATATTGACGCCAATGGCTTGATTCAGGTCACTGCACTTGATAAAGCCTCAAACAAGTCACAAGACATTCGCATTGAAGCTTCTTCTGGATTAACTGAAGAAGAAATTGAAAAGATGAAGAAGGAGGCCGAAGCAAATGCAGAAGCCGATAAAAAAGCGAAAGAGCAAGTGGATACGTTGAACAATGCTGATGCGATGATATTTCAAACCGAAAAACAGTTGAATGAATTTGGAGATAAGTTGTCAGACGACAAGAAAAAACCGATTCAGGACGCTTTAGAAGATTTGAAAAAAGCGTACGAAGCCAAAGATGTAGAAGCGATTACACCTGCGCTAGACAGCATCAATGAGGCATGGAAAAATGCTTCTGAAGAGATGTATAAAGCACAAGCCGATCAGGGCGGTGCTGCAGAGCCACAAGCAGATGCAGGTGCACAATCTGGTGAGACCAACGATGAAGACGTTGAAGATGTTGACTTCGAAGAAGTCAAGTAACCACTTCTTAACCTTATTCCTTTATCCAAAAACGCACTGCTTATCGCAGTGCGTTTTTGTATTTTAGCAATCACGATGGACAAATCAATTCTTCTCAAAAAAATCAATGACAGAAATCAAGGGACACTCATGCAGACCCTTGGGATTGAATTCACAGAAATTGGAGAAAACTATTTGACTGCTCGTATGCCTGTGAATCCAGCTGTACATCAGCCAGATGGTGTACTTCACGGTGGAGCGACTGCTGCTCTTGCCGAAACTGTGGGAAGCTCAGCTGCAGCGGTGTTTTGCCTTCCAAAAGATCATATGCTTCGCGGAATCGATTTGTCTGCTAAGCATGTAAGAGGTGTTCGATCGGGATTTGTACATGCCAAGGCAATGGCTAGACATAAAGGGAAAACGATGCAAGTGTGGTCGATTGAAATTATAGACGATCAAAATCGTTTGGTATCCACATGCTCCTTGACGACACTTATCCTCCCGATCAAAAAGTAACGGTTTTGACCTCGAAATCATTTTTTGAAGAAATCGATCAGCATTATCACAACAAATTGCCATTTGTTGTCTTTCGATACCCAAACCAAAGCAAGCTGACAGCTTTTCTCGATCTCGGGACTTCTAAAAAATCAAATGAAAAGTTTATTGTAAGCCATTTTGACTCTTCAATGTATTTTTCGATCCATTCCCACAAGATTCTTGATCTTGACTACAATTCAGAAATTGCAACGTCTAAAGCGGAAGAAATAGAATGGCTCGATTTAGAAAATAAGCACAAAGAACACACCGACCTTATTCGCAAGGCCCTTTCCAGTATTCTAGAATCACCTCTCAAAAAAGTTGTGCTGGCGACTTCCCTTCAATACAATGGTGCAGTAAATTCGCCATTGTCTTATTTTAAAAGAATCCTAGCTCAGTACACAAACACCTTCAACTACCTATTGTTTCACCCCGATTGTGGGGTATGGATGGGAGCAACTCCTGAACGACTAATCACAATGAGCGGTCATCGTTTGCAAACGATGGCTTTGGCGGGTACGCGACCTTATGGCTCAAATGAATGGGGAAATAAGGAAAAGGAAGAGCAGGAGTTTGTTGTTCGAGAAATTGTAAACACGTTAAAGCAATACGCTCCAAGTGAACTCATAAAATATTCTAATGCTGAAACCGTCCGTGCTGGTCAATTGGAACACTTGCGGACAACGATAAAGGCAGAGTTGTCAATTTTGCCGATTGATGCAGCTCAAGCACTTCATCCAACCCCGGCTGTTGGGGGAGTGCCAAAACAAATCGCACTTGATTTTATACGGAGTCAGGAGCAATTGGATCGTTCTTTATATTCGGGATTTTTGGGAGTTGTATCTCCACAACAAACAAGTCTTTACGTCAATCTTCGATGTATGTCTATTCAAGATGATATGGCGACAGTTTATGTCGGGGGTGGAATTACTGAAAAAAGCGATCCACAAGACGAATGGCAAGAGGTGCTGCAAAAGGCAAACACAATGGGACGTATATTGGCTAGTGGACAATAAGAGCATTTTGTACCTTTGTCGTTGCTATGAACCTCTCAACTATACCCGTTGTTCGTTTGGTAATTCAACAACTTCTCAATTATGGGGTTCATCATATCGTTATTTCACCTGGTTCAAGAAATGCTCCGATTACGGCTGGGTTGACAACTCATGCGGCGTTTGCAACCTACAGTATTGTTGACGAGCGATCTGCAGGTTTTTTTGCAATCGGACTTTCTCAACAACTTCACGAACCCGTTGCTGTACTGTGTACTTCTGGATCTGCAATTTTAAACATCTATCCTGCTGTTTCAGAAGCATATTACAGTCGATACCCACTTGTGGTATTAAGCGCCGATCGTCCATCCTATCAAATCGATATTGGAAATGGTCAAACCATCAGGCAATCTGGTGTGTTTTCAAAACACCTGATTTCAGAAACTTCGCTTTTACAGGATATCACACATAATCGAGCTGCAATTATTAAGAGTAATACGCAGCAACTGATTGACGCTCAATCTACTCCGCAAGAGGTGGAGAGTCGACAAAAAACAATTGAAAAGAACAATACGAAAGACCTTCAAAAGGTACTCTCTGAAATGCTTTCTTATCAAGGGCCAGTGCATGTTAATGTTCCTTTGGAAGAACCCCTTTACGAGTTTCATGATCAAAACGACTTCCTAGCCCAGCAAGTGAAACAGCCAAAAAACCCTCAACCAAAAAATCTTAAATTCGTTCAATCAAAGTGGATTGAATCCAAACGTATCCTTGTTGTGGTGGGAACGCTTTCACCAGATGCTTTAAATGCAAAGAGCATTTCGGTTTTAGCGCATGACCCAAGAGTTGTCGTCCTACATGAGATTACCTCTAATCTTCATCACGACAACTTCATTGCCCATATTGATCGGGTGATTTTACCGATAGAGAAACAAGAAAATAGTCAAGAGATTTTTCAATCACTCGCTCCAGATCTTCTTATCACAATGGGGGGTATGGTGGTTTCGAAAAAGATAAAGTCGTTGTTGCGATCATACAAAGGAGTCTCACACGATCATGTCGGAACTGATCGACCGCTTGATACCTATTATTTGGGAGTTCAACACCTTCAGGTTGATCCAAATTCTTTTTTTAGTGACCTAACCTCTTCATCTGATCCCAAAGCGAATTATCAAGATCAGTGGCTTCAATTGTCTCGAAAACGAGAGATTGCACACAAAACATTTCTTGCAAATGCGCCATTTAGTGACCTATTGGTTTTTGATAAAATTATGGGAGCGATCCCAAAAAATTATTTGCTACAGTGGGCAAACAGTTCTCCGATTCGATATGCGCAGTTATTTCCTATACCAACAGATTCCCAATCCTTTTGCAATCGAGGGACAAGTGGAATTGAAGGAAGTATTTCGACAGCGGTCGGTGCAGCTGTAGGTAGTGACAGACCAACTTTGACAATCACAGGCGATTTGAGTTTCTTTTACGATGCAAATGCTCTTTGGAATCAATATATTCCAGCTAATTTCAGGTTGATTGTCGTCAATAATGGAGGAGGAGGTATTTTTAGGATATTACCAAATGCCAAAGAAACACCTGGCTTTGAAACTTATTTTGAAACCAAGCATAAACGTAATGCAAAGCACATGGCAAAACAGTATGGCTTGTCTTATCAAAGTGTGCGGACTAGCATTGGTCTGCGTTTAGCTTTGGGACGATTTTTCTCAAAATCTACACGTGGAAAAATATTGGAAATTAGTACACCTTCAACTACCAATGACCTTGTTTTAGAATCCTATTTTAAGTTTTTAACTGAACATTCAGATTAAGTCTTAATTTTGTAAAAAATTGAATATGAAACCAGTTTGGAAGTCCATAGAAACCTACTCCGATATCTTATTTGAAATCTACAACGGAGTTGCTAAAATTACGATCAACCGTCCAGAGGTTTATAATGCATTTCGCCCCGAGACTAATATGCAAATGCTCGAAGCCATCGAAATTTGTAGAGAGCGTGATGATATCGACATAGTTCTTTTTACAGGCACTGGTGATAAAGCTTTTTGCAGTGGCGGGGATCAAAATGTTAAAGGAATCGGCGGATATATCGGAGATGATGGCGTACCTCGTTTGAATGTTCTCGATTTACACAAAAGAATTCGGGAGTTACCCAAGCCGGTAATCGCCATGGTGAATGGATATGCCATTGGTGGTGGTCATGTTCTACATGTCGTTTGTGATCTGACCATTGCGAGTGAAAATGCTATTTTTGGACAGACTGGGCCAAAAGTAGGAAGCTTTGACGGAGGGTTTGGATCATCCTATTTGGCACGCCATGTCGGGCAAAAGAAAGCACGTGAAATTTGGTTTTTGTGCAAGCAGTATAGCGCGCAAGAGGCCTTAGATATGGGTCTGGTGAACCGCGTTGTTCCTTTGGAAGATTTGGAATCTGCTACATTGGAATGGTGTGAACTCATGCAGCAACGAAGCCCTTTGGCACTACGTATGATCAAACGTAGCTTAAACGCGGAATTGGACGGACAACACGGTTTGATGCAACTCGCTGGTGATGCAACGCTATTGTACTATTTGACAGAAGAAGCACAAGAAGGTAAAAATGCTTTTTTAGAAAAGCGACGGCCTGATTTCAATAAATACCCTAAATTCCCTTAGTAAACAATCTAATTTTTGAATAAGGTGACTGTTACGACTTGGATCAAAGCAGCTCGATTGAGAACCATTCCGCTTTCCATTTCTGGAATATTAGTTGGTTCAGCAGCAGCTTTTTTGAAAGATGATTTTAATGTTAGCGTATTTATACTCGCTATTCTCACAACGATTTGTTATCAATTGCTTTCCAATTTTGCCAATGATTATGGGGATGGTGTCAAAGGAACGGATAATGATGAAAGACTTGGTCCAAAAAGAATCCTTCAATCTGAACTGATTTCTAAGGCGCAACTCCGCCAAGCAATTTTTGTCATTTCTGGTGTTGCTGTACTCTTGACGATTTTACTGGTTTATAGTGCTTTTGGATTGAGTAAAACTGCTTTGACTTTTCTAGGATTGGGCTTTTTTGCTATTGTGGCCGCAATTCGATACACAGTTGGTTCTAATGCATATGGTTATAAGGGTTTTGGAGATTTATTTGTCTTTCTGTTTTTTGGGTGTGTCAGTGTTTTGGGCAGCCATTATTTATATACATTCGAATTGGATCTCTCGTTGATTTTTCCAGCGACCTCGATCGGGTTGTTATCCGTGGGAGTTTTAAACATCAATAATATGCGCGACCGAGTAAACGACAAGCAATATGGGAAAACCACGATTGCTGTTCGTTTGGGTGCTGAAAAGGCGGCCTTATATCAACTGACACTGGTTGGTGTCCCTGTTCTCTTAACGGTTGTTTACGGCTTGATTTACCATGCCATTGCCTTTGTTGTGATATCGGTGATTATGATGATTCCAATATCGCTCCATATCAAGGTTGTGTTTCAAAAACAAAACGAAAAAAATCTCGACCCAGAACTCAAAAAAATTGCTTTGCTGACTTTCTTTTATGCCATTTCGTTTAGTTTGTTGTTAATTTTCTTTTGAGTATGGAATTTTCATGGATTAAACACCAACTTCAATTCAAAACTCCTAGTGGAACTTCAAGAGGGGTTTTGCGTTACAAAGACAGTTGGTTGATTCAAATCTCCAAAGGCGATCAATATGGTATCGGCGAGTGTAGCATCATTGAAGGGCTTAGTCCAGAGTCTCCACAAGATGTCCAAAACATATTGGAGGAAATTCCGCAATATCTTAAAAAGGGAAAGGAGTTCCTTCTCCAACGCTACTCAAAAGCACCTGCTGTACAGTTTGCCATTGAAATGGCTTTTTCAGGATTAAACTCACATCACCCTTTATTACATTTCGACACGCAGTTTATTCATCATCAACAAATGATTCCAATCAATGGATTGATCTGGATGGGCGATGTTGAGACCATGATGACTCAACTTGAGCAAAAAATTAAACTTGGATTTTCATGTATCAAAATCAAAGTTGGTGCGATTGATTTTGAATCGGAATGTAAGTTCTTAGACCATATTAGAAAACGATTTCACAGTTCTGATATTGAGCTTCGCTTGGACGCAAACGGTGCTTTTCAACCTGAAGATGCCATGCAAAAATTGAGCAAACTTTTAGAGTATAACATTCACTCCATCGAGCAGCCCATTGCTCCTGGTCATTGGAGAGAAATGGCCACTTTATGTAAAACTTCGCCCATTCCAATCGCATTGGATGAGGAGTTGATCGGCGTCAACTCTAAACAAGACAAAGTGAATTTGATCCAAGAGATAAAACCACAATACATCATCATCAAACCTAGCTTGGTAGGCGGGTGGCAAGGCGCTGATCAGTGGGTGTCAATTGCCGAAAAGCATGCTGTTGGCTGGTGGGCAACCAGTGCGCTTGAAACCAATATAGGACTCAATGCAATTGCACAATGGGTGAGCACAAAACAAACCAATCGGCCACAAGGGCTGGGAACGGGTGGATTATTTATAAACAATATAGATACACCGTTGTATCTTAGCGGTCAAAATATGGGATTTGATCCCAACAAACTTTCTGACTTTACATTGAAATTATGTTTATAGAGAATATTTATAAAGGAAAATCTGATGCCTGGCGGTATATCGTTGGGGTTTTTCTAATCATGTTGATTTATTTTATGGCCTCTGTTCCATTTGGGATTGCTTTAATGGCAGAAGCAGGTGCTGGAAAAGTTGCTGGAATGTCAGAAACGGAAATGCTATCTGTTCTCGAACCAAACACCACCCTGTTTTATATGCTTTTGCCCTTTGCATTTGCTTTTTTTGGGATTCTCATGATTACCCGTTTTTTGCACGATCAGCCACTCAAATATCTTGTGACAACTCGCTCCTCGTTTGACTGGAGTCGTGTCGCTTTTTCGTTTCTATTGTTCACTGTTTTAGCGGTCTTATCCTTAGCTATCGATTTAGCACTATCCCCTGATGATTATGTTTGGAACTATGACCCTGAACGATTTTTTGGACTTGTGCTAATTGCCGTATTGATGATTCCTTTACAAACCACCGCTGAAGAATTGTTGATGAGGGGCTATTTGTTTCAAGGGTTAGGCGTAGCTCTCAAAAGTCGATTGGCTCCATTGTTGATCACCTCCATATCTTTTGGGCTTCTTCATTCCTTGAATCCAGAAGTAGCCAAATTGGGGTATGGATTGATTTCAGTTTACATCATTACAGGACTATTTTTAGGAATAATCACCTTGATGGATGAAGGACTCGAACTATCTATCGGTTTCCACGCTGCCAATAATTTAGTCATCGCTTTGTTGGTGACTTCTGATTGGACTGCTTTTCAAACAAACTCGCTTTACAAAGATGTTTCAGACCCTGTATTGGCAGAATATATTGTCCTTCCTGTGATCATATATTCATTGGTTGGATTTATCCTCAGCAAAAAATACAAGTGGAGTGCTTGGAAATCAAAATTAACGGGTTCTGTTTCAAATCCCTCCTAATGCATTCTGATTTTCGTCTCAATGGGGTATCCTATGACCGTGACCATCTGTTGTCGTATGCACATGAGCTCAGTAACGCAAAGCAGGAATACCTGAGTGAATTGGGTCGGTTCGTTATGGATTGGCTGTCTGACAAACCTGATATCAAGCTACAAACCAGTGGATCTACTGGTGTACCCACTCAAATTTTAGCTCCAAAAGCCATGTTGTCTGCTTCGGCGATGACGACAGTAAAAGCATTCAATCTGCAACCATCACAACAAGCTCTTTTCTGTTTGCCTGTTCGGCATATCGCGGGGAAGATGATGCTCATTCGGGCTTTATTGGCTGGATTATGGATCGATACTATCGAGCCAACCGCAACGTTCCGGGTCTCCAAAACCTATGATTTTACTGCAATGACACCACATCAGTTGCGCAATTCTCTCAACCATATTGATCAATTTAAGCAAATCATTGTCGGAGGAGCCCCTGTCGACGATTCTCTGAGAGCTGCGGTAAAGGGGCATACCAGTCGTATTTTTTCTACCTATGGAATGACAGAGACCTATAGTCATGTTGCCCTTCAAAACCTGAGTAAAGGGGAAAGACAGTATACGGCGGTTGGTGATGTGACATTTTCCATGAAAGGAGATGCTTTGGTTGTTCATGCGCCTCATATTGGCATCGAAAAGCTTGTAACGACAGACTGTGTGGATTTGATATCCTCCACCCAGTTTATATGGAAGGGTAGGAGCGATTATGTAATTAATTCAGGCGGAATCAAACTGCATCCTGAACAGATTGAGAAAGCACTTTCAGCGGTTATTTCAGTTCCGTTTTTTGTCTTTGGAAAAGCCGATAAACAATTGGGACAGTCTTTGTCTATCGTGTTTGAAGGTCAAATGCCAAATCAAGTTGCAAAGATAATTTCAAAACTCGATACGCTGACTCGATACGAGAAGCCAAAAGATTATTTCGTACTTTCGCAGTTCGTGCGTATTAACGGAAAAATTCTTCGTAACCAAACCCTTCAAACAATCGACTTTTGATGAAGTTTAATAAAAATGTGATTTTCGGGATTGCTTCACTCATTCTTACAGTGATCGGCATCGGTATTATCTTGTTGGGTGCGTTTAAGTACCCTGAATATTCTTTTGGATTTAGCTTGACAGGCACCGGCTTTATTGCAGTTGGCTGGGCGTTTAATGCGCTAAAAGGGAGGGTCTAACGCCCAATCATGTCTTCGGGACGAACCCATTGATCAAATTCTTCTCCAGTTACATATCCAGTCGATATGGCAGCATCGCGTAGTGTTGTGTTTTCCTCATGTGCCTTTTGAGCGATTTCAGCGGCTTTGTAGTATCCAATTTTTGTATTGAGTGCGGTCACCAACATCAGGGAGTTGTCAACAAGTTTTTGAATGACATTTGTATTGGGTTCGATGCCCTGTGCACAATGTATATCAAAGCTTGTGACTGCATCGGCAAGTAAGCGAGCTGATTGCAAAAGATTGTTGGCCATAAGGGGTTTAAACACATTGAGTTCAAAGTGGCCTTGTGCACCTCCAAACGCAACAGATACATCGTTTCCGATGACTTGGGCACAAACCATGGTTAGGGCTTCACATTGTGTCGGGTTCACCTTTCCTGGCATGATCGAGCTCCCTGGCTCGTTTGCAGGTATCGACAACTCTCCAATCCCTGATCGTGGACCACTTGACATGACTCGAATATCATGTGCGATTTTATGAAGTGACACGGCAACTTGACGTAAAGCACCGTGCGTTTCCACAAAAGCATCATGGCTTGCTAGCGCCTCAAACTTGTTGGGTGCTGTTACAAATGGATGCCCTGTAAACTCTGCAATATAGGCGGCAACACGCTCTGCATAGCCAGCAGGGGTATTGATTCCTGTACCAACTGCCGTACCACCCAATGCCAATTCGGCGAGATGCGCTAAGCTGTTTTCAATGGCTTTGATCCCATATTCAATTTGTGCTACATAACCAGAAAATTCCTGCCCCAAGCTCAATGGGGTAGCGTCCATCATATGTGTTCGCCCAATTTTAATCACATCTGTAAATGCATTCGACTTTTGAGCAAGCGTTTTTTTGAGCTGACGCAATGCAGGGAGTGTGTTTTCAACGATTCGTTTATACGCTGCAATATGCATTCCAGTCGGGAAGGTGTCGTTGGAGGATTGCGATTTGTTAACATCATCGTTTGGGTGCAATGTTTTCTCACCTTCGCCCAAAACTTGACCCGCCAATACATGACCGCGATTGGCTATGACTTCATTGACATTCATATTAGACTGTGTTCCAGAACCCGTTTGCCAAATCACGAGTGGAAACTGATCGTCGTGCTTACCTTCCAAGATTTCATCGCAGACCTGGCCAATGAGGTCTCTTTTGCTGTCTTCCAATTCACCGAGCTCAGCATTGGTATAGGCAGCTGCCTTTTTAAGAATGGCAAAGCCATAAATCAGTTCAATCGGCATCGACCCAGGATCGCCAATTTTAAAGTTGTTTCTTGAACGCTCTGTCTGGGCACCCCAATACTTGTCTGCGGGTACATTTACAACTCCTAAGGTGTCTTTTTCGGCTCGGAATGACATGGAAATATATCTTTGTGCAAAGGTAAGAAAAATCAAATGCGGATTTTATCAACCTTTCTTGTGTGCCTCAAACTTTCTAAATAAATTTGCAACATCAATAGACATCTATGTTTACGTTTGAACAATATCTTGGATTTATTCTTTTTCTAACCATACTTACCACGGGATTCTGGCTTATGATTTTCCTCATTGGCTTTGTGATTCCCTATTGGTTAAGTGGTAACCTGATTGAGTGGTTTAAAGAGAAGAGAAAAGCGAAACAACAGGAATAGCTTAAAATTCAAAACCTCCAGAATCTCCTCCTTCGTAAGAACCTCTACGGCCACTTTGCCTTTTTTTATCTTGTCTAAATCGGTATGTAAAGGTTAGCGTATATGTGGGTTCACGCCTTTGATAAATCCCATCTGTAACTGCAACTGGTGTGGTCGTTTGGTAGTCATATTTGGCCGTATTAAACAAATCGCTAAATCGTAAGTTTAGCGTAGCATTATCATTGAAGATATCTTTGCTCAAAGCGAGATCCGTGTATAAAAACCCTTTGCTTATGCCAAATGAGGATTCGCTTGGACCTCGGTAACGCACTGAGAATTGAGACTGAATAGCGAATGGCAAGAGATAAGAGTTACTTAAATTTCCTGACCAGCTTGTGTTGTCTATATCATAGGACATAGCTTGATAATTTCCTTCCTCTACTCGTCTGTAAAAATTAACACTTGCATTGGTGCGCATCCCTTTAATCAAACGCAAAGAGGTGTTGAATTCAACGCCAAATTGTTCCACTGTACCCAAATTAATTGGCAAGCGACGGATGACAGGAGTTTCGATATCATTGACAAAAACGGTTTCATCGGTTACAACAGCAACTCGGCTAATGGCATCCGTTGACTTGCGATAGTAGACAGAAGTATTTAAAGTAACTTTTTTAAACTGCTTTAAATAGCCAATATCAATGCCGTTTGAGTAACTCGGATCAAGTTCTGGGTTTCCTTGAAAATAACTGGTTTTGCTCGATCTTGATTGAAAAGGGTTAAGCATCCGCGCTCTTGGTCGTGAGATTCTTCGGTTATACCCTAATGTGATGCTTGCGGTAGGACTGATCTCGTAACCTAAGTTGAGCGTAGGGAAGTATCCACTATAGCTATCGTTGTTGACAGGCGTGTTGGAATCGAGTTGTTCAACAAATATCCTTGTATTTTCGAAGCGCAATCCAGCAAGGAATGAGAAAGCGTTCAATTTTTTTCCGTATTGGGTATATAGCGCATGAACTTCTTGTTCAAAATCGAGAACATTCGAAAGGTTTTCATCGGTAGTTGCGATGTCATTTTCATCAATAATCACAACCTCAAAATCGATTATTCTTTTGCTATCTGTTCCTCGATAACCCGCCTCAAATTGCGTGTTTTTATCGATGGGATATACATAATCGATTTGTGCCAGATTTCGCTCTTGACTTTCTAACGTAGTATTGATTTCACTATCGTCTGAGGGTTGACCATTTTCGAAAAATGAATTGATATCAGAAGTTTCCGATTCGTCATTATTTTCTGTTTGTAAAGTTGCCGTCAACTGGTGTCCTTGTTTGTTGAATTTATGTTCAAAATCTACACTAAACTGATTGCTATCCTCTCGGTCAATTTCATTTTCATAACGATTTGTTACCAAAATCCCATCCGTTTGATATTGTGACTGCTTATTTACTGTCCTGTCATCTCCATCTCGTTCGTTCGTGAGGTAGCTAAGGGTTAATGAAGTCTTTTCGGCCATTTGATAATCCAATCCCATATTGACATTAAACCCTTGTCTTCTGCGATCGAAAAGACGTTCCTCAACATAACGATCTACCGATTCAAGAGGGTTTGTATATACGTTGTCTTGTAAAGCCCGTCCTTTATTTGTGCGGTCACTATATCCCGAATTGGTAAAGAAGTTAAACTTCCCTTTTCGATAATTTAAGTTGGCGGATCCGCTGTAGGTGTCGTTTTTCCCAGCGGAAAGGTTGAATACCCCATTGAGTCCTTTTAAAAACCGTTTGGCTAGAATGATATTGATAATCCCAGTGGTGCCTTCGGCCTGGTAACGAGCAGAAGGTGAGGTAATTACTTCAACTTTCTCGATTGACTCTGCAGGTAGTCTTGTCAGTGCATCAATACCCCCGAGTCCAATTAGCCCCGACGGTTTGCCATCAACTAGGATTCGTATGTTGTTGTTGCCTCGAAGTTCGATATTCCCATCAATATCAACTGAAACAGAGGGTACATTTTCCAACACATCAGACACTGTTCCCCCTCGAATAAGATTGTTTTTGGCAACATTGTAAACACGCTTATCCAAACGAATTTCAACTTCTGCACTTTGTCCTACCACATCGACTCCTTCCAGTGACTCAGCAGATGAAACAAGCTGAATGGTTCCGATGTTGGTGCTGTTTGTATATCGCTTTATATCTGTTGTTATACTTTCAAATCCGATATACTCAAAGTTTAATGAATAGTCATTTGGAGATACATTGAGTTTGAAAATTCCATTTTCGTCAGTGATTCCTCCATCAGCTAAATCCCCATTGCGATTATAAACGGATATAGTGGCATATGGTAGTGGTTCACTGTTCTCTGCATCAGTTATGGTCCCACTTAAAACAATTTGAGGAGCTTGGCCAAAGCTTGTGAGGGTAAATAGAGAAAGAATAAAAAGTAAAGCTGTGTTTCTTATCATTATATTTTGATATTTAGTTCTAGTAGTTCTCTTCGAAGTTGGCGGTCGTTTGAAAATTGAATTCCTTTAAATCCCAAATCGACAGCCGCTTGGACATTATCAGCTCGATCATCGATAAATACACAATTTTTTGCGTCTAAATCATATCTGCCTAACAATAGTTTATAGATTTCAGGATCTGGTTTCACGAGTTTTTCATCGCCTGAGACAATAATACCCTCAAACCATGACAAAAAAGAAAATTTTTGCAGCGCAACAGGGAAGGTTTCTCCGCTCCAGTTGGTCAATGCGTAAATTGTATAGTCAGGGGATTGATGTAATTTTTTTAAAATTTCGACTGTCCCAGTAAGCTCATAACCAAGCATCTGTTCCCATTCTCCATAATAAATCCGAATCAGGCGCTCATGCTCTGGAAAACGTGCAATTCGTTCAAGGGTTGCTTGCTCTAAGCTGTGCCCAGCATCTTGTTGTTCATTCCATGCCGAGGTACAAATATTCTCAAAAAACCAATTCATTTTTTCGCGATTACCGCGAAATTCTTTGAGAAAAACATATTCAGGGTTCCAGTCAATTAGAACGCCACCGAGGTCAAAAACAATTGTATTCATCATTCTAGTTCGTTAGTATTAGATTCTTGATTGATCATTAAGTAAGATTTGAGAAAAGGATCTAGTCCCCCATCTAAAACGGAGCTGATATCGCTTGATTCGTGTCCGCTTCTTACGTCTTTTATCATTTTGTAGGGCTGCATTACGTAGTTTCGAATTTGGGATCCCCATTCGATTTTCATTTTATTGGCTTCGATCGCATCTCTCGTTTTTCTTTTGTTTTGAAGCTCAATCTCATAGAGTTGGGAGCGTAACATTTGCAAGGCTCTTTCTCTGTTTTCGTGCTGCGATCGTGTTTCCGAACAACTGATTTGAATTCCAGTCGGTTTATGGGTCAATTGAACTTTGGTTTCAACTTTATTCACGTGTTGTCCTCCTGCACCACTTGATCGGGAAGTTGTGATTTGAATATCAGCAGGGTTGATGTCAATTTTTATCGTATCATCAACAAGTGGGTAAACATAAACAGATGCGAAACTGGTGTGTCTTTTTGCGTTGCTGTCAAATGGTGAAATCCTCACCAATCGGTGGACACCATTTTCTCCTTTTAGCCAACCAAAGGCATAATCTCCTTTGCATTCAAGCGTAACGGTTTTGATGCCAGCTACATCACCTTCTTGCATATTGAGCTCTCGAACCTTATACCCTTTCTTTTCTGCCCACATCATATACATTCTCATTAGCATTGAAGCCCAATCACAGCTTTCTGTTCCACCTGCTCCCGCAGTGATTTGCAGTACAGCAGAGAACGAATCCCCTTCTTCTGAAAGCATATTTTTAAACTCGAGTTCTTCAATAAAGCTTGTCGCCTCAGCGAATAGGGTGTTAAGCTCTTCAGTCACATCATCTCCACTTTTTGAGAATTCAACGAGCACAGAGAGATCGTCGATTTTGGAGGTTAACTGATTGATATCGGATAGCCATTGTTTTTTGGGCTGAAGAGCTCGAATATAAGCTTCAGCAGCTGAGGTGTCGTCCCAAAAATCAGGAGCTAAGGTTTTTTCCTCTTTGTTTTGAACATCGATAGTTAGCGAGTCCACGTCAAAGAGACCTCCTTAACGCATCCAGGCGATCTTTAAGTTTTTGATAGAGTTCAGAAGTGAACATTGCAATTTTTTTACGAATATAATTAAACTCCATGCAAATTTGGCACTCCTTTGATCTCTGTTTGTTTAATTTTTGTTTTACCTTCTTTAAACAATCATTTTTCTCAAATCTGTTTTTTCCTAAAACCATTAAATTTCTGTAAATTTGAGGCGAATCAATAAGCCCATGGCTTGTTATTTATGACTAAAAAAACGATAGAGGCACACGACAGTGTACTGGACTTGGTTGGTAATACCCCACTTATCAGGCTAAATGAAACTGTAAAAGGGTTTCAAGGCAGCTATTACGCGAAAGCTGAGTTTACCAATCCAGGCCACTCTAACAAGGATCGCATTGCACTGCATATCATTGCAGAAGCAGAGCATAAAGGCATTCTCAAGCCTGGAAATACTGTTATTGAGACGACGTCAGGAAACACCGGTTTTAGTATTGCTATGGCCAGTATAATTAAGGGATACCAATGTGTTTTGGCGGTTTCCTCGAAATCCTCCCCCGATAAAATTGACATGCTTCGTGCTATGGGAGCTACCGTCTATGTATGCCCTGGCCATGTAAAAGCTGATGATCCGCGTTCTTATTACCAAGTCGCTAAGCGATTGCACAACGAGATAAAGGGTTCTGTTTATATCAATCAATATTTTAATGAACTCAATACGGATGCACATTTCCGCACAACTGGCCCTGAAATATGGAAACAAACCTCAGGTCAGGTAACTCATTTGGTCGCAGCAAGTGGGACAGGAGGTACGATTTCAGGTATTGGACGATATTTAAAGTCCAAAAATGAGAAGGTCAAAATCATTGGAGTTGATGCCTATGGATCGGTTTTGAAGAAGTTTCATGAAACGTCTGAGTTTGATGAAAATGAAATCTATCCTTACCGAATTGAAGGTCTGGGTAAAAATCTGATCCCTTCAACGACCCATTTCGAATATATTGATCATTTTGAAAAAGTGACCGATGAGGAAAGTGCTCATTCTGCTAGAGAAATTACCAAGAAAGAAGGTCTTTTTGTTGGATACACTTCAGGCGCGGCACTTCAAGCTATTCGGCAGTTAAATCAACAAAACCAATTTTTTGATAAAGACAGTGTAGTGGTTGTAATCTTTTGCGATCATGGATCTCGCTATATGAGTAAGATCTACAGTGATCAATGGATGAAAGAACAAGGGTTTTTCGATGCAAACCACTTGCAAGATGAAAAGGCAATTGAATATATCAAATAGTTTAACCACAATTTGAACAAAAAACAAAAAACAATGAGCAACGATATTTTTGACAGAATGCGTACAGACAGAGGCCCCCTTGGGAAGTGGGCTTCACTCGCAGAGGGTTATTTTGCATTCCCTAAGCTAGAAGGGCCTATTGGAAATCGCATGTATTTTCAAGGCAAGGAAGTCATTACCTGGAGTGTTAACGATTATCTCGGATTGGCTAACCATCCTGAGGTCAGGAAAGTTGATGCTGATGCAGCAGAAGATTATGGTTCTGCATACCCCATGGGTGCACGCCTGATGTCTGGACATACCAGTGCACACGAGCAATTGCAAGAAGAATTAGCCGCTTTTGTCAATAAAGAAGCTGCATATCTTCTCAACTTTGGATATCAGGGGATACTTTCAACAATCGATTCCCTAGTATCCAAAAATGATGTCATTGTTTATGATGTCGATGCGCATGCGTGTATAGTCGATGGAGTGAGACTTCATTTGGGAAAACGATTTACCTTTCAGCACAACAACATTGAAAGCTTAGAGAAAAACTTGATTCGTGCGACCAAAGTTGTTGTGGAAACTGGCGGTGGTATTCTTGTCATTTCTGAGGGGGTTTTTGGAATGCGTGGAGAGCAAGGTCGTTTGCGTGAAATTGTTGCCCTAAAAGAAAAATTCAATTTCCGCTTGCTTGTCGATGACGCACATGGTTTTGGTACGCTTGGAGCTACTGGTGCTGGCGCAGGGGAGGAGCAAGGCATTCAAGATGATATCGATGTCTATTTTGCCACATTTGCTAAGTCAATGGCAAGTACAGGTGCATTTATCGCAGCAGATAAAGACATTATTGATTACCTCAAATACAATATGCGTTCACAAATGTTTGCAAAATCACTGCAAATGGTGCTTGTCAAAGGGGCGTTAAAGAGATTGGATATGTTGCGTTCTATGCCTGAACTCAAAGCAAACCTTTGGAAAAATGTACACGCACTACAAACGGGTCTTCGTGAGCGTGGTTTTGATTTGGGATCTACCCAAAGTTGCGTTACCCCAGTTTACCTCAAAGGGAGTGTGCCTGAAGCCATGGTGTTGGTCAAAGATCTGAGAGAAAACTTTGGAATTTTCTGCTCAATCGTTGTTTATCCAGTAATTCCTAAGGGATTGATTTTGCTACGATTGATACCGACTGCTTCACACACGATGGAAGATATCGATGAAACACTCGAAGCATTTTCAACTATACGTGAGCGACTTAATGACGGATTATACAAGCGCTTATCCTCAAAATTCACTGAGCAAGTGGGCGTATAGACCTAGTTGATGTCAATCATTACGACAGTTTCCCCTTCATCATTGATATAGCCGCGTGGCATGGCTACGGTATTACAGTGGATGACAACACCACCTTGGCTATCAAGCCCAATGACACCTCCGTCACCACCCTGACTTTTCAGTTTCTTCATCAAGGTGTTATATCCCGCTTCGTCAAGAGTTGCATCACCATATTTGACTTGTGCCGCAATGTCGTAGGTGGCTACATTGCGAATAAAATACTCCCCATGACCAGTTGCAGACAAGCCCCCAATTCCGTTTTCTGCGTAAGTTCCTGCTCCGATTACTGGAACATCACCTACACGCCCAAAACGCTTATTATTCATTCCACCAGTGGAAGTTCCAGCAGCTATATTCCCATTGTGATCAATCGCTACAGCACCAACAGTACCAAACTTCGATTTATCTTCACTCAATCCCTCAAGATGTTCTTGATATCGATATTCATTGTAGAAATAACTTTGCGGTACGGTATCCATACCATGGGTAATTGCAAATTCCTCGGCTCCTTTCCCAATCAGGAATACATGGGGAGAATGCTCCATGACAGCAATCGCAGCATCGATCGGATTTTTGATATTTGTGAGCCCAGCGACTGCGCCTGCTTGCCCGTTCAGTCCGTTCATGATCGAAGCGTCCAATTCGTTGGTTCCTGAAGAAGTAAATACAGACCCTTTTCCTGCGTTAAAGTAGGGGGAGTCTTCCAAGGTATTGATTGCAATCCGCACTGCTTCTACGCTCGTGCCTCCACTCGCCAAATGCTGTTGGCTTTTTTGGAGTGATTTTTTGATTGCATCTCGAACCCCCTCTTCTTCGCCAGGGATCATCAAATCGGTGGAAACATAACCAGCGCCGCCATGTACAATAACCATTGCCTTTGGCTGGGGTTTGGGATTTTTACAAGAAATAACTGTAATAACAAGTAAAATAATAAGAGTAGGTCTAACCATCAAATTTGTTTTTAATTCCTCTAATTTATAATTAATTTTTCAAAGGATATTGGAAAGGGAGTGGATCAATGTTTTTAACCAACCAAAATCAAAATGGTACACACCGATTTGTATTCCCTGTTCAAAATCGATTTAATTCATTTTAATTTCCTAATTTTGCTCAAATAATACTGGATGAGTAATCGACTTCTCCTCGATACAAAAGAAATTCATATCATCCTCAATCGCCTAGCTTGTCAGCTACGCGAAACCCACCAAGATTTTTCCAATTCTGTCCTTATCGGAGTTCAACCTCGAGGTACGATTTTGGCAAAACGTCTCCTTTCGATTTTAGAGCAAGAAGATCATCTGCATAACATTGCAAATGGCTTTCTCGACATCACTTTTTTCAGAGATGACTTTAGACGAACAGAAAAGGTTTTGTCTGCAAACAAAAACTTGATGGATGTTTCCGTTGAAAACAAAAAAGTAGTCCTCATCGATGATGTGTTATACACAGGTCGCAGCGTTCGGGCTGCCCTGACCGCCATCGATTCATACGGTCGCCCTGCAGAGATTGAGTTGCTCACGCTGATCGACCGTCGATTTTCCAGGCATTTACCGATTCAACCTGACTATTTGGGTCGACAAGTAGATGCGATTGCTGACGAAAAAGTGTTGGTGCATTGGGAAGAAAATCATGGAGAGGACGCTGTCTATCTCATAAATAAATCAAATGAGTAAACTGAGCGTTTCACATTTATTGGGGATCAAATATCTAACCACTTCCGATATTGAGCTCATTTTTGAAACGGCCTCCCACTTTAAAGAAGTCATCAATCGTCCGATTAAAAAAGTACCATCACTTCGTGACGTTACCATCGCCAATTTGTTTTTTGAAAATAGCACACGAACAAAATTGTCCTTTGAGCTAGCCCAAAAACGACTCTCAGCCGATGTTATTAATTTCTCTGCTTCAAACTCATCCGTCAAAAAAGGGGAGTCCCTCATTGACACGGTCAACAATATTCTATCCATGAAGGTCGATATGGTTGTGATGCGTCACCCAAACCCTGGTGCGGCTATGTTTTTGTCCAAACACGTAGATGCGAGTATTGTCAATGCTGGTGACGGCGCACACGAACACCCAACACAAGCTCTTTTAGACTGTTTTTCCATTCGGGAAAAGCTGGGAGATATCGCTGGGAAAAAGGTGGTTATCGTCGGAGATATTCTACATTCTCGAGTTGCATTATCAAATATTTTTGCACTGAAAAAACTGGGTGCTGAGGTGATGGTCTGTGGCCCACTCACACTGATTCCAAAGCATATAGAATCCTTGGGAGTAACTGTCGAAACCAACCTCCAAAAGGCATTACAATGGGCCGATGTTGCCAACGTACTACGTGTGCAATTTGAACGTATGAGAACTAGTTTTTTTCCTTCAAACCGCGAGTATGCCATGCAGTACGGCATTACCAAACAGCTTGTGGAACAGCTCGATAATGACCTCCTAATCATGCACCCAGGTCCGATCAATCGGGGGGTTGAAATCTCCTCTGACGTAGCGGATTCTGAACATGCAATTATTCTCGATCAAGTTGAAAATGGAGTTGCAGTTCGCATGGCAATTCTTTATCTTTTAGCAAGTAAAATTGAACAATGAGATTTGATATCAACGATAAGACCGCCATTATTACCTATGAAGGTTCAGATACAATTGGACGTCCATCCCGTGATGAGATTAAGCGCAATTACAAATCTTTTTCTTCCCTGAATATCGTCGTGGATTTAAGCCCGATGAAATCTGTTTTGTCCAAACACATTAAGGATTTTGTCGAACTGGCAAGTCACCATAAGGAGCTGAGTGACAAGTCCTTTGTCATTGTGACCGGACCGATAGCACTCAAGCTTTTACCAGATGGTCTGAACGTTGTTCCGACCTTACATGAAGCCCTTGATACGATTGAAATCGAGGAGATTGAACGTGATTTAGGGATTTGATGAAGCTCACAATCCTTGGGTGTCACTCTGCTACCCCACATGCCAATAAAGCACCGACTGCACAATTGTTGTTAACCAAAAAGCATCACTTTCTGATTGATTGCGGCGAAGGAACCCAAGTATTATTGCGCAAAGCAAAGGTCAAATTCGCACACATCAAACATATTTTTATTTCCCACCTCCATGGGGATCACTTTTATGGACTGCCTGGATTGATATCCACCTTTCGACTTTTGGGTCGGGAAGCCCCCTTGCACATCTATGGACCAGTCGGAATCCAAAAAGCGGTAACACTACTTCTCAAGTTGGCCGATTCATGGACAAATTACCCTTTACATTTTCATGAACTGAGCGAAAAAGAACCCGTTTGTTTGTTTTCCGAGGACGAAATGGAAGTCCATACCATTCCATTGAAACACCGCGTATATACCAATGGTTTTTTGTTTCGAGAAACACCAACAGAACGCAAAATCAATCCTGAGGCAGTGGAAAAACTTCGAATCGACCAAAGTCAAATGAGAAATCTAAAACATGGTAAAGATGTGGTCAATGCAGATGGAGAAACCATTTCGAATGAGCAATTGACGCACGACCCAAACCCTTCAAAAGCATATGCGTTTTGTAGCGATACGGCATATCATCCTGAAATGACTCAACAAATACAAGGTATCGATGTCTTGTACCACGAAGCAACTTTTTTGGATGATAATCAGGAGTTGGCCAAAAAGACCAATCATTCTACTGCCAAACAAGCTGCACAAATTGCCAAGGATGCCAATGTCAATCGTTTGATATTGGGGCATTATTCGTCGCGCTATAAGGATTTGACATTATTTCAATCCGAAGCAGCTGAAATTTTCCCCAATGTCGAGCTAGCATACGATGGCTATACGCTAGAGTTTTAATGATTTTGTAATTTCACAGCAAAATTCAAACGATGGATCTCTCTGATTTTCGAAAACAATACACCAAAGGGCAGTTGCTGGAGTCAGAAACTCCATCCAACCCATTCGATTTGTTTGGACACTGGTTTGCTGAGGTTCAATCCCATGGAAAGGAACAAGAGACCAATGCCATGACATTGAGTACGCATCTGGCAGAAGGTGGGATTGCGTCTCGTGTTGTGCTTTTAAAGGAAGTACGTGATGACGGCTTTGTGTTTTATACCAATTACAACAGCACCAAAGGGCAATCGATCGCACACGATGATCGGGTGTGCTTGTCATTTTTTTGGCAGAGTATGGAACGTCAGGTAATCATTCAAGGAGTCGCCACCAAGCTATCCGCCAAAGACTCGGATCAATATTTTAACTCTAGACCACGTGGTAGTCAACTGGGCGCTCATGTCTCTGATCAAAGCACAAAAATTCAAGATCGAGCTGCTCTTGAAAGCAAGTTAGAAGCCCTAGAAACCCAATATCAAGGCCGTCCGATTCCCAGACCGACACACTGGGGTGGTTATGTTGTGACGCCTTCGTCCGTAGAGTTTTGGCAAGGACGTGCAAACCGACTTCACGACCGTTTGGTGTATCGTCGAGAAACTTCTTCTTGGACAATCACACGCCTTTCCCCATGAAAACTTGGGTGATGGTTCGTCATGCCAAATCGTCTTGGGAGTTTGACCTGCCAGACCGTGAACGTCCGCTTGCCGATCGAGGGGTACATGATGCGATTTTGGTCGGTCAAGAACTCAACAAACACAATCTGCATATCGATCAAGTCTTTAGTAGTCCCGCAAAACGCGCTTTTGACACCGCTTTGCTTATGGTTTCTGAACTGGGGCTATCGACAGAAAATATTCAAATCGAAGATAAGCTTTATGATTTTATGGGGGAACAAGCCTTGGGTTTTGTTCGTTCCCTTCCCGATGACCTCCGTACCATGATGACTTTTGGCCATAACAACGCCTGCAATCACATTGCACAATCCTTGGGAAATTACACGAACGCTAATATCCCAACAGCAACAGCTGTGATTTTTCATTTTGACGTATCTTTATGGTCGGATATCCAGCAGTGTGACTGCACTTCTATTCTTCCAAAAACACTACGTTAAATGTCACAAAATCGTTTCGTCAATCGGGAAATTAGCTGGTTGGATTTTAATGCGCGTGTATTGCAAGAGGCGCAAGATGAGAATGTTCCACTGATTGAGCGTTTGCGCTTTATTGGCATTTTTTCGAATAATTTGGATGAGTTTTACAAGGTGCGTTATGCAACGGTCAAGCGAATTGCTCGGCTAGAGGAAGCCAAAAACAAGGTGTTTGGAGACCAACCTGCGGAAGTTATTCTGAAAGAGATTACAAACAAAACCATTGCTTTGCAAAAGGAAAGTTTAGACATCCTAAACGCCTTGCACGCTGCCCTAGAGCAAGAGAACATTTTTATCGTTAGAGAAGACGAGATCAATGAGGAGCAGCGCACATTTATCAACACCTATTTTTCGCAAGAAGTCGAACCTTCACTGGTCACTTTGATGTTGAACAATATTGAATCGATTTCAAGAATTAAGGACGTCAATGCGTTTTTAGCGATTCGCATGGAACTAGACGCTGAAAAACACCCATTTCTCGATCCCACACAATTTGCCTTGATTGAAATACCGTCGTCGCTCAAGCGATTTGTTGTTTTGCCTTCTGCCAAGGGAAAAACCCATGTGATGATGCTTGACGATCTAATTCGAACGCAGTTGTCAACGATTTTTGATATGTTTCAAAGTAAAGCAATTGAAGCGCATATGGTTAAATTTAGTCGTGATGCGGAGCTTGATATCGAAGACGATTTATCCAAAAGCTATGTCGAAAAAGTTGCAGAAAGCGTCAAAGACCGTTCGTATGGCGATGCTGTACGTTTTGTGTATGACCAAGACATTGCAGAGGATACGCTAACGTTATTGTTAAATCGGCTTGAAATCGATAGTCGCGACAGTGTCATTGCTGGTGGGCGATACCATAATCGTAGAGATTATATTAAATTTCCAGATTTGGGTAGGTCGGATTTAAAATACAAACCACAAGACCCACTGCCAATTGTTGATTTTTACTTGCACAAAAGTATATTTTCCCAAATCGCTACCAAAGATCGATTGATGTTTACGCCTTATCATTCGTTTGCCTATTTGGTAAAATTCCTTCGTGAGGCAGCTATTGATCCCAATGTAAAAAGCATTTCCATTACCATTTATCGTCTTTCCAAACTGTCGAATGTAGCGAGTGCTTTGATTCAAGCCGCTCGAAATGGCAAGCGAGTAACCGTTCAGATAGAGTTGCAAGCCCGTTTTGATGAAGAAGCCAACATCAGCTATGCGGAAGAAATGAAAAAAGAAGGGATCAGACTCGTTTTTGGACTTCCAGGGCTTAAAGTACACTCTAAAATCTGTGTTGTTCATCGAATTGAGGGCGATAAACTTAAACGCTATGGGTTTATCAGCACTGGGAATTTTAATGAGTCTACGGCTATAATTTACACGGATTACACTTTATTTACCTCCAATCAATCGATCTTAAAAGAAGTTGATAAAGTGTTTCGGTTTTTGGAAGCGAGCTACCACATCAACAAGTACAAACACCTTATTGTGTCCCCACAATCAACAGCTTCCTTTTTCACTTCTTTGATTGATCAGGAAATCAAATATGTTCAACAAGGAAAAAAAGGACTTATTAAACTTAAAATGAATAGCCTAACAAACTACAACATCATCGAAACGCTCTACGATGCGAGTCGGGCAGGGGTACATATCCAGCTCATTGTACGTGGGGTTTGCTGCTTGATACCTGGAATAAAAGGGATGAGCGAAAATATCGAGGTGATTAGTGTGGTGGATAAGTTTTTAGAACATACCCGATTGATGATTTTTGAAAATGATGGCGATCCCTTAGTGTATATATCTTCGGCAGATTGGATGACACGTAATCTCGATAACCGAGTAGAGGTGTCTTGTCCGATCTATGATGCTGACATCAAACAAGATCTTTTAGAAACCTTTGCAATTACTTGGGCTGACAATGTCAAAGCACGCTTATTGAACGGTAACGAACCAAACATACACAAGAAGTCAAGCACAGAACAGCGCAGAACGCAAATCGATTTGTATAACCACTACAAAAACAAGCTCAATCTTGAAGGTTAAAAAATATGCGGCGATTGATGTTGGATCCAATGCCATTCGGTTGTTGATCATGAACATCATTGAACGCAAAGGGGAGGAACCCTTATTCACCAAAAATGCGATCATACGTGCGCCTATTCGTTTGGGTTCGGATTCATTTGTGGTTGGCGAGATTTCATCGAGGAATAAAAAGCGAATGATTGACTCCATTAAGGCATTTAAGCTATTGATGAAAATACATAATGTCGATCGCTATTTGGCCTATGCGACCTCCGCTTTACGTGAGGCAAATAACGGCTTACAAGTCACTGCGGAAATTCGCAAAAAAACGGGAATTAAAATCGAAATTATCGATGGACACCGTGAAGCTGAAATCATTGCGTCTACTGACCTTTATAAAATTGTAAAACCAGATCAAAACTATCTATATGTCGATGTTGGAGGTGGGAGTACCGAGCTGACCGTGTATAGCCAAGGTCAGATTGTGGTGTCTAAATCCTTTAAGATCGGAACGGTACGCCTGCTTAAGAAGATGGTGGACAAAACAGTCTGGGATTCCTATAAGCATTGGATTATTAAACACACTTCTGGTTATGAACAAATGTCGGTGTTGGGTTCTGGCGGAACGATTAACTCTCTGTTTAAACTTTCGGGAAATAGCATTGGAGAGCCTTTGTCCTATGATTTTATCAAAGAAAAGTACAAAACCTTTCAGTCGATGAGCCCCAAGCAAATGATGATAAATTATAGTTTTAATGCTGACCGTGCGGACGTGATCGAGCAAGCCACCCGCATATACCTTATAGGGATGAAACACTCCAACTCATCGCAGATTCATGTCCCCAAAGTCGGACTCGCCGACGGGATGGTAAAACTTCTCTATAAGGAAAAGGGATAGTTTTTGATTTTTATATATCTTAGTTACATAATTAACTCCAAATCCGTTTCTTTTATCCATGAAAGACCTACGACGATTACCCGACTTTTATAGAAAACAAGCTAAAACGGCATATGCTTTGGAGCGATCTAACAGCTAAACATTAATCAATTAAATTGTAATAAATGAAAAAAAGCATAATAATTGGACTATTAACATGTGGAATCATATTTTCTTTTTGGACCTTTTCTAAGAACACGAATGTTGATAGTAACATCATGAAATTACAACAAGATAATTACAAGTACATTTATTTAACTTTTGACGATGGTCCATTAAATGGAAGTCAGAGAATAGATGATGTTATATTGATCGAAAAATTACCAGTTACAGTTATGTTAGTTGGGGAACATGCCTTAGCAAAACCTCAATACCTAGAATTATATCGAGAAAATGAATATATAGAGATTGGAAACCACAGTTATTCACATGCCAACAACCATTACCAGTTATATTATTCCAACCCTGCAGGAGTTTTGAAAGACTTTATAAGAAATATGAATACATTAAAGTTAACGAACAAAATAGGAAGATTGCCAGGTAGAAATATGTGGCGTGTTAATGGGAGAAGCAGAAATGATATAAGTAGCGGAATAGAGGCAGCCGATTTACTTAGTAAAAACGGATTTGCACTTTTTGGTTGGGATTTAGAATGGATGCATGACTCACACACTGCAGAACCAATCGGTACAGCAGAAGATATTTTTAAAGAAATAGAAGAAAGATTGAGTGATGATAGAGTATTTACAAATTCACATATTGTTCTATTATGTCATGATGAGATGTTTCAACATACTTATGAAGAATCAGAATTAAAAAAACTTATTGATTTATTAAATAGTAAAAGTGATTACAAACTTTCTCATTTGAAGGATTATCCATGAATCCTCTCTTTTTTGCAAAAGTTTTTGTTGAACTATCACTCAACAAAAATGATTATCTTGAACCCACAAACGCCCTAAATCGTTTACCCAGATCAACAAATTGATTTCGCTTTTATTTCATGTTTGCAGATTAGGGAGGTTTGATATACGACGTAAATAAAGGTTAGATATACGCAATACGTTTATTCAGTTGTTGGATTCCATTCAGCCTTTGGCTGACCTAAATCTCTACGATTTGCCATGCAAATCCTCGATCTTTAGGAAATGGAATCCAACGACCTGCAAGCTGAAAATCCGACTCAAAAGAAAAATTAAAGATATATGAACGAACTTATTTCACCTAAATATCAAATGAAACTTGTGAAATCCGTTCACGATGCGATATGGGAGGAATACAAAACTTACAGGGAAGTGAGTCTGTATATTGACAAATGGCACGAAGTGGACGAAGATTGGAATAATCATTGGGAGAATTTTCCAATTATAAAAAAAGAAAGTGGAGATATTGATTTATTGAGGACTTTACATTCAATGAACGGAAGTGATTTATTGAAAGTAGCAATAGATATGGGAGTTGACACGCCTGATTTCATTCCTTCCATTCCAACATTTAAAAACGAATTAAAATCTGACTTTAAAACGGCATACGACACTTTTACAAAGGCATTTAAACAAATCGAATCTGACCCAAGTCTTGCTGTAGGTTTAGCGAATTCTGCATTGGAAAGTATAGTAAAGGAAATACTGAAAGACGAGAGAATAAAAAGTAAAACAAAAGGAACGGAAACTCTATACAAACTGACTACAATAATTATAAAAGAGTTTAATTTTTTAGATAGTAATCATCCTGTAGAAATAAAAACAATTGGAAGTTCGCTATTATCAATAAGTCAGTCAATAGAAAAATTGAGGAGTGAAAAAACGGATTTTCACGGAAAAACTGAAGAAGATTGTTTAATTACTGACTCGATATACACGTATTTTGTGGTAAATGCTGTTACAACAGTCGGACTCTTTTTACAGTCTTATTTTAAAACAAAATTACCAAAACCACCGAAAGAAGTAGAAGAAGAACACGATGATTTGCCATTTTAAACTTGAACGAAATAAAAGCCAGCAGGTAACAATGTATAACCGCAATTACGGCGGATTCGACTACGTCCGAATCCACTCTGTAATTGCCAAGGTCAGTGCTTAACCGAGACATTTTGTATATTCAACCTGTAACTGACGGTTATACGAGACCGTTGGTACCAATAAGAAAATAATACTAAATGAGTCTAAAAAAATTAAGTGAAAAATCTAAGGAGTTTAACCTTCCTCAAGAAAACATCGACAAAAGGGAAACTGGCAGACTTTCCTTTATTTCTAAATTTCCTCTTAATACAATTAAAGACTTAAGTATTGATCAATATGTTCAAGGGACTGATGAAAATAGTTTCTGCTATTGGTTAGAATTTAAAAAAATACTGTTCGGTATCGGTGGAGGTAACGCATCAAAATTTGGTGTTTACAAA
>JAQWIL010000017.1 GCA_029248885.1 Flavobacteriaceae bacterium
ATGATAAGTTCTACAGTATCCAAAGAGTCTGCACCCAAATCGTTCGTAAAACTTGCTTCAGAAACGACTTCGTTTTCATCCACACCTAATTTATCTACGATTATGGCTTTTACACGTGATGCAATATCAGACATATAAGAAGTTTTAATGTTAGTTGGGGGCAAAAATAAGAAAACTTTGGCTCTAACAGCTCAATCTGAATAAAATCTTAGCGCTCTTGTAAAATTACACCCAGTTCTATTCTTATACCCATTTGAGAATCCGTAAGTTTGCATTGCGATTCACAACGATGGTCAAACATCATAAAATTTTGATTTTTGCCTCTGGATCGGGATCAAATGCCGAGCAAATTATTCGTCACTTTTTACCCCATTCCAGTGTAGAAGTCTTGGGGGTTTATTCCAACAACCCTTCGGCTTTTGTTTTAGAACGAGCCAAACAACTGGGCATTCCAACCCATGTTTTTAATCGCGAACAGTTTAACAATCCAGAAGATTTGTTGAAAGACTTGCAAGCCCAACTACCAGACCTTATTGTCCTTGCTGGCTTTTTATGGAAAGTACCCTCTCATATTATTGACGCCTTTCCCAACAAGATCATCAATATTCACCCCGCTTTATTGCCCAAATATGGCGGCAAAGGGATGTATGGCCACCATGTTCATCAAGCGGTGATTGATGCAAAAGAAACGGAAAGCGGAATAAGTATTCACTATGTCAACAGTCAGTATGACAAAGGAGCGGTTATTTTTCAAGCCAAAACCTCGATTGACCCAGAAGAGACCCCGGATAGCCTAGCGCAAAAAATTCATAAACTTGAACACAAACACTTCTCGGAAGAAATTGAAAAACTACTTCTTCCAGTGGGTAAACAAGTCAATCTGTACACTGATGGCGCAGCAAGTGGGAATCCAGGGCCCGGGGGCTATGGCCTGATCTTAGAGTGGGAGGGGACACCTTATCAGAAGACTTATTCTCAAGGCTTTATTTACACAACCAACAACAGAATGGAGCTAAGAGCCGTCATCAAAGGCCTACAACTACTTAAAAAAGCACCTCTTGACGTTGTTGTGTACACAGACTCGAAGTACATCAGTGAGGCGGTTGATAAAAAATGGGTTTTTGACTGGGAAAAAAAAGGGTTCAAAAACAAAAAAAACGCAGATCTTTGGATTGAATTTTTGGAAGTTTTTCGCAAACACAACGTGAGAATGGAATGGATTAAGGGACACAACCACCACCCCCAAAACGAATACTGTGATAAGATGGCAGTAAAGGCATCTAAACAACCCGAGAGTCACATTGAAGATATCGGATACCAGAATAAAGATTAGAAAATGGCAGAAAACAAAGTATTAATAGTAGGAACCATGGCTTTTGATGAAGTTGAAACCCCAACAGGATCAAGTGGAAAAATCATAGCTGGCTCTGCGACATACATTGCCCTAGCAACATCTTTTTTTGATGTGGAAAGCGCCATTGTTTCGATAGTAGGGCGAGACTTTCCCCAAGACTATCTCAAAGAGCTAAGCAAAAGAAACATCAATTTGGAAGGGGTGGAGACTGACAACTCGGGGGACACTTTTTATTGGAAAGGGCGTTATCACAAAAACCTGAATCGACGCGACACCTTGGTTACGGACTTAAACACCCTTGCCAATTTCAATCCGATAGTGCCCGATGACTTTAAAGATGCGGAGGTTGCTTTGTTGGGCAATTTGCACCCAGGCATTCAACTGTCGGTTCTTGACCAAATCAACACCGATAAAACAACAATTATTCTCGATACCATGAACTACTGGATCGAGAGGACTTGGGACGAATTGGTACAGGTGGTCGCTAAGACAGACATCATTGCCATTAATGACGAGGAGGCATTTCAAATGACAAACGCAACCGATATATTGTCAGCAGCACAGAAAATCAGCGATATGGGCCCGAGCTATGTAATTATCAAAAAAGGAGAACACGGCGCATTGTTGTACCATAACAATCAAACGTTCTTAGCGCCTGCAGCAATCTTAGATAATGTTGTTGACCCAACAGGAGCAGGAGATTCTTTTGCTGGGGGTTTGGCGGGGTTTTTGGCCAGCCAGCCAAAGCTTGATTTTGAAACGATGAAAACGGCCATGGTATATGGCTCTTCTGTCGCTTCGTTTTGTGTAACAGACTTTGGGACAAAGTCGATTACAAACACAACCTTATCTCAAATCACAGAAAGAGTTGAGCAGCTAAAGGCACTCGTTCATTTTGAAACCCCTTGAAATAAAAAACCAAAATGAAGACAAAACAAGGCAAACAAATTTTTTATTTTTACCACAATGAGCGATTCGATTAAACACGAATGTGGCATAGCACTTCTTCGGCTATTAAAACCACTGCAATATTATCAGGAAAAATACGGCAGTTTATTTTTTGGGATTTACAAAATGTATTTAATGCTTGAGAAGCAGCACAATCGCGGGCAAGATGGTGCGGGCTTTGCGAGCATCAAATTCGACATGAACCCCGGAGACAGTTTTATGAGCCGTGTTCGGTCTTCTGAAAACCAACCCATTCAAGATATTTTTTCAACGATAAACAGTGAACTAAACGATGTTTTTCGAGAACTGGAAAAAAACAACTTGACCGACCTTGAAATCAAACAAGCATACCCTTATTTGGGGGAATTGATGATGGGCCATCTGCGATACGGTACATTTGGAAACAATGGAATTGGCAGTGTACACCCATTTTTGCGCCAAAACAATTGGATGCATCGAAACCTTGTGTTGGCGGGAAACTTCAATTTGACTAATGTCAACGAGCTCTTTGACAACTTGGTCACCCTTGGTCAGCACCCAAAGGTAAAAGCAGACACCGTCACGGTGATGGAAAAAATAGGGCACTTTTTAGATGACGAAGTCACCAAAGAATACAAAAAACTCAAAAAACAAGGATTTTCCAAGCAAGAAGCATCGCCAATCATTGCAGAAAACCTAAAGGTTGCAAAAATCCTGAAAAAAGCCACCAAAAATTTTGATGGGGGCTATGTGATTAGTGGGATGCTTGGGCATGGAGATGCATTTTTGATGCGTGATCCAAACGGGATCCGCCCGGCGTATTATTTTCAGAATGACGAATTTGTTGTTGCTGCATCCGAACGACCTGCGATTCAAACGGTTTTTAATGTGCCTTTTGAAGACATCAAAGAGGTTTTACCCGGTCATTCTCTTATTATCAAAAAGAGTGGTAAAACTTCAATGAAAGAAATTTTACCACCTGGAGACCTAAAAGCATGCTCTTTTGAACGCATATATTTTTCGAGAGGAAATGATGCAGAGATTTATAATGAAAGAAAAGCATTGGGGAAATATCTTTTCCCAAAAGTGCGAAAGGCGATCGACGACGATTTTAAAAACACGGTGTTTTCGTACATTCCAAATACCGCAGAAACAGCTTTTTATGGACTTGTTGAGACGGTACAAGCTCATTTAAAAAAACAAGCACTAGACTCCTTAAAATTAAAAACCAACCCCACAGAGGCAGACCTAGAAAAGATACTAAACTGTAGCCCTCGAACGGAAAAAGTGATTCTGAAAGATGTAAAGCTTCGAACATTTATTACTGAGGACAGTAGCCGAGATGACTTGGTTGCCCATGTCTATGACGTTACTTATAAAACAGTAAAACCGACAGACAACCTGATTGTTATCGACGACAGTATCGTTCGTGGGACAACACTAAAGAAAAGTATCTTAAAAATTCTCGACAGATTGTCTCCAAAAAAGATCGTGGTGGTTTCAAGCGCACCACAAATTCGATATCCAGATTGCTATGGAATCGATATGGCGCGACTCGAAGACCTCATCGCTTTTCAGGCCATGCTTGTCTTGGTGAAAGACAACGATAAAGAGGCGATGTTGGAAACGGTCTATGAGGCGGCTAAAGCGGAAATGAAAAAACCAGACGCTGAGGCAACAAATGTTGTCAATGCATTATACGAAGCATTTTCGACAGAACAGCTATCCAAAAAAATAGCGGAACTTGTTAAGGAAGATGGGATTCGGAGTGAAGTTGACGTGATTTTTCAAGATGTTGAGAAGCTGCACCAAGCGTGTCCTAAAAATTTGGGAGATTGGTATTTTACAGGGAATTACCCTACGCCAGGCGGCAATCGTGTTGCAAATCAGGCGTTTATCAATTTTATGGAAGGCAACAAGCAGCGTGCATATTAGAAAAAAGAGAAAAAGATTTAAATTTTTTCTAGAAAAACGTTCAGGTTTCCAAAAAAGATGTATTTTAGCAAAGCCATAACATAAGTAGGTTAAGTTCATGGTAAGATTTGGGGCAAAAAAGGAGGAGTCTTTCCTCCTTTTTTATTTTATATATATTTGGGAGCGTTTCGCTCTTTTTTTTTCGCCAACAATAAATTTTTTTCAAAAAACCTTTCGTTTAAAAAAAATAGTGTACTTTAGCAAAGCCATAACATAAGTAGGTTAAGTTCATGGTAAGATTTGGGGCAAAAAAGGAGGAGTCTTTCCTCCTTTTTTATTTTACAAAAAAAAGGAGCGAAAAGCTCCTTTGTTATTTTACCAACATCCGTTTGGATTATTTACTTGGCTTCCTCAAAATGGTTTGCAACCACTTCCCAATCAATGACGTTAAAAAAAGCATCTATATAGTCGGGTCTGCGGTTTTGGTAGTTGAGGTAATAGGCGTGCTCCCAAACGTCAAGGCCTAGGATCGGCACCCCATCACACGCAACACCAGGCATAAGAGGGTTGTCCTGATTCGCGGTTGAGCAAACCTCTAAACGCCCACCCTTATGAACACACAACCAAGCCCATCCGGAGCCAAATTGTGTTGCGGCAGCGGCACTAAAAGCAGTTTTAAACTCATCAAAGGAACCAAACGAATTGCGAATCGCGTCTGCTAAATCACCTGAAAGAGCCTTTGGGATGGGGCTCATCACGTTCCAAAACAGACAATGATTATAAAATCCACCACCATTGTTACGAACAGCGCCATTGCTCATATCTAGGTTTTGAAGGATATCCTCAATAGACTGTCCTTCAAGGGGTGTGCCAGCAATAGCTGCATTGAGTTTGGCAGTATAGCCAGCGTGATGCTTGGTGTGGTGAATCTCCATGGTTCGCGCATCGATGTGCGGTTCCAAGGAGTCATACGAATATGAAAGTTGAGGAAGTTCGAAAGACATAATTTTTTATTTGTGATGAACGGCAAATTTATGTAATATTAAGCAATTGACAAGATGGCCAAAATCCGTTGAAACAAAAACCGAACTCATCCTTTCTTATCTACGACGCCTCTGCAGGCTCAGGAAAGACCTATGCCCTTGTGCGATATTATTTATTGACGGTTTTAAAGACAGACAATCCAGAAAAATACCAGTCAATTTTAGCCATAACATTCACAAACAAAGCGGCGAAAGAAATGAAGACGCGTGTTTTGACGCAGTTGGAAGAATTTTCGTCAGTACAGATTCTACTTGAGCCAACAGAACTTTTTTTAGAAATTGTTGCGTTATGTGGGACAACAAAGCAAACAATACAACAACGCGCGACGAAAACCCTATCCCACCTTCTTCAGCATTACGGTCACTTTTCGATTACGACCATTGACAGTTTGACCCATCAAATCGTGCGCACATTTTCAAGAGACTTGGGGCTGAGCGCTACCTTTGAATTGATGCTGGAAACAGACCAATTTCTAGAACAAGCCGTAGATTTTTTAATAGAACAAACAGGAGAAAATAAACAACAAACAAAAATCCTGACCGATTTTGTGATTCAAAAGGCCAAAGACAACCGATCGTGGGACATTGCTTATGATCTAAACAATATCGCATCGCTGGTTTATAATGAAAACCATTATGAGCAGCTTCGTAAAACGAGCAACAAAACGTGGACAGACTTTCTGCAGTTACAAAAACAAATTCAAACCCATAAAGCAAATGCGATTGAAGCCATTAACAACCAATCAAAATCTTTATATGACAAGATCATCGGCTTAAACATTGATGGGGCATCGTTTTCCCACAGAGAACTTCTCAATCAATTGGAGAAAGGACAGTCTGAAAACCCAAACTCGATTCCAAGCAATCGATTGCTGAGTCAAAATGAAAACCAACAACTGTTAAAAAAATCTGCTAGTCAGCACGAACAAAACGCCCTGAGTCGTTTGCAAAGCGACATCGATGAATGGATTGATAAGGTTGCTCATCAACAAAAGAAACAAACCCTTCTGAACCTTATCGAAAAACAGCGCGTTCCGTTTTCTACTCTTCATGCGATTTATCAAACCACACAAGAGCTACAAGAGAAGCAAGACAGAAGACTGCTAAGGGGTTTTAATCCCTTGATTTTTGAAACCATAAACGGGATGCCAACGCCATTTATTTACGAACGCCTTGGTGTCAAGTACACAAACTTTTATATTGACGAGTTTCAGGACACTTCGGTTTTACAATGGAAAAATCTCATTCCACTATTGGAAAATGCCACGGCAACTACAGACAGCACGATACTTTTGGTTGGGGATGCCAAACAATCGATATATCGTTGGCGCGGAGGTTACCCCGAGCAGTTTATGCAACTCACCAAAGGAGATACGCCTTTTTCCATTTCTCCAGAAGTCATTAAATTACCGAGAAACTACAGAAGCCAAGATACAATTGTAACGACAAACAATGCTTTTTTCAAACAGGCAGCGACAAAATTAACAAGGCCAGACTATCAAAACTTATTTATAGAGGGAGCGAATCAGGAAACCAATGACAAACCAGGAGGGGCAGTGACTTTTACATTTATTGAGGGAAACACACTGGACGAGCGCGAACCAAATTATCTCGAAGCCCTACACCAACAAATTATCGATTGTGAAAGCCGTGACTACAAGCGCAACGAAATTTGCGTTTTGGTACGCACACGCAATCAAGGGGTTTTGGTTACCGAATATTTAGCTCAGCAAAAGATCGATGTGATCTCTGCAGAAACGCTACTCCTTTCCCAAAGCACAACGGTCAATGTATTGTTGAGCTGGATCCAACTGCGATCCAATCCAACGGATGAAGTATCTCGGAAAGGGATTTTAGATTATTTTCGGACTGACGAAAAAGACTCTTATGATTGGGATCGATCAGGACTAAAAAAACCGATCAATGATTTCGTCGATCAGATCAACAACGATAAACACGCGTTTTCTTTTGAACGATTCACTAAAGCGAATCTCTATGAAGCGGTAGAATACACAATCGACGCTTTTGGAATGACAGCAGACCTTTGCCCATACCTTTCAGGGTTTTTAGAGGAAATCACAGAATACACAAAGAGTAAAGCCAGTAGCGACAATGAGTTTTTATCACACTGGGAAGAAGTGAAAGGCCGTCGCTCGATCCGGTTAACTTCAAAAAACAACGCGGTTGAAGTGATGACTATTCACAAAGCCAAAGGCCTTGAGTTTCCAATAGTGATTTTTCCTTTTGCCGAAACAAAAATTTACTCTGCCCAGCCTTCAACACATTGGCTCGATGTATCACAGAGTGAATTTGCAGGCTTTTCTTCTCTGCTCGTCGGATTGAACAAAGACTTTTCAGAAACCAGTGATGAAAATCAAGCGATCTATGAGGCAGCTAGAGAAACCCAAGCGTTGGATGCGCTCAACACCCTTTATGTTGCCATGACTCGACCCGAAAAGGAGTTGCATATCGTTAGTTACGACCCGAAAAAATCATCGAATACGTATGCAGATTTATTTGTAGAGTTTGTCAACACAAACGATTTACCACAGTGGGGAGATCATCAATACATAAGCGGTGACCTTTCCATAAACAAAGCCAGCTCACCCCCAGATCAACTTACAAAAACAGCAAAATGGATTGTAAACCCGAACGTTGATGCCACATTTCGAAAAAGCAATCCGTTTGGAAGCCAAGACAAAAACAACGCGGTTGATTTTGGCTATGTGTTCCATGAAATCATGGCTCGTATTTATGTAAAAACAGATGTTGAAGAGGCGGTACAATTTGCTCATGGTCAAGGGCATATAGGAATAGACCAGCTCGATCAGCTTCAAAATGTAATTGACGAACTTGTTCACCACACAGAAATGGAGAACTTTTTTAACCCCAATAACGCCCAATACAACGAAAGAACCCTTTTACGCCCTAACGGCTCGCCATTGCGACCAGATTGCTTTGTAGTGCTTCCAAATAAAGCGGTTGCTATCCTAGATTATAAGACGGGAAAGCCCAGACCAGAACACAAAGACCAACTCCTTGAATACTCTTCTTTTTTCGAGAAATTAGGGTATCAAATTACCCAAAAAACGATAGTTTATGTTGACCAAAAAGTCTCATTGCAACATATTTACTAATTTTGCAGCGAAACTAATCAAAGAAAAGAATGAAAAAGCGCATATTATTTACTCTAATCTTGGGAGCTCAAGCCTTGATCTTGCAAGCACAAACAGCTGTTAACCCTTGGCAAATCACACTTGGGGCAAACGCAGTTGAGTTTTATGAAAGAGGCGGGATACAATACCAAACAGGTAATGACGGAATCCAACTTGACAATAAAATCAATTATTCAAAATACTTATCCTACTTAGAGATATCTCGATATCTTGGAAAGGGAATTTCATTTCATGTTGGAGGCACTCTTAACCAAGTTGATCGAATTACATCAAACCCATCTGAGAACCCAGACTTATATTTTAGTGTTGGTGGTGGGGTTACGCTTTCATCGACGTCCTTTTTGGACACAGGAAATTTAAACCCCACCCTAAGTCTAGGAGCGGGATATACGAATACCAATGACTATGATTATATGACCACGAACTTAGGCGTTGGGCTGACTTATATGTTTGATCAAAGTTTTGGACTCACACTGAAAGCAAACCGAAAAGTGTTTTCACGGGAAGCCGGTGACTTGTTTGGCAAACTGGAATCCAGTGGCGATTATGTGAATCAATTTTTGTTTGGGTTTAGCTATGCATTTGGCAATGGAGATACAGATCGAGACGGCGTTAAAGATGACGTAGATGCATGTGTAAACACCCCCGGCCTACCAGAGCTCAACGGTTGTCCAGATGATGATGGAGATGGGGTTCGCAATAGCGAAGATGACTGTCCAGACGTTCCAGGCTTAGCAGCTTTGGCAGGTTGTCCAGACATGGATGGCGATACGGTTGCTGACAAATACGACTCATGTCCAGAAACGCCAGGAATACCAGCTTTGGATGGTTGTCCTGATGCAGATGAAGACGGCGTTGCTGATAATGATGATAACTGCCCAGAGGAATTTGGTCCTGTCGAAAACAACGGTTGCCCATGGTCAGACCGAGATGGCGACGGGGTCTTTGACAAAGACGACAACTGTCCTGATGTTCCAGGTACCGCCACAAACGCAGGTTGCCCAGAGTATCCAATTGAAGGTCTCGAGGAATTGTCCGTCAACTTTGGATCAGATTCATTTGAGATTGATGCCACTTTTGAAGAGCAACTAGCCGAAGCATTGCGTATAATTGAAGCGAACAGTACGGCAAAAATCATAATCGAGGGGCATGCGGACTCTACAGGAAGCGACCAGATTAATCTTCCACTTTCAGAACTCAGAGCGAGTCAAGTTTTAGATTATCTTATTCAAGCGGGAATCAGCCCAGATCGGCTAAGCATTGTCGGTTACGGCTCGTCTCAACCACTAGGGGACAACAACACAGCTGATGGACGTGCGCAAAACCGCCGAGTAGATTTTGCAGTGGAATAGTAGAAACTATAAACTAAACAACATAAAAAACGCAGTGAAAACTCACTGCGTTTTTTTATTTTTATGCTACCATGAACAATAGCTTTCTTTATGAAGTAGTGAGTTCTCTTTCCAACCCCAACTGGGAGGAACTGTGCTTTATTGTGCCCAACAAGCGATCAGCCCTACATTTAACCCAAGCGATTAGCGCTCAGCTTGAGAGTCCAACGATTGCTCCTGAAATTATAGATGTTGATTCATTCATTCGCAACCTCTCTAGACTTGAGTCCCCACCAAAAATGGAACAATTGTTTGTATTATATAACAGCTATTGTCAAGTTGTTGGCAGCGAAGAAAGGGATGACTTTATGACCTTTTTAGGATGGGGTGACACCTTGCTGGGCGACTTAGACGCAATAGACAGGAACCTTTTACAACGCAAAGAAGTGTTTGGCCTGCTAGCAGGAATGCAAGAGATTAAAGCATGGGGTTCAGATGATAACGCTTTTGTAAGACGTTATCTTGGCTTTTGGAAAGCATTGCCAAAAATGTATGACTTCTTTTCCTCTGCTCTTTTAGAAAAAGGCCATGGAACAACAGGAATGCTTTGTCGTGAAGCGGTGCGCAATTTGGAGGTTTTTTTAGAAGCCCAGCCAAAGACCACCTTTATCATTTGTGGGTTTAATGCACTAACCGAAAGCGAGTCGACTTTATTTCAATCTATTTTGGCGCAAAATCGAGGAAAAATTTACTGGGACGCAGACACCTATTTTTTGCAAAACCCAAAAGAACAATCGGGGCAATACCTAAGCAGTTACAAAAATTGGCCTTACTATGAAAACCAACCCTTTTTGGGAATTCACAGCACGTTTTTAAACCAGAAAGAGATTGAGGTTATCGAAACCTCAGGGCGGATTGCACAAGCAAAACAGGTGGGGAGTATCCTTAAGGACCTTTCGACAACAAATCTTGGCTGGGAACGCGTAGCGGTTGTTTTGCCCGACGAATCCCTGCTCAATCCCATTCTTCACGCCCTACCACCCGAGGTAAACAAACTCAACATCACCATGGGGCAGCCCTTGCAACAGCAACCCATTTCTGTTTTGATCGAGGCTCTATTTGACTTGCACATGAACCAAACCACAAAAGGATTTTACTATAAATCAGTCGTGCAAATTTTGACCCATGAATCGGTTCGAACATACAGCGTAAAAAACGAACTTGATGACCCAAAAGAGTTTGCCCAATCAATAATTTCTGGAAACCAACGGTTTTTGACTGCAAACTACCTGAAGAAAACAAACCTATTCAAAGACCTCGGCTTTCTGTTTTCCTCTTGGAACAATCCCATAGAGGCCGTTCAATCGACATGTACATTACTTCAATTGCTGCTAACGACAGCAGACCCGGATGACAACCAACAACTGGAGTCAATCCATTTGTATTTAGCGCTGTTTCATCAACTGGATATTCAGCTGCGGACACATCCTTTTATCAAACAAATCAGCGAATTGCGTGCGATATACAACTCACAAATCGGAACGCATAAATTGTCATACTCAGGCGAGCCACTAGAAGGGTTACAAATTATGGGAATGCTCGAAACACGATTGTTGGACTTTGATACGGTGATTCTCACACAAGCCAATGAGGGGATATTACCCGCAAAGTCTATCGATGACTCATGGATACCTTATGACATGAAAAAGCAGTTTGGGCTTCCAACCCGAGACGAGAAAAACGCCATTTTTTCATACCATTTTTATCGATTGATGTATCGCGCCAAAAAGGTTTATATACTGTATGATGGACAAGGCGATGGGCTTGGCGGAGGAGAGATGAGCCGTTTTGTTCGCCAATGGGCAACCTGGTTGCCAGAAAATCACAACATGCGATTTTTCAACCAAAACGCGACATTAAATACGGCGACCAGACAACGGCTTGAAATTCCCAAAACCCCCAGTCTTCTCAAGCGCTTGGAGGAAATGGCTCAGAAGGGACTGTCCGCGACTGCATTATCGAACTATATTGCCGATCCAATCCGATTTTACAACAACTATGTCCTTCGCATTTCGGAGACTGAAGAACTGGAGGAGTCGATTGCTTATCAGACTCTAGGAACGGTTATTCACAACACTCTGGAGGAGTTGTATACACCTTATGTTGCGAAACAACTGACCGTCCAGAACATTGAAAAGATGCAAAACACCCACAAGCAAACCCTTCAGAAACACTTTGAAGATGAGTTAGGTAAATCGAGCCATAGAACAGGGAAAAACCTGTTGTTGTTTACGGCAGCAGCGCATAGTATTAAACGTGTTTTAGAAGCTGATAAAAAAGACATTTTGGCGGGATCAAGCATTGAGTTGTTGGGTCTCGAAGAATACCGCAAAGTTACACGTACCTATGCAGGTTTCGAACACCCCATTATATTTCACGGCGTTATTGACCGCATTGATCGCAAGGATGGGGTCTTGCGGATTTTGGATTATAAAACAGGCCAAACGAACACAAAAGAACTGCGTCCAAGTGAGGTGTCAGACTGCTTATCTGACTCTGTTTATGGCAAGTCGTTTCAGGTGTTGTTTTACAGCATGCTTTGGGCAGAAGAAGACCCAAACAGTCCGTTTTATGCAGGGGTAATTTCTGTAAAAAACATGAGTAGCGGAACGATGTTTCTTGAGTTGGGCACAGGCAGAACAAAACGCACCGAACTTGTAACAGAAGATCTTGAGAACTTTGAAAAAGAACTTGAAAAACTCGTGATCGAAATCTACACGCCAGGCATCGCTTTTACGGAGGCGAGCTAGTTGGAAGTTTTTCGAATAACACCAATCCCATAATAGAGATACGAAAACGATTGAAGGCCTAAAAACAGCCAAAGCACTGGCAATAGAGATGGTAGATTGTCCATTACTTGATCAAGGGCTTTGAGCTCCTCCTCGTTCAGGTCGTTGATGGCAGGGTTATCCGCCAAAGCAGACTCAATGAGTGCGGGGTCAATACTCGCATACATCAACCAAAATACAAAAACCAACACAGCAATAAGCCCAGCAAAAGCAGCATAAACGACTACCACATAAGACAAGACCTGATCAAAACTTCCCATGTCTACATTTGCGAGTAGCTTTTTTCGGGTTGACCATAACCAAAACGGCACCAGTCCAGCGAGAAGAGTTAAGAAAATCCCGCCGCTCATCAGATATTGGATCAGCTGAAAGGCCGATAGTGTTAAGGCAACGTAAAAGATAATGTTTTGTTTTTGACTAAATGACATAAAAACAATGTTTTAGAATCCTGTAAAAATAGAAAAAAGAGCTGGTTTTTGGTTGGAAACAAAACGCCAAATACAGTATCTTTGCCATATGGGAGTCGGAGGAGTCTTTTTAGCGAGTATTGCACTTTGTATCGGAGTGGCAATTGTAGCAGAAATTGTTGAGCGCATCAAATAAGTGTACCATTTATCTAGCGCAGACTGTCTTCACTTTAACAAGTGTTGGCAAAAAATGGATTTATCCACACACCGATTGACTCCATTAGAATTCACCACCAAACCCCGACACATCCTTTTAAAAGCGCTGAAACATCATGTTGAGATGTTTTTGTAACTTTAAACAAATCAAAAGTTATGGAACATATTTCACTATTCTTTCAAGTTGTTGTTGCGGTTTCTGTTCTGATTGTTTGGGTGTTTCGCTATCACAACGTGATTGCGGAGTTTGAGCAGTTTGGATTTTCGAATGTTTTTAGAAACTTTGTGGGCGCATCAAAAATTGCCATTTCAACGCTATTATTGACGGGGATTTGCTATGCGGACTTAACACCTTATGCAGCGATTGGCATGGCGGCATTTATGTTGGCGGCACAACTGTCTCATCTACGAGCCAAAAATCCGTTTTTACAACGCCTACCTTCTTTGGTGTTTTTGCTGATGTCGGTTTTTGTTGCGTTATTCCATTTTGGGGTGATTTAGGATGGATTATTTTTTAACCATTGTTCTGTTTACAAGCATTTCTTTTGTGGCATATGGAATAAACTCTTTTATTTCAAAGCGTATGAAAAAAGAGTTTAAAAGGTGGGGCTTAGAGAACAAACAAAAAACTATTGCTTGCTGTCAGCTCGTTGGTGGAGCCGGCTTGTTTTTTGGTTTAGAGTGGAACTCAATCCTGATTCTCTCTTCATCTTTTTTGGGAGTGATGATGTTGGTGGCGATAGGAGTTCGAATCAAAGTAAAAGACGACATTTCAGACATTTTACCTGCATTTGCTTATTTGGTACTTAGTGCGATGATACTTTATGAAGCGACCGGATAGCCCCTAGACCCGATAAGTGTTGCAGGTACTCAAGGGCATTTCAGTTTATATGTATCGCGGACTATTTAAAAGGTTAAGAAGCGGTAGAACCAAAAGAAAAGAGATGTCTATAGTTTAGTTTGAGCACGCCCCTCTTGTAAAAGCACTTACACCACCATAATTCGTAGCCGTACAAGGATTTGAATATGTGAAACCATCACACCCACAAACAGGGTCATATTCTTTTGTGCAAGCAGTGTTTACCTTTAAATTATCGGGATTAACGCAATTTCCTTTGGCATCGCCTTTTTTGAAATAGTAGGTGATTTCATCATCTGCAATTAAAGGGTCATCAATAAATGTTAGCGTAACTTCATCTTTATTAAAGTTGACCATATACTCTCTATTGGTCTGAGTTAAAGTTAACACGTCGTCAATTAAATAATATTCTGAGGGTTCATTTGGGCTTGATATGTAAACACCACTAGATTTATTCCCCTTACTAACTAAAAGATTTTTACTTGGGAAAAACCACAATTGATTAACACTAAAATCATAATCTTCGAAAAAGCAGTAACAGCTAACATTTTGAAGGATGTATTGACCACTTAACTCATCTGAACTCGTTGTAATGTTATCATCTTGACACATTTGTAAAAGAAACAAAACGGAAAACAGAAAAACTTTCATAACCCAAAACTAACAAAATCTATGCAAAAAGAGGGTTTAACAACTAAAGGCTTTTAGAAAGAAGAAATGTCTATCTTTCAATTAGTTCGAAGTAAGTAACAACATACTTATCGTCAACGATTTGTCCTTGAATCTTAGCATCTCTGATCGCATTACAAAAACCATCATCCGAGTGTGCATCTCCGTAATGGTCGATATCAGTTCCATGAATATAATAGTTAACCCCGTCTATTTTAACAGCTAATTCGCATTTGAAACCATCCATATCAAACATACATATACCACAAGATGCTTTTGCTTCGATTACTTGAATATTTGGGTCAAATGGCAATTCTTTTTTTGACGTGTCCTGACTGTATAATGAAAGAGGAACTATAAATATTAGTAAAAGTAAATTCTTCATAACGCTAATATAAATAACCCAAAAAGCCCACACAATCTTTTGAATATACGCCTATGGTTTTATTTATTAAATTAGTGTCATGAAAAACAATACGACGATAAAACGATTACTATTGTTTATTATTGTTGGTTGCTCAACACCAACATCTACACCTACAGTTATCGGCTATGAAAATGATAACGGTACTACTTTAGAAATCACAAGCGGAAATGTAAGTTCAACAGAAGTTGTAAAAGCATACTTTGACGCATATAATGCTAAAGACTTACAAGCTGTATACAATTTAGAACACGACGATGTTGTTCTTTATGCACCAAGTGGAATGATGGTCGAAGGGCCCAAACAACATTTGGAGTTAGGGGAACAGTTTCTTGAAGCAAACCCGATTGCAAATTGGGAAATCGTTTGGTCTATGTCAGCGGATGTAAAGTATGACGATAAGCCAAGCGAAAACTGGGTTACTTCAGGTTTATTGGTTACATATGGAAAAGACGAAGAGTCAACATCATCAGTTAGTCGAGTAGTTGATCTAATGATTGCTGACGGAAAAGTTAAAAAAGGATATGTCTATCAGCGAGAACTTTCAGACTCTGAAAAATCTACCACAGAGCAATAAAATTAATGCCACTTAAAACAATAATATATGTCAAGCAAGTTTTTTGGAAATAGATTACAAAAAAATTCACCTAATAAAAAAGGTGAGAAAAGTAAAATGACCAACAAAAACAATAAACAAAAATCTTCTGGAGTTCGAAAAGTAGGAAGGGGTAGCTAAGCGTTATCTAACCTACAAATTTGATCAGGTTCTTAAAGTGTATGCTTACACAACATTCTAATATCATGTTGGGTTGAAAAAGTGTAATATATGTACCATAGAACATCCCAAAAGATTATTTTTGTACCAATTACTTTAACTCAGGTCCTATAGCTCAGTTGGTTAGAGTAGCTGACTCATAATCAGTTGGTCCCTGGTTCGAGCCCAGGTGGGACCACCAACACTAACCCCAACTTGTTGATTTTCAATAAGTTGGGGTTCTTTTTTTCTTCTATTTGTATGTGGTGGGACAAATGGTGGGTTAAGTTTGATGGTTTTAACTACATATTTACAGGGAAGGGATAAAATAGGTTCAAGTCCCTGAGGGACCAGAACCAAGTTCGTTTTAGGGGTTAACTCAAATTCTCCTAAATTTGAATCATCAATTTTGAAATGAGAATTATGAAGAGGATATTGATAATCTTAACAACGATATTTTTTATTGGGTGTGAAGAAGACCCTACTATGTACACTTTAACTGTTTCATCTAATCCAACTGAGGGTGGAACGATTAACCCATCAAGTGGTGAATACCAAGAAGGAACTGAAGTAACACTTAGAGTAAACACTAACACCAATTATGAGTTTGATAAATGGAGTGGTAGTTGGAGTGGTTCAGAATCTCCACTAACAATTACTATGGATAGTGATAAAAACATAGTTGGGAACTTCAAGTTGATGGATTCCGATGGAGATGGGGTAACTGATAGTCTTGACCAGTGTAATGACACTCCTAGTGGACAAACTGTTGATTCTAATGGATGTTCAGATTCCCAAAAAGATACTGATGGAGATGGAGTGAGTGATGATGTAGATACATGTCCAGACACTCCGAGTGGAGAAACAGTTGACTCTAATGGGTGTTCAGATTCCCAAAAAGATACGGATGGTGATGGAGTTACTGATGATTTGGATACTTGTCCAGACACTCCTGAAGGAGAAAGTGTTGATGAAACTGGGTGTATTCCAAATCCACTTTATTTAGACTCTAATGGTGTTACCATCAAATCTTATGAATGGGGGAAGGTTGGAGATAGTGGTAAGATAAATGGGGTTACATATACAATTGTAAGTGAACAACAACTTAGGTCAATGATTAGTGAAGGAGAAGACATATCTACTGTTTGTACTTCAAAAATTAATAAAATGAATAATTTGTTTATAGATACAACTGACTACACAAATGTTTATGAAGTAAATGGAGATATTTCCTCATGGGATGTGAGTAATGTTACTTATATGAATAATATGTTTCTTTATTCTCAATTCAATGGAGATATTTCAAATTGGGATGTGAGTAGTGTTACTATTATGGGTGGGATGTTTAAAAATTCTAGATTCAATGGAGATATTTCAAATTGGGATGTGAGTAGTGTTACTGATATGTATAGTATGTTTGAAGGTTCTCAATTTAATGGAGATATTTCAAATTGGGATGTGAGTAGTGTTACTAATATGAACATTATGTTTCGTTATTCTCAATTCAATGGAGATATTTAAAATTGGGATGTGAGTAGTGTTACTATTATGTTTGGGATGTTTCATAATTGTAGATTCAATGGAGATATTTCAAATTGGGATGTGAGTAGTGTTACTAGTATGAGTTTTATGTTTTATAAAACTCCATTCAACGGAAATATTTCAAATTGGGATGTGAGTAATGTTACTGATATGAATACGATGTTCTATGAATCTAAATTCAATGGAGATATTTCAAATTGGGATGTGAGTAATGTTACTGATATGAGTACGATGTTTTATAAAACTCCATTCAACGGAAATATTTCAAATTGGGATGTGAGTAATGTTACTGATATGAGTACGATGTTTTATGATTCTCAATTCAATGGAGATATTTCAAATTGGGATGTGAGTAGTGTTACTAATATGAAATTTATGTTTAGAGGTTCCCAATTCAATGGAGATATCTCAAATTGGGATGTGAGTAGTGTTACTAATATGAAGGTAATGTTTTTTGGTTGTCCATTCAACGGAGATATCTCAAATTGGGATGTGAGTAATGTTACTGATATGACTTATATGTTTTCTGGTTCCCAATTCAATGGAGATATCTCAAATTGGGATGTGAGTAGTGTTACTGATATGATGGAGATGTTTAGAGATTCTGAATTTAACGGTGATATTTCTAATTGGGATGTGAGTAATGTAGTTGATATGACTTATATGTTTAATGACAACCAAACTTTTAATCAAGATTTATCAAATTGGAATGTTTCAAATGTAACTTTATGTGAAAGTTTTAGTTTAAACACCCCACAATGGACACTTCCCAAACCAAACTTTACGAATTGTAACCCCAATTAAAATCTGAATAACTAAAATAATCAAGGGTAAGTTCCATAAGGTTCTTACCCTTTTTTGTTTAAAGAAACTTAACCCACCGGTGGGTCAAGTTGACCCATTTAGTGGGTTAACGGGACAAAAACAATTTCTTTAAAACACTGACAACCAACAATTTAACAAAATGGTTCAGGTCCAGGTGGGACCACCCTTAAACCCTCTAAGTCCTTGACTATGAGGGTTTTATTTTTTACTGACCCCATCGGTGTTCCAAATGGTGTTCCAAGTTTGAGGGATTTTCAACAAAAAAGGTAAGAACCTTATGGAACTTACCCTTAAACTTTGAGTTATTCAGATTTTAATTGGGATTACAATTTGTAAAGTTTGGTTTGGGAAGTGTCCATTGTGGAGTGTTATCTGAGAAACCAACACAATTGGTTACATTAGAAACATTCCATGATGAAAGATTTTGATTGAAAACGGAATTTTCACTAAACATACCCCACATATATCTTACACTACTAACATCCCAATTCGAAATATCTCCATTGAATTGAGATTGTCTAAACATATGATTCGTAACAGTAACACTTGAAACATCCCAATTTGAAATATCTCCATTGAATTGAGAATTACGAAACATACTCTCCATAGTAGTAACGTTACTCACATCCCAATTAGAAATTTCTCCATTATATTGAGAACCATAAAACATATACCTCATACTAGTTACACTACTCACATCCCAATTTGAAATATCTACATTGAATTGGTAACCATTAAACATACTCTCCATGAAAGTAACGTTACTCACATCCCAATTCGAAATATCACCATTGAATTGAGAATTACCAAACATTCCACTCATATCAGTAACATTACTCACATTCCAATTCGAAATATCACCATTGAATTGTGAACGACTAAACATATACCTCATTCTAGTTACACTACCCACATCCCAATTTGAAATATCTCCATTGAACGGAGAACTACCAAACATTCCACTCATACTAGTTACACTACTAACATCCCAATTTGAAATATCTCCATTGAATTGAGAACCATAAAACATACTCTCCATGAAAGTAACGTTACTCACATCCCAATTCGAAATATCTCCATTGAATTGAGAATAATCAAACATTCCACTCATACTAGTTACACTACTCACATTCCAATTCGAAATATCTCCATTAAATTCTGATTCACTAAACATATTCTTCATATCAGTAACATTGGAAACATCCCAATTTGAGATATCACCGTTAAAATGATTAATAAAAACATCACCATACCCACTAAACATATCACTCATGTCTTTAACATTACTAACATCCCAATTGGATATGTCACCATTGAATTTTTCACTTTTGAACATTGTTGACATATCAGTTACATTACTCACATCCCAATTTGAAATATCTCCGTTGAATTGAGAATTAAAAAACATACCCTCCATAGAATTAACGTTACTCACATCCCAAGTTGAAATATCACCATTGAATTGAGAATTACTGAATAGGTTGTTCATGTTACTAACTTTTGAGGTACAAACATTTGAAACATCCTCACCATCATAAATTTTTTGTCTAAATTCCTCTTCACTTACAATCAAATAAGTAGTTCCGTTAATTACTCCAGTGTCACCAATTTCACCCCAATCATAAGACTTGATGGTTACACCATTAGAGTCTAAATAAATTGGATTAGAACATCCATTTTCATCAACGATTCTTCCACTTGGAGTATCAGGACAAGTGTCTATATCATCCGTGACTCCATCTCCATCGGTATCTATTTGGGAATCTGAACACCCATTAGAATCCACCGTTTCTCCACTCGGAGTGTCTGGACATGTATCTACATCATCATTAACCCCATCAACATCACTATCTTTCTGAGAATCAGAACAACCGTTAGAATCAACAGTTTGTCCACTTGGGGTATCATTACATTGGTCAAGACTATCAGTTACACCATCCCCATCAGTATCAATCAATTTGAAGTTTCCAACTAAATTTTTATCACTATCCATAGTAAGGGTTAGTGGAGACTCTGAACCACTCCAACTACCACTCCATTTATCAAACTCATAATTGGTGTTAGTGTTAACTCTAATTGTAACCTCAGTTCCTTCTTCGTATTCTCCACTTGTAGGATTAATTGTTCCACCTTCAGTTGGATTAGTTGTAACAGTTAAAGTGTATTTTGTAGGTTCTTCTTCACACCCAATTAAAAATATTGTTGTTAAGATTATCAATATCCTCTTCATAATTCTCACTTGAAAATTGATGTTATCAAATTTAAGAGAATTTAAGTTAAACACTTTAAAACGAACTTGGTTCTGGTCCCTCAGGTACTTGAACCAAGTTATGTATGAAAATTCACCTAAAATTTGATGATTTTTAGGTTGGAACACTAAGTGTTCCATTTTAACCTGAACTTGGAACACTTGGTAGTCCAAGTTAATTTTTTATATTTACACAAAACACTGATAATCAGCAAGATAAAAGGGTTTTGACAACTTGGTTCAAGCACAGGTGGGACCACCAACAAGCCCTCTAAGTCCTTGACTATGAGGATTTTATTTTTTTGACTTTTGTGTCCGCACCTAAATCTGAACCAAAAACATTAACTTTATACGATGTCATCATCGTTTTTAAAATCGTCTTTATTACAGTTCAGGTATTACAAGGAGTTGGGTGAAAAAACAATTGAACAGGTCCCAGAAATTAAATTGTCATTTCAAATAAATATTGAGACAAATAGCATTAATACAATTGTAAAACATCTTAGTGGAAACATGGTCTCAAGATGGACAGATTTCTTAAATTCTGATGGAGAAAAAGAATTTAGAAATAGAGAGGATGAATTCAATGACACAATCGAATCCAAAAAAGAGTTGATTGAAATTTGGGAACAAGGATGGAACATCTTGTCTGACACTCTTGAGGGGCTTAGTTTTCAAGATTTAGAAAAAATAAGTTACATAAGGAATGAAGGTCATACAGTAATCGAGTCTATTAATAGACAACTTTGTCATTATTCATATCATGTAGGTCAGATAGTAATGATTGGTAAAATCATTTGTGGAGATAAATGGAGCTCTTTGTCTATTCCTAAAGGAGAAAGTCAATCCTTCAATTTAAAAAAGTTTTCAAAAGTGAAAGACAGAAGACATTTCCTAGAGTAAGGTTTTTTAAAATTAACTGTATGTCTTCTATAGAAATAGTGTGGTCCTTTTGGGATTTGAACCAGGGCCCTAGTTAAAACCCTTGATTTTTATAGTGGTTCGGATTCCGAACCACACGTAGAGCCTATGTAGTGCAAACAGCTATAAAATGTATAGTTTTTGATTAAGAATTTAAATTTTAATTTATTGTTAGAACACTAATTTTAAATATTAATAAATTAAAAATGAAAACAATCAATAAATTATTTGTAATTAGCTCCATATCATTATTAATTATGTCTTGTTCATCAGACGACGATGATACCGTCCAAGAAGCTCAAAACGTATTTGAAAAACTGCAAGGGAATACTTATAGACAAGTTGAAACACCAGATTCCTGTAATGATTGCGAGGATGAAATCAACTATTATTCATTTTCTGCTGACAACTTAACAATTACTGGTACAGAACTAGATGGTACTTGCGAACAGTACGATGTGATTCAAATAGGCGATTGTAGTGGTTGTGCTACAATTCTTGAAAACAGCCCTGATAAGTTCGAAGTTACTTATCAGATGTTTATATTCACCTTAAAATACACAATTACATTTGTCTCTGACAACAAAGTTCAATTCGTTTTCGATTCGGGGTTATCTGAAGTAACTTGGACGTCAAACCTCTGGACAGACACTATTCCTGACTGTACTGACTACTCAGATTAGTACTATAGTTAATAATTTAGATTGGAGAATTCGTAATTAATGAGTTCTCCAATCCCAAATCACAACATGCCAATCGCTATTCCCATACTGGAGTGTGCTGACAACTTTAAAGCCAACTTTGAGGTGTGTGTTTAGAGAAGCCAAGTTAGAACGATCAACATCAGTTGCCGTAAAAGAATAGCGCTCTTGATAAGTTGTTTTAAAATGAGCATAAAGTTTTTGTGCAAGACCCTGACCCCGAACCTCTTTTGCCACACAAAGTTGCCCCACAACCAAATAATCAAAATCACCAATTAACTTACCACCAAACGGAATTTTGTTGATTTGCGTGCCGAGATCGTTTAATAGTGGATGCTGTGTTAATAATGATTGATCGGTAGCCAAGGCATAGCCCACAACCACACCGTTTTGCTTGGCAATAATTGCTGGCGTTAAGTCATTCATTGCTTTTAAAAAATCAAGCTCATATTTGGCTGTAAGAAAACCGTCAGATAAGCGGTTCTCTGAAGAAACGTTGTCTTTTAAGTTTATCTCCTGTAAGTCTCTGATTTCTTGAATTTCTCGATCTGTGGTCGCTAGGCATATGGTCATTATGTTTGGATTTGGCGTATTTCACAAAGGACACTCGATATAAAAATACGATATCTAACACATCTTCAAAAGTGGGGTTTTATTTTTGACCTTTCAAAATAAGCGTACCCGACCAATTTTCTTTGATCCCAAACCGAGTTGACTCAACATCTTTAAATCCAGCTTTCCGAAATAGCTCAATCCAATATTTTTCAGAATAAAGATGCATAATAGAGACGCCACAGTCTTCGGGCCACGAATGGGAATCTGTGTTTTCTTTATAAAAGTCCAACCCCAAAATCAACACCCCTCCCTTGGATATCCAGTAGTTGCATACATTTTGCAGAAAAGCAAAAGGATCTTTGAGGTAGTAAACTACTTCCATGGAGTGAACGACATCTACACGAGAGTTTGGTCTCCAGACGTCGAGATCAGCGCAGGTGTAGTGATTTTTCGAATCGTTGGCTTTTGCCTTGTTAATCATTTGCTGTGCGCCATCTACGCCAGCCGCAGACACACATTGTGGGTGTTTGGAAACTTGCCTAACAACCCAGCCGTTGCCGCAGCCCGCATCCAGAAAGGAAAATGATTTTCGGTTCTTTAAAGCCGAGCCAAGCATGTGGTCAACGGCTTGCTGATGGCCCTTTGCCATCCCTTCATCACGACCACGCTCTGCCCATTCCCCAAAAACAACCGTTGGTGTGCGTTTCTTCTCCAAAGGATATCAAACTTAGACTGTGCAACTCATATCTTCCCCACAGCACAAAGGAGACTTTATCATTCCTTTACAACTTGGACATTGAGAGACTTGAACTTCTGCACCATCGTCGGTGGTGATGCTTCCGTTCTCAAGAGGGGTATCGCATTTTGCACAACTGGCATTAACCGCCATGTCGCATTGATTACAAGTATATGTTGCCATAAAAATCTATTTCTGTAAAGATATTGTTTTTATCTCATCAAACTAAAGTGACCAGTATATACGCGCCCATCTTCAAGCTCCAGCCTAAACCAGTAGTCATCAGCTGGAAGGGGCTGCCCTTGGTAGGTTCCATCCCAAGCCTCATCAGGTCCAGAGATTTGAGCTAAGAATCGACCATACCGATCATAAATGTACACATTCGACAGGCTATTAAACGTTGTTTTCAGCCCGATAATTTGCCAAGTGTCATTTATACCATCGTAGTTGGGAGAAAAATATTTGTAATACCCCACGACTCCGACTTGCACTTGAGAAACGCCACAGCCTATTTTATCACGAACACTTATCGTTTGGATACCAGGTCTTATTTGGGTAAAATAAGGCTCGTCCTGAAAATTGCGTTTTCCGACAGCGTACTCATAGTCCCCCACACCTAGATTATCGGTGAGAATCTCCACGGTATTTTCTGTACTCGAAAAACCACCGACGACTACATCTTTTTCGCTGAGTTTGGCCAATTCAGAGGTCAGCACTTCAACACTTTTCGAGGTTGTACAAGCTAGGGGCCCGAAACCAGTTGCGGTTAGGGTATACCTTCCTCCTTTGGAAACGCTTATAGACGGGGTTGTCCCTACCACAGTCACCATGTTATTCTCATCAATATGTTCCCACACAAAGGAATAGTCAGCGGCAGGGTTACGGATTCCAATATCAACGGCACCTTCATTTAAGCAGAGTACAGCTTGCGTTTCTAGATTAAAAGAAGGGTTTTTAATCACCTCGAAATCTACAAAACCCTCACTCACACAGCTATTGTTAATGGTGCTGATTAACTCAACTCGTATGGAGGTCGAGCTGGTTGTAAAAAGAGGAGGTAACGGACTAGGCAATGCGTTTCCGTTGGAATCATAATAGGCAAACACAATATCGGTTTGTCCATCTAAAATATCTGTTTCGACAGATTGCGTATCAAAAATCGCTTTATCATCTATAATACCATCAGAATCATCACAGAGCATCAGAGTAGGGATTGGATTAAAGTTGGGTGTGTCATCAACGATAAACTCAATCTCTGTTTCTTCATAGCAAGAAGGAGTATTGCTTGAGGGGTTGTTCTCAACACGAGCAATTATTGTTTGGTCTTTAGTGCCGTAAGGGTTCGGGAGTACACCAGTAGACAACAGGTTGTAATCTGTATCAAAATAGGAAACACGGATATTGGTTTGTCCTTGCGTTAGTTCTTGATATACTCTCGAAGTGTCAAAGGGATAAAACCCATCATCGTTATCATCGCATTCTCGAAAAGGAGCAACAGGATGAGCGGTGGGGAGTCGTTCAATATATAAATTAGCGACTTTTTTCAACCCAATACACGTAATGGTATTTAGCTCCACGACTTCAACATTCGCCCAAATTTCATCAACCCAACCTCCTCCACTAGCTATGGGATTTGGATTCTCATAAGCAGAAGTCTGATCGATTTGATTTGTTTTACGGGCAGCATCGTCCAGTGATGGATAGTATTGAATGACAACACCTGATATAGAAAATAAAAGGTGCTCACGGAGAAGCTCGCTTGTGAGGGTATCAAATATAGTCGGAGGGAACACGGTTTTACCGTCCTGTGTGATTGAGGGAGGAAGCTCACACGCATCAAAATTGAGCATAAAGCTTTCTTTGATTTGACTCACAGCTACGCTGATATTTATTTCTGCATTGCGAACACAACTTCCGTTGGGCGCATAAACACCCTCAGGTAAAATACTGTTGACTTGTACAAAAATGGTGCTATTCATAATGGGGTTTCCACCAATGTCAGTATTGTAATATGTGGTCGGGTCACTAATTTTACTCTCGGCTGATCGTGTTGCGTCTGTGAAATAAGAAAATTCTTCATTGGTAAAATTTGCAGAGATTGTACTTTCAAAACTGCGAAGATTGGTCAAAACAATACCATCCGAATTACCATCTGCTTCATCACATTGCTCAAAGGTAATGACGGGTTGTTCAATCAACGGTAAAGGGCTTAGCACCAAATCAAAACGGTTATTGGCACCCAAACAGGACAGTGAAGTCAAGTTGTCGATTACACGCACATATATGGTTTTTTGGCCATTGTCTGTTGTGGGCATCATGTATGAGTCAATGCCATTTATAGATGGGTCTTCAGCATCAGATGGAGAGGTATGATAGCTGATTGTGTATTGTCCAGCAGCGCCACCAAGAAGTGCTTCAATTCGCGTATCGTTGAGTCGCAAATCGAAAGTGGTGATGTTATCTGTATCACTTCCGCTTGCTAGATCGTCACAAAAATAGTGAGGCTGAATGTCGATTATCGGCGGAATAGGTAACACTCGCACGGAAAAGGAGCCAGTTTGACCCGACACACAGCCAGTTGTTTTGTTTCGTATTCGATAGTAAATCGGATGAGGATTGATGCGATTGACAAATGCCTGAGTTTTGTCAATGGGATTATCGTCTGTGTCAGTTTCATTTAAAAAGTATAAGACTTCGAGATTCGTATCACCATTGCGTATAGCGACTTCTTGGGCTTGCAAGTCAAATCCATTTACCAGACCATTGTATGCATCACCATCAAGGCTGTCATCACAGAGCTCCATATCATCAGCGGGGAGCATTTCAGGCAAAGGATGAACAACAATAGTCGTTTCAACTCGACAAGTCACCCCATTCGAGGTCACTTCATAAAAATAGGTTGTGGTTTCTGTCGGCAATCGAACAATCGAGCTCGTCTCAACATCATCAAAAACAACATCAAGACCAGTTTGAGGATCTATTTTGCCCCAAACCACGTCAGTAGTCCCTGTGAACTCAAAAATAGGCCAAGAATCTCCGTCACCCGAGGATTCATTTGTCATATCATTCCAGGTGATTTGATTTGAATAATCGAATTGGCCATAGTCCTCCTCCCCATCTTCCTCATTGCTATTACAACAGTCATTTGGCTCCCCATTGGTCCAATTGGCCAAGTCGCTAGTTAGCATTCTTCCGTCAAGCCATTGCCAACCTTCATCCACAGCATTGTTCGGGTTTAGACTGGACTGCTGTCGTAAACCCAACCAAAAATGTATTGAACCAGATCCTGCTATCCCAAGCCCTTTAAGAGCATTGTAGACCGCATTTTCTTCTTCCTTGGAGTTGATTACATACATCGAAGCACCAGCGCCTAGAGATTGAATAAGATCATAAGCATCTGTCCAAGACTCCGCTTCACGCCTCAAAAAGTAAGAGGAGCTGTTATATTTTAAAAACAGTTCAAAATCGGGATTCGCCAAAGCAAAATCTTGTGCAGTTGCAGGGACACCATTGACGCTTAAGGTGACCTCTTCGCCAATACAAATTTCGGATGCAGAGGAAAGCAGCTCGGGGTTGCTGATAAACACCTCTGTTTCTGCTCGTGTTAAGCTCTCACATCCAAAAGCCGTAAAAGACTCTACATAATAGGTTTGATCGTGAACCAAAGACGTATCATCAGGAAGTGAAACCCCGCCAGAGTCGGAGAGAAACACCTCAACAAACCCACTGATGTCGCCTTTCAAATCACCAACTGTTGGAGAGTCTTCAAAACAATAGGTATAAATGGGCTCTAGAACAGGCGCTTCTGGAATTAGATTAATGGTAAGAGAAACCCCAGTAACTGATTCAACAGGGCATAAATAGGTTGGCCTGGACACCAAGACCTGTATTTCAGCTCCATCAAGCCATGTGTCTAAGGCTGCGGATTCCGTGTTAATGGAAAGGGTGTTTGTATTCACACCAATGAAGGTTTCGCTTTCAGTCTCGGCGACTCCATTGATTGTCCACTGAAAAATAGCATCAGGCGTGGGGGTATCCACATAGAAAGTAGCCATCTCTCCTTCACATACTTCAACGGATATCGGATCTCCATTTGGAGAAATCTCAGCAGGGCTTTGTGCTTCTTGGAAATCATTAACGGCATTATTGTCAATGTCGTTCGGCATATAATTGTAATCGTGTCCGATTACGAAACCACGATCAGAGACTGTAATATCATCGATGGTCAATGGTGCTTGATAAAGTCTTCCATCATTGTCAGGGTCTAAAAAACCAGCTTCAACCACATCAAAACAACCATCATCATCACTATCAAGATCAAATGCATCAGCAAGATTATCCACGTCTGAAAATGAATCGAGATTAAGAACCTTTATATGCCCTTCAAAAACAGAATCAACAGTTGAGTCATTGTGATGAGTAAACACCAAACCCGACGATTGGGAGGCAAAAAACTGAAAGCTTGTCGTTGCACCAACAGCGGCATTGCTAAACCGAAATGTAATTTTGGAGCTATTGTACTGCGTAAAACCCCCGACAAAGTCTCCATCAACAAGGATTTCAATTTCACCATCAGGATCAAGTAATGTGATGCTCTCAGAGGGATCTATACTTTCGATATTATAATAGGTGTTTTCTTCTAGAGGCACGGTTTGATTGTTGTCAAACCCAAATGAAAAGTGAAGAGAATTTGGAACGACAGGCCCCAATTCAAACCGGATAGCATCATCAATTGACTGCTTTGGCGGGAGAAAGGAAGTAAAGCGACCATCATTAAAAGGAGTAAAGCTTCCATTACTAACCGACAGAACCTGTGACAAGGCAGGAGTGGTGTATGGAAGTGTGCTATCAACTACAAGTTCAGGGGGGGTTGCGGTAAGATCAACTTCAAAATCCCCTAAAGACTCTATTTTGTCATATATCCCATCGTTGTCATTGTCCAGGTCGATATTGTCAACCACACCGTCTTTATCCGAATCATTGGGACAAATGCTCACATTGACATTAGCGGAATACACAACATTGTTGGGAGATAAACAGTCAATAATCACCTCGAGGCGATAGGAACCAAAATCATCTGGGACATATTCTGGATCGTCTGTGGAGCTCCCTGTAAAAATATAATCCCAGGATCCCCCACTATTTTCTTTTTGCCACTTTAAGGAGTCGTAATTTTCAGCATTTGGAAGTTGTAAGACAACATTTGCTTGCCCAGAGGAATCAACACAGTTACCTAGCGTGTTCAAACTCAAACTCGGATAAATTTTGGGCTCAAGATTAAATCCAGAATAAAATGCTCCAGAAGTTGCTGTGTTGTTTACATTGTAATAGGAAACATAAAGTTCATCTGAACCAATAATTGACACATCGCCAGAAAGCCCATTTATTCTATGAATTTGATATTCAGAAGAAGAGGTCTGGATAGGACCAGGCTCGTAGATTACATTTTGTAATGATGAAACAAGCTGTCCATTTAACTCAATAGAAGACCCGAAAGAACTAACAACAAATATAGAACCACTGAAGCTTGAAATTGCATCAACTTCATTGATTCGAGCAATACTCTCTACATCACCAACACTTGTGCAGCTAAGAGGCGGAACAAAAAACATCCCTTGATTCGCTCCGTAAAAATGCACTCTTTGTCCACCTTGAGTTTCGCCTTCAGCCTCACCCTTTTTCCCAGTTCCTTGAAAAACATAAATGTTTTTGTTAGATGAGATTTGTAGAAAGTCAATGTTTGAATTCGGATTTTGAACAAACAGATTTCCCTCAATAAATATATGCTCCCCTGCATCGAGACTTATGAAAGAGTTCGAATCTCCATTGAGATAGATTTGGGTTCCATTTTCATTGGCAATGACAAGTGCGTTTTCGACACTGTTAAAATTATCGCCCTTTATAAGTAAATATTCTTTGGCATCTATATTAGCGTCTAAACTAATGAGTTGATCAAACCCAAAGTCACTCCCATTTAGATAACCATAATCTTCTTCTCCGTTAAAGAAATTTGGGGAGTCGATAATTTCGTTACTGAAACTCCCCAAAATAGAACCAGTGTTTACAACAATGTCATTTTGCGATTGAATTCGAGTACCAATAAAACGGTCACAATTGACCCCATTAAACAGAGCAACATAGCTTTCGTTTCTGTTTAACACAATGCTCTGGGGAAGGGTGCCGTCCGTGTTTAAAGCAACAAGTTGGGGGTCAGCAGTAAACTCAACCAAAGTGTTATTTTGGGTGGCCATGATAGAGAAAAAGGAAAAATCATCTTCTTCCTGTCTCTCCATACCGCCAACCAGAAAATCTTTTCCAAGCGCATCAATCCCCTTACTGACCAATGCACCAGCATGATAATTGGCTTTAATACGAAGGGAAACATAAATTTCTCGATCCGCTACAATTTCAAACCCTTTGTCTATGAAAGTAAAATCGTTTTCAAAGCCACTTGGATCAGCACCGAGTTCATCATTAGAAACTCGAATTCTATAGGAATCGGTGTTTGTGACCACGCCAGATATCCAATTATTTGCTGACTGCCCAATCGGCTTAATGGTAAAGCGAGTCTCTGCATAGGGGGTTGAGATATACAAAAAAGATGAATTATAAAACACTTCCCCCCGATAAAACTCCCCAGGGATAGGTGGGATATAATGTCTAGTGCTTAACTGTGCCAGCCCATGTAACGGAAGCAGAAAACAAAACCAAAAGAAGATTAAGTAGGTAATTAATGTTAAATGTTTATCTTTTATTTGCACTCCATAATGATAATAAAAAAAACAGAAATCATAACGTCAAACGCTATTTATGCTAAATGGCTGCTGTTTTTTGCGCTGGCACAAACTTACATCAGTTTCGGACAACTTCAGCTTCCCATTTATACGGACTACCTTACCGATAATTATTTTTTGGTTCACCCAGCAATGGCAGGAGCCCAGCTTGAAGGAGTTCAAGCTCGAATGACGCATCGATCACAGTGGCAAGGCGTGGCAAATGCACCAAGTTTACTAACCATCAACGCGCATGGGCGCATTGGTTTAAAATCTGGACTGGGAACCGTTTTATATACTGACAGAAATGGATTTCACAATCAAGTTGGCGCCTCAGTGACATATGCCCACCACATCAATTTTATTCTTGGAAACAGAGATATTCATCAACTTTCATTTGGTCTTTCAGCTGGAGTACTGAATAACACCCATGACCAAGCCCAATTTGCTCCAGACCTTGGGGATCCGCTTGTGGAAGGAAACCAAACAAAATCCAACGGCTTCCACATGGACTTGGGGCTCACCTACATCCGCTATCAATTCTACACACACTTCACAGTTAGAAACCTTATTTTTAAAGGACAGAACATCTCAGATAACATTAGTCTAGACAACGGCAAAAAGTGGATTGCTAATGCAGGCCATTTTTTTGAACTCAATGACAACACTTCTCTTGAACCCTCTGCGATGATTCAGTTGGTGGAGTATGCAGACCTTCCATCCTTTGATATGAATATAAAGTCACACCACTCTCTCAGCAATTTAATCCTCTCATTTGGGGCATCATATCGCTTTGGCACACAGCCAAATGCAAATCTTTTTGCTGGAGAGAATCTCAACCAAGATCACAAACAATTGACTCTATTGACAGGATTGAAATTTAGAGGGTTTTCATTTTTTTACACCTACTCCCATAGCTTTGAAGAGATTCAAATCGCGCCATTCAACAGCCATCAATTCACCTTAGGGTTTGATCTTTATTCAGACAAATTTCGATTTTTTCCAGTTCGAGGAATCTTTTAACTTTAGAACAATGTGTTATCTTTAAAGAAAACAAGTGATCGAAATCGAACGTAAATTTTTAGTTTCTAATCTCAATGCGTGTTTGCAGCTCCATACCAACTCAAAAAGTATCGTTCAGGGCTACTTGTCCTTTGACCCAGCAAGAACAGTTCGCGTACGGAAAATAGACACAAAAGCGTTTTTGACGATTAAAGGCAAGTCCAATAAAACGGGAGATACTCGTTTTGAGTGGGAGAAAGAAATTCCAGAAAATGAGGCAGCAGAACTTTTGAATTTATGTTTGGGGCAAATCATTCGAAAAACCCGGTATATAATTCCCCATCAATCCCATCTGTATGAAGTTGATGTTTTTTCAGGAAAACTGCAGGGTTTGGTTATCGCAGAAGTTGAATTATCCACAGCCGATGAACAGCTAGAACTTCCTACATGGATTGGAAAAGAGGTCACAGGTGATTCACGGTACTACAACAGCGATTTGGCAAAAAAGGGATTAAAGCCCGAGATCGTTTAAGTTGACCTCATCATTTGCGGTATTTTGTTTTCGGAGCTTTGCCAGCAATTCACAATCTAGGGGAATACTCACTTTTTTAGGGGCGGGGAAAGAATCTATCGAGATTTCCAACAGAGGGTCTTCATATAATTTTTTCATATACAAAGCCCATATCGGAAGTGCCATCGTTGCGCCTTGGCCATAGGCAATGGAGTTAAAGTGCGTTGCCCGATCTTCTCCACCAACCCAAACCCCAGTCACGAGGTTTGGCACCATACCAATAAACCAGCCATCACTTTGATTTTGCGTTGTTCCGGTTTTACCTGCTATGGGATTTTGAAACTCATAGGGATATCCAGTTACAACCGTTCCAAAATAGGGATTGTTTTCTTCTGCGCCTCGGTGTCTCAAACGAATTCCAGAACCAGATTCGGTGACCCCTTCAAGGAGTTTTACAGTAACATAGGCCGATTCTGCACTCAGTACATCCCTTGTTTCTGGTGTTGCTTCAAACAAAACCGTTCCGTTTTTGTCTTCAATTCGAGTAACCATGACGGGTTTTACATAAATCCCTTGGTTTGCAAAAGCACCATAAGCAGCAACCATTTCATATACACTCAAATCCGCAGTCCCCAACGCAATGGAAGGGACACTTGGGATTTTTGAGCTGATCCCCAAGTCTGCAGCAAGTTTACTAATGGGTCCAGGCCCGACTTTATCAATCAACCTTGCACTGATGGTGTTGACAGAGTTTGCCAGTGCATTTTTTAAGGTTCGCATTCCGGTGTATCGATCGCCAGAATTTTTTGGGCACCAAGCTTCATGAGCACCAAATTTTCTCGCTTCAACACAATAAAACCCATCTGGAAATGAATCACATGGAGAAAGCTTCAATTGATCAATCGCAGAGGCATACACAAAGGGTTTAAACGTTGACCCAATCTGACGCTTCCCCTGAGAGACATGGTCAAACTGAAAGTGCTTGTAATTAATCCCACCAACCCAAGCTTTTACATGACCGGTTTGCGGATCCATCGACATCATTCCCGTCCGTAAAAAATGCTTGTAGTGACGAATCGAGTCAATAGGGCGCATAACGGTATCGATTTCGCCTTTCCAACTAAAGATTTTCATTGCCGTTTCTTGTTCAAAAGACGCTTTGATGTCGTCTTCCGTTTTGCCAGCAAGTTTCATTTTCCTCCATCGCTCCGATCGTCTCATGGCTTGATCCATCAGTCTCTCAACCTCTTTTTCGGTAAGGTCTAAAAAAGGTGCAGTTGGATTCCATTTGGATGTGTTTTGCTCAAAAAAAGCATCCTGTAGGTTTGACATATGCTCTTTCACAGCGTTTTCAGCATAGGTTTGCATCTTGGAGTCAAGCGTGGTGTAGATTCTCAAACCATCCAAATACAAGTTGTATTTTTCCCCATCTGGCTTGGGGTTATCTTGAATCCAATTCAGCATAAATTGACGGAGGTAGGCCCGAAAATAGGTTGCAAGACCCTCTCGATGCGATTGCGGATTAAACTGAATCTGGAGAGGCAACTGCTGTAAAGAGTCAACCTCTTTTTGGGTGAGCACCTCATTCCGAAGCATTTGTTGAAATACAATATTTCTCCTTGAAATCACGAGCTCAGGTCTCCGAATAGGGTTGTATAGAGACGAGTTTTTAAGCATTCCAACCAGCATAGCAGACTCTTCCAACAGCAAGTCGGAGGGCTCTTTGGAAAAATAAATATTGGCAGCTGAGCGCAATCCGTCTGCATTGTAATTGAAGTCATACAAATTCAAATACATCGTTAAGATTTCTTTCTTGGCGTATCTCCGTTCGAGCTGTACAGCAATGACCCACTCTTTAATTTTTTGAATCACGGCATCAAGCGTATTTCTAGAGCGAACACCTGTAAAAAGCTGTCGCGCCAACTGTTGAGAAACCGTACTTGCCCCTCCTTTTTCACCCAGATAAGCAACGGCTCTTAAAGTACTCCGCAAGTCAATCCCAGAGTGATCATAAAAGCGTTCGTCTTCTGTGGCAATCAAAGCGTCGATAAGATTCTTGGGAATCTCTTCATAATACAGAGGAGTGCGATTGTCATTGTAATAAAACTTCCCAATGACCTTATTATCGAATGAATAGATCTGTGTAGCCAAGTTTGTTTTGGGGTTTTCCAACTGACGGAATTCAGGCATTTTACCAAGCAACCCAAACCCAGCGGCTAAAAAAATGCTCACAAAAGAGAAAACACCAATTGAAAACACGATCCAAAAGATCTTTACACTCCGCCGGTATGTTCCATTCTTTCCTTTCATTGGTCTTCTTGAATTCGTTCTATACCAAGCCCCACTTCTGTAATCCCTTTCAGGACATCGATTGATTCCGCATGATCATTGTGCCGCATAGCGGGTTTGATTGTCAGCCGGTGCTCACCAACAACACGAAAATGGTAGGCCTCCTTAAACCAAAGCTTGCTTTCATGAACCAACAGGCCTTCTCCGAGCCACTCTCCCTCGGGTGTAGCCATGGTGTAAGAAAGCGTATCAACCAGTTTTTCTCCAATTGGATTTTCGAGAGTGGTGATCAGGTGAATATTGGCAAATGGATAATCATCATTGTTTCGTAAGTACAAAAACAAGTTTGTTGGAGAATTGATTTTTTCGGGAGCAAAACGAAACTCTACGCCTTCATGTTGTGGCCACCCATTCGAAAACGACGAAAACTGCAATTTCTCATTTCCCAAAACACAACCTCCTATCAAAGCGACCAAACTGAGATATAAGGGTGATTTTCGTGAAATGAATATTCGATTCAGCATAGAGATTAGGTGCTATTTTTTCATAAAAGCAAGGGCTTCAGACCTTCCTTTTTTAAAGATTTTATTGCTGTTCTTTGTCCCTTTTCGCAGACGTTTCTGTTGGTTTTCGGGAAGTAGAACAATATCTGAACACGAATCAGAGCAACAGTTATTGTGTGCCTCTGCACAAGTCGTACATTGAATAAACAGCAAATGACAAGCTTCATTAGCACAGTTGACATGGGTATCACACGGCGTGCCACACTGGTGACAGACAGCAATAACCTCGTCAGAAATTTGCTCGGCCCTTCTCTGGTCAAACACAAAGTTTTTTCCACGAAATTTATTATCCAACCCCTGTGCTTTTACTTGTCGTGTATACTCAATGATACCGCCTTCTAATTGATATACATTTTCAAAGCCCCTGTATTTGAAGTAGGCACTTGCTTTTTCACAGCGAATACCACCAGTACAATACATGACGATTTTTTTGTCTTTTTTATATGACTGCAAATCTTCTTCGATCAGTGGGAGAGAATCCCGAAAGGTATCAACATCGGGGGTAATGGCGCCTTCAAAATGCCCAATCTCACTTTCGTAATGATTCCGCATATCCACCAACAGGGTCTCTGGCTTTGAAATGAGCTCATTAAAGGATTGCGCATCAACGTGAACCCCGCATTGGGTAACATCAAACTCACTGTCCTCAAGACCATCTGCCACAATTTTATCCCGGACTTTGATTTTTAGTTTTAAAAAGGATTTGTTGTCCTGTTCAACAGCAATGTTCAAACGCACATTTTCTAAAAATGAAATATTATCTAGCATTGCTTTAAATTCCTCAAAACGGTTTGCTGGGACGGAAAGTTGTGCATTTATTCCCTCAGTTGCGACATAAATCCGACCCAAAACATTGAGCTTGTTACAGTGAATAAAAAGATAATCGCGGAACAACTTTGGGTTTTCAATTTGTGCGTATTTGTAGAACGACAGCGTAAGGCGGTCTTCGCCTGCTTGGTCAATGAGATTGGCGCGTTCTTTCGCACTTAATGTGTTGTACAGTTGCATGCTATACGGATTAAGTTTGTCGGGCAAAGGTACAAATTTAAAAAACGCATTTGGGGAGCTTGTTTTTGCGTCTAAAATTGTACTTTAGAGACTTCAAAAAACCACAATATGGCAAATGAAAAAGAAGCGAAATTAAAAGCGTTACAACTTACCTTAGACAAGTTAGATAAAGCATACGGTAAAGGGACTGTGATGCGGATGAACGATGAGGCTCTCGAAGAAGTAGAAGCCATTTCTTCCGGTTCCTTGAGTTTGGATGCAGCACTTGGCGTGGGCGGGTATCCAAGAGGAAGAGTTATTGAAATTTATGGACCAGAGTCATCAGGAAAAACCACCCTTACACTACACGCCATAGCGGAATGTCAAAAAAGCGGCGGAATCGCAGCATTTATCGATGCCGAACATGCCTTTGATCGCCACTATGCGCAAAGCTTGGGCATCGATATCGACGAATTAATTGTTTCTCAACCAGATCACGGGGAACAAGCTCTTGAAATTGCGGATAATTTAATTCGCTCAGGAGCAGTTGATATTGTTGTGATTGACTCAGTGGCTGCCCTGACGCCAAAGAGCGAAATTGAGGGGGAAATGGGAGACTCAAAAATGGGTTTGCATGCACGTTTGATGTCGCAAGCACTACGAAAACTAACGGCTTCGATTAGCAAAACCCAATCTACCGTGATTTTTATCAATCAATTGCGTGAGAAAATCGGTGTGATGTTTGGCAATCCAGAAACGACTACGGGAGGGAATGCTTTGAAATTCTATGCCTCTGTGCGTTTAGACATCCGTCGATCGACCCAAATCAAAGACAGTCAAGGTGGTATCAACGGAAACCGTACGCGTGTCAAAGTGGTCAAAAACAAGGTCGCTCCTCCATTTAAGACTGTCGAATTCGACATCCTTTATGGAAAAGGAATTTCCAAAAATGGCGAATTATTGGACTTGGGCGTAGAGGAAGAAATCATTCAGAAAAGCGGGTCTTGGTTTAGTTATGGAGACACCAAACTCGGACAAGGAAGAGATTCGGTCATTAAGTTGTTTGAGGATAATCTCGAACTTGCAGAAGAGATTGAAGACAAAATCAGAAACACCCAATCGGAGAAAGAATAACTTAAGAATAGCCCTCTTTTCGCAATTGCTCACGAAAAAATTGATAGGTCTTTTCTTTGAGTGCTGAAACGTCGTTTCTTGTCAATCCTGCGGTTTCAATAGGAGGGTGAACAGTTGCACGAACAACCCCAGGAGAACCCGACCAGTATTTGTGGCTAAACTGAAATGGAAAGCGTTTTTTACAGTCGGGTAGCGTGATGGGAATAATGGGCATTTGGTATTGAATAGCCAAGCTAAAAGCACCATTCTTAAAGGGCCCTAAATAGGTGTCAGGATGAGGAACAAGCCCCTCTGGATAAATACAGACACTGTATCCAAGTTCTAATTTTCTTTGTGCTCGGTGATATACATTTTTTCTACTTTTTGCACTTTCCCGGTCGACAAGAATAGCAGCGCGTCGATAGATATAGTTAAACAATGGAATTTTTTCAAGTTCGCGTTTGCCAACAAATACAAAAGGGTTTTTAACCACCATCAGAACGAGCATGATATCAATCATACTGAGGTGGTTGGCAACAAACATATAATTCTTCCCTTTTTCTAGGGTTTGAAATTGCCTAAAGCGCGGCCAAAACCCCATGCCATATAGAATTATTGGCGACCAAACCCAGCGGGCTAGCCAAAAGACGTGTCGATACCATTGCTCTCTTTGAAGAAAAATGAGAAGCAAAGGAAAACACAAGACAACTCCTATTCCTGCAAGGGTATAAAACCAAACATTCCAAAGACCATAAATTATTTTCTTTATAAATAGTAGCACGGGAGTAAAAGTAGTGATTTGAAGATAATCCAAAAGGCGTACCTTTGTAAAGGGATAAAACACGTATTAATGGCTCGGATTTTAACAGGAATTCAAAGTACAGGAACCCCTCATTTGGGGAATCTTCTCGGGGCGATACTCCCTGCGATTGAAATGGCAAATCAAAGCAAGGACGACTCCTTTTTGTTTATCGCAGACCTTCATGCCCTTACCCAAATCAAAGATGCCAACCAAACCAAAACAAACACCCACGCAACGGCCGCCGCTTGGCTCGCATGTGGCTTAGACCCAGAAAACACGGTATTTTATCGCCAGTCAGACGTGCCTCAAGTCACAGAATTAGCGTGGTATCTCAACTGCTTTTTTCCTTATAGTCGATTGAGTTTAGCCCATTCATTTAAAGACAAAGCCGATCGACTAGAGGATGTCAACGCGGGGCTATTTACCTATCCAATGCTGATGGCTGCAGACATTTTGTTATATGACGCACATCAAGTTCCGGTGGGAAAGGATCAGCTACAACACCTTGAAATGACGCGAGACGTCGTCAATCGATTTCACACCCAATATGGAGAAACCTTTGTACTTCCTGAAGCGGTATTTAGAGAGTCGAATATGTATGTGCCTGGCACGGATGGTAGCAAAATGAGTAAGTCAAAAAACAATATTATCGACGTTTTTTTACCTGAAAAACAACTTCGCAAGCAAGTCATGGGGATTGCCACTGACAGCACACCACTTGAGGATCCAAAAGATCCAGAAAGCTGCACTGTATTTTCGCTTTACCGCATGGTTGCTCAGCAGAGTGCCGTCAAACAAATGCACCAACAATATGAATCAGGGGGATTTGGATATGGCCACGCCAAGCAAGCTCTATTTGAGACATTACTCGAAAAGTTTGCACCGGCAAGATCTCAGTTTGACAAGCTCATGGACGAGCCCCAACAAATGGATTTGGTCTTGCAGCAAGGGGCACAAAAAGCACAAGAAATTGCAGAGGAAGTCCTCTCAAGGGTACGCTCTCGCTTGGGCTTTCTCACACAAGCTTAAACTGCTTTCCTGCCACTGGCCGAACCAAACCCATCAACTCGAGCTCAAAAAGTAAAGATGCCGCCTCGCCGACAGGACATTCCGCTTTCAAGGCAATCAGATCGAGATGTTTGGGTGTGGGGTCGAGATGTTTTAGCAAACTTTTTTGTTGATGACTGAGCTGCTGAAAGAGTTTAGACTGAGAGTTCTCTGCGACTGCTGTGGAGGCTTCCCAACCCATTGCAGTGAGAAAATCAGATGGCTTATCAAGGAGTTGAGCAATATTTTTTTTGATGAGTTGATTGCACCCCAAATGTGTAGGGTAGTTCGGACTTCCTGGAACGGCAAACACCGCTCGATTATAATCAAAAGCCAAACGTCCAGTCACCATCGCTCCGCCTTTTGTTCGTGACGCAACGACAATCGTAGCATGTGAAAGACCTGCAATGATTCGATTGCGACGAAGAAAATAACCAGGATGTAAGGGCGAGTCAAGGGGATACTCTGTCAAACAACCACCTTGCGCTTCGATTTTGGCTTTTGTATTGTCGTGGAAAACGGGATAACATTGATTGACACCATGTGCCAAACAAGCATAGGTTTGTAAGCCAACATCAAGCGCCGCTTGATGCGCACCAACATCAATTCCTTCAGCGAGCCCAGAAACAATAATAGGATTTACATGTTTTATGCTTTCAACAATGGTTTTGGTAAACACAAGCGCATCTTTGGTCGGTTTTCGAGTTCCGACAATGGAAACAATTTTATCCGTCCGAGGAAAGGGTTTTCCTCGAAAAAACAAAAGTAAGGGGCCATCGTGCGTATGATTGAGAAGTAAAGGGAAGTCATCTTGCCGGTAGTCAATAAACGACACGTTTTCCTTTTCGATTTTTGCCCATGCTTTCTCTGCTTTTTTTCGAATGTTTGGGGCCTTGAGTTTTTTCCACAGGGAATCCCGAACACCATCTGGAGGTTTAGTGGTTTTGTCTCTTTCTCGAAGCACGGCTTCGGCACTTCCTAAATGCTGAATGAGTTGGCGAGCAACGGGAGTACTTACACCAGGGTATGAAAGCAAAGAAAACAAAGCAAAAGTATCGTTCATGAAATGGGGGGTTTTTTTGCTAAATTAACAATCCTAATGGATTTGGAAAGATCCATTAAAAAAACACAAAAAAATTATTACTTTTGAACATGCAATTAACCAAACACATCAGCTACTTACTATATCGATATGACTGTGTAACCGTACCAGGGTTTGGTGCGTTTTTGGGAACCCCAGCCCCAGCCGAACTAGATACCGATAACGAAACCATTTATCCCCCAACGAAACGAATTTCGTTTAACGCACAACTTCAATCCAACGATGGCCTATTGGCCAACACAATTGCAGTTGAGAAGCAAACGAGCTATGAGCAAGCCGTACGCCTTGTTCACAAAGAGGTGGTGCGCTGGAAGGCGATGCTCCATGACGGAAAAACGATCGAACTAAATCGTATTGGAAAATTGCATTTCAATGAAGAACAAAATGTTGTTTTTGTTCCGACAAAAGGCCACAATCACCTCGCCGATTCTTTTGGGTTATATCCCGTTCAGGCACAAAAAATTGATCGAACCAAACTGCTAAAAAGCATCCCAAAGGTTATTGATTTTAACAATGAAAGAAGTCAAAATCAATCGGATTCACCAGGTACAAATAGCAACCCATTGCGACATGTTGCCGCTGCCGCAGCAGCAGTTGTGATTGGGTATGCAGGTTTTATGGCTTATGACGATTACACCCAAGATCAACAGATTGCCCAAGAAATGCAGTTGCGCGACGAAGCCAAACAAGAGGTGCAACAAGCTGTTTTCGATTTGGGTGAGCTGCCAAAACTATCGATACAAACCATACCTCAAGAAGCATATCACATCATTGGTGGTGCCTTTGCGGTGGAGTCAAATGCCGATCGTTACCTCAACGAGCTACAACGAAAAGGGTTTGTCACTGCCCAAAAGCTGGCACCCAATTCATATGGCCTGCACATGGTTGCTTTGGGCAGTCGTGCCGACCGTACTGAAGCGATTGACTTTCTGCGTCTAGTACAGCGTACCGAAATTGCGGATGCGTGGATGCTAAAGCGATAATAGATGAATCCTAAAACACCTGCTGCGTCCAAAACTGTTCTTACAGATTTGGTTCTTCCAAGTGACACCAATCCCTTGGGCAATCTCTTTGGAGGGGAGCTTTTGTCGCGAATGGATCGTGCAGCTTGCATTGCTGCCGAAAGACATGCGGGGAATGTTGTTGTGACGGCTTCAGTAAACCATGTTCATTTTAGCAAACCCGTTCCTTTGGGGAGTGTATTGACTTTAGAGGCCAAAGTGTCGCGTTCTTTTAGTACCTCAATAGAAGTCTTTATTGATGTATGGATTGAGCCGAGAGGGTCATCAGAGTTGAGAGAAAAAGCCAATGAAGCGATCTATACTTTTGTAGCGGTTGATGGTAAAGGGAAGCCAACCGCGGTTCCGCCTGTTCAACCTGAAACGGATCTTGAAAAGGCGCGATACGATGCGGCTTTACGCCGTCGGCAACTCAGTTTGATTTTGGCAAAAAAACTATTGCCAGAGGATGCTACAGAACTCAGAGCACTTTTTGACCACTAGAACGTTCCCGCAATAGATAAAGACAAACCGGGAAATGATCGCTAAACCCTCCCGTAAACCGCCCATTTGAAAAACTTCGAAACGGGGTTCCTTTATAGGGTCCTTTTGCATGGATCAACATGGGGGGACTAAAAATCTCAGCCTTCCAATATCGCCAACGAAAAGGGACTATTTCAAGTAAATTGGGTGTAAAATATATTTGGTCGAGCATATGCCACCGGTTCCGATACGCACTCGTTCCCAACCCGTTTTGGTGCATGACTTCCATGGGGTTATACAACCGCCGCTCTCTCAGCGCCATTTCTTTTTCCCCAGTGGTGTTTAGGATCGATTTAAAACTTTGATTCGTCGGGTCATCATTAAAGTCTCCCATACTGATAATTTTCGCCTTGGGGGCGAGCTGTTGAATGGAGTCTATTATCCGCTGGTTTAATTGTGCGGCCCGCAACCGGTAGGGCTCACTTCGCGCTCGACCACCACTTCGAGAAGGCCAATGGTTGACAATCAAGGAAAGACGCTCACCACCCAAAAACCCACTGACGACCAACTGATCACGTGTAAAGTCTCTTTCTCCCTTTTTGTTAAACAGAACCAATCGGTGCGTTCTAAAATTCTGTGGGATAAATACGCTTTTTTTGTAGAGTAAAGCCACGTCAATTCCGCGCTCATCCGGGGAGTCATAATGAATAACGCCATAATCGATTTGAGAAAGACTTTGGTGTCGAACTAAATCATCAATTACTTTTCGGTTTTCGACTTCACATAACCCAACAATCACAGGTGCTGTCGAAGACACGTTTCTCCCAATCTGCGAAATTACCAAAGCAAGGTTGTGTAACTTTTTTGCATAGACATCCGTCGTCCATCGATCTTTTCCTGTAGGGGTACGATCGTCGTCTAATGTATTGGGGTCATCAATAGTGTCAAAGGCATTTTCGACATTGTAAAAGGCAATCGTTGCCACCTCAAATTCGTTTTGGGAGAAAACAAGAGAACCACCTAAGATAATGGTCAAAAGATATGGGGCTAATTTTGACATATTGTAAATTGAAGGATAAAGATATACAAATCTATATTTCAATTCTTTTTTCATGTAAAAACAATGAAATCCCGTAATTGTTGTTTCTTTGTAGAAGCCTTAACCCCAATCTATGCGCCTACTGCTCTTACAAGCATGCTCTTTTTTGTTTTCTGCGTCAGTGTTGTCTCAGATTACCATCACAACCCACATCACTCAAACGCATTTAGGCGGCGCTTTTTTAATACACAACATAGACACAGACTCGAGTGGAGATGCGGACTTTATTTCTGTATCAAGATATGGAGCGGGAGAATTCCCATTCGATGAAAGCATACGATCAGAGACGCTGAGGATCCCGACAGAGCATCTTTACGCATTACTAGCGGTTGATCTTGATGGAGATCAAGATTTGGACATAGTGACTGGAGAAAAACAAGCGGGAGCCATTCAATGGCACCAGAACGCCGAAGGGGAGTTCACAACTCACACGATTCAATCAGGACCTTTTCAAGCAGACTTGCTAACCAATATGGATGCGGATTCCGATGGGGATCAAGATATAATGGCCGTTTCCTTTGCGAGCAATCTAGTGACTTGGTTTGAAAATGATGGATCAGGGAACTTTGTGACAAACAACCAGCACAGTATAAACACAGAGGATTGGAATAAAGACGGGACAACGGACGAAATCAATATGATCTATTTTGACATATCAGTGAGTTGGTTTCGGTCGGAGGAACAACTGTCTACATACGATGCCACTATATGGGAATTTGGAAATGAACGCTGGTTTTTGAGTAACAAACGTGACAAAAGCGCTCAAAACAACACCCATATAACCTCCTATCAGACAAACGCCAAATTGTATTTCAAACAACAAGAGACTTTCCTCACTCACACCTTGAGAACGGAGGATAGTAAAATTACAATTAGCACACTCGATGAGAATCTTGACGGACAAAAAGAAGCATTGACAGCATACTTCACAGACAATTTAAGTCGGACCTGGAACAACCTCCAAGGTTCAAAGCCAAAAGGACCAAGCTTTTACCCAAATCCACCTGAAGACTTTTTGTTTGTGCAACGCCAAAGAGAAGTTCAATCGCAATATATGATTTATGATATGCACGGGCGGCAAGTTGACCAGCAAATCAAAGCGGGAAGCTTACACACCCTAGATGTATCCAATTTGTCCTCAGGAATCTATTTTATAACAACGCAGGATAAGAATGAAACCATTCTTTTTCGAATGATAAAAAAATAAATTGGCAATCTCAACATGCAGTTCAATGCCGAATAACAAAATGAACATGACGAGAAGAGAGATCGTTTTATGTCTTCTATTTGCGCAACTTGTGTTTACGCAGACTGCAACAATTCAGTTTTACCCCATTGAAGCAGAGAGCTTTCGTTCGATTCAATCCCTTCAAGTCCAGTTGCCGGATACGATGATTACAACGCACGCCACCCAAAGTGGTCGTCACACCTTTGCGGTACCACTTGGCACGTACGACATTGGATTGCAAGCAGAAACACGACGCAGACTAAACCTGTCACTGGTCGTGCAACAAGCTGGCGAAATCAAAGATCTCGGTCAAATTTTATTTTATAGACAGGTGGAAGAAGAAATGAGTTTGGGAGTTCTCAATTTAACGGAGGAAGAGCTCGACTCAGAAAGCGATGAATCACTGAGCGCATCGACTTATTTAAACACGGTTTCCGATGTGTTTTACCGCACGATTGCCTTTCATTTTAGTGCTGCTTTTTTTAGACCCCGCGGATTGGACTCCTCTCACCGAAAGGTATTGATCAATGATATTGAAATGAACAAGTTAAACACGGGTCGTCCACAGTGGTCAAATTGGGGAGGACTCAATGATGTGATGCGCAACCAAATATTTGCACAGGGGTCACAGGCTTTGCCTTCTCATTTCGGGGGGCTGATCGGAAGTACCAACATCAATACGAGCGCTTCACAATTCGGCAAGGGGAGCCGAGTGACATACTCTCACTCGAATCGCAGTTATCAGCATCGACTGCTAGTCAGTCATCGCTCGGGTGTGCTCGACAATGGCTGGGGCTATGTTACCGCATTTGGCTTGCGCCGAGGACTTTCAGGGACTCAAGAGGGCACTTTTTACGATGCAACGTCTTCCTTACTGTCTATCGACAAAGTCATTTCCCCCCAACACCAGCTTAACCTCACCGCAATTCACACCCCTGTTCGGAGGGGAAAAGGATCATCCTACACCAAAGAGGTAGCGGAGATAAAAGGAACCAACTATAATAGCTATTGGGGGTGGCAAAACAACAGCCGACGAAATGCACGTGTCGCTCGGATCGCAGAACCCATATTGATGCTCTCACATCATTGGCAACCCAAGCCCGCAATGGCTTGGCGGACAACCATTGCCTATCAGTTTGGAGAAACAGGGAGTAGCCGTTCGGACTACCCTGGAGGTACCAACCCAGACCCGACCTATTACCAAAAACTCCCAAGCTATTTTTTATCCAATTCCAATGGCTCGGATTATGAAAAGGCATATATAGCAAAAACACGTTTTGAGAAAAATGGACAAATTGATTGGGAAGCCATGTATCAAGCCAACCAAACCAAAACAGCACTTGGCAAACCCGCTGCATACGCACTTTATGAAGACAGAGAAGACAATCGCTCTTTGGCAATATCGTCAACCTTAGAAACCCAACTCAACTCTAACCATCAACTCAGTTTGTCATTGCGATACAGAAAAACGCAATCTGAGAATTTCGCAACACCCATCGATTTACTCGGAGGACTACCGCTCCAAAACGCCGATCCATACGATCATTATGCCTATGATCTCGACAACCCAACAACACACAGTGACTTGGGAAACCCATACCGATATCACTATCTTTTTGATGCAAACCGTTTGGGGCTTCACGCAAAGTTTGAAGTCAACAACGCAAGATGGCAAACCAGTATTGCCTCCAAGATGACACACACCACCTATCAACGCAATGGCTTTTTTCGACATGGGGCATATCCCAATTCATCCAAAGGCAGTAGCAAACAACTTTCTTTTTTTGGATTTGGGGTAAAAGCAGGAGCAAAAATCAATCTCATGGGATGGCATTGGATTGACGGAAATCTGGCATATATCAAACAGCCCCCGACCTTGCAAAATAGTTTTTCGAACCCGCGAGAAAACAATCAGATCGTGGGAGGGTTTAGTAATAGCCCGTTGAAAACAGAAGCCATAGTATCCGCAGAGTTGAGCTATCTTTTCAGAAGTCCCACAACGGATATTCGTTTGACAGTTTATGGTGCGCAAGAAAGAGACATTACAGATGTGTCTTACTTTTTTGCGGATGGGATTGGTGGCGATACCGCCGCGTTTATTCAAGAGGTCGTATATGGGATTGCAAAAGACCATATTGGGCTAGAGTGGGGGATGCAAATCGAGCTTCTTCCCGAGCTCACACTCAATAGTGTTGCCGCATTGGGATATCATGCACACGCCAAAAACCCATCTGTTTATGCGACTTCTCAAGATTTTGAAAAGGGATCTATTGACTTTGGAGAATCCAAACTCAAGAATAACCGTCTGGCAATTGGGCCGCACAATGCCCTTTCACTAGGCATTGGCTATCAAGACCCAAACTTTTGGCGTTTGGGGATAACCTACTCCTACTATACCCATTCCTATTTGAGCATCAGCCCCATCCTTCGCACGCAGAATTTTATTCTCGACGATGATGGCCTTCCTGTTGCCGATTTTGACCCAGCCAAAGCCAAGAATTTACTCGCTCCTGAACGCTTTGACGATTACGGGCTCTTAAACCTCACCGCTAGCAAGTCGTGGAAGATCAATCAAATGTATATCGGATGGTTTATGGGAATCAACAATGTGTTGGGGGCGTCATATATTTCTGGGGGATATGAACAATCACGCAGTGCAAATTATCGCAGCTTGAGCGAGGATATTGATGCTCCAGTACGACGATTTGGACCAAAATATTGGTATGGACGGAACACCACCTTTTTTATGAACCTCAGTCTTCGATTGTAAACAACAAGCTATGAAACAACTTTTCTTTTTCGGACTTTTATTTATGATATCCTGCACTCAGGAACGAGATTTTGACATACCCCAAAACTTGGGAACCGAGGAAAACGAGATGCTAAACAACCTACTTCAACAACTCGATAGCGGTGAGTTAACTAAGGTATCATTCGCTCAAGTTCGCCAATTATACAACGGACGTCAAGCCACTCAAATCGATGGTAAATTGGCAATCAGTGGGGTTGTCGTTTCGTCCGACGAAAACGGAAACTTTTACAAAGAAATCTATATCCAAGACCACCCAACAAACCCCACGGAGGGGATCAAAGTGATGATTGACAGAAGAGCTCTCCACAACAAGTACAACATCGGTCGTGAGGTTTATCTCAATATCTCTGGCTTGTTTGTTGGGGAGGCAAATCGCGGAGATGGGACGATTGCAATTGGAGGCGGAGAAGACAATGATGAGCTTGTTGCAATGTCAGAACAGCAGTCTATAGAGAGGGTGTTACGCTCCAAAAACACCTCTGAAATTGGTGAAAAAACAATCGCACTTACTGAGTTGATGGAGACGCATATCGGTTTGTTTGTCACGCTGAAATCCGTTCACTTTCTGTCGGAGGAACACGGACAACCACTTGTCGCTGCCAAAGACTGGTATGATACACAACGAGAGATAACGCAATGTGTAGAAAACACAAAAACAAGTTTTTTGTTGGAAACAAGTCGTTTTGCTGATTTTTCAGATATGCCAATTCCTAGCGGAGCAGTTCGTGTTCGCGGTGTCATTTCAAAAACCTATAATGGATCAGATTTGGTCATGGCGCTCAATGCCTATGAGGACATTGAACTCGATGACCCTTCTTGCAGCGAGTAAATTCGATTGAGCTGAAAACATCTTGATTTTGTACCTTTGCCCAAAGTGGGACTATGATACGCTCTATGACCGGATTTGCTCGGTCCTCATTCGAATCTCTAGACATCAGCATGACCGTGGAGATTCGGGCACTGAATAGCAAAAACCTTGAACTCAACCTTCGACTGCCATACAGTTATCGATCTTGGGAGGATGAGTTGCGAACCGCCATCAAACCTCAACTTTTACGCGGAAAAGTCGATCTCAATTTGAATGTAAAACAGCATGGTGCAGCGGCTGCCGCTGAACTCAATAAAGATGTTATTTCTGACTATATCCAGCAGCTCGGTGAAATTGCTGACGCAACCCCTGCTGAATTGCTTCCCATTGCAACGCGTTTGCCAGACGCCCTCCAGTCGGCTGAGATTTTGCCAGACGATAACCAGAAAAAAGAAGTGTTTGGCTTGGTAAAGCAGGCAATAAAGCAGTTGATAGACTACCAAACGATAGAAGGACAAGCGATGACCAAAGATCTCAATGTCCAAATCGAAAGCATCGAAAAAGGACTTGAGCTCGTCAATAATAATAAAGACCAACGAACCCAACAAATACGTTCTAAATTGCAAGAAAACCTCAAAACGTTAGCCATTGAGGTCGACCAAAATCGGTTCGAGCAGGAGTTGATCTTTTATCTCGAAAAGTTCGACATCAATGAAGAAATCGTTCGTTTACGGCAACACCTCCTTTATTTTTGTGAAGTGATGAACAACGAAATGGAAACAAAAGGAAAAAAACTCGGCTTTATCGCTCAGGAAATCGGAAGAGAAATCAATACGATTGGCTCTAAAGCCAACGACGCTTCCCTACAAAAAGAAATCGTTCAAATGAAAGATGCCCTGGAACGCATCAAGGAACAACTGCTCAACATTCTCTAGATGACAAAAGGGAAATGTATCGTCCTTTCAGCGCCTTCGGGAAGTGGAAAAACAACCTTGGCAAAACAATTACTACAAAACAAATCTCTACAATTAGCGTTTTCGATTTCGGCAACCTCTCGTGAACCCAGAGCAAATGAAAAACACGGCGTGGATTATTTTTTTATCAGCCCAGATCGTTTTCAAAAACAGATCGATCAAGGGGATTTTATCGAGTATGAAGAGGTTTACCCAGGAGTTTTTTACGGCACCTTACGTGCAGAAGTGGAGAGATTATGGCACGAAGGTAAACACGTTATTTTTGATATAGACGTTGAGGGGGGCTTACAAATCAAAAAACAATTTCCAGCCCAAACGATCACGATTTTTATAAAGCCACCGGGTTTGGCAACCCTCAAAGACCGATTGAAAAATCGGGAAACCGAATCGTCAGAGAGTTTAAAAATGCGACTTGACAAAGCTGAAAATGAATTGAAATCAGCACCAAAATTCGAATACATCGTTCACAATAACATTCTCAGTGAAGCGGGGGCCGAACTAGAAGAACTGGTCACTCAATTTATTAAATTATGAAGCGATCCGCCTTATTTTTTGGAAGTTTTAATCCCATACATCATGGCCACCTCAACGTGGCTCGGGCAGCAATCGAAACAGGAAAAATCAAAGAAGTTATATTTATCGTCAGCCCACAAAACCCCTTTAAACGCGATGTCGATTTACTCCCAGAGCAACAACGCTTAGGCTTGGTTTCATCGGTTCTTTCCAGTGAAAAACAGATGACCTGCAGCGATGTGGAATTTCAATTATCGCGCCCAAATTACACAATCAACACCCTGAGGCATTTGGATGTTTTTCCCGACTCAAACACCCATACCTTATTGATGGGAGCCGACATTTTTGTACAAATGAAAACCTGGCAAGGGGCAGCTGAAATGTTATCTCACGATTTGATGATTTATCCACGAGAGGGATGGCAGCTTCCTGAGGAGAGCGATAATATCACATTGTTGGATAGTCCAATGATATCGATTTCGGCGACGATGATTCGACATAAAGTCGAACAACAAGAGGAGATCAATCACCTCGTACCCGAAGAAGTTGCGGCTTTTTTCTACGAAACACATCTCAAGTAAGCCCAACCATACCTATCAATTGTACTTGATTTTTCGCAAAATCCGCATGGCATCCTTATGGTTTTGATAGGCTACACTACTGCAATCACGAAGTGGATTTTGAACGGAAAAAAGAAGTTCTTTGGCTTCTTGAAAGCCGTTGAGGTAGCACAGCATCAGGGTGGGAGAAAGGGTTTCAACTTCTTTTTTTTGGGCACTCGTCAGGGTCTTGTTTGTCAGTAATTTTTGAGCTATCGTTTTTTGGGCATTCATAATATGGTGCAGGAGTGTTTTTTCAAAAACAGGCGGTTCAAACAAAAACACGGAATTCATTTGATAGCTACCGTTGTTATCAAATTGCAAATCAATCTGCTCTAGGGGATAGTACTTATCGATATTATTCAGCCCGAGTTTGACATACTCAATCAATCGAAAATGATTGGGATCAAATTGGATTTCAACTTCGTCATAGGCCGAGTAAAATAATTTCACATGTTCATTGACCAACTCGATGTCTACACGAGAATAGTAAATCCTGTCCTTTACCTTTTTTTCAACCCCTGCCCAGCATACCACAAAAGATTCTTTAAAGACTTTATACTGTGGATTGAGACCGTCGTGATGCCGTTGTACAAAATCAACCACACCAGCAAGAGTGAGTTCGATATTGTTGCGAGCATGTTTTTCAATCTCCATTACGACTTTAGAATTGATGTCTTTGATATCCACATCAAATGCTCTTGGCGCGGAGGTGCTTCCCTCTCTAAAAAAAACAGACCCGCCATAGTATTTCCAAATGTTTTTTCGTAGCGTTGTTAGCGCTTCTGTAGGCTTGATGGTTACCAGGCCAACCACCTTTCCATCAGGCAAATGGGGAAAATGGATGTTTTCATAAAGGACCAAGGGGGGATTGTCGAGATAGGCATTGACAAGGTTTTGCAGTTTGGCATCATCAAAAAAATCGACCCCTATGATATCATTGTCATGATCCATAATACCGACTACGATATAGGAATTGTTTTTGGGGTTGGAGTTTGAAAGGGCACAGATGTGTTTGAGGAATTTTGCCTTTCCTTCTTTGTTGCCAAGGTTGAGCCGCAGCTTTTTGTCATAAAAGCTGTTTTCATCATTGTGCGCCAATAAGTTTTTTACCAAAAGGCGTTTGTTGATCATTTAAGGGTTGAATTCGTTTGCTCTGGTCTAAAATACAAAGATCATGTGGGTTAATAGGGCACAAATAAGAGGATTTTAACCAAATCTTAACAGATTTAAAAACATTTTTTGATCAACTTGCAGCCCTTAAAAACAAGCATTACTTTTAAAGTCAAATTTTTATCAAATGGACGATAAACAAGTGGATATTAAATCCCTAAACGAAAAGATTGAAAAAGAGAGCGCCTTTGTTGATTTACTTCAAATCGAACTCGGAAAGGTCATTGTGGGTCAGCAGCAGATGCTCGAGCGCCTGATGATTGGACTTTTGGGCGAAGGTCATATTCTTTTAGAGGGGGTTCCCGGGCTAGCCAAAACCCTTGCCATTACCTCCTTGAGCAAAGCGATTAAAGCTTCGTTCAGCCGGGTACAGTTTACCCCTGATTTACTCCCTGCAGATGTCATAGGAACGATGATTTATAACATCAAAGAAAATGACTTCAGTATCAAAAAAGGACCAGTTTTTGCCAATTTTGTTTTGGCGGATGAGATCAACCGCGCACCCGCTAAAGTACAATCTGCCCTACTTGAAGCCATGCAAGAACGACAAGTTACCATAGGCGATGAGAGTTTTGCCCTCAAGCCTCCTTTTTTGGTCATGGCGACCCAAAACCCTGTGGAGCAAGAAGGGACTTACCCCCTTCCCGAGGCGCAGGTCGATCGGTTTATGTTAAAGGTAATTATCGACTACCCCAATAAAACAGACGAGCAACAAATCGTTCGCGCACAAGTCAGTGGGGCAACCAATACGATCAAGCCTGTGGTCACCACAGCTCAAGTCATCAAAGCGCAAAAAGCGGCACGTGAGGTGTATATGGATGAGAAAATTGAAAAATATATTATCGATCTTATTTTTGCCACTCGCTATCCCGAGCAATATGGCTTAGAAGATTTCAAACCACTCATCAGTTTTGGCGCGTCTCCTCGAGGAAGTATCAATCTGACAACCGCTGCCAAATGCTATGCCTTTATCAAACGACGGGGTTATGTCGTTCCAGAAGATGTACGCGCAGTGATACACGACGTTCTTCGGCACAGAATCGGAATTACTTACGAAGCAGAAGCAGAAAACATCACTTCGGAAGACATCATTAATCGGATTGTCAATGTTGTTGAGGTTCCCTAGCCGATCCCAACAAACGATAGAATAAAACGGTATGGATACGAAGGCCCTTTTAAAAAAGGTTCGTAAAATCGAAATCAAGACTCGCCGCTTGAGTAATCACATTTTTGGCGGGGAGTATCACAGTACCTTCAAAGGTCGCGGCATGACCTTTAGCGAAGTGCGCCCATATCAATTTGGGGATGATGTTCGTGCAATCGACTGGAATGTAACCGCACGTTACAATGAGCCATTTGTTAAAGTATTTGAAGAAGAGCGTGAACTGACATTGATGTTGCTTGTCGATGTCAGTCGATCTTCCCAGTACGGATCACATGAGCAGTTTAAAAAAGAAATCCTCACCGAAATTTCAGCAACCCTCGCCTTTTCGGCTCTTCAAAACAACGATAAGGTTGGCGTGATTTTATTCACAGACCAAATCGAGCTGTATATCCCACCCAAGAAAGGAAAATCACACATCCTCCGAATTATTCGTGAGCTGATTGAATTTGAACCCCAAAGCCACCAAACCAATATCTCGGAGGCACTCAAGTTTATGGCTAACGTGCAAAAAAAGCGAGCGATTGCCTTTGTGCTGTCCGACTTTATGGATACCGAATATGCTACCAATCTTAAAATTGCCGCCAAAAAACACGATCTCACAGGAATAAGGATTTATGACAAACACGAAGTCGAGCTGCCCAATTTAGGTCTAGTGCCTATGGTCGATCAGGAAACGGGAAAGTACCAATTGGTTCACACGGGCTCCAAGAGACTTCAACGCAATCACCAAAAGCACATACATGATCGCGTATCGTATTTTGACGAATCTTTTCGAAAAAGCGGAGCAGGAACCATCTCTTGTCGAACCGATGAGAGTTATGTAAAAAAACTATTATCCTATTTTAAAAACCGTGGGTAGAATTTGTATTTTCTTCTTGTTCTTCATGCCAGCACTGGTGCTTGCTCAGCCCCGTATTGCGGCGAGTCTAGACACCATTGCGATGACCATTGGAGAAGATATCCAGTATCAAATTGAAGTCCAAACCGATTCGACAGCCCAAGTCATTTTCCCACAAGGCCAAAGCTTCTTACCCTTCGAAATTATCGACACCACCAAAGTGGACATCCAACAATTGGCAGACAAAGCACTTTGGAAACGCACATACACCCTCATTCAATTTGACTCTGGAAGCTATCACATTCCCCGTCAGCGGATTTTTGTAGATGGAACCCCAATCCTCACAGACTCCCTTAAAATCGAAGTGTTTACCGTTGAAGTCGATACCCTCAAACAGCCATTACATCCTATCAAACCCATCATTGAAATTGACAAAAACAACACGGGTTGGTGGCGCCCCTACGTTTGGAGTGTACTTGGGCTCATTGCCCTTATCGCCCTGTATATGGTTTATGGCCGTGCCAAAAAAAGAATTGAAGAGAGACGCAAAAGATTACCCCCTTTCGATCGTGCAATCCAAGAACTTCAAGCCCTCGAAGCAAGTAAGCTAAACGATCAGGAAGCGTACAAGCAATACTATTCGTCTCTTACAGCCATCGTTCGTAGCTATCTGGAGGAAGAGGCAAACGTCAATGCCTTGGAAAGCACAACAACCGAGCTGATTCAAAAACTTGAACTCTTACGTAATGCAGGGTCTTTGGTTCTCCAACCCGAAACCATATCCAACCTAAAAAAGGTCTTAGAAACCGCAGATCTCGTCAAATTTGCCAAAGCAGCTCCTGGCGTTGGCCTGGCCTCCTCGGACCGATCGGCGATTGAGTCTGTCGTTGTTCAAACCAATGAAGCAATCCCCGAACCCACGGAAGAGGAGCGCCTACAAAATGAGGCCTATCGACAAGAACTTCAAAAGCAACGTCGTCGCAAACAGTTTAAAGTAGCAGTGCTATCCGCACTTGGGATCCTTGTATTGGGATTAGGTATTTCTTCCTATGTATACGGATTCAATCAAGTCAAAGACCGCTTATTTGGGAACCCGACTTTACAATGGTTAGAATCTGAATGGATTACGAGCACCTATGGCGCCACGCCGATTCGAATGACGACACCTGAAGTACTGACCCGAATTCCCTCCGACAAACCCAACACCCAAACTTTCCGACTGGGAGTACTAAATGATCCGTTTTCGTTGACCCTGCGAGTCGAGCAAGTCATGGGGGAAGGAGAAGTTGAAGTCGATTTGGCGGCACGTGCGGAGGGGCTTATTCAGGATTTAGAATCAAGAGGAGCAACAAACATTTTCCAAAAGCAGGATGAATACCAAAGCCCAACAGGTGTCAAAGGGGTTGCCATCTCGGGTTCTTTTGACTGGGCGGCTGCGGAAAGCGATTCGACTCGTAAAGAATACACCGTTTATTTCTTTGCCGAGAATAGCGGGTTGCAGCAAATCGAAATCGTGAGCAATCGCGATGATCGTTACGCACAAGACATCATTGATCGATTGGTCAATTCGTTTACCTTTAACACGGATGTCCAATGATTTTCCAAGACTACAACTTTGCGAATGTATCTTTTCTGTGGGCATTGACCATTATTCCGTTTTTGGCAGCATGGTTGTTTTGGCGACCACAGCAAAAACAAAGTGTTTTGCGGATGTCATCCCTGAAAGGTTTGGAAAACCCAACGTTCTGGACACGGATTTATCCCTTGTTATGGGCGTTTCGATTACTGGCCATCGCTCTGTTGATTGTCGCCCTTGCCCGTCCTCGAACAGCCAATGTATCTACCCGAACCAAAACGACAAAAGGGATTGATATTGTCATGGCAATTGACATCTCATCGAGTATGTTGTCTCGCGACCTTAGGCCAAATCGCCTGGCGGCTTTAAAAGAGGTGGCGCAAACCTTTGTCTCCGATCGGATTAATGATCGAATTGGGCTGGTTGTTTATGCCGGGGAGTCGTATACCAAAACCCCAATTACAAGCGATAAGGCCGTTGTGACTGACGCCTTGTCAAACTTAAATTACGAACGAGGCGTGATTGATGATGGAACTGCGATTGGTATGGGATTGGCAACGGCTGTCAATCGACTTAAAGACTCCAAAGCACTCAGCAAAGTCATTATTCTATTGACGGACGGAGTGAATAATGCGGGCTTTGTTGACCCGACGACCGCAGCAGGGTTGGCGAGTTCCTACGGCATCAAAACCTATACCATTGGTTTGGGAAGCAACGGCAATGCCATGGCACCCATTGCCATGAAGCGAGATGGGAGTTTCCGCTATGGGCTCACGCGAGTTGAAATCGACGAAGAACTCCTCAAAAGTATTGCCGAGCAAACAGGAGGGGTGTATTTTCGGGCAACAGACAACCAACGCTTGGCATCAATTTATGATGAAATCAACAAGCTGGAAAAGACCGAGGTGGAAGAATTTACCTATACCACTTTCGAAGAACACTTTCGTATTTTTATTTTACTCGGAATGGCATTGTTGTTGGTGGAATGGATTTTACGAATCACCGTTTATAAAAGTATTGTGTAATGTTTCAGTGGGACGCACCAGACTATTTTTACCTCTTCATCCTTCTTCCGATGATGGGGCTAGCTTATGGGCTTTTACAGTTGTGGAAGCATCGTGCGCGTAGCCGCTTTGGCTCATCTGACTTATTAGCAGCACTCGCACCAGACAGCTCGTTTTTTAAAAGCCACCTCAAATTTGTGGTCTTACTCTTTGGGTTTACAGCTTTGATTTTTGCATTGGTAAACCCCAAAATGGGCACAGAACTCGAAACGGTTAAGCGGGAGGGTGTGGATCTGGTCTTCGCGGTTGATGTCTCCAAAAGCATGTTGGCGGAAGACATTGCGCCCAACCGACTTGAAAAAGCCAAACGCTTGGTTTCGGAAACGATCAACAAGCTGTCTGGAGATCGCGTTGGAATTATTGCCTATGCAGCAACCGCCATACCGCAACTGCCCATAACAACAGACTATGAGTCTGCAAAACTTTTTTTACAAGCTCTCAATACGGACATGCTGTCTTCGCAAGGAACTGCCATTGCCGAAGCCATTGCCCTATCAAAAACCTATTTTGACGATGAGAACCAAACCAATCGGGTGTTGGTGATTCTCAGTGATGGTGAGGATCATGAAGAAGGAGGACAAACGGCAGCAACCGCAGCAGCCACAGAGGGCATTACCATTTTTACAGTTGCCTTGGGAACCGAAAAAGGGGATGTGATTCCGCTCAAACAAAATGGGGTAACTTCTTCGTTTAAAAAAGATGCAGAGGGCGAAGTGGTCATCACCCGAATGAACACAGACATTTTACAAACGGTAGCCAACAATACAGGGGGCTTGTTTTTGATTGGCGACAATACCAGTGAGGTTGTCAGTGCGATTACCGATCGCTTGGTCGCCATGGATAAAGCAGAGTTTGAAGCCAAACAATTTGTTCGCTTTAAGGATCAATACCAATGGTTGCTTGCCATCGGTTTGTTTTTCATTTGCTTTGATTTATTTTTATTGAATCGTAAAACCAAATGGATCAAATCTCTAAACTTATTCAACGACAAATGAAACAAAAGCTACTGATTGTCGGTTGCATGCTTGTCACGCTTATGGGTTTGGCCCAAACAAGCGAAACAAAAGTGGAGGACAATTTGATTTATGATGGAAACGAACTCCACAAATCGAAGACCTATGCCCAGGCCGAGAAAAAATACCGCAAGGCCTTAGCCCACGCACCAAAAAACCCCATCGCCCAACACAATTTGGGCAACACGCTCTTTGACGAATCTTATTATGGAGAGGCCTTTAACGCCTATAAGTCTGCCACGATGAGCGCAAAAAGCAAAGCAGATAAGCACAGCGCGTTACACAATATGGGCAATGTGTTTATGAATCAAAAAGACTATGCCAAAGCAGTAGAAACCTATAAAGAGGCTTTGCGAAACAACCCCAAAGACGACCAAACGCGGTACAATTATGCCCTGGCCAAAGAGTTGCTGGAAAACGAAAACGAAAACCAAGATCAAGACAATAAAGACAGTGATGAGCAGTCTCCAAAAGACGACAGCAAAGACAACAAAGACCAAGACCAAGACGGGGAAAACAAAGACCAACAAGATCAGTCTGACAAAGAGAAAGACCCCCAAAACCAACAACAAGACCCCAAAGCTCAACCCACAAAACTCTCCCCACAGCAGATTAAAAACCTGCTTGAGGCGATGAACAACGAGGAGAAAAAAGTACAAGACAAGGTGAATGCCATAAAGGCCAAACCCGTTAAACCAAAATCCAAAAAAGACTGGTAATATGAACAGCAAGCACTTGCTTTTTGGATTGTTGTTGTTTTCGGTTTTTGGCTGGGGGCAGATCAACTTTGAGGTGTCTGTCAGCAAAAAGCAACTCGGACTGAACGAGCGCTTGCGCGTTGACTTCAAGATCGATAAGCCTGGAGATAATTTTAGACCGCCTAAATTTTCTTCTTTCCGGGTGATTTCAGGACCGATGCAATCGGTGAGTAATGTCTTTGTCAATGGTAAACGAACCTATTCGATGACCTACACCTATTTTCTATCTCCTCTCCAACAAGGGGTGTATGACATCGAACAAGCACAGATCGAATATAAAGGAAACACCTATAAAACCACACCAGTAACGATTAACGTCACCGAAGCGGTTGCCATTCCGAGAGACCCCAATGATCCCAAAAATATTGTGGATGAAAAGCTGCATTTGGTGGCTGAGGTTTCCAAACGAAATCCCTATGTCAATGAGCCGATTACGATTGTGTATAAACTGTATTTTGCCCAGAATGTAAACCCCACCGACGTGGATGTAGTGGATATGCCCAAATACAATGACTTTTGGTCCTACAATGTCGATATTCCCAATCGCGATGTGGCAACTTCAATTTATAAAGGCGAACGTTACAACTTGGTCGAATGGCGGAAGGTTGTCTTATACCCACAGCGTGCGGGCAAACTGTCAATCAAACCATTGAGCTTGGACATTACGGTCAATGTGCCCACAGGCAAGCGCGACTTTTTTCAACGCGTGATCTATACACAAATACCCAAACTCATTTCGGCAGGAAACCTCAACATCAATGTCAAGCCCCTACCGAGTGAGGGACAGCCCGATAATTTTAGCGGAGCAGTTGGGGATTTTTCCATCGACCTTTCCACCACAAAAAAACAGCTAAAGGCCAACGAATCCCTACAAGCAAAAGTCAAAATCTCTGGACGTGGCAATTTGCGATTGTTTAGTTTACCAAGCTTACAAACGCCAAGCGCCATTGAGCAATATGAACCCGAATCCAAAGAAAATATCCGCAGCAATCTCAGTGGGATGAGTGGCTCGGTAACGCAGAGCTACACGCTTGTACCACAGTATCAGGGCAAATACCCCATCCCAGCAGTTGAATTCTCCTTTTTCAACCCAAAAACAAAACGCTATGAAACGGTAAAGTCTTCCGAACAACTGGTGGATGTCACCGAAGGCCCGTCCGTCAACCGATCGGTAAACCCTTCCGCGCCATCAGCAACAGTTTCGATAGACACCCCCTTTAAATTCATTGCTCTTGACACCTCATTTGTCGCGATTAATCCATCGGTCTTTTTTGGCTCGGCTATGTTTTATGGGTTATGGATATCCCCCTTAGGATTGCTTCTGCTTTTTGCGATCTATGCCCGTCGCAAACGCAAACACTTGGGCGATACAGAAGGGGTGCGGATGCGAACTGCCAATCGCATGGCTCGAAAATACCTGTCTGAAGCCAAACGAAACCTCAACAATTCTGAAGAATTTTATGTGGCTCTCGAACGTGCTTTGCACAACTACCTCAAAGCCAAACTCAAAATGGAAACGGCGGATTTTAGCAAAGAAAAAATCAAAAACATCCTGTCTCAAATCGGGGTGGAAGAACCCTTGGTAAATGACTTTGTATCGGTGCTCGAAAACTGTGAGTTTGCGCGCTATACCCCGTCTTCTGTCAAGGCGATGGAGCAAGACTATGCCAATACCGCTAAAATGATCACACAAATCGATAAACAATTGTAGGATGCGAATGTCCATGATTTTTTTGTTCTTACTGGCGGTGCAATTGCAAGCACAAAACCCAGATTCTATATTTTCACGGGCCAACAAAAACTACAATCTCGGCAGCTATGAGCAGGCGCTAGCAAGCTATGATTCCATCGTTCAGCTTGGACTGCATTCTTCTGAATTGTATTTTAATATGGGCAACGCCCACTATAAGCTCAACCGCATTGCCCCGAGTATTCTCAACTATGAAAAGGCACACTTACTCGACCCCACAAACGAGGACATCCAGCACAATTTGCGCTTTGCCCAAAACATGACCATAGACGTTATTGAAGAGTTGCCACCAAATGCCTTTGATGCGTTTATCAATCGTCTTTCAGGAGCGTTTTCCCTCCCATTGTGGAGTGGATTGGTGATTGGGTTATTGGCATTGGCGTGTTTGGCGTTTGCGGTGTACTTACAAAGCAGGCAGTCTTGGCAAAAACGTCAATTTTTTGTTCTTTTCCTATTGTTGGCGGTGGGGAGTGTGAGCAGTTTTGGTTTGGCGTTGGACAGGCAAACCCGAGACGCACAACAGTCCGAGGCGATTATTTTTGCGCAAACGACCGACTTCCGTTCCGAGCCCAACTTGCGTTCTGAGATTTTGGTGCAACTGCATGAAGGCACCAAGGTCAGGGTAGAAGACCAGGTTGAGCAATGGGTAAAGGTGCGATTGGCCAATGGTACGGTTGGCTGGCTTACCCAAAGCGATGTGCAACGCATCGTACTCTAGCCCTCCAGTAGCCCATCGATTTGCGCCTTGCCTTCGGGTACATAATCAAAAATCCATTCCCCAAGACCAAGGAGGGAGTCACAAAGCAATGACTGTTCGATGATTTCGGTGGGGATAAATCCAAATAGGGCATTGGCTTTCATCAAAAAAATCAGAATCACGCCCGAAAAGACAGCGAGTTTAAGTCCGCCAAACAGCAAGCCCAACATCCGATTGACCCCATTGAGTAGAATCAATTTGGCAAGGGATGTCAGCATTTTACCGAGTAAGGAAACCCCAAAAACAATTCCGATCGAGGTCAGCCCAAAAGCGGCCAAGTCCACATAGCGTTTATCCCAATCGATATGGTTGGCGAGTTGTTCAGCCACATAGCCAGAGAAGTGGATGGCACCATAGATCCCCAGCACCAAAGCAAGCAGAGAGGTCAGCTCCACAATGACTCCTTTACGAAAACCCTTAAAGCCCCCATAAACGATGAGCCCACCAAACACCAAGTCCAAGATATTGACTTCCACAACACAAATGTACAACGAAGATTTGCAATCTGTTTACACTTTTCGTCCTTGCGCTTAGATGGACTAAACCGAAAGCCTTATTTTTGCACTGTATATGAAACAGTTGATCGATCAAATCCAAGCGCATCTCGCCGAAGTGGAGGCCTTTCAGTCGAATGACCCCACCGAGATCGAAAATTTTCGGATCAAGTTTTTGGGAAAAAAGGGAATCCTAACAGGGCTTTTTGCTTCGTTTAAGGAGGTTCCCAATGATCAAAAAAAGGCCTTTGGGCAACAGCTAAACGCTCTCAAAATCGCAGCGACCAACAAGCTGGAAGAGAGCAAAAAATCGTCTGGAGCCAAGTCGAGCAATCCCCCATCTACAATCGATTTTTCACGTCCAGGTCAGCCCATAGACGTCGGTTCACTCCACCCAATTTCGATTTTACGCAACCAAGTCATCGATATTTTTTCTCAGCTTGGCTTTTCCTTGTCATCCGGACCAGAAATCGAGGATGACTGGCACAATTTTACCGCCCTCAACCTTCCCGAACACCATCCTGCTCGGGATATGCAAGACACCTTTTTTGTGCAAACCAATCCCGATATGTTGTTGCGTACGCACACCTCATCGGTACAGGTAAGACACATGGAGGCCAACAGCCCCCCAATCCGCACCCTCTCTCCGGGACGGGTGTTTCGCAATGAAGACATCTCTGCCCGATCACACTGTGTGTTTCACCAAGTGGAGGGCTTATACATCGATAAAAACGTTTCTTTTGCCGACCTTAAACAAACGCTTTTATACTTTACAAAAAGCTTGTTTGGCAAGTCCAAAATCCGTTTACGGCCTTCTTATTTTCCGTTTACTGAACCCAGTGCAGAGGTGGATATTTATTGGGGCTTAGAGACCGAGGCAGACTATCGCATCACCAAAGGAACGGGCTGGTTGGAAATCATGGGATGTGGAATGGTTGACCCCAATGTACTGACCAATTGCAAGATTGACCCAAAAATCTATTCTGGTTATGCCTTTGGGATGGGTCTTGAGCGCATGGCAATGTTGCTTTATGGCATTGAGGACATTCGGATGTTTTATGAAAATGACATTCGCTTTTTACAGCAATTTTCTGCGATGGGCTAGTGCAGCCCTTCGGCCACTTGGGCCATGACTTTTTTGGCAGATTTTTTATCGTATAGAATTTGGTAAACGGCCTCCATAATCGGAAAGGATTTATCGATTTCCTGAGTCAAAAGGTGTGCCGTATGTGAGGCGTAATAGCCTTCCGAAATCATGGTCATTTCATTCAAGGCGGATTTGACCGTATAGCCCTTCCCGATCATGGTTCCAAGCATGCGATTGCGGCTAAAGAGTGAATATCCAGTCACGAGCAAATCCCCCAAATAGGCAGAGTGCGACATATCGCGTTTGGTCTTGTGAATTTGTTTGAGAAAACGTTTGAGCTCTCGAATGGAGTTGCTCATCAGCACACTTTGGAAGTTATCGCCATAGCCCAAGCCGTGAGCGATACCTACCGCAATCGCATAGATGTTTTTGAGGGTACCTGCATACTCTGCACCGATGATGTCGTCGCTGATTTTGGTGCGGATATAGCTGCACGTCATTTGCTGGGCAAGGGAATTTGCGGTGTCTTGATTTTGACTGGCCAACGTCAGGTAGGATAGTTTTTCCAGTGCCACTTCTTCGGCATGACAGGGACCCATGATGACCCCGATTTGATCCTTGGGCACTCCAAAGGCATGGTGTAGATGTTTGCCAACCACATCTTTGCTTTCGGGGACGATCCCCTTTACGGCCGAAAACACAATCTTTGAAGGGAGAAGGTCTTTGACTTCCTGTAAACTTTGATGGAGAAAAGGCGAAGGAATGGCTAAAATCAGAATGTCGGATTGCTTGACAATCTCACGCATATTGCTAGACAGCTTGAGCTGATTGGGGTTAAAGCTTACATTTTGTAAATAGCTTGGATTGCTTCCTTTTTGTTGAAGGTGTGCGATGGTGTTTTCGTTTCGCAAATACCAAAACAAAGGATCGTTTTGCTCACATAGGATTTTGGCTAGGGCTGTCGCCCAACTCCCACTGCCGAGGATTCCAAATGTCATTGTGTTATTCATCTAAGAAGTCAACAAAACTAGATAAAAAGGAATGGCGTGTATGGAAATGTAAAAAAACTTTAACAAATGTTTTTGATTTAAGCGTTTGTTTAGTCAGTACCTTGCCTTAGGCAAATACAAATTTTGCTTACTATTAGTTTTTCATAGTTAAATATGGTTGGTTGGTAGAGGAGTGCATCATTGCACTCCTTTACTTTTTTATGGCCATTCAGACCAAGGAATACGGCTGAGCAAGAGTACAAGCCCCAATAAATAAAATAAGCCAATCCGCATAAATCGCTTTCCACTTTCAGCTTGCCGTTTGTGCATCGACCAGCCCATGGTGATCAGAACCACAGCAAGGATATTGGTAATCGGGTGCTCTACCAAGTACAAACGTAGGGTACTATCGCCCATTACCGCACCCATGCCTTCCTGCCAAGCACTAAAGCGTGGAGATACAAAATAGAGGATCAATCCGATAAGCAATTGAATATGGGTGACAATCAGCGCAAAGAGAGAAATGCGTAAGTCTTTGATCGTAAAGGGTTTGTTGGAAAATCGTCCAATAAAGGCATTTAAGATGGCAAAAACCAAGACGCCGAGAACGATATACGCCCAATAAGAATGGATACTTTGTAGGATACTCATAACAGATGGTTTATCACAAAGGTAAACAATTCAAAATAGTTATCAATTTACGACGTTTTTTTGGGCTTGATGATCTCGGATTTGCTGATAAACGGCATCGGCCTCATCAAGATTCATGATGTTGCCATTTTGCAAATGCAGAATTCGATCAGACATATAGCGCACCACTTCAAGGTCGTGGGCAATAAATAAATAGGTAAATCCATAGGTTTCTTTGAGCTCGTTGAGCAAGTTGAGTACTTGCGCTTGAACCGAACGGTCGAGAGCCGAAACGGATTCATCGCACACAACGAGTTTTGGCTGAACTGCCAAGGCACGTGCAATCCCGATTCGTTGACGTTGTCCACCCGAAAACACATGGGGGTAGGCATGCATATGAGCAGCTTCCAAACCCACTTGTTCAAGAAGTTGAACGGCACGATCGATTCGTTCCGCTTTGTTGCCGCCAATGTTGTGTACCAGCATGGGTTCTGTCAGGATTTTCTCGACCTTTTGCTTGGGATTTAGTGAGGAAAACGGGTCTTGAAAAATCAGTTGTACGTCTTTGCGATACTGCTTTAAAACTTCGCCTTTAAGCGTATCGATTTTGGTTCCGGAATAATAAATCTCACCCTGGTCGGGTTGGGTGAGCTTGAGCAGACAATTCCCCAAGGTCGATTTCCCACTTCCCGAGTTACCGACAAGGCCCAAGGTTTCGCCTGGATAGAGAGAAAAGTTGATTTCATGCAGCGCATGATGGGACTGTTTTCCTTGTCGAAATGTTTTTTCAAGCCCTTTCACTTCAAGGATTGGGGGCTGTTCATAGATTCGTTTGTGGCGTTTTTTTCGCGCTGCGATTGTTTCGTTGGCGGGCTTGGCACTCCCATTGATAAAATCTTGAACGGTTTGCAGGCGTTTTGGACGCTGATCGACTGGAGGAACGGCATTGATCAGCCCTTTGGTATAGGGCGATTGTGGGCGTTGAAAAAGTTGTTTGACAGTTCCCATTTCTTCACAGAATCCTTTGTTGAGCACCAGCACGCGATCGGTCCAGTGCTGTACCAAATTCAAGTCGTGAGAAATTAGTATAATACTCATTTTGCTTTGCGACTGAATCGATTTGAGCAAGGCCATAATTTCTTCTTGCACCTCGGGGTCGAGTGCTGTGGTGGGCTCATCTGCGATAAGAAGTTTGGGATTACAGGCGATTGCAATGGCAATCAACACTCGTTGTTGTTGTCCACCACTGAGTTGGTGGGGGTATCGATTGGCAATGGACTTGGGATCGGGAAGCCTGACCTTGTCCAAAAGAGAAAGCATAAACGCTTGTTGGTCTTTTTTGGGGAGGGGACTGTGCAAGGCAATCATTTCCAAAATTTGCTTCCCACAGCGCATACTTGGATTGAGTGCGCTCATCGGGTCTTGAAAAATCATGCCCATTTGTTTTCCACGAAGTGCTTGAAACTGCTTTTCGTCGAATGGAATCAGGGTTTGATCCGCAAAATCCATACGGGAAGCGTGTAAACTTTCACCCTGATTGGGGAGCAAGCCCATCAGTGACATTGCAGTTACCGACTTTCCACTTCCCGACTCGCCAACGATTCCTAAAATTTCATTGTGATGAATTGAAAAGGAGAGATCCGAAACCACCTTCACACCACCCAGTCGAATGGACATTTTCTCAACGGTCACCAATGCTTGTTTCGGCATGTTTGCAAGTTATTCTTTTGCGCTTACATGTGCAATCTCATTGTCGGCAAGCAAGGGAAAACGCGCAAATCTCAAGATGACTTGAGCCACTGCCAACACGTCTTGCTCACAATAGCGAACAATGCGTTCCAGATTATTGTCCCGATAATACACATGGGCAACTTGACTTCCGTCGATGTCTGTTTTGGGAGAGGGGATGTTTAAGGTATGTGTGAGTAGTTTGAGAGAAGTGTAGTGTTTGTAGTCGCCAAATTTCCAAAGCTCCAATGTGTCGAGATGAGGAACTTCCCATGGCTTTTTCCCAGCGATTTGTAGTGCTTGTGGCAATTCCAAACCGTGAACCATCATCCGCCTTGCGATGTATGGGAAGTCAAATTCTTTGCCATTGTGAGCACATAGACGGTGATAAGGTCGAGAAAAATGACTGTTGAGCAGTTGGGAAAAATTTGTGAGGAGCTCGACTTCTTCTCCGTAAAAACTTGTTATACGAAACTGCCGTGGTTTTGACTGTAAGGAAGTGAAATATCCAACCGAAAGGCAAATGATTTTACCAAACTCTGCCCATATGCCAGCTCGCTCATAAAAATCAGCAGCAGAGGTATCTTTTCGCTGGTAGCTGGTTTTATCGGCAAAAAGCTGTTGGGCTTTATCAGAAAGGTCATCAAAGCTGGGGTGTAATGGGACGGTCTCAATGTCGAGAAAAAGAATATTTTCAAGTTTCATTGTCAAGGGCTAACATTTGAATGGCCTCTCGAACAAATAATGGCAGATCAGCGGGCGTATCGGAATCGGGTAAATTGGGCATGCTGCGATGACCAAGTCGCACGACAATCAAGTCGTACGCTGGCAAGACAATCACATATTGCCCCAAATGTCCTCGCATACTGAAGAACGCTTTGCCGTCCACATCACCAAGCCACCAACCATAACCATATTGTGGGCTGGCTTCAAAACGAGGGCGTATGGCTTTGGCGGTAAAGGTTGAGTCGATCAGTTGCTCTCCGTTCCAAACGCCATGGTTTTTAAACAGCTTGCCAAAACGTGCAAAATCACGTGCATTGGCGTTCCAACAGCAATAGGCCTTTTCCAAGCCATGAGTTTTGCTATCGAGAATCCAAGAGGTAGGGTGCTCCACGCCCATGGGGTTCAAGAAATAATCACGAAGCAGTGAACGAATCGATTGACCGGTGGCTTGTTGTAGAGCCATCGCCAACAGTTGAGAACTTCCACTTTGATATACAAATTGCTGACCCGGTTCGGCTTCGACAGGAATAGTTTTCATCAAACTTGCCATATCTTTCTCCACATAGGTTCTGGGTGTAATTGTGAGCAGGTTTTCATAATCTTCTTTCCACTTGATACCAGAAGACATACTTGCCAAATCGCCCATACTGACTTCTTTGGCATAGTCTCCTGTGAGCCAAGGTAAAAAGTCGATCACTTTCTGGTCTTCACTGTCCACATCACCTGCTTCAATAGCCTTGGACAAGGCCGCAGCAACAATCGTTTTTATCATTGAAAACGAATTGCTTTTGGAGTCGATTCCATAGTCGTCAAAATAACGTTCGTGCCATAGGGAGTCGTTTTTGATAATTAAAAAGGCCACGGTTCCGAGCTCTTCATGAAGACGCTCGAGGGGGGCTTGGCTAGCGGTGAGATTATAATCTTCGTGCATAGGCCAAGCTTGCGGGTTGTCGCTCGGGGAAATTTCTGCATTGTCGAAATACAAATAATCGTCGATTCCAGCAGTGGTGCGTCCAGTTTCCAGCACTTTGGCGACGAGTTGAAAAACAAAACCATTTCCAGTTAGCTGTAAAACCGCAATCAGGCCTATAATAATGACGACAACTGGGCGAATGATTTTTTTCAACATCACGGCTTAGATTATACGACCCAATGTACAAAAACTATTTCAACTGTTTAGAGGGGGTTATCCCAGCAGCGTTACAGCATCTTTGGCGGAATAACTTGCAATGATCGAAGCGCCTGCACGTTTAAAAGCGAGGAGTTGTTCCATCATCACCGTTTCGTAATCCAACCAACCTTTTTCAGCAGCAGCTCGTAGCATGGCATATTCCCCACTAACTTGATACACCGCCAAAGGCACATCAATGGTATCGTGCAAATCGCGGAGGATATCCAAATAAGCAAGGCCTGGCTTGACCATCACAAGGTCGGCTCCTTCTTCGATGTCGAGAAGGACTTCATCCATGGCTTCTTTTCGATTGGCGGGATTCATCTGAAAGGTTTTTTTATCCCCAAATCCTGGGGCCGAGTCCAAAGCATCTCGAAAAGGACCGTAAAAACTCGAGGCATATTTTGCGGCATAGCTCATAATACAAGTATCTGGAAATCCGCTATTTTCGAGCGCCTTTCGAATCTGAAGTACCCGCCCGTCCATCATATCGCTTGGCGCCACTACATCGGCTCCTGCTTGCGCATGGCTGAGCGCCATTTGCGCCAGCACCTCAACGGTTGCGTCATTGACGATGGTATTGTTTTCCACGATGCCGTCATGCCCAAATGAGGAATAGGGGTCAAGTGCCACATCCGAAAAAACAGCCATTTCGGGAACCGTAGCTTTGATCGTTTGAATAGCGCGTTGCATCAATCCGTCAGGGTTGAGGGCTTCTGTGCCAGCGTTGTCTTTTAGGTGGTCTTCTACTTTGGCAAAAACCAAAACCCCCTTGAGCCCCATCTTCCAAAGCAAGAGAACTTCCTTTTGGATTTCATCCAAGCTCATGCGGTAAATCTTTGGCATGGAGGGAATCTCTTCTTTTACACTCTTACCTTCCACCACAAATAGGGGAACGATAAAGTCATGGGGGTGAATATGTGTTTCTTGCACCAAGTCTCTCAGCGCAGCACTTTTGCGTAAACGTCGTTTTCTACGAATGGGATACATCACTTATTGTTTTATCCAGTTGATGGGTTTTTGTAATACACGCACGAGGCGCTCTTCTTCCGAGCCAGGGGCTGGGCTAACGTTGTATTTCCACTGCACAGCGGGGGGAAGGCTCATCAGTATACTCTCAATTCGGCCTTGGGTTTTGAGTCCAAAGAGGGTGCCTTTGTCATGAATCAAATTGAATTCGACATAACGCCCTCGTCTCAGCTCTTGCCAGTTTCGTTGTTCGGGGCCAAACGGGAGGTCTTTTCGCTTGTTCACAATGGGGGTGTAACAATCCAAAAAGGCATCTCCTGCTGTGGTGACAAAGTCAAACCATTGTTCTATCGATCGTTCGTCACTCGCACGGCAATAGTCAAAAAACAATCCGCCAACTCCGCGCGCCTCATTCCGATGCGTGTTCCAAAAATAGCGATCGCATTTGTCTTTAAAGATTTGATAGAACGTTGGGTCATGCGCATCACAAACCGACTTGCATTGCTGATGAAAATGCACCACATCCTCATCAAACAGATAATAGGGCGTGAGGTCGATTCCCCCACCGAACCATTGATCGACAACTTTTTTGTTATTGTCGTAAAGCTCAAAATAGCGAAAGTTGGCGTGAACCGTTGGTACGAGCGGGCTATTGGGATGGATTACCAAGCTGATGCCACAGGCAAAAAAATCACCCTGTTCTACCTTAAGGTATGCTTTCATGGGTTCGGGCAGTTGACCATAAACCTTTGACACATTGACCCCGCCTTTTTCAAATACCGCTCCATTTTCGAGAATCCGCGACTGTCCTCCACCTCCGCCGGGGCGCTCCCAGTTATCGATTTGAAAGTGCGCTGCGCCATCGATTTCCTCCAGTGTGGAGCTAATGCGATCTTGCAGTTGGTCGATATAGGTAGAAAAGCGTTGTTTCATCAGTACCGTCGTGGTTCATAGGATTTTACAGTATCGACAAAGGCCTTGGCATGGTCGACAGGGATATTGGGCAGAATACCATGACCGAGGTTTGCGATATAGTTGGTTGTACCAAATTGTTCAATCATTTCCCGAGTTCGTTTTTGAATCTCTGGGATTGGACTCAACAGCCGAGCGGGGTCAAAATTGCCTTGCAGCGTCATTTGGCCACCAGTGAGATAGCGTGCATTTCGGGCAGTACACGTCCAATCAATTCCGAGGGCTTTTACCTTGGATTGTGCCATATCGTGAAGGGCATACCAACAGCCCTTGGCAAATAAAATCACAGGAACCTCATCGCCGAGGGCATCGATAATTTGCTTACTGTAGTTCCATGAAAAAGCGGTGTAATCATCTGGCGAAAGCACCCCACCCCAAGAGTCAAACAGTTGAACAGCATGAACTCCTGCCTTGTGTTTTGCCCGCAGATAAGCGATGGTGGTATCGGTAATTTTTTGCAGAAGTTGGTGTGCACTTTCTGGTTCAGAAAAGCAAAAGGCCTTGGCTTTGTCAAAGGTTTTGGATCCTTGTCCTTGGATCATATAGCAAAAGATCGTCCAAGGTGCTCCAGCAAAACCGATCAGTGGCACGCGACTGTCTAGACGTTCCAAGGTTTGTGTGATGGCTTCCATCACATAGTGTAAACGGTCGTTGACGTCGGGGATTTCAACCTTGTCAACATCGGATTGGTTACGGATGGGATTTGGCAACCATGGCCCTAGGTCGGGTTTCATTTGCACGTCAACCCCCATGGCTTGTGGAACGACCAGGATATCACTAAACAGGATGGCAGCGTCGGTTCCAATCTGATCGATGGGCATGACGGTAATCTCCGAAGCCAGTTCGGGTGTTTGGCATCGGGTAAAGAAGTCATATTTTTCTTTGAGCTTCATAAAGTCTGGCAGATATCTACCAGCTTGTCTCATCATCCAAACCGGGGGTCGTCGGAGTGTTTTGCCCGCAAGGGCCTGTAAGAAAATATCATTTTTTAGGGTACTCATCGTCTAAAATGTGTTGCAGCAGCAGCGACCAACAGGTCAGCGTCTGGCTTAGGTGAAACGGTTAGGTGCTCAGTCAGGGGGCGAACAGCGGTTGCGGTGGTTTCTCCGATGCAAAAGCACCAGCTTGCACCAATCGAATTGGTTTGCAAATAACTTTCCACCCCACTTGGACTGTAAAACAACAATCCCTGTGGCTCAGGAGTCTGTAAACGAGACACCAGATGCGTTTGGTAGGCAGTCACTTCAGCATAGGAAATCTCTGCTGATTGCATCCCTGTTGCAAAATGAGGTAATTTTCGATTTCCACAAATGTGCAAAAAATGCTCATTTTTCATCGTTTTTTGAATAAAATCGACCAATTCTAGCATGTTTTGAGCTGTTTTGATCACTTTTTGCCCATTTTTTTCCAATAGTAATTTGGTCTTTTCGCCCACGCAAAGCATCGGATTTTGATGTGCAGAAGCTGTTGGGTTGGCCAAAAAAGAGCGCACAGCATTCTGACTGCTAAACACCCAATAATTGGGTTTTTTTGGAATCGAAAAGGGTTGGATTTCGATCTGTAAAGCATCATAATCAACCACATCACATTGGGCGGCCATCAATCGTTCAAGTTGATGAAAGCGAAGTTTTTTTGTCGACAACACAAGTGGATTAGTCATGGCTTTTTAGCTTATCAAGTACCTGCTCCCCACCATTACGGACGAGAATTTCAGCAGCTTGTTTTCCAATATCGGGGTCTTGACGATCATAAGACTCTCGGACTTCAATATGTCGAGATCCGTCGGTTTCGGTCACAGATCCTACAAAGGAAATGCGATTGTTTTGAACCCTAGCATGGGCACCAATTGGCGCTGAACATCCGCCTTGAAGGGCACGTAAAAAGTCGCGTTCGGCTTGTACACAATCTTGTGTTGGCAGGTGAGCAAGCGGTTTTATGTTCTCTAGTAGTTTTGTTTCGTCTGCGCGGGTGGTCACCATGATGGCTCCCTGAGCAGGGGCAGGAATCATCCAATCGATCGGGGTATAGACAGCAGGGTCTATAGAAAGCCGTTCGAGTCCAGCTTGTGCAAAAATAGCTCCGTCCCAGTTATTGGCTTTGATTTTATCGATGCGGGTTTGAATATTCCCGCGAAGGGGTACAACATGATCGGTTTTATACGCAAAAAGCCACTGTGCTTGTCTGCGCAAACTACTGGTTGCGATGGTTCGTTGCGGAAGACGTTTCCAGTCTTTTTCTTGAAACACAAAAACATCACCAGCATGCCCTCTTTTTGGTACAAATCCCGCGACGATTCCCGCTGGGAGTTGGGTGGGTACGTCTTTCATACTGTGAACACAGAGGTCGACTTCGTTTTGGAGCAAGGCCTGATCGAGTTCTTTGGTAAATACGCCCACAACGCCCATTTCATACAGGGGTTGAACGAGGTTGGTGTCTCCTGAGGAGTGAATCGGCACTAGCTCGGATGTTATCCCGATTTCCGAAAGGGCGTTTTGCACCCAATGCGCCTGCCACAGTGCCAGCGCACTGTTGCGTGTTCCAATTCGCAGCGGTTTCATTTGGAAGGGATATTAAAAACGTCTTGGATGGTTTTTACACTTTCCGCAGTGTTGTCACTATTTCGCATATGATTGGCCACGCGATTTGTGATTTTTTGAATCAAGTGTTGAGAGAGTAAGGTGGCTTCTTCTGATTTGAGATGTGGGTGTTTTTTTTGGTGTTGGGCAAGGGCCTGTTGCTCCAATTTCTCCATCATTTGTTTGAGGGCCTGCACTGTAGGCGCAAACGAACGTGTACCCAGCCAATCTATAAACTCTTCGACAACTTCGTCGATGATGACTTCCGCTTTTGGGATTTCTTTTTGGCGTTCGGCTAGGGTATTATCTGTGATTCTTGACAGCTCGTCTATGTGAATTCGTGTTACATTGGGAAGATCCAACACATCATCATCCACGTTTTTAGGGATCGACAAGTCGAGAACAAGCAGTGGGCTTTCGGTGTGAATCAATGACTTGGATAGGGTTGGCTTTTCGGCACCAGTGGCGACGATAATAATATCGGCTTTTCGAATTTCGACAGGCAGATCGGCATAGTCTTTTACGATCAGTTTAAATTTCCCTGCCATCTTCTCGGCACGTTTTCGGGTACGATTGATCAGAACGATATGGTCATTTCGGGTGTGTTTGACTAGGTTTTCACAGGTGTTCCTTCCGATTTTGCCCATACCAAACAACAAAATATTTTTTTGATCAGGATTGTCGATATGGTCGAGGATATAGCGCACAGAGGCATAGGAAACTGAAGTGGTTCCCGATGAAATCTGGGTTTCATTTTTGATGCGTTTACTCGCTTGGATCACCGAGTTAAACAGGCGTTCGAATATGGAATCGAGCAAGCGCATTTTTTTGGAGCGAATAAAGCTTTTTTTGAGTTGTGCGATGATCTCAAAATCGCCGAGAATTTGCGAATCCATACCTGTTCCCACGCGAAACAAATGGTTGAGAGCATCTTCGTCTTTCAACACATAGCCGATCTTTGAAAACACATCTGGATTCCCTTGCGAAAACGCACAAAGCAGTTCCACCAATTCTTTGGTCTCGGTGCCATTGGCATAGATTTCCGTTCGGTTACAAGTCGAATGTACAGTGATGGATTGAATTTGCCTTGCTTGGGCAGCTTCCAGGAGCTTTTGTTGGGCACGAAGAGAAAGACTAAATTGCCCACGTGAGCTAACATCTGCTTTTTTATAGCTCACCCCGATACACGATAACGATAGTTGGTCTGTCAACTATGGAATGTTTGGAATTTGATACAAAACTATTTTGGCAATCAGCAAAAAAATAACGCTAAAAGGACTTTTTATAACGCTTTGGGGTTCAAAACAGGTCTTTATCTTAGATTGAATATAAATAAGCTATGTTTGTATCAAATTTGCATGTTAAAAACAACGCTATGGGAGTAGAACAAGTCAGTCAAATTGAAACGGGGATTTTGGTGTTGCAGTACGACAACAGCAGCTCCTCTGAGCAGGCCATCAGTCGCGAGGTGGACGTCAATTGCATACAGTTTCATTTTTGTTTTAAGGGTGGGGCGAGTTTTTTCTTCAATAATGCAAGTTATACCTTTCCACTAGCAGACGAGCATGTTTTACTTTTATACAACCCACAGCGTTCATTGCCGATGCAAGCTCGATTGGCGCCCCAAACCAAAATGATTAGCATCTTGATTTCAATTCAAAAGTTTCACGCGCTTTTTTCGCAAGAGGCCGAAACCATTTCTTTTCTCAACGACGAAAACATCAATAAAAAATACTATCAAGATCAGATCATCAGCCCTGCCATGGCGGTGATTTTGAGTCAGATGTTTCAGCATGAACCCGATGCCTTGATGGGTCACCTTTACCTTAAAGCCAAGGTGTATGAGTTGTTTAGTTTGTATTTCAACCCCGATAAACAATCCGATATTGCCCAATGTCCTTTTTTGGCAGACGAGGAAAATGTTCGCAAAATCCACCGCGCCAAACAAATTGTGGTTGAGCGTATGGCAGAACCCCCGAGTTTGCCAGCACTAGCCGAGGAAGTGGGCATCAGTCTAAAACGACTCAAAGATGGTTTTAAGCAACTCTATGGGGCTCCCGTTTTCCAGTTTTTACTTGATTATAAAATGGAAACTGCCCGACAAATGCTCAGCGACGGAAGTCAAAACGTCAACGAGGTTGGCTTGAAATTGGGCTATAGCACATCGAGTCATTTTATTGCTGCTTTTAAAAAGAAATACGGCACAACACCCAAAAAATATATTATGTCATTATCTTCGTAAAAAAAAGCGATGAAAGGAGTATTATTCGTCAATTTGGGGTCACCCGATAGCCCCGAACCCAAAGACGTTAAGCCATATCTTGAAGAATTTTTAATGGACGAACGGGTCATTGACGCACCCAAATGGTTGCGTACATTTTTGGTGAAAGGGATTATCCTGAACACCCGTCCTCGCCGATCGGCAAAGGCCTATAAAAAAATCTGGTGGGACGAGGGCTCGCCTCTGATTGTGTTGTCGGAGCGTTTACAAGCCAAAGTTCAACAAAACACCTCCGTGCCTATCGCTTTGGCCATGCGATACGGAAAACCCAGCATCGCTACGGGGTTGGCAGAGCTTCACAGCCAAGGCGTTGATGAGGTTCTTTTGGTGCCGCTTTATCCCCAACATGCCATGGCAACAACGGAAACCATCATTGTTTTGGCGGAGCAAATTCGAGCCAAAGACTACCCCGATATGGTGTTTACCCATCTCCCTGCTTTTTACAAGCATCCAGATTATATCCGGGTTTTATCCCAATCGATCCAAGAATTTTTACAAGAAAAAAACTGGGAACACATCTTGTTTTCCTATCACGGGATTCCCGAAAGACATTTGCGTAAAACAGATATCACCAAATCGCATTGTAAGCCGGACCAATCTTGCTGTCAAACCCCTTCTGTGGCGCACGAATATTGTTATCGCCATCAGTGTTATGAAACCACCCGTTTGGTCGCGGATTATTTGGAGTTAAAGCCAGGTACTTTCTCCACTTCCTTTCAGTCTCGATTGGCGGGCGACAAATGGCTCGACCCATATACCGATAAGACCATCGAAAGCTTTGCCAAAACAGGCACAAAGGATATGGCAGTTGTCACTCCTGCTTTTGTTTCCGACTGTTTGGAGACTTTGGAGGAAATTGGCATGGAAGCCGTTGAAGATTTTGAAGACAATGGGGGTGAAAACCTTCATGTCGTTCCCTGTATCAATGATCGTGACGAATGGGTCAAAGTGCTCAGTCGCTGGATTGATGAGTGGGCGGTGGCGTCTTAGTTGCGGATTTATCCCTATTTTTAAATCCAATTCAAAAGGATGGAATACAACTATATCAAGGCCTTACATTTGATTTTTGTCATCACTTGGTTTGCTGGACTGTTTTACATCCCACGCTTGTTTATTTATCATATTGAAGCCACGCAAAAAGACAGTCATCAAGCAGCGGTACTCGTGCCACAACTCAAGTTGATGGCGCGCCGTTTGTGGACAATTATTTGTTGGCCTTCTGCCATACTCGCCACGGGCTTTGCCATTTGGCTTTTGGTGCTCAACCCTGGGCTACTCCTAATGCAGTGGATGTTGATCAAGCTCGGATTTGTGGGGCTGCTGTTGATATATCACCTCATCACTCACCAGATGTATCGCGCACTCCAACGAAATCAGATTCGGTATACTTCCAACTTTATGCGTTTATGGAATGAAGGGGCTACTATTTTGTTGTTTGCCATTGTTTTCTTGGCGATTCTTAAAACGAGTTTTGACTGGGTGTATGGACTTGTTGGGCTTCTCGCTTTGGGAATTCTTTTGATGCTTGGTATCCGACTCTACAAGCGGATGCGTAATCAAGATTGATATGCGACCAAAACTGTCCTTACGCGCACGTATTTTCACAGCAATGATCTCTTTGGTGCTCATCGCATCCGTTCTCATTGCGGGGGTGACCATCTATCAATACCGAGAGCAGTCCAACCAATATCACGAACAACGACTTCAGCGTAAAGAAGCGCAGTTGCAAACCAGAATCGAGTATATTCTCAGCCAGTCGCCCTTTCCCAATCGACAGCAATTCTTGGACTCTATTTTTGGGGAAGTGGTGTTTCAAATTGCGGATGAACAAAATGTCAATTTTCGCATTTACAACACCGAGGGAACGCTCATCACCAACACCCAACTTCCCGCCACAGATGGAAAGGCATCTATTACAGAGTCAACACTCGCCATACTTCGTCAAAACCCCACTACAAACTATGTAGAAATCACGGAAGATGGACAAAGTCAAAACCGTTCGTCCTATTCCTTTATCAGCAATGAAAGTGGTGTGGCGATTGGCGTTCTCAACTTGTCTTATGTCGATGATGATTCGCTTAGCGCAATGGAGTTACAAAACTTCCTCTCTCGGTTGATGCAGGTGTATTTATTTATCCTCGGCGTGGCGATTATACTGGCCTATGTGGTATCTCGTTTTATCACCAAATCTTTGGAGGAAATCAGCGACAAAATTACCCAAACCGCCTTGAGTGCGGCCAATCAAAAAATTGATCTCAACCCCCCGGGAAAAGAACTCTCCAAACTGATAAACGCTTACAATGACATGGTCGATCAACTCGCCGAAAGTGCGGTTCGCCTTGCCAAGAGCGAACGCGAACAAGCATGGCGCGAGATGGCCAAACAAGTGGCGCATGAAATCAAAAATCCATTGACGCCCATGCGTTTGAGTGTGCAGAGTTTTGAGCAGCAGTTTGATCCCACAGATCCCTCGGCGCCCAAAAAAATAGAAGAGTTTTCCACCACCCTGATCCATCAAATCGACACCCTGAGTACCATTGCCTCTGCCTTTTCCAATTTTGCAGAAATGCCAGTACAAGAACCCGAATTATTGGATGTGGTCAAAATTACCCGGCTTGGCATGGATATTTTTACGGAGAAATACATCGTTTTTGAAGCCCCAAATGAACCCTTGTTTGCGCGTCTCGACAGAACCCAGCTCATTCGCATTTTGACCAACCTTGTCAAAAATGCAATTCAGGCCTGTGATGATGTCCCCGAACCATCGGTTTTTGTGCGGGTACAAAAGAAAAATGATAAGGTTTGCATTGGCGTGACCGACAATGGTCATGGCATCACACAAGAGCATATTGCCAAAATTTTTGAACCCAAATTCACCACCAAAACCAGTGGAATGGGTCTGGGATTGGCCATGGTGAAAAACATTGTACAGACCTACGACGGACAAATTGAGGTGAAATCAAGCACGCCCAAAGGAACAAGCTTTCGCGTTTGGTTACCCTTAGTAAACGCAGCGAAATGAAATACAAAACATTGAAAGTTAACGTCCAAAAGCGGCTGGGTTGGATTACAATCAACAGACCAAAAAAATTGAATGCGCTCAATCGAGAAACCCTATCCGAACTGCATCACGCTTTGGCGATTTTGGAAGAAGACAATAAGGTTCGCTTGCTTGTGATTCGTGGAGCAGGAGACACGGCTTTTGTGGCAGGCGCCGACATTCGAGAACTTGCTGAACTTTCGCCTGACGAAGGAGCAGCCTTTGCCCAACAGGGGAATCAACAGGTATTTGACTATATCGAACACTACAACAAGCCCGTGATTGCGGCGGTCAATGGCTATGCTCTGGGCGGCGGATTGGAATTGGCGATGGCTTGTCATTTACGGGTCTTTGCCGACACGACCAAGGTTGGCATGCCCGAAACGAGTTTGGGATTGATACCTGGCTATGGGGGCACCCAACGCTTGCCACAGCTCGTTGGGCGTGGCCGCGCGATGGAACTTCTTTTGACGGGAGACATGATCGATGCCCAACGTGCCTATGAGATTGGACTTGCCAATGCCGTCTGTTCACCAAAGGAACTCGACACCAAGGTTTTAGAACTTGCAGCAGCCATTCTAAAAAATGCACCAGAAGCACAACAGCAACTTTTGGCAGCGGTTCGTGCGGGATATGACCCTCAAACCGATGGCTATATAGCGGAAAACGAGGGATTTGGTGCGTGTTTTGAAACCGACAATTTTAGGCAAGGCACGAGTGCTTTTTTACAGAAGAGAAAACCCAAATTTTAATCCTCGATTCCCCCGACAATGATTTGCTCTACACGGGCTGCCAATTCATTTGCTTTTTGATCTTTGACAGGGATGGGCTCATGTACGGTAAACCGCATCGTGACGCCGGGCATCATCGGGAAATTTCCCCATTTCATCAACTTCCAAGAGTGGCTGATGCTCACGGGAAGTACCACGGCTTCGGGCATATTTTCGAAAAGAGTCACCAGACCGCCCAAACGAAATCGGCGAGGTGTTGCTGAGCCAGATCGAGAGCCTTCAGGGAAAATGATGGTGCTGTGTTTAGTACGGTTGAGAGTATTGGCATAGTCTTCTATGGCAACAAGGGCGTCTTTGGCTTTGGCACGATCGATCAGCAATGACCCACCGTGGCGGAGGTTAAAGGAGACAGACGGAATGCCTTTACCGAGTTCTTTTTTGCTTATAAATTTAGGGTGGATTTTTCGCAAATACCAGATCAGGGGCGGGATATCGTATAAGCTTTGGTGATTGCACACAATGATATGGGGTTGGCTGTTTTGGAGTTTGTAGGGATTGGTAAAGCGAACCCGTGTCCCGATCAGACCCAAACAACCGATGAGGGTTGCGTTGAGGACATCCACACTTCGTTTATGGGCACGATAGCCAAAGCCATAGTGGCAAACCCATTGTATGGCATGAAACACGAGTAGCGTCGTGAAAAAAGCCAAGTAATAGATGACCGTTAGCGGAAAAGCCAGCGCTTTGCGCATGTGAGTTTAGCAATGGGTGTTGTAGGCCTCGATGAGGTTTTCGGCAATGAGTTCGGCGGGGCGTCCCTCAATGTGATGCCGTTCCAGCATATGAACCAACTCTCCATCTTTAAATAAGGCAATGCTTGGGGAAGAGGGAGGGAATGGCACCATTTGCTGGCGAGCAGCGTCTGTGGCTTCACGATCAACCCCAGCAAAAACGGTTGTGAGTTGATCGGGATTTTTTTCATTGGCGAGTGACATACGCACACCCGGACGGGCATTAGCAGCGGCACAGCCACAAACCGAATTGACAACCACTAGGGTTGTTCCTTCTTTGGCAAGGGCAGCATCTACTTCCGAGGCATCGGCAAGTTCATCAAAACCTACGGCTTTGAGCTCGTCTCTCATCGGTTGAACCATTTCAGCTGGATACATAGCAAATCGTTTTAGGTCACAAATATAAGCAGAAAATGGGTTAGTCTAGTCAGAAAAGATACAGCGAAAATGATGACAAACGACCGCAAAATCGTCTGTAACCTCGCTTTTATCACAGTTCATTTCACGGGCATAATAACTGCGATGTACTCGTTGCCATTCGGCCAATGAGCGGTCGCCTTCTCCTTCGGCAAAGGCAAAAGCAGCATCGACTTGGCCAAAGGGAACGACCAGAAAAGCGGTGGTTTGAATCACCGCTTGGGGCTCACCGTCCCAGTTGGTCACTACAAAATATTCCCCGATACGGGGGAGTGCTTCTTTGTGTTTGTCAAACCACCATTTCGAAGGGGCGGTGGCTTGTTTGATGCCTGCAACGACCAGTGCTGCACAACTGTCGGCATCATGTCGATTGTCACAAAAATAAAATGCATCAGGGCAAGGGCGATTGTCGATCCCTTGGGACTTTACAAACCGCTTCCAAAAGGCATCAATAGCGGGTGTTGGTTTCATAAACTGTCTGCAGTCGAGAAGGTACCTGCAGAGAAAGTCCGCGCGAGTCCACTCACCTGTACACGCTCGCCTTGGTCTTCACACCAAAGCTCTCCTCCACGGGCGGAGCATTGGCGGGCATGAAGAGTGGATTTGTTGAGCCGTTTGGCCCAGTATGGCACGAGGGTACAATGTGCCGAGCCAGTTACGGGGTCTTCCAATATTGTGGCTTGGGGTGTAAAAAAGCGAGAGACAAAATCGTGCTTGTCTCCTGGAGCGGTCACAATCACCCCACCGGGACTCAGGTTGATTTGGTCAAACACCGAACGGTCGATGTGTAGGGATTCGATTTCGGCTTGGGTGTCATACACCAACAAATAATCTCGGGCTTTATAGACGGATTGGGGTTGTATGGACAGGGCTTTTGCGATGACTTCAGGCAACTCGCTCACTGCTCCTGGGCGAGCGGGCAGATCGAGCTGATAACGTTCTTGGTGTACCGTGACATAGAGCGACCCACTTTGGGTCGTAAAATGAATGGGTTGGGTGGTATAGTTACGATGTTCGATTAGGCAATGGGCGGTGGCGAGGGTGGCATGTCCGCACAAATCGATTTCGTGATCGGGAGTAAACCAACGCAGCGCAACGTTCGTGCCTTGCTCAATAAAAAAGGCCGTTTCGGCAACTGCATTTTGTTTGGCGATGGCCAGCATTAATTCGTCAGGGAGCCAAGCCGTTAGGGGAACCACACAGGCCGAATTGCCCCCAAAGGGGTCTTGGCTAAACGCATTGATTTGGTAGATCGGGTATCGCATGAACGAAAGGTACAAATTTTATCGACTTGACCGAATCTTATGCCCATTGATTACCCGAAAGAAAGAAAATAAAAAAAAGGGGGGCAGGGTAGGTTGTTTGGTATTTTACCAATAATTGGTTTACTTTGCTTCAACAAATCTTACTTATTATGAATTTATCTACAAATTATACAATATTTTTATATACCTATTTTTCACGCGCTTTGGGACTGTTTTTGCTTGTCCCCCTATTGGCAAGTGCACAAATTAAATTTACCCCCCACCAACTCGATGCAAGTACGAGCACACGCCCCGCTTGGGTTGATATTGCCGACCTTGATGGGGATACCGATTTGGACTTGGTGGTTGGCTATTTTAGCACGAATCAAGTGGTTTGGTTTGAAAACAACACCAATGAAGAGGAAGGCGGCTTTCGCAAACACGTTCTAGTGAATTTAGCCGGTTCAGGAATGAATGCGCTAAGCATCGGGGGATCTGGATGGGGATGATGATCAGGATGTGGTTTTTGTTTCCGATAACGACCTAGCTTGGCTACAAAACAATGGAGACGAGGGCTTTAGCCAACAAACCATTGCCAGTACCAATGCAGATGGGCTTTACACTCCCTATTCCCTTCGAACAGCTGATTTGGATGCTGATGGGGACTTGGATATCATTTTAGGTCCAAGCAGCAGCAGTGGGGATGTGGTGGCATGGTATCAAAACAATGGGGAGGAGGGCTTTAGCAAACAAAGCATCTATGCCCTATCGGAAGGGGCATCACTTAATGTTTATGATCTTAAGGCCATTGATTTTGATGGGGATGAGGATGTGGATGTGGTCTCGGTTTCTAAAGAGTTGGATAAGGTTTATTGGCATGAAAACGATGGGAGTGAAAATTTTACCACCCATACAGTCGATAGTCAGATCGATGGCCCACAAGGGTTACAGGCGATCAACCTAGACGGAGATTCGGATTTGGATATAGTCGCTGTTGGCGATAACGACAATAGTGTCGTCTGGTATGAAAACAACGGTTCCCAGAGCTTTAGCAAACATGAAATCGACACAGATGCCAATGACCCTTTGGGGGTTACGGCAGCAGACCTGGATGCCGATGGGGATATGGATGTCTTGGCATCTTCTTCTGGTGGAGATGCTGTGTTTTGGTATGTGCAAGATGCCGACGGCAATTTTGACAAACAGATCTTCGCCACGGGCATCGAAGGAGCACAAGCGGTGTCAACGGCCGATCTTGATGGGGATGAAGACCTCGATGTGGTGGCAACAGGCTGGAAAGACGGAAAAGTCATCTGGTTTGAAAATAGCGAGGCCGTAGCCCCAATGATCGCCCACGCCAAGTATGGGAGTTTGGTGCTCAACAGTGCCAACAATGTCGAGTGGTCCACCAAGTTTAGTGAGGATATGGTTTTGCCCACTGTAGCGGCGTTTTTACCGACCAAGGCCTTGCGTGTGGGCGCAAATACCAATATCGTCACGGAAGAGAGTGGGGAGTTGGTGTCCATTCGTTATGGACAGACCGATGGGCAAGAAGACAGAACGATTTTGGTTTTTGAAATCGAAGTAGAAGCGGATCATGAAAGCTACCAAATCCGTATGCAGTATGGCGACACGGGACATGACAACAGCGGCCTGACTGACTTGGCAGGAAATGCCTTTGCAGGAGAAAACGCCCATAATGGCTTTATTAATACAGTAGGTCTTCGTGTCGAGACCCTATCCAAACAAGGCGTGCTAATCTATCCCAACCCTGTAGATAGGCATTTGCATTTGGTTTATCCATCTGCCACCCAAGCGACCTATACGGTCTATGACCTTACTGGCAAAACACGTTCCACCCACCACGCCAGTGGACAAAATCATCAGCTCAATGTGAGTGGTTTGTCCAAAGGGGTGTATTTGCTAAAAGCGGAGCATGGAGCGCAAACAGGGGTTTTCCGTTTTGTGAAGGAGTAGGAGAGAAAGTTAACGATTAACCATAAGATGTTGATCCAATCCTCTATATCCTTCTGTCTAGTTAATAATCCGCCCAGGATTTAGGATATTTTTGGGGTCAAAGAGATGTTTGAGTCCTTTCATAATATGGATTTCGTCTTGGGTACGCGACAGATGGAGATAGGGTTTTTTATCGATTCCGATACCGTGTTCTGCCGAAATGGAACCCTTTACCGCCGTTAGGGGTTGGTACACAATCTCATTGATTTGTTGGGTGAGTTTCGGACTATCGTTTTGTTTGCCGACAATGAGGTGCATATTGCCGTCTGCTACATGGCCAAAGGGATAAGCACCCAACACCCCGTTTAGGGATTGAAGTTGTTGGATGATTTGATTGATGATGGTTCCAATCTGATCGATGGGAATACTGATATCAAAGTGTTGATTGTGTGGGGCGTGGACTTCGAGTGCGGCCACATCTTCTCTGATTTTCCAGCATTCGTCTTGTGCGGCTGCGGTATCAAAAAAGCTCGCATCTGCAATCCAGTTTTGATCAAATCCGTGTGCACAGGCATCTTGGAGGTCTTGTACGTCTCGACTGCTGTCCTTTCCGAGAACCTCGACAAAAACGACATAGTTTTCGACCGTTTGCAAAGGCGATTGGTAGTGGGTGTCTTCTGCGGTCATGGTATGGAAGGTTTTTTTCCATAGGAGTTCAAATCCCGTAAGCCGTGGACCGAGGGTTTGGTCAAAATAGCGAAGGGTTTGCAGCAGCTTGCTGTAGTCGTTTGTGGTGAGTATGGCCGAATGTCTGGTCTGTGGTTTTTCGATAAGTCGAAACACGGCTTTGGTCACAATACCAAGGATTCCTTCGGCTCCGATAAAGAGTTGTTTGAGGTCAATACCAGAATTGTCTTTGCGTAGGGTTTTGAGGTTTTCGATGATGGTTCCGTCGGGGAGTACAACTTCGAGTCCCAAGACCCAGTTTCGGGTCATGCCGTATCGAAAAACACGAAGTCCTCCGGCATTGGTAGAGATCACTCCACCGACTTGTGCAGAGCCCCTTGCGCCAAAGCTCAGGGGGAGAAAGAGATCTTGTTTTTCGGCGGCTTGTAGGACGTTTTCGAGTATGGCACCAGCCTCGGCAGTAACCGTTCGGTTTTTGGAATCAACAGCATCCACTCGATTCATTTTTTCGAGGGATATAACGAGCTGGTCGGCCCTGGTTTGGGTACCCCCAACAAGGTTGGTAAGTCCGCCATGCACTACGACTTCCTGTTGGTTTTTGTTGCACCATTTCATAATGGTGGAAACGTCTTGGGTGGTTTTGGGAAAGCAAACGCCTTTACATTGCAAGGGTTCGTCGGTTTTCCAAATGTGCGAAAAGCGGCTTTGTGCCTCGTGAGCAGTCAAACTGCCCGAGATTTTGGAAAGGAGTTCGGCGATGTTTGGGTGACTCATAGCGGGTGTTTATCAAACGAATATACATAAACCAACAAAGAGTCATCGGGACTTAGAGGGGAATCAACCAGCCCAAGCTGATGGAAATATAGCCAGAGGAGGAGAGGTCTTCATCTTCAAAAAGATTGTTGGGGAAGTTGCGGGTATAGCTTAGGGTAATATCCAAGGTATTGTTGTCGAGGGTTAATGGCAGTTCGAGTTGGCTATTGACCCGATCAAATACGGTTGATTCCATAAATAGAAAGAAGGACACTTGTTCGACGATATTTTGCTGGCTAAACAGCAGATATAGGTTGGGTTCAAAAGTGAGTTCAAAAGCGCCGATTTGCGCTATGGTTGTTTCATAGTTGATTGAGGTGGAGAGGTAGTAGCTTGGTTCGTTACCAAAGAGATAGCCCCCTGCTACATTGAGTTGTAGGGGGTCGAGCTTATAACTCACACTCGACGACAGCCGATGGGTGTTGAGTCCCTCGCTATCTTCGCCGAGAAAAGAGTGGGTATAGCTTGCACTAACCGACCATTGTTTTTTTGTTCCGAGGGACCAAAATTGTCCAGCGCCAAGGGCAAACAAATCCCATGCTGGGTCGAGCTCACTGTAATAGGTGCCGCCGGCAAATAGATAGGTGCCACCACTTGTAAGATAGGTCAGACTCGGGGCAAGACCAAATTGGTCAATATCAAAGTCCCGTCCAGAGAAATAGGCCTGATCGTCATAGCTGATGGAGGCGTATAAAAACCCGCCCTTGAGGTCATCGTAGGCCTGTAGGACAGCAAGGGTATCGACAACAAAAAGTTCGTCGAGGAGTTGGTCGATGTCTGAAGGTTCTTCAGATTCTAGATTTTGTGCAAGGGATAGCGAAGACCAACAGGCAAGTAAAAAAAAAGAAAAATGACGCATACGTAAATATAAAAAAAAAAGCACCCTCTGGGTGCTTTTTTTATTGGAGAAAAAAGGAGTTAACTTTTTGCGTTTTTCTTTTTCTTGATTTTCTTTTTGATTTGCCGCTTTTTTTGATTGAGCTGCTGCTTTTTCTCTTTCAGTCGTTGTCTGCGTTTTTTGAGTTTTTGCTTTTGCTCCTCGGTCAGCGACTCACGGAAAGAATTCTTAAGGGCTTGGACGTTGGTTTTGTGGGAGTCCAAGAGGTCGAGCTGGTCTTGGGTAAAGGTAGCGCGAAGGGCTTCTCGTCTTTCTTTTCGATTGAGGTCTTCGTTGTCGAGGATGGCCAGTTGGTCATCTGATAAGGTGTTTTTAAAGGCCTCGCGTTGGCTTTTGACCAAGTCGTTTTGTTCTTGCAACAAGGCAAGTTGGTCAGGCGTGAGGATTTCTTCCATGCCTTTATTGCCATTTCTTTGTGCTTGTTGGGCATCATCGACATCTTGTGCGGAAGTTATTCCACTAAATACAAATGCGATGATGAGGAATAGGGATTGTAAGGATTTCATATTATTTTAAGTTTTGATTCTATCTTTTAGACCGCTGTTTGGTTAAAAAGTTTTAGTCGAGGTCATTTAACACGTAATTTTCTTCAAACCAATCTGCAAAATCATCATCTTCAATAACGAGAGAGTCGAGCAGTAGGGTATCAAAGATATTGAGTTCCTCATTGCTTTGGCGCAAAAACCAAGTTGTTGCCAATGCGAGAACAAACACGGCAGCCAGTTGTAGCACCCAAGGTTTGATGCGTAGCACAGGAGTTGGTGTGCTTTTCTCGTTTTGGATTGCATCGAGGATTTGCGTTTTGGAGGTTGAAAAATAGTTTTCAGGTACGGTAAAGCCCAGTTTTTGATGGGAATTTGTTTTTCGACTCATGATAGAACAATTTGATTCGACAGGATTTCTTTTGCTTTATAAAAGAGGGTTTTGACGGAATTTTCATTTCGATTGGTAATTTGGGCGATTTCGGAGAACTTGAGTTCGTCATAATATTTCATACAAAACACTTCTCTTTGATTGTCATCGAGTTCAGCGATAATCCGTTGTAGGGAGGCATCTGCTGCATCGGCGTCAAAATAGGGGTCAGCATACAGATTTTCCAATCGATATGTCATGGCTTCTTCTGGGATTCGAACTCTTTTTTTGTTGGATTCCAAAAAGCGCATGGCCTCGTTGTAGGCGATGCGATAGCACCAAGTCTTAACCGCACTTTTAAAAGCAAACTTGCCAAGCCCTTTGTAGATTCGTATATAGGTAAGTTGGAGCACATCATCGGCGTCGTCGTGTACCAACACCCATTTTCGAATGGCCCAGTACAGTTGTTCGTGGAAGTGATCCACAATCAGCTGTACCCCGGCATGGACGTCGTTTTTCCGAAGGCAATCGGTGATATGTTGTTCTACATCTTTCAGGGTTGCAGATTTTGTTAGGTTAGACCCCCAAAGTTGAAAAAAGTTTTGTGAAGATTCCAAAAAAGAATTTGAACGAGGTGTAAAAATGCGTTACTTTGTGAGTAACGCTCCAAATTCTTTATTATGAAATAGGCAATACTTTGTTTTTCAACTTGTTTATTAATATGCTGTAAATCCAATAGAATGAAGAACCGAAATACTGCACTCACATCTGCCGAACAACAAGCTCGTAGTCCGCAAGCGGTTTTTGAACAACTCCAAGCTGGGAATACTCGTTTTGTCAACGGCACTCCCGATCGGGTAGATGCCTCTGCTCTTCGCAGCGAAACTGTTGACGGACAGCATCCACAGGCGGTTGTGTTGTCGTGTATCGATTCTCGCGTAGCTGTCGAGATGGTTTTTGATCAGCACATCGGTGATATTTTTGTGGCTCGGGTGGCGGGGAATTTTGAAAACCCAGATATTTTGGGCAGTATGGAATATGCCTGTGCCGTGGCAGGTAGCAAGCTTATTGTGGTGCTGGGTCATGCTGGTTGCGGGGCTGTCAAGGCGGCTTGCGACGGCGTTGAATTGGGGCATATTACCGACTTATTGGCGTCGATTCAGCCCGCAGTGGACAAGGTGCAAGCGGCTACGCAAAGCACACCAACCAGCCAAGATGTGGACTTTGTCAATGCAACCATAGCAGAGAATGTACGTCTGACAATGGGTCGGATTTTGGAGAAAAGTAGTATCCTGAACGATCTCCATTCGGCGGGTAAAATCGATGTGGTCGGAGGGGTTTACCAGCTGGACTCAGGAGAGGTCACTTGGCTAGACTAGTTTTTTAGGTCAACGCTATAGGCAAACAAGGTTTCGCCATGAACATCATGGAATGAAAATCCGAGACTTCTATTTTCCCAATCCAACGCAATCATTCCATAGTTATTAACTCCGATGGCTTGTCCGATTCGGTAGGGATTGCTTTCGGATAGATTGTTTGTCAGGGCTTCCGTCATCCCGCTTGCAGTGGCGTCGTAGAGCATGGTGTATCCAATGTCTTTTTGAGAGAGTTCTGACATATGCCGATCACCGGAAAGCACGATGGGGTTTTTGACAGTATAGGTTTGTAGTAAACCGATTAAACGTTTATACTCTTTGGGGTAGTTTAGCCATTTTTCAAAACGATGATTTGGGGATAAGAACTGTATGCCCGAAGCGATAAGATGGACATCGGAGGTGGAGTTTTTGAGGAGGTTTTCCAACCAGTTCCATTGCTGCTCCCCAAGGATGGTTCCTTCGTAGTCTGGGGGAAAAGGGTCATTGTAGGGTTTTGGCGCATATTCTGATTTGAAGTATCGGTTATCGAGCAAGATGAGTTTGATTTTTGGGCTGAGGTCATAAGACTGGTAGGCGCCATTTCGCTGATATGCAGGGCTGTCTTTGGGGACATCTAAAAAGGCAAATAAATGGGCTCGACTGCGGTCTTTGTGTTTGTAGTCTCGCCCCGCATTGTTGAGACCATAGTCGTGGTCATCCCAAGTGCCATATACTTTTGTTGCTTGTAGAAGTGCTTGGTAACTTTCTTTTGCTTTGAGTTGACGAAAGCGTTTTCTGAGGTGCTTAGGCTTTCCGTCTTTTCCATATACAACATCTCCTAGCCACACAAAGGCATCGGGCAGACTGTTGGCGATGGAGGTAAGAATGGTGTCGCTATTTGAGTCTTTGACCTTGTGGCAAGAGCCAAAAGCGATGGTTTGGGCAGAAACAAGGGCTGTTGTACTGAAAATAAGGAAAAACAGTAGGATTCGCATCATGGAAAGTTTTTAGAAAGAAGCTGGTAAGATAAAAAAAGCGTTGGAACCCAACGCTTTTTTTAGCTGAATGATGACAAAAAAACTATTCGCAGCTCGAACAGCTGTTAAAACATACGGGTTCTAGAGTCATATTGCCTTCGACTTGCAGTACACGATTGGTATAGATGTCAACGGTAGTTGTACACGGGTCTCCGGATTCAAAACTTTCTTCCACCCCCTGCTCATCGAGGATAAACTTGTACTGAAGTTCGCCAGGAATGGCTTGAATCGTGGTTGTGTAGACGCCATCACCATTTTCATCGGTCATGGGGTTGCAAGAGCCACACCAGTCGTTGAAAGAACCAAAAACGCCAACGGTTGAGAAACTTCCGTCATAGGATGAAAGATCAACAGAAAGGGTAACCTCTGCAAGAATACTCACGTTGTATTGAAGCACTCGGAAATATTGAACTAAGCCATTTTCAATATACACATTGGCATGATTTTGCTCGACAGTTGTTTCAGTACCGTCGTTGATTTGCAGAGAAAAACCAGAAGTCACCCAATCTCCATCAATCGGATTACCTTCTTGGTTTATAAATTTGAGCGGCACGCCCCATTCAGGAGTCACACGGACTTGCTCATTATCGTCAAACCATTGCGTTAGGAAAGCAGTGAGTGCTTCTTTTCCTTCAATAGTAAGTTCTCCTCCAGGTGCTTCGATGCGTATATTTTCAGAGGCAAGTGCAGTGATTCCCTCAACATCGCCTTTTTCGTGTAGCGCACACCACTGCTTCCAAATCGCAACACTTTCTGGGCTACCAGCCACAAAGGTTTGTTCACGATCTCCAGCAAAACCAAATTGATTTTGGTCTTGTGCGTAAACAGAAGTAAGGGTGATTACGAAAAAAATGAGTAGGAGTAAAAATGTTGTTTTTTGTTGTTTTTTCATTATTTTTTAGTTGTTTTAGTTAATTATTCGCCGTTTTTGGCAAATTTTCACCTAAAGTTACTTATTTTTTTGCAAACACCAATTACATTTTAGAAACAAAAAACCCACCGCAAAAGCGGTGGGTGTCCCTTTAACTTTTTTTAGAGTGGCTACCCTTAACCACCAGCTAAAGAGAAAAAAATCGTATTGATCAGGATTTTTCCTGAAAAAAAACACCAACAAATGGACAGAATAGAGATGTAGGTATTTGGGGCAGCATAAGATATAGCGGTTTGGGTTGGTGTAAACTTATAAAAAGAACTTCTAATCTTCATAATTTTTTAAGATAAAGAAGCAAAAAAAGCTTAAAATTTATCTTTATATTTAGTTTTTAAAAATTTAATAAATAATATGATGAAAAAACTATTTTTATTTGCTGTTGCACTGGTTTTTGTGAGTTGCGCAATGCCTGCAGAAGAAGTAGAGGTAAAAGGAGTGGGATTCTTTACACCACTTCCTGGTGAAACTTTTATTGCTGGCTCAGATGAGACTACAGAGATTTGGAACAAATATTTGGAAGCACACAACAATGGAGACATTGAGGCGATCAAGTCGATGAGTGCTGACTCCATTTACGTGTTGGGACCTGACGGCACTGAAATTCGCACCAAAGAAGAGCAAGCTGCTTTGCTTGAAGGTTGGTTTGCTGCGGCAAGTCCGAAATGGGAGGCCTATTGGGCCATGCCTTATCAATCTGTACCAAGTGGTGCTGACTGGATTATCGCAGGTCACACGGTTACGGAAACCGTTGATGGGGAAGAGAAAGTGTCTCTACAAATGATCGATGGCGAAATCAAAGACGGTAAAGTTGAGCGGTTCTTTGTGTATGCGGCTACGCCACCAGCTCGTGAAGAAGCTGCTGCGGAATAAGAAATCTTTGCAAGTTTAAAAATCAAAACACCCTGCGGGGTGTTTTTTTTGGATTTAGATGTAAAGGTCATAATCGTTCGCGATGTTTTACCTGTCTAAGGGTAGCTGAGTACAAGGAAAAGAATTGTCTATATACAAATTAACGCTGAGTTGTTGCGATATGCTGTTTTTTTCCTCATTTTTGATTTCAGCATACGAAAATGACATAATTTATATGGTTTAACAGATTATGACCTGTTTAGGATACTTCCAACATTTTGCCTTTTTGGATAAAATTTATTTATCTCTAGATAAATTAATTTAGAATATATATTGTCTCAATAACGACTTGTTTATTTGGGGTTTTATAGATAAAAAAACCGGTTTTTCACGTTATTAACAATTTTCTGTTTTGGTTACTCTGTTGTTTTTAATAACATTGTTAATAACCTAGTCACTATACTAAGAAAAAACAATTTCCCATATACATACCTTTACATGTACAGTAATTGAACCAGAAAACAATTTGAGAAATCAAATAAATTCTACACAAAAGGTTACATTATTAAAATTGTTAAAACTGCATCACTCGGTTTTGACTACAGGGGTAACGACCCTCCTATATTTCCTGATTTCAATCACTTTTTTCTTTCTTTTCTCGTTTTCTTTGTTTGCACAGGATCAAACCTTTACAGTTACTGTTGTTTCAACTGATGATGGTGACAAATATTTTATTAATGGCGAAGAAGCACCAGTTCTTCGAATTGAAAAAGGAAAGACATATCGATTCGATACTTCGGACAGTAGCCTTGGAGTACATCCTTTACTTTTTGGAACGTCTCCAAATTCGGGAACCCTAGATAGCTTGTTCGATGAAAATGGAACAATAGGTTCTGCTGGTTCATATTTTGATCTATCTGTTCCCTCTGATTCATCCATCTCTACACTATATTATTATTGTTCATCGCATAACAATATGGGTAATGCCTTTGCGTTCTTTGAACAAGGCTCAATTGAGGTAACTTCATTCACCAATGTGATTGACAATGACCATAGCGATGACTCTGGCTATACTGGTCTTGTTACGGGCGGTGATAGGATTGAATACACAGTACAGGTCACAAATGTTTCGAACAGCCCAATATCTAATTTAGCCCTTACGACATACTTTCAGGATTTTGGGGAGACTTCCTATGCAGAGGATGTTATAACACTTTCTTTTGAAGATACAGGAGGTTCTGGTGATGGTACTCTTAGTGTGGGAGAAACGGCAAAATATACTGCTATTTATGATATTGGTTCTTCAGTAACTTCAGGAAATGTAAAATTTTATGTTAAAGCCGTTGCAGACTCTCAAGGTCAAACGGCTAATGAATTAGACTATAGTAGTAATGGCGATAATAAGGATGGAAATACGGATGGGGAAACCTTATTTGATCCCAATGTAACAAGTATTGGAGATACGATTACATCTTTAGCCGTCACGAAGATTGCCGATGTGCCTTCAGAACGACTTGCTCCCCCTTTTCCACAGCCAGGTGAAGATCCCAGCTGGTATCAAGGCGAGCCTGTGGTTGGTGAAATTTGGAGCTGGACAGTTGAGATTTATAATGATGGATCTGCCGATCTTACAAATATTCAGATTAAAGGAGATGACATCACGTCTTTATTTTACCCAGAAAGTCTTACCAATAAACAAATTGTAAATGGAAATTCAACCCCACCTGTTCCGATACATATTATAAGTGACCAGGGCTCTGAAGGAGGGTATCTTAAAGTTGGCGAAACTGCTACCTATACAGCTTATATCATAGTTGATCAGGAGATTATGGACCATGGTGGAGTAAAAAATTGTTTAAAGCAGATTGATGCGCAAAACGCAAATAGATTGAAAAAAGCAAATGGGGTAGACGACTTGATTTATTCGTTCAATTCGGGTGAGCTTTGTGTTGATTCAGAAGTTACAGAAGATGCAAATTTAAAAGTTACTAAAAAGGCAACTTTAATCTCTGGAGATAATGGCATAGGGGATATCATTGAATATACGATAGATGTTGAAAACACAGGAAATGTGACACTCTTTTTGAAAAAGGATGAACAACTCACTGACGGATCAGGACAAACGCGTTCCGTTTGGGATATTGAGGACACATTAACTGATGGGTTTTCAAATGAGATCCACAACGGATTGTTATATGAGGATGACAAATTAGTTGATGGGGAGTCTCAAAATATATATGACTTTGCACTTGTCGCATCCGAAGATGACAACACAACAACAGCAGGGAGTTTAGCACCTGGGTTAAGAGCAATTTTTAAATTTAAGTATCAAATCACAGAAGTGGCTGCTAGTTCTGGTTTAGTCACCAACCAAGCAAAAGTGAACGCTTTAGGGCCTGAAAACCCAGACACGGAAACTTCTACAGCTGTATATGATTTTTCTGAGGATCCAGACGATTCCTTTTATGATCCATTAACAAATCAAGACAATAGCACAACCACGACATTATCGGTCGTTAAATCGATGCGTGTAATCAAAAGTGTTACTCCTGTTGATGATAATCCAACTGGTGGTGATGGTGTTATTGAGGTTGGTGATAACCTTGTATATACAATAGAGGTAACAAATGATGGTGAAGTTAACTTATTTGATTTGCTTTTTGAGGACAATATTTATGATGATGATATTGATTCTGATTTTGTAGTAGCATCATTACCATTCACATCTTTCATACATTCATATGGCTCATCTATCAACCTAGCTGTCGGAGAAACAAAGACATTTACTGTTAACTATGAAATTGATCAAAGTGTATTTGATAATAACATCTCCACTCTTTACAACGAAATTAAAGTATCTGCAAAAAGTTCTGGTAGCTTAACTCGTGATGTTATCGAGTTTGGTGATAAGCCAGGCGGTGGTGGAGGTGAAAACGATAGAACAGATTATTCTTTTGTAATTGAAGGTTCTGTTGAGGCAACAAAATTTGGCCAATATGTTGATGATAATGGCGATGGTGTTCCTGGAGATGGGGATAAGTTGGTTTACACAGTAACCATTGAAAATACAGGAAATGTTAGCGTTTATGATATGACAATTGTTGATGTCATGAACTATTCGACAAATTCTTCTACTCCTTCCCCCCCAACGCTTGAGTTTTTTGAATCAAATATTTTAGGTAGATCCATTTCAGAAATAACCACTGATGATAATGGCTCCCCACTTACAGATTCGAGCGGCAATATTCTATACAACTTGTTGGTTGGTGAGACCTTAACATTTAAAGCTGAGTATGACATCACCCAGGCTGACATTGATAATCAGTCGGGAGATCAAAATGGGGATAAGTATTTAGAGAATCAAATTACGGTAAATGGCCTTTTTGATGGTCTTTCAAATGGCTTATCAATTCCTACAGAAGTAAGTGATAATGGAGACGATACGGATGGTGGAATTTCTAGTGATAAAACCAAAATATTTATTTCAGAAAAACCAAATTTAAATATTGTAAAAAGCGCAAATACCGTAACAAATCCAAAGATCGGTGATGTGATTAGTTTTACGATTGATGTAGAAAATAATGGAAATAGTAAAATCGATGGGTTTACTGTTCAGGATAATCTTAGCTCTAGACTTGGAAATATTAATCTTACGCCAGGTTTACCCTCAGGACTTAGTGTAACATATCAAGGAATTATTGAGCCAAATGAATTAGGCCCTCTTTCAGGAATCAAATATGATAACGACGGAAATGTTATTGGTTATATTCTTAATATTGGAGAAAAGGCAAGATTTACAGCGAGCTATACAATCGATCAGGATGCAGTTGATGGAGGAGGGATCTCAAATACTTTTACAGCAACTTATTCAGGTGAAACTTTTAACTCTGATGACATTAATCAACTACAGTCTGCTGCAAAAAATCCAACGACAATATCGATTGATAAGAACTTAGATTTAATCGCCACAAAAGTTGTAGAATTAGTTGATGAAAATGGTAACGGCATTGCCGATGAAGGTGAAAAACTCAAATATCGGATAGAACTTGAAAATACCGGAAACGTCACAATTTACAAACCTGCTTCCGGATTTTTTAGTGATACGATGAGCTATCTAAATTGTCCTGATGCTGATCAGAACGATTGTGACAATTTACAATATGATAGCAATAATGAAATTGAGTACATCATTGATATTAATGCATCTGGCGATCAAATCGATACAGATGGTCAATATATTTCTCCAGGATATACTGCAAAATACGAGGCTTTATTAACTGTCACACAGTCAATGATTGATTTTGGGGGGGTTAAAAATATTTTAGATGTGTCTTATGTTGACTTTTTAGGGGAATCAAAAAACATAAAAAGTATTGACGACGACCTGTTTGATGATGAGCCAGCAGATGAAGATTACACCACATTTGAAATGGATCAAAATCCAGATATTGAAATCACTAAATTTTTAATGACTGAGGCAGAAAATAACACGCCAATAGAAATTATTGTCGAAGTCGTTGGAGACGTTTTCACTTATACCATAGATGGTGCTCAAATCAGTAGCTTGACCTTTGAAAGAGGGAAAACATATCGATTCAATCAAGAACATTCGAGTAACTCAGGCTACCCATTGAGGTTTAGTGAAGATGAGGACGGCAGTGAATACAATTATTTGGTGACCCCCTCTGGTACACCTGGAAATTCTTTTTCATACACTGAAATTAAGGTTGACCCATTGGTCACTTCGGGCTTGATCACGCACGCACCAGTGTCAAGTTTATACACATATAGTTTATCCCAGGCGGGAATGGGAACACAAATTAACATCAAACAACCCGAAATTGATGTTGCTCTTGGTGATGAAATAACGTATTATATTAAAGTCGAAAATACAGGGAACACAATTTTGGATGCTCCAAACCCTCCATCAGACACAATTACGTCAAATGGATCCCCATTAACAATTGATAGTGGGTATCCTTTATTCCTAAAAAAGTTTGCATCTACTTCCAATACAAGCCAAACAAGATTAATCCCAGGCGATATCCTGGTTTGGGAAGTAAAATATACCGTCACACAGCCTGCTATTGATGGGGGTAATATTACAAACACTGCGTCCATAGAAGCACAAACATTGACAGGTGATACGATAAGTAAAACAAGTAATGATGGGGATAATACTGATGGAGAAACTAATGATGAAACCATTATTGAAATTGATCAAAATCCATCTATTGAAGTAAAGAAAACTTGGGATCATGATGATATTTTTGCTAATGGCAGAGTTGATAGAGGGGAAACAATCACATTTTATATAGAGATTGAAAATACAGGTAATGTTACAGTTGATAATTTTGCATTTACAGAATCCTTTTTCGACTTAAGAGAAACACAACCTAGAGATCTTTCTTCGTATTTGTCTACCCCAACAACTAGCTCACCTGGGCCATTATTACCTGGAGACACAGTTGTTTACACCAGCACATATACAGTTGATCAGATTACAGTTGACAAGGGCGGTGTAACAAATAGTGTTTTGGTTGAGGCAGATGGTGTTGGACGTTTAATTTCTGATGTTTCAGATGATGATGATCCTACAGCCGGTGACAACAATGGAAGTGACCCGACCGTAATTAACATTGACCCCTTCCCAGAGTTAACTGTAACAAAAACAATTAAAAATCAAGTTGAAGATTATGTTGCAGGAGACATCATTACTTATTTTATAGAGGTTGAAAATACTGGAAATGTAACCCTAGAAAACTTTGCTTTTGAAGATTCATTTACAAATTTTGATCAAGATGAATTAAATTATATTGAGGGAAATCCAGTTTACATTCAAACTGTTGATAGCGAAGGAAACATTGTTGATAGCGGGTCAGTAAATTATATTCAATTTAGTGATGTTCATCAGTATGAGGCCACCTATGAAATTACCCCTGATGATATTTTGGCTAAAGGGCTCTCAAACTCTCTTAAAGTAATTAGTAGAAATTTGGCAAACACGCCAGTCACTGAGGATGTTAGTGACGATGGGGATGATGATGATGGTAATACAACAGATGACCCCACGATAGTATATATTGGTGATCTGCCGTCATTTAAAATTGAAAAGACAGGGTCTTGGGTTGATAATCCTGATAGCTTAGATGGCGTAATAAACCAAGGGGATAAAGTGAGGTTTGAAATCAAAATCATTAATACTGGTAATGATGTGATTACTTTAGACCCTAACTATACAGAAACATTTTATGATGGATATAACGTTCCAATTCCTGGAGATTTTATGCTTGAGAGTTATTCAGCAGTCTCTACTTCTGGAGGTGATGTGAATGTACTTCGATATGTATTAGCAGTTGATGAAATTGAAACGCATATTTGGGAATATACAATAACTAAAAAAGACATAGAATCCGGAGGGCTTTATAATAGTATTGAATTTGAAGGGAATTCGGAGAGAAATCCTGATACTTCTCGTCCAGATTTAGGAGCCAAGAGTGATGACCCTGGCACACCTCAGTTGAATGACCCGACCTTTGTGCCTCTTTCTTTGGACTCTGATGGAGATGGCATTCCAGACACTATGGATTTGGATGATGATAACGATGGAATATTAGACGAGTTTGAAGCTTGTTTTGATTTTAATTTAGATGGAAGCTCTTTTGATAATGTTGAAAATCCAACAATTGGTAATAATAGTATAGATAAGTTTACAGACCTTACTCAAATTGCTCCTCCCTTTTCTGCAGTAAATAGCGATGGAGAGGTATTTGCTCCAAACATAGAGTACCCTCAATATGTTGAAACAAAAGTTGTCGATGGGGTATCGGTCACTATTGAGCATGGTCAATTTCTACAGTTGCTTCAAGGAAATGGGAATAATAATCTAAGTTATTGGGATGAACAAACACATACATCTACAAGTCCATTTGATAGGGTAGTGGTCATTGAAAATGTTTCCCCTAACACCACATATGAAGTAAGTTTTGCCCATAGAACTGGAAACATATATTTTACTGAGTATCAGCCAGGCGGACAAACCCTTCTACAAGTTCAGTCGATGAATACTGACTATGAAGATTATCAATTGTTTGATCCAACACCCCACCCAGATTGGAAGAAAGAGACATTTAGTTTCACAACAGATAGTGAAACGACTCAAATGGCTATTTTATTTTCTGCTTATGATCCAAATGCCGATGTTTCATTACACATTGACGCAATTTATTTTGATTACCAAGGGGGTTGTGATTTTGATGATGATGTTGACGGTGATGGCGTTCCAAACCACTTAGATCTTGACTCAGATAACGATGGAATTTATGATGTTGTTGAAGCAGGCTTTGAAGCACTTGACACAAATTTAGACGGAATTTTAGATGCAAATGATACCGCTTTTGTTGATACAGATTATGATGAGATTCATGACTCAGTGTTAGGTGTAGCTATCATTGATACAGATAATGATGGAACTTTTGATATGTTTGAGTTAAACTCAGACGGCGATAGCTGTTTTGATACAACAGAAGCAGGTTATACCGATCATAGTGACCCAAATTTAAGAGACGGAATTTTAGGGGAGGCCTCTCCCCCAACTGTAGATGAAAAAGGTAGGGTAATTAACGTTTCAGATGGGTACACAATTCCTATTGATTTTGACAATTCTGGAGTATTAGATTATAGGGAACAAAGCTTTTATGGAGCATGTTTCAAGCCAGATATTGATGTAACAAAAACAATTTCATCAATAACAGACTCTGATGGTAATCCAAAAGATATTAACTCCTTATTGAATGTAGGAGATGTAATTAATTATGAAATTCAAGTTGTAAATAATTCTTTAAACCCTATAGAGAATATTATAGTCAGTGATACTCTATCAAACCTAGCAAATAGTTTTGAACTACAAACTACATTTGAAGAGGAGCTAAATACTGGGAATCATGTTACACCTCCTCTACAGCTCAGATCCATTGGCAATACAGAAATACCTGATGGGAATGGAAATAGATATAATTCTACAGATGATCAAAAATCCAATGGCGAACAATCATATTGGCAACATTTCATGGATCCCTATCACTGTAACTCTACTGGATGTGGGTTTTTTAGAATTTATCATCCTGAAGATATAAATAGTGATGGTAAAACAGGATCTACTCTAACTCCTGAGGGATCTTTTGTAAATATCCTTTTTCAGAATAGAAATTTAGCTGATGGGGTATTATCAACTGAAGTTTTTTCACTTGAAGGCGTGGATTACACTATAGTTCACGGGTGGCAAGTTAAGGGAGTCTACAAAATTGATATAACGTCAAGTGATCCTGAAAAAGAATTTGTGTTTCGTGCTTATGATAATATGCTTGATAGTTATGATAACCATTATACTGTATCAACTGAAACTGAGTACGGCTTCAATTTACGCTATATTGATAGATACTATAGGTGGGATGGCGCCCGCAGACATTACGTGTATGTTGTTCCTAAAAGTACAGAAGTTGCTATTAGGGGTCAAAACGATTACTTAAAAAGTACAGATAATTTTTCTTACAATAACTCCAGTAATAGTACATCTAATGAGCATTATGAATATCATGACTACAGTTGGACTCAAAAATATTGGAAAACCACCCCCTATAAAATAGGGGCATTAATTTATTATGTGCCCGGATCAAACTCACAAACTTGGATAAAGAATGATATATCTTCAACTATTCCAGGGACAATGGAGGAAGGTATACTTAGGGTAGGAAACACAGCTTTATATACAACTCAGCATACCGTTACTCAAGCAGATATAGATGCCGGAAATCTCCTAGCGAATAATGTTACAGTCACAGCCTCTTTATTTGTTCAGAACGAATCTGACCCAGATCAGGAGCCACTTGAAGTAATTATAACTGAGTCAATAGACAGTCCAATTGAAACAAATCTAAATAGCACATCGGAACTAGAGGTTATAAAACAAGCAGATGTTGATGATAAAAATGGCGATGGATTTACAAACTCAGGGGATAAGGTTACTTATACCATTGACATAACAAACTCTGGTACACAAACAATAACTGGTCTTGAAATTGAAGATACTCTTTCAGATTTAGATGGGAATCTAATTTCAAATCCAGATTTAAGCCAATTAACAATCAATACAAATTATGTTTATAATACCGATGATTTAAATCAATTAAAAAGGTCTTATGGAACAAATACGAGTAGTGTAGTTCAACAATACGAACCTCCTAATAATATATTAATTTATGTTGATCCTGAAAATAACCACAATGAAAACGGAGTTGGTGTAATTTCAACTGGAGACAGTCCCGGAGAATTTTGGGGGAATAGCAATGACGGATCCAATCCTACTGGTGTTCGATTAGTAAGACATGATGGAAATTATAATTCATACTCAGAGGACCACATATTTTTTAATTCTTCATATGCAAGTGATTTAAATAATGGCGGGTATAAGTTAGAGCCTAATACGACATACACTCTTTCAGTGTATGCTAGAAAGAATGGTACCATTACTTTTGAGGATTCAAATTTTAATTTATTTGCATATGATGGATTGGCAGGCCTAACACATCAACAAACAAATTTGATTATTGAAAATTCATTTAAATCAGAGGACTTTCTTGCCAGTACCGAATGGAAAAGATATTCATTCACCTTTACCACAGGGGAGGTTTCTTATCCAAACCACACAAGTGATTTGAATGGGACTACAAATTCCAGTCAAATTGCCCACCCTCGCTTTGGGGTCACATTACCAAAAGCGGTGGACACTCCACAATATGGGACAATATCCATATGGGGCCTTCAGTTAGAGAAATCTTACAAACCCACAATGTATGTATTAAATGATGGAACAGATAAATATGATGACCCTAAAGAAGAAATAAATATATTTAATGAAAATAAATACATATTTCAATGGGGGTCTTTTAATGAAAATTATAATGCCTCTTTAAGCTTCCCAAAAGTAAGTTTAGGCTTAAGATCAGACCGTAATTTTTCTTCACAATTTCTTGCTAGAAGAGCAACCGATAAATCACCAGCAATTATAGAGTACCCTGGCATAATTACTTCATTAGATGGAGGTCCCTCAAAAGAAAGTTTAAAAGCTCAAGATTGGGTTTTAAACAACTTTGTTAATAATAATCATAAGACCAACACTGATAACTATATTACTCATTATATGAATAGTGAAAACAAGTGGTATTCTTACAACAAAGGCAATGGGTTGTATATAGGTTATGAAATAGAAAGTCAATATTATCAGAATAGTAGTAATAATAATTATATATGGTATAATAATAATTATGATTTTTATTTAGGTGAATATAATGACACTAAGTATTGGTGGACTTATAGCTTTGTTTCCCCAACTTTCGGCGAAACTTACAATCGATTAGTAGATCTAGATTCTCAAACCCATTCGCTTGCTCTTCCTAACCCCAAAATATTTTTTACTCAATATGAAACTCAGGCTGAATTTTCTTATGTAGGGGGTAGAGTAAATGTTTCTACTCCTATGTGGATAGGTCTAGTAAAAGAAAGAGATTTAAGCGGTAATATTATTAATTATAGATGGTTAGGACCTCAAGATAAACCAATTTTATTAGGGCATTATAATGGGCATTCATATTTTTTCATTAGACAGTTGAAAACATCGGAAGAGCACACGACTTATGCAAATGATCTTGGAGCATATTTATTTAATCCAGACTCTAATGGAGAATTTAGTTTTATACAAGAAAACCTATTAGAAACAGAAAACTGGTCAGTACCTATAAATATAAATAGTTATAATACATCTGACACCAAATACATGGATCAGGCTTTTGTTGGAATTCAATACAATACTGAAGGCTATTCAACATATAAACTTTCAGAATTTGATCAAACAAGTCAGGATGCTCAATTAAATTTTGATTATGGAATTGGGTCATTGGCACCTGGACAAACAATTACCCTGGTATTTTCAAAAACAATTCTAGATTCAGAAATGGATCTTGGGGGTTACTCGAATAGCCTAACAGTTACAGCAAATAATGGTGTAAGTGAGGTTAGTGACGATCCAAATAATGATGCCGATAATGATGGAGATAAATTAAATGATACAGACGACCCAACTGTTGTCAATTTTGATATTGTTAAAGAGCTTGAGGTAATTAAAACCGCCGTGGTTATCGATACCGACCCTTCTGAAAACACCTTTAACAGTGTAAACGACACAATTCATTACACAATTGAAGTAAAAAATACTGGTACAGTACCACTTTATGGACTTTCGCTTACAGATAGCTTAACAACTAGGGGAACTTTTGACCCAGCTGACCCAGCTCTAGAATTCCAAAACAAATCAGTTCCAGCATCAGAATCCTTAGCATCAATTTGGAGTCCTTTTACAGATGAACCAAATAATACATCGACAAGTGCTGAATATGCTGCATATTTATGGTACGAAAAGGGTTTTTATCTTGATGATCAACAAACAAATTCGTATAATAAAAAATATATAGCCGAAAGTGATGATCCAACGTTAACTTCAATTTCAGGTTATACGCACTTAGGTGTTTATAACGGGCATAGTTATTTTAGTAGAGACACTGCAGCTTATTGGTCTCAACAAGCTACAGCTGCAGCTAATAATTCCAATTCTATTTACATGCTTCTAATTGACTCTGTAGAGGAGTTTGAGGCTGTAAGAGATATGTTATTTGACAAAGGAATTAATGAGGATCATTGGATTGGGTTAACCCAAAAAAGGAATCAAACACAAAAAAATGGATGGTTCTGGATTGGAAAAGATAGTGCCCCTGGAGCAGCAAATGCTTATGATCCGGCCAATCATGAAAGCACCGTTTCGGCTAGTTCAGAAACAGCTGATAATTATCCTTTCTATTTTGAAGATCATTTTGAATTAGTTACCACTAACGATGGTACATTAAACCCTGGAGAGACAGCTAATTTCACGGCTAGTTATGTGATTGAGCAGGATGCAGTCACAAGCGGAGGAGGATTCATAGATAATACCGTTTTGGCTAAAGCAAAATCGAATGCTAGTGGTGATTTTGATGTTGAGGACAGATCTGATGGAGATACTGCCCAAGAAGATGGAGATGATGATGAGAACTTTGAAAACGATCCAACAGTTATATCACTTCCAAGTTTTAAAGTAACAAAAACATCAGACATTAATGATGATAATGGTGAGAGTGGAACAAATGCAGGAGATACGATTACTTACACGATTGAAGTAACAAACACAGGTGGAGAAACTCTTAGCAACATTTCATTTGAAGACACTTTTGTTGATGAAGATGGAAATGTACTGGTTTATGACTCAAGCAATATTTCTCCAAAGACAGGCGCAGTGTTTGATCATGAGAATACAAGCTATGATTACATTACTTTAGGTAGTCAACAGTGGATGACCTCAAACTATGGATCTACTACTTACACAGATGGAACACCAATCCCTGAAGTTAATGACGCTGATACTTGGAAAAATTTAACTACTGGTGCGTGGAGATGGGTCGAGCCTTCCGACCAAGCAAGAGGAAAGTTTTATAATTATTTTGCAATTGAGGGTATTCACGATGATGATCCCACTACCCCTAATAAACAGTTCATACCCGATGGTTGGAGACTTCCAACAAGGAATGATTTCACTTCAACTCTTCACGATTATCTTAATAATTATGGGTATACTCCTATTGCACAGACAGTTGCTTTTAATGACTACTGGCAGAGCTATAATTCGAGTGCGTGTAATTGTCCAGGATACTCAATGTATATTGGAAATGATCCGGATTTAAACAGGACCGGACTCGGGATTATGCCAAATGGGTGGATAAACGGTGCAGATGGGGCCAAAAATTATTTAAATCAGAGATCTTATTTATGGACATCCGATCCAAGCAATAATAATATTTGGACGGTTTATTACAGGTATGAATTAGCTAATATAATTACACATGCCCATCAAAAAAAGACTGGAAGTACAGTTAGACTTTTACGTGATTATTCATCAGAGGTTAATTCTGACATAGGGTCAGATTTAAATGAAAGAGCTCCCCTTCATGACACCACAACTTCATACAGTTATTCTCAATCATTATATCCTGTAAGTGTACTGGGAGATTTAAAATCTATAAGTAAAATAACATGGTTTGCAGACACTAATATCAATTTGAATCAAACCAATGATCAATGGGAAATATATTTAGCTGAAACCGACTCTAATTCACTCGAAAGCGGTGGTTGGATTTCTCCCTCAGAGTTTACTAAAGTATTCCATGGAGATGTCAGATTCTCATCAGAATATTTTGGAGTAACAAATCAGCAACATAAACAACTCATAGTTGAGCTTGACACTCCATTTGTTAGAGATCCAAGTAAGAACCTTGTAATCGCAGTTAGAGACAACGAGGGTGGAGCCCAAGCATCAAGTAAGCGTTTTGAATTAAGAAACCTTGGTAATAATAATTATAAAACGCTTGTACTTGGATCAAATAGCCCAATAGATTTAGATGCAGTGTCTGGCACTACACAAAGTTTTCATTCAAGCTATGTACCATGGGTAATTATAGAAGGGATCTCAGATTCAGGAATAATTTACTCATCCTCTACAGAATCTAATGATGAAGGGATATTAGCACCTGGAGAGACAGAAACATATACTGCTACTTACACAATTACTCAAGACACATTTGATTCTGGTGGAGTTTCTAACTCTTTGACTGTATCTTTTGAAAATGATGACGGGGATATCATTTCGGATGTTAGTGATAATGATAATGATGAGACAAATGGAGGGGACACTCCAACTGATGATTCCTTTACGCAGACTCCATCTGCGAAAGTACTTAAATCAGTTACCGTTATTGACAATGGAGATACTTTTGATGGACTTGATGATCTACTTCAATATGAGATTGAAATAAAAAATACTGGGGATGTTACCCTTACTAATATTTCACTTTTAGACTCACTTACTGATTTTGCAGGTGAGGACTTAACCTTAGTAGATGGGCCAACATATTTATTTAACGGAACAAAAGGGATTGATGCATCAAAAATTGATAGGTTTAAAGTAGGGGATAATTGGTTTGAGCTTGTAAGAGAGAAAAAGACCTATTTACAGGCAAAAGCGCTTGCTCAAAAAAGAGGGGGTAAATTATATCGACTCAAGTTTACCCCAGTTGGTGATTCTACTGAAAAAGATGTATTGATTCAGCAAATTCTAGACACCCTTCAATACAGACAAGATGACTTATCAAATACTGTAATCACTGAGGACGACCCTACTGCAGCTACTCCGAAAAACTACTTATGGATTAATGGTGAGGATATAGACCAAGAAGGGTATTGGAATCATATTGACTTTGACGGCACTAAAGTTCCATGGGAAGATCTAATGATTAGTTTCACAGCCGCTCAACAAGATGATGAGAACGGAGTCACAATGGCTGAGAATAATCTGAATGAGCAAGATGCACTTGGCTGGGCTCTAACAGAACCATACGGTTGGAATGATATTGATGTTGACAATGAGCTTTATTATGTCATTGAGTATGAAAGTAATGATATTGACTGGATTGGATCTGGACAAACCACTTTAGCCCCTGGTGAATCGATCCTATACGCTGCTAAATTCAAAATTAATGATCAAGCAGTTGAAGCTGGAGGGGTTAAAAACACAGCTACTGCCACGCTTACTCCGCCACAGGGAGATCCTTTGGTTGTGCAAAGTGACGACCCGAATAATGATGCTGATGATGATGGAAACAGTGTAAATGATACAGACGATTCGACTGATGTTGAGCTAGTTTATCCGTCGATTAATGTTATCAAGACGATTGATAAAATCAGCAGAACGGTTGACGGGTTTACAACTGATACCATTGCACAAAATGAGGTCATAGCAGGAGATAAGATCACATTTAATATTGAAGTTGAAAACACAGGAAACAAGCCTGTTGTTAATCTAGAGGTATTTGACACGATCACGGACTCTAGGGACATGCATAAGGTTAGACTTACTGATATTCTTTTAATATCCGATAATGGTGTTGCTGTTGATGACACGGATGCAGATACTGCCAATGATTTTGATGGTGAACTAGGGGTAGGAGAATCACTTATTTACCAAATTGATTACGTTATTGCGGACTCTCTCTCTATTGTACCAATTATTATAAACTCCGCCAAGGTAGTGGGGCAGACGATTGTAAATGAGGGAGAGGCAGATGAGTATATATTAGAACCTTTTGACATCTCTGACGATGGACTCACAGGCGATGATGATACTGGCGATGACCCAACAAAAGTTTATTTAGCACCCAACCCTGTTATTGAGGCAGTAAAAACAATTAGTCAAATTAAAAAAGCTCCTGATTTTATTGATGATGTAGAGCAGGGAGATGTAAATATTGGAGACAAAGTATTCTTTGACATTGTCGTAACTAACAAAGGGAATTGGCCACTTGTAAACATTCAAGCTGTTGACACTATCACCCATTCAAGAGGGGGCGCTAAGGACGTACTTACCGATGCTTTACAACTTGAATCTGATGCAGGGGTGCTTATAACAAATACAGAACCATTCGACAGTATCTTATCAGCAGGGGACTCGCTGGTTTATAAACTAGAGTATGTAATTCCATCGACTGCTGAGATTTCACCAATTTTATCAAACTCTTTTGAGATCACAGCAGATGTAGAGACTGACTATGACGGTGATGAGGTTATGGAGCATTACGCCACAATCACTGATATTTCTCATAATGACGTCACAGGAAGTGATACAGGAGATGACCCGACTGACATATTGATGACTCCACTTCCCGAACTTGAGGTGATAAAGACTGTTCACGAAATTTTAAGAAAAGACACCGACGGGATTTACACAATCCAAGTCAATGATAGTGTTCAAGTTGAGGACAAGATTATATACCATATATCTGCAATTAACAATGGTAACTGGCCACTTAGAGTTGATAAATTTGACACCACGGACTTGTCTAATCCTCCTAGTATTCGTGATACGATTGTAGATTCAAATGGAAACAATAAACTTGGTCTAAACCCTATAATTTTTGAAGACGCAGGCGTGTCTGTAGATGAAAACTCTTTTGATGGGGAGATAGCGGCTGGAGACACGATAAAGTATGTGGTTGAATATACTATTTTAAGTTCTTCTTCAAATGCTGCATTTATTTCGAATTACGCTGAGCTAACAGCAGAAATTTACAAGGATGGGGTTTTATTTGATACGATTTCTGATCTTTCTGATGATGGAGATACTACTGAAGGTGTGGACACAGGTAAAGATCCTACCGATGTGGACCTTGCACCAGATCCTCAGTTGACAGTCACAAAGACAGTTCAAGAAATTTTAAGAAAAGATACAGATGGTAAATATACCGTAGTTGTCAGTGATGATAATCTTGAGGTTGATGATCTTGTAAAGTATACGATTCTTGTAGAAAACACAGGAAACCTTCCGCTGACTAATCTTGTATTAAAGGATTCATTATATAATTTGCAAAATGAGTTTAGATCAGAGCTTAGTCTAGCTTATGATAGCGCGGTAAACCCTAGTGTTGCGGATTGGGTTGAAAATGAAGTAGGCACTCTGATTCCGGGAGAGATTGAAACCTATACTGCTGAGCATGCAATTGTTCAGATTGATATTGATAGTGGAGGAATATTAAACTCAGTTTTTGCAACTGCAATTGATCCAGATGACACAGAAGTTAATGATGTTTCTGATGGAGACACAGAAAGTGAAGATGGAGATGGGGATTTAGATTTTGAAAATGATCCTACAAAAACTTTAATTTCTCAATCGCCTTTAATTGAAGTCACTAAGACGCAGAGAATAAGAGAAAAAGATACTGAGTTTATTTCATTTGGTGGAACAACAGGGACTTCATTAAGCGATTGGGACACTTCTGCAGTTGGTGGGGGCAATGCAAACTATAATGATGGATTTATTTCTGTTCGCTCAATTTCAAAGCCAGGAGAGTTTTTCGAATTTAAAACTCAAGGAAACGGCAATCATGACCTTGCATTTGGTCTTGTAAATACCAATGACTTTTCAATAGATGAAATCACAGAATATTTTAATGCATCACATACACAAAATACAACTGAGCCACTTTCAAAATTCTTCTACTTTGGTAGTTGGTATGAAGATAATGGAGATCGCATATCGCATGATTTAACTAGTGTATACCTAGACCCTCAAGGGTCATCTGCTAATTTCACAAAATTGGAGCATAACAACTACCAATTTGGTTCGCATATTAGAATGAACTCAGTATCAAGGGTACGAGTAGGATTCGATGAAAATGGCAAACCAACAATATGGACCTACTCAAAAAATCCTGGATCATACAATTTGGCAGGTCTAGATACCGGCGAACATCCTGATCCAACATTTGATTACTGGAAACAAGTTTCCTTGGATGAATCATTTGATTCTAACGATGAGTATCACTTTATGTTTAAAGGGTGGTCCTACTCTATGAGTTATTTGGATCATTTGGAGATTCACACCGAAGATAGAGGGGTTCTGTCTGATGAAATTGTATATGACATAACTGTTGAGAACAAAGGAAATGTAACACTAAGTGATTTAGAGTTAAAAGATCATTTACAAGAATATACGTTAAACAACTCTTTCACACTTGATGAACAAAGTGCAGCGGATACAAATTTAGACATAGATCAAACTTATTATTACACTCTTTTAGATGGTGTAAAATCAATTGAAACCACTGAAAACAAAGGGGTACTGGCACCAGGTGAAAAAGAGATATATAAAGTTCGGTTCACCGTTGACCAAGCTGCTATTGATTCGAAAATTCTATTGAACTCTGTAGAGGCAACAGCAAGTTCACCTCCTGATGGAGATGGTGATATTCAAGATATTTCTGATGGAGACTCTGATCATCTTTTAGACTCTGAGTATATCATTGATGGAATTACTGATAATGATCCCACAGTAACTATCCTTGAAACAAATCCTTCTTTGGAGGTAATTAAAACGGTATCGGCCATTTATGATTTAAACGAACAAGAAAGAGACATCGGCTCCAATGTTGATTTAGGTGATCGGATCGTTTATTCTATTACTGTTAAAAATACCGGAGATACAAATATCACAGACATTGATTTAGTGGATCAAATTTCTGACGGTAGAGGAAACGTACTTAAAGAACTCTCAGAAACTTTCTCATATTACCAAAGTCTGACAGGGCTAAAAAATCTAGAGGATTATTATAATGCTTTAGCTCCAACAGAGTTTGTGACCTATACAGTTAGCTATATCGTTGATGCAGATGGATATGGATCTGAATTATTAAGTAACTCAGTTACAGCGACTGGCTCAACAGGAGGTGAATCAGGAAACGTTGTAGATATTTCTGATGACGGTGATACAGGACCTGATGATACTGGAAACGACCCGACAATTGTTTACACATCTCCTGATCCGAAGATGCAAGTGGTGAAAACATTTGAGATTCTCGATAATGGGGATGACATAGATGGGCAGGGTGATACGGTTAAGTTTAAAATAACAGTTACCAACACAGGAAATAGGGAACTATCGGGTCTTACCCTTAACGATACGCTTGAGAATAATGTTCCGACAGACTTAAGCGCTGAACTTGAGGGTCCATTCCAAACGGATTCAAGTCTTGGCTCAGCTGAAGGTACACTTAAAATTGACGAAGTTGCAGAATATATCGCATTCTATGTGATCACAGAAGCTGATGCGAATAGTGGTAAATTAATAAACACAGTCACAGCCACAGCGTCTAGTCCAGGAGAAACTGATGATGTGGAAGATGTCTCAGATGATGGAAATGAGCTCTTCGATGGACCAGACCCAGATGATGATCCAACGAATGATCCTACGGTTGTTAACATTAATTCAGATGCAGCTATTAAAGTTGTAAAGACAGTTCATGATATTTTAGACAATCCTCTTGGAACACCTGATGGGGTACTAGGAGCTGATGATATAATTGTATACCGAATTACTGTTGAGAACATTAGTGATGAGGAAGCTGAAAACACCACTCTGAAAATTACAAACCTGACCGATGTGTTAGTCAATGGAGATTGGGATAACACATTAGCAGGCCAGCTTTCATATACTAGCCCAATTACATTTTTGTCAAGTCCAGCTCCTCCCTTAGGGTCAACAGTTGATAGCCTTGTTGTTAATGACAAATTAACCTATGAAGCTCGATATACCATTACATCGGCTGATGTTTCATCTGAGTTTTTAAGTAACCAAGTATTGGTAGAAGCTAAAACGCTTGACGAGGTTACAACAGTTTATGATTTGAGTGACAATGGCTATAATTTTGATGGGAACACCACGGATGATGAGACAATTACCGAACTAACTTTTGACCCTTCTATTGAAGTTACTAAAACCTATTCAATTATTGGAGATGGTGATGATGACCCTGAAGTTGGGGAGACGATTCAGTTTACCTTCAATGTAAAAAACACAGGTAACGTTTTATTGTCAAATATTACAGTTGACGATATATTTTCTGATATCAATCAAACGACTGATACATTAAGTCTGAACAATCCACCACAATTTGATTTTAATGATGATGGGTCACCCCCAGGAAGTTTAAAAGCGGGTGAGACTGCTAGATATTCTGCATTCTTTACAGTTAATCAACTTGCTGTTGATTTAGGGGGGGTACGAAATCAAGCGACTGTTACAGCAAGTAGCCCCAATAATACAGATGATGTTGAAGATGTTTCAGATGATGGGGATGATGATGACGAAAATTTAGTCAACGACCCTACTGAAGTTCCAATTACAAGACTGCCAGAGTTATTGGTCACAAAAGTCGTGGATAGTATCAGCCATCCAATTGGGAATGACAATACGATCACTGATTTATTTGATACCATTTACTATAAAATAAGTGTTGAAAATACAGGAAATGTGACGTTGACAAATGTCACAGTTGAAGATGTTTTAGAAAATGCTGATGGTTCACCACTTACTTTGACTACACAACCACAGTGGAGTAGTTCTAATGCAGGTTCAAGCGCTGGAACTCTGAAGCCTAATGAAACTGCGATTTATCTAGCCACATATACCATTGACTCAGAGGGAGCAGATTCAGGTGGAATTACCAATACTGCCAATGTCACAGCGAGTTCACCAATTACAAGTAACGACACTTTTGGTTCGGGAACGGTTACAACTACAACGACAGAAGCTCCATCAATTTTTGTTGAGAAAACCTATACGATTATCGAAAACGGCATAGCTGGATACAACCCCAACGATATTATTCAATATGAATTTAGTGTTGAAAACACAGGGAATGTAACCTTAACAGAAGTTGAATTTAATGATGAATTTGTAAATAGGTTGTCGATTCCTGAATCAATTGACTTTACCAATGGACCGTTCTACACAGGGGCGTCAATGGGCTCTGCAGATGGAACACTAAAACCTGGGGAGAAAGCCAATTACATGGCCCTGTTTAATCTCAGTCAAGATGTTATCGATGCTGGTGGACTCGATAACTCAGTCACATTTACAGCGCAAAGTCCAGATGTACTTGAAGTTACAGGAAGTGACCAAGCAGAGCTGATCATTACGCCAATTAAATCTCTAGAGGTCATTAAGTCAGTTGAAACAACAGACAATAATGGAGATAACATTATTGGAGGTGATGACCTTTTGGAGTATACCATTACGGTTACAAACACAGGTAATGTTACACTCACTGACCTTACTATAACCGACACCTTTACTGATGGAGCTACCCCAGCTAATAACCTATTATTCGATGATAATACGGTTATCCCTCAGCTGACTGGATCAACAGATAACACGTCTAATAGTACAACATTAAACGTTGGTGAGACAAAAACCTATACAGCTACATACACTGTTGAAGAATCAGCAGCAGCAACAGGCAGTATTGAAAATCAAGTGTTGGTTCAGGCAAGGAGTCCGGAAAGCGCCACACTTGATGTAAATGACCTAAGTGATGATCCTTCAACCGAAACAGCTGATGATAAAACAATCGTATCAACAGAATTCATATCGGACATTAAAGCAACCAAAACATATTCGGTAAGCGACATAAATAATGACGACAAAACAGGTGCAGGAGATCAGGTTACTTATACTGTAACAGTTGAAAATAAGGGGAACACAGTATTAGACTCCTTGGTCATCAACGACACCTTTAAAAATGGTGACGAAGTTTTGCTCTATTTTGATGATGATACTGATCCAACAAACGATCTGATTTATGTTAGTTCATCGCTAAATGGAGGAAGTCAGGTCATTGACGATACTGCAGACCAAGGTGTATTATTAGTTGGTGAGGTAGAAACCTACACTGTGGTTTATGATATGATAACCGCTGCCGATGAGGAGTCTGGTAGTTTGATCAATACAGTAACCGTAACAGCAAAGAACTCTGAGGGAGAGATTGTTGATGATGTGAGTGACAATGGCATCTTTGGAGACGGGAATGTAGAGGATGATGAAACGGTGATAACCTTTGCTCCAAACCCAGAGTTAAGGGTCACCAAAGTTGACTCCATTTCTTTTGACGCAATTAGCGATGGAAAAGGGCCTGAAACTGGGGATACCATTTTATATACGATTACCATTGAAAACACAGGTAATGTCACCCTTTCAGGGATCAATCCAACAGATGAAATTAGGGATGGTGATGGCGTATTGATTGGAGATGGAAACTTGGCACTGCAACATGATGGTAATTATATCGGAGAGAATGACGATCCAGGACCATCATCAGTGGGTATTTTAATTAGTGGTGAACGTGCAGTTTATACCGCAACATATCAAATCACACAAGAAGTAGAAGAAACCGGTTTTGTATCAAATGTTGTTACCGTTACTGCCAATGGACCTGATGATGTAGGAAGCATCACAGCAGTAAGTGATGATCCAGACACGGAAGAAGGGGGAGATCCAACGGTTACACAAATGCATGCCAGTCCGAATATGACAGTTGTTAAAACGGCAACAGTGGTTGATGGAGATGATCAAACGATCTTGGCTGGAGACCTTATCCAATTTAACATCACAATCACAAACACGGGTAATGTTGACCTGATTGATTTAACATTAGAAGACACATTAAAAGATGGTTCTGACCAGACGATCTTAACTGACGGCTCAGCATTGCTGCCAACTTTATTCTCTGGCTCTGATCAAGATTCTCCAAGAGGCACATTAAAGGTTGGTGAAACTGCAACATACCTAGCGTATTATCTCATATCACCAGAGGTTGCTAGTACAGGTTCTATTCATAATCAAGTGTTAGCCAAAGCAAAAATACCTGGAACTACTTCCGGATTTGATGTTGAAGTACTGTCAGATGATGGAATTGTTGAGACCCCAACAGATAATACAACCACAGATGTTTATATTACCGCTGACCCATCCATAGAGGTGACCAAAGAATACACTTATACGGATAACAATAGTGATGGTAAGATTGGACAAGGCGATACAATAAATTATGAGATTACTATTGCAAATACGGGTAATGTTAAATTGATTAACCTCGCTGTTCTTGATACAATCGTTGACAATAATAATAATCCACTTTCGTTGACATTGAATACAGATGGGGATAGCTTAATCTTATCCTCTGGTTATGAAAATGATGAACTAAATAGTGGGGCAGTCGCGATCTATACAGCAACTTATGTAATTGAAGAATCTGCAGCCAATTCAGGGGCGATTATCAACCAAGCATTTGTAACAGCTGAAACCGCTCAAGGTCAGTCTGTAGCGGACACCTCAGACAATGGTGACGATACCGATGGTAACGAAGTAGACGACCCAACCATTACGCCAATTGATGCCAACCCTGGCATTGAAGTCATCAAAACAGCTGATATCACTAGTAATGCAGTGGTCAACGACACAATTAACTATACGATTACAGTTAAAAATATAGGAAATGTCAACCTGACATTTGACCCAACTGAAGATATTTTTGATAAGCTAACAGACGGAAACAACGAAGACTTAGATTACACAACATATCTAACAACAAGTGACGATTTGAGTTCCATTGCTCCAAGTGAAACCGTCACTTTCACAGCAAGCTTTATTGTGTCGACTGAAGCTTCAATTTCAGGTAAAGTTGAAAATCGAGTCACGGTATTTGCTCATACCCTTGATGGACTTAATACGGTATTCGATATTTCAGATGATGGTGATACAGGGGACGGAGATACTGGAGAAGATCCAACAATTACAACCATGTTAGCTGATCCTAATATTGAAGTGATTAAAACCCAAGAAATTATTGATGATGGTGATGGGGTTGTTGGTGGATTAAGTGATTTGGTGAAGTACACCATTACAGTTGAAAACACAGGTAATGTTGATATCACTAACCTCGCGGTGACTGATGTTCTTTCCTCAATTGATCTAAATGATACAATTTATGATTCTTCCTCACCAAGTGATGATGTATTCTTTGATGGGCCGTATTTTATAGGATCTGAAAAAGGCGCCTCAGTTGGAGATCTCGTCATCGGGGATACCGCAACATATCTTGCGTTCTATCGAATCACGCAGGAAGATGTCGACGTTGGTGGAATCTCAAACACTGCTAAAGCAACTGGAACAAGTTCAGAAGGCAATGTTGAAGACGATTCTGATGGAGATACAGACCAAGTGGATGGAGATGGTGATGGGGACTTTGAAAATGACCCAACAGTGTTGCCAATAACTGCTGCGCCTGGCATAGAGATCACTAAAAAAGCTGAAGTCACTATAGATGATGATGGAGAAGTTGGAGTTGGAGACACGATTACCTATACCATCGAAGTAAAAAATACTGGTAATGTAACACTTACCGATGTATTTGTGGAAGATAGCATGACAGCGGGTGATGAAGTTACTGTCTTAGACTTATCGACTCCGATTACTCCAGCAGACTCACTTACGATTCATGTCGGAGAGACAAAAATCTATACGGCAGCATATGAAATCAGTCAAGCTGCAGCAGACAGCGGAAGAATTATAAATACGGCAACTGTTACGGGAACAACTCCTTCCGGAGACGAAATTCAGGATGATAGTGACGACCCAACAACAACGGCTGAAAACGATTCGACTATTGTAACCATACAACCAGAGCCCTTACTAGAAATTACAAAAGTGGCAGTGGTCGATGATGGGGATGATGATATTTTAGGAGTAGGAGATACAATCACTTACAACATAAGAGTTAAGAATACAGGAAATACTATCCTTACCAATGTGTCCATATTGGATACCCTGACAACATTACAAGGGCTGAGTTTACCACTCGATAGTATCCCACAGTTTGTTGAATCTTATAAAAATGGGGAAATATTCGCTTCTACATCTTTCCCAACTACACCTACCTTACAAGTAGGTGAAGAGGTTGAGTTTGCAACCACATACACCATTGCTCTACCAGCGGTTAATGCAGGTGGCGTTTCGAATACGGTTACTGTAACGGCTCTTGACCCTGAAAGCAATCAAATTGAAAAATCAATCAGTGAAGCAGTTGTAAATGAAATTACCCAAACCCCAGAACTGACTGTTATTAAAGAATACCAGATTGTTCATCAACCAGGCACAGACTCTGAGGTGTCTTCTGGGGATACAATTGTATACACGATAACAGTAGAGAACACTGGAAATGTAACGGTTACCAATATCACCCTAACTGACGAACTCACCGATGGATTAGGAAACCAATTAAACCTTACTTCCGGTGGACCAACTGTTTGGGAATCTTTTGACTTGGATCCTAATAAATCAACAACATTAACTGCTAGTTACTCGATTACCCAATCGGTATCTGATAGTGGAAAAGTTTCAAATACTGCTACTGCAACAGGTACAACTCCTACTGGAGGAACTGTTGAGGATGTTTCTGACGATGGTGATACGAGTTCAGGTGATACGGAATCTGATCCAACCATTGTTGATATCGACCTTAGTCCATCGATAAGTATCGAAAAGACATCGTCGGCTATGCCATCGGATGGTACATGGGATTTAGGTGACACGATTACCTATACCATTGAGGTAACAAATACAGGTAATGTCACTCTTAGTGATGTAACAGTAACGGATATACTAGAGTCATTAGCTACCCCAGCAGACACCTTGTCATTGACTACAGGTCCTGCATACTCAGGTACAGGTACGTTTGATGGTGTATTGGATGTAGGTGATACAGTGAGCTATGAGGCGACCTTTGAGATCACTCAGGCCGCGGTAGATGCTGGTGGAGTGAAGAACACAGCCAGTGTAACGGCCAAGGACTCTAAGGGCAACCTACTAACTCCAGTGTCAGACTCAGTTACAAACCCCATCAATCGCAATGCAGATATGAGCATTGATAAAGACATTACAGCTATAGGCGGTAATACTGATGGCAAGATAGGTGTGGGTGATGTGATCCAGTACAAGGTAGTTGTAGAGAACACAGGTAATGTCACACTTACTAACATACAAGTCGTTGACAGCTTGCGATTGGGATCATCAACAGCTACGCCAGTTGATAATACGAACTACGACTCCCCAGCGGGTGTTGATCTGTGGACACAAAACCAGACCTTATTACCAGGTGAGTCTGCTACCTATGTAGCATGGTATGTCATAGATGACACAGCTGCCAGTAGCGGTCAGGTGATCAACACTGCCACAGCGACAGCCGACACACCACTACCAGGTGATGAAGGAACCATAGAGAAGAGCGATCAAATTTCACAGGCGATAGATCCGTTACCATCAATAGCAGTTACCAAGGCAATAACAGCCCTTAATGATGGAGGGGATGGATTTGATGTAGGAGAGACGGTATTGTACACCATCACGATCACCAATGACGGGAATACACCTCTAACGGCTGTTGATTTGGATGATACGATTACGGACTTGGACGGCACAGTATTTACGGACCAATCAGCAGTAGGATTAACATATATACGGTCGAGTTTTGATGATGATGATAATGCAGACACAACAACGAGTTTCCCAGATAACCAGACATTACAGCCAAATGAGTATGTTGAGTATGAGGCTACACTAACTATTGACCAGTCGATGATTGATGCTGGAGGTGTTGTCAACACAGTCTCCGTTTCAGGGTTTGATGTAGACGAGAAGCTTACAGCAGATGGTTCTTCTCCAGAAGTTCTTATTGCGGCAACACCATCATTCACCGTGACCAAGGGGTCAGATGTTGTCCATGTCGGCAGTGAAGATATAGCAGACCGGGTAGTTCGCTCGGAGGACATGATTGATTATGTGATTACGATTACCAACACAGGTAATGTGACACTCACTAATTTGGTTGTCAAGGATATTCTCACGGACGGAGCAGGCAACGCATTAGACCTAAGGACAAGTCCTGGAACTGGGGATCTGAGCCAATGGACGATAGCTTCTCTAGCTCCAGATCAAGTCATGACATTTAATAATGTATCCTATACCATTGGCGAGGCTGCTGCGCTTACAGGCAGCATCAGCAACACAGCTCGAGTCACAGCTACGATTCCAGATGGTACAGAGGTTACAGTTAGCAGCGAACCAGAAGTAGTCCAGACCGATTTAATTGCTCAGATCACAGTAACCAAGGATGAGAACCTTATTGGGGACGGTGAGTTAGGTGATGTGATTGATTACACGGTTGTCATAGAGAACACAGGGGAGGTACCAGTTGTTGACATTGAGGTTATTGATTCGATGACAGTTGGCAATGGTGCAACGCCACTGTATTTAACTTCACCATCTCATTCAGTAACTGACAACACGCCATGGGAGCTAGTGACCTTGGAGGTAGGCGAGAAGGTTACTCTTTCAGGGTTCTATGTAATTGATCAGCCAGCGATAGATTCAGGTAGTGTGATTAACAGGGTATTTGCTACAGGGTCTGATCCAGATGGTCAGGATGTGACAGGAGACAGTGTTGCGATAACAAGTATTTCTCAGTCTGCATCGATTTTGGTGACCAAGGAGGCATCACCAACTACGGACAACTTTATTGTAGGCGATACGATTACCTACACCATAGGGGTTAAAAACATTGGCGGGGTTAATTTGAACACCCTCAACATTACAGACACCTTAAAGGATAAATCTGGAGTATTACTTGATTTGGATGGTAATCCAAATGCAGATTGGACCTCGTATTTCACAGGCTCAAGCTTTGATGATGATGGTGATAGTGGCACAGTGACGAACTTTAGTACGGATACGGCATATCACACTTCAGATCTTCAGCCAAATGAAGAGGTAACATTTACAGCGATATACATTGTTGATCAGGATGCGATTGATGCAGGCGGTGTTGAGAACATGGTTACTGTGACAGCCACGGCAGATGATGGTGATAACACTTCGGCTCTAGACATCAGTGAGCCAGTGGTTACGAATATGGCTCAGACTCCAGAGATATCTCTTACCAAGGAGATTACCAACATAGCGGATGCTCCGTTTAGTACAGGGGATATCATACGTTACTCGATTGTTGTTAAAAACGAGGGTAATGTAACCCTAACAGGTGTGACGCTAACGGATGATCTCACAGATGGTAATGGGGATAAGTTAGACTTAACAAGCCCACAAACGTTTGATGTAATCACTCTTCTTCCAGGTGTTTCAAAAACAATTGAGGCGAGCTATCTTGTTCAGCAGTCAGCAGCAGACACAGGGGAGATTAACAACACAGCCAGTGTGGTTGGTACGGCGCCAGACGGCACAACAGTGGACGCCTCACAGACAGATGTACAGGCGCTGATCGACCTTAGTCCATCGATAAGCATCGAAAAGACATCGGATGAGCCATCAGATGGCACATGGGATTTAGGTGATACGATTACCTATACCATAGCTGTAGAGAACACAGGTAATGTTACTCTTAGTGATGTAACAGTAACGGATATACTAGAGTCATTAGCTACCCCAGCTGATACCTTGTCATTGACCTCTGGTCCTGCATACTCAGGTACAGGTACGTTTGATGGTGTATTGGATGTAGGTGATACAGTGAGCTATGAGGCGACCTTTGAGATCACTCAGGCTGCGGTAGATGCTGGTGGAGTGAAGAACACAGCTAGTGTAACGGCCAAGGACTCAAAGGGCAACCTACTAACCCCTGAGTCAGACTCAGACACAGACATCATTCAGCGCAATGAAGATATGAGTGTTACAAAAACAATCACAGGTATAGGCGGTAACACTGATGATAAGATAGGTGTGGGCGATGTGATCCAGTACAAGGTGGTTGTTAAAAACGAGGGTAATGTCACACTTACTAACATACAAGTCGTTGACAGCTTGCGATTGGGATCATCAACAGCTACGCCAGTTGATAATACGAACTACGACTCCCCAGCGGGTGTTGATCTGTGGACACAAAACCAGACGTTATTACCGGGCGAGTCTGCAACCTATGTAGCATGGTATGTCATAGATGAGACTGCTGCCAGTAGCAGTCAGGTGATCAACACTGCCACAGCGACAGCCGATACGCCAATAGTGGATAGTAATGGTGACATTGTGAAGTTGGAGAAGAGTGATCAAATTTCACAGGAGATAGATCCGATACCATCGATAGCAGTTACCAAGGTAGTAACAACTCCTAACGATGGAGGAGATGGATTTGATGTAGGAGATACGGTATTGTACACCATCACGATTACCAATGACGGGAATACCACACTAACAGGGGTTAGTGACCCTGCAGACACTGACATTGTCAAAGACATAAATGGTGTAGCCTTTGAACAGCCTTACACCAATGTGGTTACATATAAAGGTTCGAGCCTAGACGGAAGTGATCCGCCGGCTGCTAGTTTCTCTAAAGTATTAGAAGCTGACGAAGTAGTGACCTTTGAGGCCTTACTAACGATCAACCAGGCGATGGTTGATGCCGGAGGGGTTGTCAACACGGTTTCTGTAGAAGGTTTTGTAGGGTCAGAAAAATATGAAGATAGTGCCTCGACAGAAGCAATAACAATTGAAGCTTCACCACTATTAACTGTAACCAAAGCATCAGAGGTTATAGATGTAGGCAGTGATGATGCAAGTGCACCAGTCACTCGTGCAGAAGACAGGATCAAGTACACCATCAGCATAGAGAACACAGGTAATGTGACACTCGATAGTTTGATTGTCAAGGATATTCTCACGGACGGAGCAGGCAACCCACTAAGCTTGAGCGAGAGTCCAGGAGACACCGCAACACCAAATGAGTGGGTCATTGATTCATTGTTACCAGGTTTTTCAAATGCATTAACCTACACGGTGTTCTACACCATTGGGGAGACTGCTGCGCTTACAGGAAGTATAATAAACCAAGTGGACATCACTGCGACAGCTCCAGATGGTAGTGAGGTGAAGGTATTGAGTGATGATCCAGATACATCAGAAGAAGGAGACGCAACAGTAACTCCGACAGATTTAAGAGCTAGTTTCGAGGTAACTAAGGATGATTTGCCCAATTTTGGTGATGATGGGGCTAGTGTTGGTGACTTGATTCAATATGAAGTTGAAGTTAAAAACACAGGAGAATTAATGCTTAAAGACATTGAGCTTGTGGATATATTAAAGTCGGGAGACAATTCGTCTCTATATCTATACGCACCAAGTCACAATGCAGGTAATACAACTCCATGGGAGACATTTGACTTAGGAGTGGGAGAGTCAAGAAAATTATACGGATTCTATGTCATAGATGAAGATGCGCTTAGTTCAGGAAGTGTAATTAATCGAATCAATGCATCAGCCACTAAGCCAGATGGAGAAAAGATATACACACAAAGTGATGATCCAGGAACAGCGGAAGATCTTGACTCAACCGTAACGGTATTTACACAAGCCGCTTCAATATTAGTCACCAAAACAACAACCGCTGTGAGTGGTGATTACGAAGTCGGAAATATTATTGACTATATAATCAAAATTAAAAATACAGGAAACACCGTATTAAATGGAGTTTCAATGACTGAAGATCTACAAACGATAGATGGTCAAACATTATCTATTGTTCCAATCTTTGATGAATCTTCTAAGGGTGCAGATTCGGAATATGAAACGAGTCAAAGTTTAAAAATTGATGAGGAAGTTACCTTGACGGCCAGCTATACAGTTGATCAAACTGCCATTGACGCTGGAGGAATTAAAAATATGGTTCGAGTTTCTGCATCTCCGAACGACGGTCTCAACAATATTGTTAGCGACTCATTGAATGTTCCTCTTGAGACACTGATCAATGCATACCCAGAGCTTACAGTAGAGAAAACAGACATCATACAAACCAATACAGTAGGAATAGTGGGCGCAGGAGCGACAATTAATTACTACATCAAAGTAACAAACTCAGGAAATGTTTCACTGACAGACATTTCAATTAAGGACTTCCTAGTTGACGAACAAGGAACGCCTCTGACCCTAAGCTCACCAGCTCCAGCAGTTTGGGATTCGATACCTCTGCTTAAACCATATCAATATTATACGTTCAATGCTTCCTATACATTGACCGAAGAAGACAGGTACAGATCAAAAATCATCAATACGGCCAGTGCAACGGCAAATGACCCAAGTGATGAACAAGTTTATGCAGAAACAACAGTTGCCTCTGAAGTGGATGTGGACTCAGATCCAAGCTTTGCGGTTACCAAATCGGCTAAATTAATTGAAGATAGCAATGATGCAACCCAACTCGGAGATGTTATTCAGTATACAATCGAAATTGAAAACACAGGAAACAGAGTATTGACAATTGATAGTATAGCTGATCAACTCAGCAAACTGGGAGGTGGAGCATTAACACTTAGTGCAGATCCGAGTTTTGTTCGGTCGTCTAAAAACTCAGCAGAAGGGACACTCGCAACGCAGGAAACAGCAACTTATATTGCAACATACATCATCAGTCAAGAAGCTATCGATTCAGGTGGAGTATCCAATGTGGCTACAGTAACTGTCAGCGACGAAAACGGACCATTGACGTCTGTGGTAAGTGATGATCCAGACACAAGCACGCCTAATGATCCAACAGAAACGATATTGACCAGAACCCCAGATATTGAAGTAACCAAAACAGCTGAGGTGATTGACGATGGCAATGGAGTCAATGGGCCTGGCGACTTGATTACCTACATGATACAGGTGGCTAACATAGGGAATGTAACCTTGACCAATGTGTTAGTTAGTGACGTGCTTAACGCAGTAACTGATGGTGAGTCAACCCAAAGAATCTTAACAACACCAGTAATTTATCAGGAATCTTCAAAAGGTTCATCAGTTGGTACGCTGAAGGTTGGTGAATTTGCCACCTACATGGCTACATACGAGATAGCGAATGCTGACTTTACGATTGATAAACTTTCTAACGTGGCAACTGCAACTGCAACTGCTCCAGATTTAACAACTGTAGATGATGCAAATGATCCAACAGAAACATTGATTGAGGCCTTGGCGAGTTTCACTGTTGATAAGAACATCGATGAGGTCGTTGACAATGGAGATCTACTGGATGGTGCAGGAGATACCGTTAAGTACATAATTACCGTTACCAATAAAGGAAACACAGTTCTAGACCAGATACAAGTAGTCGATACCATCACAGACGCTGATGGCAACCCAACCGATTTGACAAATGATCTTGATTATGACACAAGTGGGTCGGGTACAGAAGGGACTCTCCAAGTTGGTGAAACCGCAACCTACACAGTCGATTATATAATTACACAAACTGCTTCTGATTCAGGTCTTGTAACAAATAAAGTAACCGTAACTGCCAATGATCCAGGTGATAATATATTACAAGAATCCGCTGAAGTTCTACTTGAAACTGGAGCTGACCCATCCTTGAAAGTATTAAAAACCTGGTCAAACAAAGATGATTTTGCAGGAGGTATTGTTGATGTGGGAGATACAGTTGTCTTTACTATTGAGGTTACCAATACAGGGAATATTGTATTGACAAATATTACTTATCAAGATATTCTAAGGGATGGTAATTATGTCACCATTGATACACCGGATTTAAAATTTGAAGGTACAGACGCTAACCCACAGTCGAATGAAGGAACATTAGAAGTAGGTGAAAAAGCAACATATTCCTACGAGTATGTAATTGACAGCGATGACTTTGCATCAGGTCTTATTTCCAACCAGGTTTCATTTTTTGGACTAGGACTAGGTAAAAATGTTAAAGATACTAGTGATGACCCAACCGATCCAACAAGTGATGAAAATGACCCAACCGTTATTCCAATGGGATCTGATCCATCACTAGAAGCAACCAAAACGGTTCGTGTCCTAGAAAATGGGGATGGCCTACTTGGCGTGGGTGATACAGTCGAATATACCATAGTCGTAAAAAATACAGGAAATACAATCTTGTCAAGTGTAACAGTTGAGGACAACGATAAATTTAAAGATGACAATGGAACTGATTTGACCTTGAGTGATGGACCAACCTTTACAATCAGTAGTGAGGGCTCTGACGACGGAACCCTAATCCCAGGTGAAGAGGCCTTCTACACGGCAAGGTTTAACTTAACTCAAGACGTTGTGGATTCAGGTGGGCTAAGCAATCAAGCAACCATTACAGCCAATAGCCCTGGAGTTTCTGATCCTCTAGAAGTGTTGTCCGATGATCCTGAAACTGAACTAACTGGTGACGCAACCGCTTTGTTGATTGATCATAATCCAGTGATTGAAGTGGTCAAAACCGCACCAAGTAGCTCAACGGGTGTGGGAGATACAATAACCTATACCATCAGAATCGAAAATAAAGGAAACGTTACGCTTGACAACATCACTCTGGATGATATCATCAAAAATGGTTATGGGACACAAACTTCACTGAATGCCGATATCGAATTTGATGCTAATTCAGGAGTAGAGGGAACGGTAGAAGTAGGACAAACCATCACATATAATGTGGATTACACCATTGATCAGGCTGACTTTGATAGTGGTAGGTTAGAGAACACAGTTCTGGTAACCGCCGACACTCCGAAAGATGTTGAAATTAGCGATCGAAGTGATGACAATGACGACAATGATGGTGATACGGAAGATGATCCGACAGTTACTGTATTTACGCAATCGCCTGATATTTCGATTTTAAAAGAAGAAACTTACATTGCACAAGCAGTGGCAAATACAACAGGCCTTGGAGATACAATTACCTACACAATTACGATTAACAATATTGGTGATGTAACACTGAAAAACATTGAAGTAACGGATATTCTCACAGACGGCTTAGACAATACACTGACATTAACGACTGGACCTCCGTTTGTCTTAGACAGTTTAGCTCCTGGTGTATCACATCCTTTCACAGCTACATATAAAATAGAACAACAGGCAGTGAATAGTGGAAGTGTAAGCAACAATGCGACAGTAGTGGCAACAAGTCCGATCGGGGTTCAAGTACCTGCTGCGATAGCAAACCCTGTGGTTACAACGATTGACCAGACTACTGGAGCGTTTGTGGAAAAAAGTGTTCTTCGCATCGTTGATAATGGCGATGAAGTAAATGGGGTTGGTGACATTGTTCAATATCAAGTTACCGTTGAGAACAAAGGAAATGTAACCTTGACAGGGGTTACTGTAACAGATACACTAAAAGATAAAAAAGGCAATTCGATTGATTTAAGCAGTGGAGACTTGACCTACGCAGGAGCCGATATGGGATCAGTGAAAGGAACACTTGAGCCAGGCGAAACAGCAACTTACAATGGCTATCACATTATCGACCAAGACATTGTTGATGCAGGTGGACTCTCAAACGTAGCAACAGCAGATGCCAATGGTCTATCTGCACCCGTTGAAAGTGATGATCCATCAACAACTACAGTGACCGGGGATCCAACAGAAACATTGATTACAGCAACTCCGAATATGGTCGTAGAAAAATCGGCAGAGTTGGTGAATAATGACGATGGAGTTATTGAGGCTGGAGACTTCATCAAGTATACCATAGTAGCGACAAACACAGGGAATGTCACCTTGGTTGATGTTGAAATAATAGACAGTCTTAAAAATGGCAATGGAAACGTTCTTGATATTGATACAAGTGATTGGGCGAAAAGAGATATTGCACCTGGTAAGAAAGAAATTTATACCGTCTTCTACCAAATCGACCAAGATGATGCAGATAGTGGTGAAGTGATCAATACTGCTTTTGCTAAAGCAACGAAACCCGATGGAACTGAATTTGTAAGTCTTGTTGACTCGGTGACAGTATCTATGACGGCAACACCATCAATCAGCATCCTGAAAACGAAATTTGAAAACGACGGGACAAACGACAAAATGGATGTGGGTGAGACAATTGATTATACAATTACCATCATCAATACTGGGAATGTTACTTTAGACAACATCACGCTGACAGAGAAACTTACTGACGCTAAAGGAAACGAGACAGACTTACTCAGCGCAATGACTCTTGCTAGCATCAACGACGCACCAACAACGCAGACTTTTATAACGAGTTTGGACGTAGGAGACAAAGCAACTTATACCGTATCATATACAGTAACGCAAACAGCGATGAATAGTGGTAAAGTAACCAACGTAGCTACGGTAACAGCAACTACGCCTGACGGAACCACCTTACCTACAGAAACATCTGCGGAAATCGAATCACTCATGGGACAAGACCCAGCCATGACAGTGACCAAAACAGCCTCACCAACTACAGACAACTTTATTGTAGGTGATACGATCACCTACACCATAGGGGTTAAAAACACAGGAAACGTTGAATTGACAGACGTGGTTGTAACGGACAACAACTTGGTAGATGGAGCAGGAGAATCCTTGTCACTCACCGATGGGCCAACTTATGATGGAACGGGTACATTCGATGGCATCTTATCAGTGGGCGAAACGGTGGACTTCACGGCAACCTTTACGGTCAATCAGCAAGCAATCAATGCAGGAGGGGTATCCAACACTGCATCTGCTACTGCCATAGCTCCAGATGGAGAAAGTATTACGGAAGATAGTAACACTGCGACTTCGACAATTACAGCAACTGCAAGCTTGGTGGTAAACAAGTCCGAAGTCGATCCTACCATTCCGAAGGGACTCAATGACTTGATTGAGTACACCATTACTGTTGAAAATACAGGAGAAATCATTCTTGAAAATGTCACAATACAGGATGATATTGAGGATAAAAAGGGAGTAGGGCTGTCATTGATTTCGGATCCAATATTTGTTGGTGCATCCGAAAACTCTCCAGAGGGAACCTTAAAAGTCAGTGAGGTTGCGACCTACAAAGCATATTATATGATTGACCAGCAAGCTGTAGATGCTGGAGGGGTTGTCAACAAAGTCAAAGCAGAAGCTGATACACCTGTAAGTTCGATAACGGTAACCCCTGCCGACAATTACGGTGATCCTACAGAAACCATTATTCCAGAAGTCCTACACTTAAAGGTAATTAAAACTGCACAAGTCGATGATGGTGGAGATGACAGTATTGATGTTGATGACATCATCAACTACACGATACGAGTCACCAACACTGGAAACGTAACGCTTGACAATCTTGTTGTCCTGGATAGCATAACAGACATCAATGGCATTGCCCTAGCAGCGTCTCCATTGACAACTACGCGTATATCCTCTAGTCAGAATTCGCCCCTCGGAAGCTTAGCTGTCGGAGAAACTGCAACTTATGTGACGAGTTATGTCGTGACGCAAGAAGCGATTGATGCCGGAGGGGTAATGAATCGTGCGATTGCTTCTGCAGAAAGTCCAGCAGACACAGTATTCTCACAAAGAAGTGATGATGGAGATACAGGCCCAAATGATTCAGGCGAAGATCCCACAATTACAACTATCGAAGCAGACCCACAAATCCGAGTGGAAAAAGAAGTAGATAATATTACAGATAATGGCGATGGATATCATGGTGCTGGAGATACAGTAGAGTATAAGATTACAGTGTTCAATGAAGGAAATGTAACTTTGACCTTGTCGAGTCTGACCGACACAATCTCCGATGCTACAGGCACAGATAAAACCACACTCACAACTACACCCGCATTTACACCGGTCGAGTTAGCAGTAGAAAATGAGATCAGCTATACGGCAACATACACTATCACCTCTGATGTAGCAGACACCAAACTGGTACGCAACACAGTAGTTGTTACTGCAACACCACCTACAGGATCAGATATTGAATCCAGAGATACAGCTGACGTAAGTACAGGGGCTAATGCAGACCTTGAAGTCACCAAAACATGGGTGTTCGAAAATGATCTGGACAATAATAATATCGCCAACGTCGATGATCAAATCAAGTTTATTATTACGGTTAAAAATACAGGCAATGTAACGCTTACAAATGTTGTCTACGATGATACGTTCTTGGACGGGAGTACGCCAGCTAACCTCTTGTCTTTTGATGCACCTGCAACAAGCAATCCACGAAGTTTAATATATATAGGTGCAGATAATGGGTCAACTGCCCATGGAACGCTTAAAGCAGGAGAAACTGCCACTTACCACGCCTATTATACCATCACACAGGCAGTTTATGATTCAGGGGAAGTCACAAACACAGTGACTTTCTCTGGAGAAATTGAGGGTACAAATAATCGAGTTGAAGATGTCTCTGATAATGGAAACGACTTTGACGGAAACACATCAGACGATGTGACAAGGATAACCATGGGATCATTCCCATCTGCAGAAGTGTTAAAAACACAAGATGTTTCAGATACGAATGGAGACGGTGTGATTGGTGCTGGCGATACAGTAGATTATACCATTACGATTAAAAATACCGGAAATATTACCTTAACATGGACGGATGGTGACATCATAGATACCCTATCCGATAAATCCAATACACCAATCCCATCGACTCCACCAGTTGTCTGGTCAGATAACAATCGAGGATCGCCCAAAGGAACAATTGTCGAAGGGGAAACCGCCCTCTTTACTATGGCATATGTCCTAACAGAGTCTGACGTGGATGGGGGAACATTATACAATCGAGTAGAGGCTATTCTTGACGCATCCGGAGATGTGAGAACATACTATTTTGATCATGATAATGACGAAAATAACGATGAAGATGGAGATGGTATAAAGTATAATGATGCTCTGGTCTTGAACATCGAAGCCAAACCAGATATTCAAATTACCAAAACTGCATCACCACTTTCTGGGGTATTTGAAGTAGGAGACAACATCACATACACGGTTGAAATTGAAAATACTGGAAATGTAACCCTCGATAATATTGAGTTTACGGACACACTCACAGATGGCGATGGAAACACGACAGACCTTTCAGCTGCACTGCAACTCACTCATGTTAATGCGAGTCCGCAAATAAGCTTGACTAGTTTAGCAGTTGGAAACACAGCAACTTATCAGGCACTATATGCAGTGGATCAAGGGGCAATCGATAGTGGTTATGTTGAAAACACGGTTTCTGTGACAGCACTCACGCCTGGTGATACCGCAATACCAAGTGAGAGCATTGATTCGCCTGTCCGCACCACCTTTACCCAAAATCCTGCGATTTCGCTAACAAAAACAGCTACTCCTAATCCAGGGGCTGATGGTAACCTAGATGATGGTGATACCATTACGTATAATCTTGCCTTGACCAATGGTGGAAATGTAACCCTACAGTCGATCGAGTTGACGGATATTTTATCTCACACTAGCGGAGGTAGAACAGAGATATTAACGCCAATATTTGTCGATGCAACCGATGGTTCTTCAAAAGGAATTTTGAAACCACAAGAAACCGCAAATTATACAGTTCAGTACACTGTTACCCAAGATGCAATTAATGCAGGAGGCGTATCAAATCAAGCCACAGCTGAGGCAATCACGCCAAGTGGAATAACGATTTCTGCCGTCAGTGATGACCCAACCACACCAATAGATTCAGAAGACCCAACCATTACCACAATCAGTGGAGTACTTGACCTTGAAGTCATTAAAACTGCAACCATTCAAGACAATGGAGACGGTGAGGATGGTGTTGGCGATGTGGTGCAATACACTATTACGGTTGAAAACACTGGAAACCTAACCCTAGACGTAACCCTCACAGACGAGCTTAAGGATCTCAAAGGAAATCCAACACCATTGACATCAGGAATAGCAAGCTTATCTACTGTTCGTTCCATTGACCCAGGTAGCAAAGAAACATACATTGTTTACAAGCTGATTGATCAAGAAATTGTCGATGCAGGCGGTCTAACCAATACGGCGACCGCAACTGGAGTTGTGCCTGACGGCAGATCAGTCATTGACGTATCTGATGTAGGTGATATTGGAGTTGGAGACACAGATGACGACCCAACAGTCACACCAATCGCACAGGATCCACAGTTGACTGTAACCAAAACCGCAAGAATCATTGGTGATGATGATGGCTTTGTCGGGGCAACAGATGTGATTGAGTATACAATTCGAGTTACCAATACAGGAAACGTAACAGTTAAAGGAGTTGGACTTGTAGATACCCTAACCGATGGCAACGGGAATACGCTAAGTATTGACACAAGTGCATGGCTTGATCGAGACATCGCACCTGGTCATACCGAAATATATACAGCGATTTATGTGATCGGTCAAACGGCAGCTGACAGCGGTAGTGTTATCAATACTGTAACAGCCACAGGAGCCGCTCCAGATGGCAGCAATGTAATTGATATTTCAGATGATGGAGATACTGGGCCAACTGATACAGGCAAAGATCCAACAGTGGTTGAGATGGATCAAATCCCGAGTATGGAGGTGATCAAAACGGCAAATGTTGTCGATAATGATTCGGATAATAAAAATGGAATTGGAGATACCATTACGTATACGATTACCGTTGAAAACACAGGAAATACAGACTTGACAGGATTGAGTTTTGTCGATACGTTCAAAGACCTAAATGGCGATATCGTCAATTTATCTTCTGGACCTAATTATTTAGGATCAGATATGATGGGGGGATCGCCTACGATGCTACGTGTAGGTGAAATGGCCACTTTCCAAGCAACATTCATCATCAATCAGCAAGCGGTGAATGCAGGAGGAGTATCCAATACGATCACATTCACAGCTAGTAGCCCAGGTAAATCAAATAATGTTAGCGATGTGTCAGATGATGGTCTCCCAGGCGATGCTGATGGCGATGGTGATTCAACCAATGACCCAACCATTACCCTAACCGATCCAAATCCTGCTATGGAAGTCATCAAGACTGCATTTGTCAATGACAACGGAGATGGATTAAAGGGTGCTGGGGATATCGTTCGCTATTCGATTGAAGTAACAAACACAGGGGATATTACCTTGGACAATGTGGATATCCAAACGGAAACACTAACGGATGGAAATGGCACTTTACTGTCCTTATCTTCTGGACCAGATTATTGGCAACCACAGACAGTGAAAGTTGGCGAAACAGTAGTATTTACTGCCTTATATGTCATAAGCCAAGAAGCAGCAAGTTCAGGATTTATCAGCAATACAGCAACAGCAGTTGGTAGCATTCCTGGAAACTTTAATGGCATTGAAGATGTTTCGGATAACGGAACGCCTACAGATGACGATGGTGATTTAGACCCTGATAATGATCCAACAGTTGTGTTGATGGATGCGCCACCAGTTTCTTCCATTGAAGTAACCAAAGAATATAGTGTTGTGGATAATGATAGTGATAGCACCAACAGCTTGGGTGATGACATTAACTATGTGATCACAGTTGTAAACACAGGAAACACAGACCTACGCGATGTTATCTTGGATGATGTCATTAGCGACCTCAATGGCGATCCGCTTACACTGAGTTCTCAACCTATTTTTGTCCGTGCGAGTCTTGGTTCTAATAAGGGAATCCTTAGACAGGGAGAAACAGCAACCTATAATGCTAGTTTTATCATCACGCAACAAGCAATCGACGCTGGGGGTGTGTCAAACACAGTAACTGTTGTTTCTAGCAGTCCAGGTAAAACAAATGATATTTTTGATATCAGTGATGATGGTGACGACACGGATGGAAACACCCAAAACGACCCGACAATTACGAGGACAACAACGACCACCCCACCATCTTCATCCATTACATTGACTAAAGCAGACAATATAGCCGACACCAACGGCGATGGCAGTATTGGAATTGGGGATACGATTACCTATACCCTTGTAGCAACCAACACAGGAAACGATGCATTGAGCAGTGTAACCATTACGGATATACTGTCTGATCTTGCTGGAAATGCATTGACGCTCACTATGCAGCCGACCTTTATCAGTTCAAGTTCTGGATCACCACAGGGCAGCTTACAAATCGGCGAGCAAGCAACCTACCGCGCAACCTTTATTGTAAACAACCAGGCAATGAATGCTGGTGGGGTGTCCAACACAGCAACAGTAACGGCGCAAGGCACAAGCAATGTAGTAACAGGCACCAGTGATGACCCAAGCACGAGCACCTTAAATGATCCGACCATAACCACAATTACAACGGTTATGCCGCAGTCATCTGTCGAAGTCACCAAAACAGCCACAATCACAGACAATGGCAATGGAACAACAGGCCTAGGGGACACCATTACCTTCCTAATTACTGTAGAAAATACTGGCAATACGGCGCTCAACGGGGTGGTTGTCAACGATACCTTTAGCGACTTGAGTGGAAATGCCCTAACATTGACCTCAGGACCATTGTTTGTAAGCGCAAACCTTGGCTCTGGTGACGGAACCCTGTTAGCTGGCGAAACAGCAACGTATACAGCAACCTTTGTTGTCGATGCGCAAGCAGACAATGCGGGAGGGGTGTCCAATACCGCATCAGCCACAGCAATAAATCCATCAGGAACGCCAGTCAACGACATTTCTGACGATGGGGATGATACGGACGGTAACACGACTAACGACCCAACGGTTCTGGCCTTCTTCCAAGACCCAGTTGACGGGGACTTTGAAGTCTTCAACGGAATGTCTCCTGGAGATGATGGCATCAATGATTACTTCAAAATTGCAGGGATTAAAAAATATCCAAACAACACCGTAAAGATCTTTAACAGATGGGGCGTACTTGTCTACGAGGCAAAAGGATATGGTCTGGGTGACCGACTCTTTATGGGAATTTCTGAGGGAAGAGTTACAATTACAAAGAATCAAAAGCTTCCAGCGGGGACCTATTTCTATGTGATTGAATTTGACGGGGAAAACCCAGGTAGAGAAAGGTATACGGGCTATTTATACATAAATCGAGATTGATGAATAGGAAAACACACATACCGAAGTTGATACTCGCTAGGGTCACAGGGCTATGGCTGTTGATTTTCCTTTTTGGCGTAAGGACCCAGTCCAATGCTCAGCAAGACCCGCAATACACCATGCATATGTACAACACCCAAGTGGTCAACCCTGCTTATTTGGGGTCAACTGAAGCAGTTCATTTCGGGTTTTTAACACGTACGCAATGGGTCGATTTTGAAGGGTCCCCTCAAACAGGAAGCTTTACGATTAGTTCGCCAGTTGGGCGTCGTAACAAAACCGCATTGGGACTTTCAATTGTTAGCGATGTCATTGGTCCAACAACCGAGCAAAGCCTGACAGCGGATTACGGCTATACCTTTTTTAATAACTACGGATCCAAGATAACCCTTGGACTCAAAGCAGGGGTAAGCAACTTACAAGTTGATTATTCAATTCTCAATCTTGCCAACACCAGCGATGGTCAATTTTCTGAAAACACCTCTTTACTATCCCCTCAAATTGGAGCAGGAATTTATTATAACAATGATCGTTTTTATGCTGGGTTTTCCATTCCAAATTTTTTGAAAACCAAGCACTATGAGGTCAATGGAAGTGTGTTTGCTTCGGCAGAAGCCAAGGAGCGGATGCATTACTTTTTGATTGCGGGCTATGTGTTTGATATTAGCGATGCAATCAAACTCAAGCCGGCTGGGATGGTCAAAATTGTCCGCGGATCCCCGATACAGATGGATTTGTCGGCCAATATCTACTTCAACGAAAAAATTACATTTGGGGCTGCTTATCGACTCGATGCAGCAATCAGCGCAATTGCTGGCTTTGCCCTTTCTGACAGAGCCTTTGTCGGCTTTGCCTATGACTACCAGACCACGGCGATTCAAAAATTTAGCTCAGGGTCATACGAGATGATTTTACGATTTACGATTCCGCGTAAAGGAGAACGTATACTAACCCCTAGATTTTTCTAAATGAAACAGTTTACATCATTAGAAACGCTACGTAGCAACCAAACAATCTATTGGTTGGGAATGGTATTGATCACTTTGGTTTTTTCGAGTGCAATCGCACAAAACGATTCGATTCCCAACCAACCCTATAATGTTATCGATGCCGATCGGGACTATAATGACTATCGATACAACCGTGCACAATCCGCTTTTTTACAACTGGTTCGTGATGATGCCGATTTTTCCGATAAGAAAGTGATTCAATCCCTTGCTGACACCTACTTCTTCAACAGTCAATACAACCAGTCCTATACTTGGTATCGAAAATTGATATCCCTCTATCCTGAAGACATCAAATCCATTTATTACCTACGGGCATCTATCAGTGCT
>JAQWIL010000029.1 GCA_029248885.1 Flavobacteriaceae bacterium
GCATGGCATGGCAAAGCACCAAATGATGATCAACTTGCTCAAGCCCTTGAACAAAACCCTGAAACACTAGGAGACTACTGATTTGATCCATATGAAGACATATACATTTACTGAAAAAATTGATACACGTTCTGGCTTTGGTGCTGGGTTGACCGAACTCGGCAAGTCGAATGAGAATGTCGTGGCACTCTGTGCAGATTTGATTGGCTCCTTAAAAATGGACGATTTCAAAAACAATCATCCTGACCGATTTTTCCAAGTTGGAATTGCCGAAGCAAATATGATGGGAATTGCTGCTGGACTCACAATTGGGGGTAAAATCCCTTTTACGGGAACCTTCGCCAATTTTTCTACGGGAAGAGTTTATGATCAAATTCGTCAATCTATTGCCTATTCCCACAAAAATGTAAAAATATGCGCCTCACATGCTGGGGTGACTTTGGGTGAAGATGGAGCAACCCACCAAATCCTAGAAGATATTGGATTGATGAAAATGCTCCCAGGAATGACAGTAATCAATACTTGTGATTTCAATCAAACCAAAGCGGCAACCCTAGCTATTGCTGAGCATAATGGGCCCGTTTACCTCCGATTCGGAAGACCCAAAGTGCCCAATTTTACAGATCAAAATCAAAAGTTTAGGATCGGAGAAGGGCTTCTGCTTTCCCCAGGGACTGATGTGAGTATTATTGCTACCGGACATCTTGTTTGGGAAGCACTCGAAGCTGCAAAAATGCTGCATGATCTAGGAATTTCAGCTGAGGTTATCGACATTCACACCATCAAACCACTGGACGAAAAAATCGTTATTGAGTCCGCCAAAAAGACGGGCGCTGTTGTAAGTTGTGAAGAACACAACTTTTTAGGTGGATTAGGAGAGAGTATTTCAAGAACACTTGCGATGCATCACCCAACTCCTCAGGAGTTTATCGCTACTCAGGACACTTTTGGAGAGTCTGGCACTCCTGCTCAACTCATGGAAAAATATGGCTTGAATGCGCAGTCGATTGTAAATGCAACAAATCGAGTGGTCGCAAGAAAACAATAAGTGTTTTAAGAAGCATCTAAATAGTCTGGCGTACCGTCCCCGTCGGAATCATCAGCAACGCCATCTTCGTCAACATCATACTCGTCGATTGTAAGCACGCCATCTCCATCGTCATCATTGTCGAGATAGTTCGGAATACCATCGCCATCGGTATCGTCAATATCATCTGTAAAATGACGATTCCCGTCAATATCTTCCGCGCTAGTCGGCACAGAATCTTGATCATGGTCTGCCGAAGCAAAAGTGTACAAATCAATGGCAAAAATCAAAGGGGCATATTCTCTAGGTGCAGATTGACTGCCATAATATCCCAAAGCGGAAGGCATAATTACTACCGCAGTTCCAAATCCATCGTAGCTAATCAGTCCAGTTGCAGAATCAACTTCCCAAGTTCCTCGCTTGATAAAAGGATAGAGTTCGTAAAATCCCTGAATTGTACTCAATCCTGTAAACCAAACTTGCTGATCACTTTGATCAAAAGAGTACCCATCAAGAAACATCCCTTTATAGGTAATGTACACCTCATCGGCGATGGTTGGCGAATCCCCAACACCTTCTTTGACGTTAGGAATCACATACATGGTATGAGTGATAAAATTACCATCCTGGTCTTTGACTTGCACCTCATGCTCGAAAACTTGATCAATCATCGGGGTTTTACTTGGAGCGTTAACCAGGGAATCGATTGTAAATTCCACTCGTTCGCCAGAGGCTGCATCAGCGTAGTCTTCGTAATTATAGTAATGACTCTGCAAAAAGGAAATGATTGAATCGTTATCAGCAGTCCGTTGTTCTTCGTAATCACGGAGAGAGGGGATTACAGATCTTGTCGTATCATCACATTGAATGAAGGTAAAAGCCAAAACAAATAGGAAAAGAAGAACGTGCGTTTTCATCGAAAAAAATAGTTCTGCAAGATACGATTTTCTTGTATTTTTGGTCTACAGAAATCATAATTAACATTTCTTTTGCGAATTGATAAATATCTCTGGGCAATTCGATTTTATAAATCGAGGAACGAAGCATCGATCGCTTGTAAAAAAGGTCATGTTCGCATAGATGAAGTGACAGTGAAACCTTCGAGAGAGGTTTTTGGTGCGGAACGACTCTTGATCCGAAAAAATCAAATGGAGTTTACCTTGCTTGTGCTAGGAATTCCAAAGTCAAGAGTTGGTGCCAAATTAGTGGAACGATATGTAAAAGACCTGACCCCTGAAGATGTTCGGAAAGCAAGAACCGAAATTGCGATCAATCAAGCGAATAACAGGTTTGAAACTGGAGGGAGACCAAGTAAAAAAAATCGGAGAGACCTCATGGATTTTAAGGAAAATGAATCCGATTCTACCGATGAATGATTATATTTGAGTATGTACAATGACTGCATTTTAACAGCCGAACAAGCAGAGCTGAGTATCCGAAGGATTGCTTATCAAATCCATGAAGACAATTCCGATGAAAAAGGGATTGTCATTGCAGGCGTCATGTCTAACGGCAATCAGGTCGCCAAATCAATCGCTAAAGTTTTGCGATCGATATCGGATATTGAAGTGATGGATTGCCAAATCCAAATTGATAAAAAAAATCCCAGAAACAAAATTCAAACGTCCATAGATGCATCTGTATATGAAAACCAATCCATTGTAATTGTGGATGATGTTTTACACACTGGCTCGACATTGATCTATGCAGTTCGTCACTTTCTTCAAGTGTCACTCACCCAATGCAAGGTTGCTGTTTTAATCAATCGAAATCATAAAAAGTTCCCCATAAAGGCAGATTATAAAGGGATCTCATTATCCACAAGCATGCACGAACATGTAGAAATTGTGTGTAAAAACGATACTTTCGAAGGGTATCTAACCTAGTTTTTCGTTAATCTTAGCGACGAGTTCTTGCGGAGCTTCATCCTGTATGTATATATGGTGATTGGCCTGCTCATAAAAATGTTTTCTTTCAAAAATATGCTTTGCAATAAACTCTTGCAGCTTAACTTTTGTGTGGATATGAGATATCATCGGTCTATGCTCTCGCTCAGGGTACAAGCGATTGCACAGGGTTAAAATCGAAGGAGAAAGATAAAAAGTATGAGACGTTGATCGGATGACTGACTGCATATTATCATCATAGCAAGGGGTGCCGCCGCCAAGAGAAAGTACAGATGCTTTTGTCGAGGCTAGCAAGTCATCAAGTGCTCTTTTTTCAAGCTTTCTAAAGCCGATTTCACCATGTTCCAGAAAAAGATTTGGTACAGAACGTCCATATGTCTCGCTCAAATATTCGTCCAAATCAATAAACGGCAAAGCGAGATGTTTAGCTAACAGTCGACCAACTGTGGATTTACCACAACCCATATAGCCAAGGAGAATAATCGGGTGGTCGGATTTTTCTGAATTAAGTACTTGATCGCTCATTGTCGGATTACAAATTTAAGCCAATTTAAACTTTGATTAATCGTAGAATTGAATTTATATTTGCAGCCATTATAAAAAGGACGATTTGGTAGCTCAGTTGGTAGAGCATCTCCCTTTTAAGGAGAGGGTCCTGGGTTCGAGACCCAGCCAAATCACAAAGACTTGGTAGCTCAGTTGGTAGAGCATCTCCCTTTTAAGGAGAGGGTCCTGGGTT
>JAQWIL010000005.1 GCA_029248885.1 Flavobacteriaceae bacterium
CCAAAGATCTCGGCGTATCCGGCACAAAATATAAGAGTGCCAAAAAAATACTAACGGGAACCAGCTCAGAGGCAAACATATAGCGCCATCCAATCTCGTTAAGCCATAAATCATCGCCACTCAAGGCAATGAAATAGTTTACAAAATAGACAATCATAAAACCACCTACAATGGCCAATTGGTTATAGGACACTAATTTTCCCCTATCCTTGGCCGGAGCAATTTCGGCAATGTAAACAGGAGAGAGCATAGATGCTATACCAACGCCTATACCACCAATAAACCTATAAATCATAAAAATGGTTGAAAGCGTGTGATCGCCTTGGCCAAGTGGTTGAAAAAACAATTCAGGAAGCGCTGAACCTAGTGCCGAAATAAAGAATAAAACACCAGCGATTAACAGTCCTTTTTTTCTTCCGAATTTCTTACCCACAAGTCCAGCAAGGGCGCCACCTACAATACACCCGATGAGTGCAATGGAAACAAGCCATCCTTTTAAGGAACTAGCAGCTAACTCGTCTAATCCTTTGGGTTCAATAAAAAAAGCGTCCAGAGAACCTACCGTTCCTGCAATTACGCCAGTATCATAACCAAAGAGCAGACCACCTAATGTAGCTACTAAAGTTAATCTCAATAAATATGATTTGTTCCCCATAATTGTTTGTTTATAAATGGTTGTTTAAAATATTCTCTAAATACTCTTGCTTGCCGCTTCTCGGTTTGATGGCATCCGTATTGCTGGTCGCCACATCAAACAAGTCACTCAGTGATAATTTTCCTTGCTCAAACGCAAACCCATTACCTTTATCAAAAGAAGCATAACGCCCATTAACTATAGACGAAAAGGCAGGGTCGTTGAGGACTTTGTCTGCTACCAGAATCCCACGTGCAAAGGTATCTGCACCGCCAATATGCGCGTGGAACAAATCTTCCAAGTCTGTAGAGTTTCTTCTAATTTTAGCATCAAAATTAACACCTCCACCTTGTAAACCTCCTGCTTTTAGAAAAACCATCATGGCTCTAGCTGTTTCTTCAATGTTGTTGGGGAACTGATCGGTATCCCAGCCGTTTTGGTAGTCGCCCCTATTGGCATCAATACTACCCAACATATTGTCATTAGCTGCAACCGTGAGCTCGTGCTCAAACGTATGCTGTGCCAAGGTTGCGTGGTTTACTTCAATGTTTAATTTAAAGTCGTTTTGAAGACCATATTTTTGCAAGAACCCAATGGAAGTTGCCGCATCAAAATCGTATTGGTGTTTGCTCGGCTCCATAGGCTTGGGCTCAATAAAGAACGTTCCTGTAAACCCTTGTGAACGTGCATAGTCTTTGGCCATGGTTAAAAAACGTGCCATGTGATCTTGCTCGCGTCCCATATCTGTATTCAGCAATGAAATATATCCTTCGCGACCACCCCAAAACACATAGTTTTCACCATTGAGTTTCATGGTAGCATCCAATGCTATTTTAACTTGTGCGCCAGCATAGGCAACTACATCAAAATCAGGGTTGGTAGCCGCACCATTCATATACCTTGGATGAGAAAAGCAATTGGCTGTTCCCCAAAGTAATTTGATTCCTGTCTCTGCTTGTTTTTCTTTGATGTAGTCTGTAATCGCAATGACTCTTTTTTCAGACTCTGCCAAGGTCGAAGCCTCTTGAACCAAATCATAATCATGAAAACAGTAATAGTCGAATCCCATTTTCGAGATAAACTCAAAGGCTGCATCTGCCTTGTCTCGAGCTGCTTGAACTGGATCTGTTGACTTATCCCATGGAAAGTTTTGTGTTCCTGCACCAAATGGGTCAGTTCCTTGACCGCAGAAGCTATGCCAATAGGCAATTGCAAATTTAAAGTGATCACGCATCGTTTTTCCAGCGACAATTTGATCAGGATTGTAATATTTGAATGAAAATGGATTGTCAGATTCACTTCCTTCAAATGGTATTTTGCTTATTCCCGTAAAATATTCTGTGTTTGCCATGGGTTTTGGTTTTGTCAGTTAATCATTTTTTCAAGTTCATTTGTCCAGTTAGAAAATGCAATCTGGTATTTTGATGAATCTTTTTCTGGAGTATAGCTCTTAAAGTAATCATTTTTAGAGCTCATTTTTATAAAAGCATCTAGGTCTTCAGCACTGGTAGAAGATGCTCTAGCAGCTCCTATTGCGCCAGTGGTATTATACAGTTGAATTTCCTTCCCTAACAATGTAGATATTGTTTGGCTAAATACGGTAGATTGAAAAAGATTATCATTTCCAGCTTTGATTAAAGCTAAATTAAAATTGTCATCCTCAATAAATTTAATTCCATAAACAAAAGAAAAGGCAATTCCTTCAAGGGTAGCTCGGTACATAGACGCAAGGTTGTGCTGATTGAGATTTAAATTTAGATATCTCGCATTTATATTCTGGTTATTGAGCATCCTCTCAGCACCATTACCAAAAGGGTAAATCAGTAATCCGTCTGACCCTATGTCTTGTTTTGCTGCCAATTGATTCATTTCCTTATAACTGTTGGCGCCAGTATTATTTTTCATCCAACGGTATTGAATTCCAGCCCCATTGATACAAAGTAGTTTACCAACAATAGGAGATTCTTTGGAATAGTTGATGTGAGCAAAATGGTTAATTCTTTGATGTTCTTTCGATTGCAGCTTGTCTGTCAATGCATACACCACTCCAGATGTACCGCCGGTTGCAGCGACTTCTCCTGGATTGATGACATGTAATGAGAAAGCATTGTTGGGTTGGTCTCCAGCTCGATAAGTAATCGGCGTTCCTTCCTTTAAGCCACTTTCCTGAGCACCCTTTTTGTTTACCAAGCATTGTGTTACAAAATTTGGAACGATTGTCGGAGTCATCGAAGAATCGATGTTATAATAATCAAAAAGCCATTGGGCAACCTCTTGGGATTTGAAATCCCAAATCGTACCCTCAGAAAGACCATTAATCGTCGTTGTCATTTCTCCACTAAACTTATAGGCGATGTAGTCTCCTGGCAGCATGTATTTATGAATCTTTTCATAGATGTGGGGTTCATTTTCTTTGACCCATTTTAGTTTGGATGCTGTAAAGTTTGCAGGACTATTGAGCAAGTGATCCATGCATTTCTTAGCACCCAAATCTTGATATGCTTTCTCTCCAATCGAAACTGCTCGACTATCGCACCAAATGATAGAATTTCTTAAACATTCACCTGATTGATCAACAACAACAAGGCCATGCATTTGATATGCAATTCCAATTCTTTGGATTTGACTAGCATCAACCCCACTGTTTTGCAACAACTTTTTTATCGCAATACAAACGATTTTCCACCAATGATTTGGGTCTTGCTCTGCCCACGACGACTGAACACTTATCATTTCCATTTCATCTTTTGGCTCTTGAATAAAAGCGATTTTTTTTCCTGTAAGGGTTTCAGTCAAAGCAGCTTTTACTGACGAGCTTCCGATATCTAAGCCTAAACTAAACATTAGACAAGTTTTTATTAAAATCTAAAATCAGAGCCAAAGTATGTTTTTATTGGGTCAATACTCCCATCATTATTATGATCAAATGTTGTAAACTTTACATTTCTTAAATGTGTTTTACCTGACAATTCTGTATCGTGATAGAAAAAATACCATTGGTCTGCAACCTTCAAGGTTGAGTGGTGATTTGTCCACCCCTGTACAGGTTCATGCATTGTTCCCTGATAGACAAATGGGCCATAGGGATTATCACTTGTTGCATAAGCAATTAGATGTGTGTCTCCAGTAGAATAGGACATATAATACACACCCTCGTATTTGTGAATCCAAGGTGCTTCAAAAAAGCGACGCTCTAGATCTTTGGTCAAAATTGGATTTCCATCTTCATCAATGATGTCAATGGTTTGTATCTCTTCTGAAAACTCGAGCATGTCATCAGACAGTTTGGCCATTCGTGGCATTATTGATGGTGCATCTGGCACTCCTAAATCTTTTAAAGAACCATTCTTGTCATAGGATCCATTTTCCCATCTTTGGAGTTGACCTCCCCAAATTCCACCAAAATATAAATATGATGAACCATCATCATCGACAAAAACTGCAGGATCAATACTATAGCTTCCTTTCATAGGCTCGGGTTGTGGAGTAAAAGGGCCTTCTGGGCGATCACTAACAGCCACACCTAATTTAAATACATTGTACTTATCCTTGGCAGGATAGTAGAGATAATATTTTCCGTTTTTGAATGCTGCGTCAGGTGCCCAAAATTTACTTTCTGCCCAATCTACGTCATCAACCGATAGCGCTACGGGGTGAACTGTTACATCACTCCCATCCAAATTCATTGATAAAACATGATAATCAATCATATTAAAATGATTGCCGCTATCATCCTCAATACCTGCAGACTCGATATCATGTGATGCATAAATATATATTCGGTTTTCAAAAATATGTGCTGAAGGGTCTGCTGTGAAAATCTCAGAAACCAAAGGCATGTTTTTAAAATCAAAATTTAAATTCTTTACTTCTTGTAATTGAGCCTCTGAATTGTTCATGCAAGAAAAAAGAAAAAACACAGAAATAAATGAAAAAAGGGCTTTTAGACTATGAATTTTTATTGGCATTGTTGGTGTTTAAATGATATTTAAATTTAAACACCCGCGTTTTTTGATTATATAAATAAATAACCAAATAATAACACAACTAATTCAAATGATTGCTTTGATATAACACCACTAATAATGTGATGGAATATAGTCGGTACTCGATAATGTAAATTGGAATTCTTTTTTGGGATTATTCCATTTTGATGGTCTGTCTAGCGGATGTAATGTTGGCTTTAATATAGGCATCTTGTGTTGAGCAAGAACGTCATTTTGACTGTTCATCCAATCGTTGAGTACAGTCGATAGTTTTTGCTTAATGGCCAATAAACTTTCGTCTTGGGCAAGGTTAACATGTTCATAAGGATCTCGTTCTAAATCGTAGAGCTCTTCAAATGGTACATTCGCAAATTGATTAGCTCCACGCTCAATAAAATAATTTATATGTTTATTCGACCCTAGATTATCTTGAACCACTTCTTTGGCATTATAATTGACAACATATTTATAACGATTATCACGAACAGACCTCGAAGGGAAAACATAACATTTTTGTATGTTTTGACGCGTTGCGATTCCAAAAATATAATCGCGAAAAGAAATATTTGTATTCGACAAAATAGGCGTCAAGCTTTTGCCATCAAGACGCTCAATTTTTTCTCCGCCAGAAATTTCAATTATTGTTGGAAGAATATCCACAATAGAAACAAGTTTGTCATTAGTCGTGTTGGGAGGAATAACATTAGGCCATCGGATAACCATTGGTATTTTAAGCCCTGTTTCTCGAACACTCCATTTTCCTTTCAACCCGTGATCTGAAATATAAATAAAGATAGAGTCGTCAAAATCTGAAACAGTTTCAAGCATATTTAAAACTCTGCCCAATTGAGCATTGTCATCCTCAATATTCTGATAATACCCTGCTTTGAAGTCTCCGATTTTTGATGAAACATTCATTGTGGTTGGGTCATAGTCCAATGGCTTGTTGTTGTAGCCGTTTGATTTTGGAAAAGGACCATGTGGTAGGTCAGAAGAAAAAATAATGCAAAGAGGTTTTTGAGTATTGACAATAAAATCTTCAACTTTTTTAATCGGAATGAGTCTGTCACTATTGGTGGGGAAATAGCGATTCCAATTAAACACTGAATTTGGCTTAATGTGCCCCTTGCCAGCCAATACAACATCATAACCTAGTTCAGACATAAAATCATTGATGTCTTTAACATTTCTTACAGGGAGATGGTTTGCATAGCATCCATTTTTCATGGGAAAAAGCCCAGTAAACAACTGAGATCTGCTGGGGGCACAAACCGCTTGCGTAGTGTATGCATTTGAAAAACGCAGGCCTTCATGAACCAATCGATCAAAATTATTTGTTTTAACTTGATTATTGCCAAATATTTCATAATCCCAACTATTTTGATCATCTGCTATATAAATAAAAATGTTTGGTTTTGAATGAGAAGCGTATTGACCAAACGCATTAATAGACAACGAAAAAAGAAGAATTAAAAGTTGGTTTTTGTAAGTAGTAGTCACCTTCAGTTTCATTTTTAAGAATGATTAAACATAGTAATTTTAATTCATCAATTTATTAAAATTAAAACTTTTATTTCATAGCTTGTTTAAAATAATATATTACAATCAAAGTTTTGATTCATTTTTTATAGTAGCTTTACTTTATGATTCGAATTGTTTTATTTACTACTATAACAGTCTTTTTTGCTCAAGTTCGTGCGCAAGACCCTTCTTTATTATTTGTTAAGACAAACCCAGATATAGGAAATCGTGCGATAACTAGTATGACTACTGATACAAATAATCATATGTGGATTGGGACTTATGGCGGTGGTTTAAAGCGTTATGATGGAATTAATGTTGAGACTTACAGCCACGATCCATTTTCTGAATCTTCAATTTCGAACTCTACAATTTATGACTTAGTTTACAAAAAAAATCAAGGTCTTTGGATTGCTACCCAAAATGGCATTAATTTTTTTAATCCCAATAACGAGTCTTTTTCATTATTTAATCCAGCTTCAGAAAGCACCTCTGTTAATGCCCTTTGCGAAATAGAAAACGACATTCTGGTGGTAGGTACACATCAAAAAGGTGTCTATTTTTTTAATACAAAAAATAAAGTATTTGATAAAATTGGTATTCCAGAAACGATTGATGAAAATGGACTATTGATTAATGATATTGTCGTTGATCAATTGAAGCGCGTCTGGGTTGGTTCTAATTATGGTGTTTTTATTGTTGATAGAAATACAATGAAACTTACCAGAGCCTCATACAGGTTTATAAAAAACAAAACTCCAAATAATACTGAAGTCACGAGTCTGGGCAAAGACCATTTTGGAAATATTTGGATCGGAACAGCAGAAGACGGTCTTTTCAAAATCCTTCCAAATGGGGTGAGTAGCTTAGAGGTACTGCATTACGAAATCACAAAGAAGAGGATCTTTGCAGTGCAGGAGTATAATGACAGTTACATGATTTTGGGTACTGAAAACGATGGTTTATTTGTTGTGTCATATGATGGCAAAGTACAAAAACAACATCTAAAAGAAAAAGAGAGTTCATTTGGAATTCAGTCCAATTCAGTATGGTCTATTCTTTGTGATGCTAGGGATCGCATTTGGTTGGGTTTTTATGACCGAGGTCTAGTGAAATTCGACCCAAATCATTTTAAATTTAAGTTTTTACAAAACAATACCCAGGACAACATTCGTCCTTTTCCATTATCAATTTCTACGATTGTTAAAGACAATCGAGGTCGAATGTGGTTTAGTTCAGTGGATAATGGCGTATATGTTTATGACTCATTTAAAAATGAATATATCCATCTAAATGATCCCAAAAATAAGATTGCCAAGGGCTTAAGTAGTTTAGATATCCCAAGTTTATTTATTGATAGTCAACAAAATATTTGGATTGCATCCTGGTATAATGGGTTATATCTTTTACGAAACGGAACTAAGAATTTTATAAACATAAATACTGATTCTACACCTCATAAATTAAAATCCAACAAGGTGGTTAGTTTTTCAGAAGATTCAAATGGAGTAATCTGGATTGGCACTTTTTCGGGGGGATTGCATTCGTTTGATATCAATAATAAACAGTTTATCCACTACAATGAAAAACAATTTTCAGATTTTGAACTTGATCAAGGTAACATCAGAAAGGTTGCCGTTGATTCTTACGACAACGTATGGCTAGGAACGCGTAAAGGGGTTTTTAGGTATGATCCGAAAACAAAAGTGATTACTTCAATCAATGAAAAAATTCAGCGGGTCATTAAGAGTTTAAGTTCAGATTTGATTGTTTTTTCTATATATGAGGACACAAATAACACCATTTGGATTGGAACAGACGCCTATGGATTGTTGAGCTATGCACCCAAAGAAGACAAAATCACTTGGCATGGTGATGGAAATGACATGAGAAATCTCTCAATTAACTCTATCACACAAACCTATGATGGATCATTTTGGTTAGGAACAGAAAGGGGTTTAATTCGATATGACGCCGACACAAATGATTATAGGGTTTTTGACAGGAGTGATGGGCTGTTAAACAAAAGCGTTAATCGCAATTCCTTTTACAATGAACAAAGCACGCTTTATTTTGGAACAATAGGTGGTATTAATTATTTTAACCCAGTTGATATTCCCCAAAATGAAAGTTTGCCAAAAGTGACCTTTCAAAAACTTAAAATCTCAAATAATGAAATAGATATTTCAAAAAATTCTCCTCTCAAAAAAGCACTCAATCAATTAGACACGCTGGTTTTGAGGCACAATCAATCATCATTCTCAATCGAATACATGGGGGTAAGTCATACGAGATCTGAAAAAAACAGTTATGCCTACATGCTAGAGGGGCTTGAAGAAGATTGGAAATATGTTGGGCAACAACGATCTGCAAATTATACTAACATAAAGCCAGGAGACTATGTTTTCAGACTTAAAGCTGCTAATAATGACGGCTATTGGACCAGTGATCCAAAAACGATTTTTATCAAAGTTCTTTCTCCTTGGTGGCTGAGTTGGTGGGCAAAAAATTTATATGTGATGGTTTTTCTTTCGCTAGGATATTACATCTATAGATTAATTACCCTCAGAATTTATGAAAAAAGAAAGGCAGAGATTGAACGAAGTCAGCGAAAGCAAAATGAAGAGTTGAATACTAAAAAAATTCAATTTTTTACCAATATATCGCATGAGTTCAGAACTCCTTTGACACTAATTTTGAATCCTTTAGAGTCATTGATTAAAGACAAGTACATTAACAGTCTTCCGAGCGAAATCATAGATAAGCATAAAATCATACATCGCAATACAAAGAGGTTGAAGCGTCTTATTGATGAACTAATGGATTTTCGAAAAATGCAATTCAGTGAACTTAAAGTTCAAATTCAAGAAGTTGATTTGGCGAAAATTATTACAAATATTACCTCTAACTTCATTGAAGAAGCTAATTATCGCAAAATTGATTTTCAAATTGATTTTGAAGAATCAATACCAAAACAGATAATGGTTGATGCATCCATGTTTGATAAAATTCTTTTTAATTTATTGTCAAATGCCTTTAAGGCAACAAGTGAAAACGGAAAAATAAGAGTCAAAGTTTCACATCACAGTAAAGGGCTAATATTCCCATTAATCGATGAGAATAATACGCAAAGTGGTTTCGAAATTGACATTACAGATACAGGTATCGGAATAAACGAAAAAAATATAAAAAAAATATTCAATCGGTTTTATCAGAGTGAAGAAAATAATGAACAGTATTACAGTGGTACAGGGATCGGTTTAGAAGTTGTCAAGAAATTTGTTGATTATCACAAGGGTAAAATTGTAGTGGAAAGTCAACAGGGTGTAGGAACATCTTTTAAAGTATTTATTCCAGATACTAAAATTCAATTTTATAAAAATGAACAGCTTGTCAACGGCAAGAAATTATCGCAATTACAATCGAAAAATTTAAGTGGTTTTGCTGACAAACCATCTTTTGAAAACGCCAAACTTTCTAAACGCAATACAATATTAATTGTGGAGGACAATATGGAGTTGCGCGAGTATCTAAAGTATGAATTAAAAAGCCTATATAAAGTTTTAGAGGCACCTAATGGAAAAAATGGTTTAGAAATAGCTAGGAAAAACAAACCAGATATCATTATTGCCGATGTAATGATACCAAAAATGGATGGCTTCCAAATGACAAGGTTATTGAAGTCTGAGAAATATACAATGAATATTCCTATCGTTATGCTGACAGCAAAAGTAGGAGAGAGTGATAGAATACATGGAATCGATTTAGGGGCTGATATCTATCTAAAAAAACCATTTAGTATAGATCTTTTGAAAACCCATTTACTACAACTAATTAAGTCAAAAGAAAGATTTTATGAGACCTATTTTAATAGTTTAGACTTGGAAATAAACGCGACAGGGGGTAACAAAAAAATTCTTGCAGATGTCATTAATGTCATTAATGAAAAACTATCGAAAGAGGATTTGTGTGTTCAAGATATCGCTGATGAGCTTGCTCTTAGCCGAAGTAAATTATATCGGAAAATTAAAGAATTGACTGGAAAATCTGCCAATGAAATGATTCGAAACATGAGGTTGGAAAAGTCAAAAGAACTTTTAGAAGTAACTGAGATGACCATTGGAGAAATATGCTATAAGGTTGGTTTTTCATCACCATCCTACTATACCAAAAGATTTAAAGAGCATACAGGGCTGATACCAAAAGAATATAGGTTACGTAACAAAGAGAAAAAAGAATTATTGATTGAAAATGAACAATAAGCATCTAAAAGAAATGAATGGGTACTTTTTAGGATTCATCTTCTTATTGATTTTTATGCCATTCACTTTGCACGCACAAAAGAATTTTCCACTTTCGGGTAAAATTATTGATGATAAAGGGCAAGAGATTCCCTATGTAGCGATTGGTATAGTGTCAAAAAATATTGGAACCACCTCAACAGAAGATGGAACTTTTTATTTTGAAATTTCTACTGCTGAATTAAAAGATACATTGAGTTTTTCATCTTTAGGGTTTTCTACACATAAACTACCTGTTTCAAAACTTATACAAAACGAAGAAACGGCTATTGTCCTTGAGGAAAAGACAACATCATTGAATGAAGTGGTTGTAAATTCAACCTCATTTTATGTTCGGAAGGCCTTAAAAAAATTGAAAGAAAACACCCTGAACAAAAACCATGAGTTGGATTTGCTTTATAGACGTTGGTCTGTAGAGGATAATACTTGCAGGTTTTTAATCGAGCAAAACATAAAGGCGATTGATCGAGGGCCAAGCTCGTATCTAAATAAATTTTCGATTGAAAACACAAGAACATCAGCAGATTATAGATTTGTTAAAAATGAGCAAAAATTACATGCCCTAAAATACATGGAATACAACAATCCTTTACGAAAAGGATTAATTATGAGTTCCTATAAATGGGAAACGATTGGAGACAGTTCATACGATGACGAGGATGTAATCATTGTTCAAGGGGTTATCGATGGACAGGAAACAATTACGCTATATATTGGGTTAAACAGTTCTAAAATTTTTAGGCTAGAAATGGAGAAAAAACCTCAAATTGGTAAATCATTAACTGCCACCTACATATATAAGAACAATAAAGCTGATAAGCTTTACCTCAGCTATCACCAAAGAGAATGGAAAGGTGCATCCAAGCTTTCAGAAAATGTTAGACGCGCGATGATCAGTGCATCAAAAACACCTCCTGTTTACATTCCAATTGCTTATCGACATGAAGTTTATGTTCTCGATTTGGTCGAAGATAAATCTCTGTTTCAGACTGGGGAGAGTGTTTCGAATTTGGATATGTCAAATTATGAATCAAATTATGATGTTCAATTTTGGAAATCGCTGAGTATGCCACCAGAAACAAAGTTTTATCGCAAAAATGTAGAGGAGCTTGTGGGGATATATGGGGTTTCATTGGAAGATCAGTTCAAGTATGCTAACCTTAGAAATTAAAACTTACTCCTGAAGTTTAATTTTGATCACACCCTCATTTTCTTTTTTATGATCAAAAGAAAATTTATATCGTTTGTTACTAACTGTAATGGTTCCATCGTATTGACCGTAAAAACCAGTAAAATGAAACTCTTCGTTGAGGTTTATATCTTTTTCAATTTTTGTAGTCCAAGTTTCTTTAATTAAGGTTTTTAAGGAGTAAAATGCTTTTTTTGGCTGTAATTCTTGATCTAAAATGCCTCCTGCATGCCCTCGCCAAGCATTTCGATCTGTCAGGTTCCACATTGTCACAGAACTCACACTTGGTTGACTAAATAAAAGGGTGTACAAGTCTTTAATGTATGCAGCTTGATAGTTTTCTCTTTCTTCCAGGCTTGGCAATGTCAATTGTTTACCTTTTATTCTAGACTCTTCTCTTTTTTTCAAAAAAACTTGATGATCTTTCCAGTCCTTAAAAAGCTTAGAACTCGTAACAGTAACCTCTGTAAATTGAATGTCTTTGCCAAGAGGGTCAAATGAATGTATCAGGTCTATGAGTTCCTGCTCATCAAATACGTTGTCCTGTGTTTGCATATGCGCTTGCATTCCAATCGCCTGATAACCAACTCCTTTCTCAATAAAAAATTCATTCAACTTAAAAAATTCAGGGTCTTTGGGATGATAATGGTTGTTGGTGTATATTTTAGATGAATCGATTTGGTTTACAAAATTGTATAATTCGAGCATTGCAGGGTAAATCCCACCCTTATGTTTTATCCAACGAGTGACACCACTTGGGGTTACATGATCCTTGAAAGGTGCAACAGCCTCATTGTACACATCCCAATATTTTATTTCTGGGTATGAGAGGATTAAGTCTTTAATTCGCTTATATATAATTTTTTCCAGCTCCTCAGGATCATTGTTATTAATGACCCATTTTGGAAGTGATTCATGCCAGAGTAATGGGTGTCCTTTAATTTTCATTTTATTTCTAACTGCCCAAGATATTTTATTATCCATCCTTTTATTGAAACCATTGAGACCTCTTTTTTCGTCTCTAGCGCCCCAATAAAAACCTAATGTAACAAAATTAAAAACCTCTGAAACTCTTTGTCTGTAAATATCTTGGTATGCGGTCCCTTCAAAAGGTCCTTCTTGTGTCATTGAAACCCCAAAGTTAAATGCATGGTTTGCTAACTCTATGTCCAATTTAGCAGATTCACTGCTGCTATTGTCTAATATAAAAAATAGCTTAGCCTTTCCTTTTCGATGTGTATCAATGCGATCATTAGCTCCCTCCAATTTCCATGGAACATGAACATCATATTGTTGGGATTTTACAACAAAGCAAATCAAAAATATCATTAGAAATAGCCGCCCTTTTTTCATCAATTTAGTATTTGTTTCAATTCAAAATTATCAAAAGCTTTACTACTGAAGTAGAAGTTATTCGTCAGAATATATAATGAAATGTGATTTTAGTCTAGTGATTTGAAAAAATCCCAAACTTCATTCCAAAGTGATAAATAATCTCTTGCGATATTATGTCCTGCTCCCTTAACAATGAGGTATTTCACAACTACATTATCGTCACAATCAGAATATGTATGTAAAATTGTTTGGTCTGTTTCTTCAACAACTATATTTTGGTTACAATTAAAATTTATAGCCCACTTTTTCGCGCTATCAGAGGCGCTCAAAAATGGATGCCCAAGTTTCATTCCTCCATCGATTGGAATTAGTAAATCTTGATCGCCATTTACCTGAAAAATTGATAAAGAAATTGCGTTTGACTTTATTTCAGTTCGCTCAGTCAACTGTGATGCGATGGGCGCTATTGCTTTCAGCCTTTTGTTGATACCCCCTAACACATTCACCATACCTGAGCCATTGGAGTTACCAACTGCAAAAATCTTATTCTCATCTACATTTGAATAGGATAGTAAAGTGTCTATGATATTGGATATAAAAACAGCATCATTTGCATTGGAGGGTTCTTGTCCTAAATTCCATGAGTTGAGATGTCCTTGCGGATAAACACCAATAAACGCGCCCGAATTTGTGAATTCAGAAAGGGGTTGTACCCAATTTGTGTTTGAACCCCCTCTGCCATGGAGGGCAATCACAATGGGATATGACTTTAGATTATCAATTTCTGCAGAAGTTTCAATAATTACAGGACGACTAATCAAATTGCCATCAATTTGTTGCTCGAATAAAATCGTTTTAGAAGTAAGAATTTTACTTTCCGGCGATTGCGAGGTAATATCAGATTGTTTGCACGATAATACACTGAACAACAAAATGACATACAATAGTTTGACTTTCATTTTTTCACAGATTTAAATTCAACACTGTCAAAGTCAGCATATCCTGTGCTCATTTGCCCATTGCTCGTCGCATACAAACCAATATGTGCACCAGTATATCCATGACTCAACAAATGATCTGCAGGAGTTTCTGCAAACAATTGGAAATCGTCATTTTTTAGAGCATAATAAAATCGATAATTATTTTGATATGATTCTACTTTTAACTGAATTGGCAGTGTAGATTTATAGTCAATTATTTTTGAGGCAATACTTGTTTCTACATTATTCATAAGTTTTAGCTCAAGTGAAACATTTTCATTGAACGGCTTGATCGTAAGGCTCAAAAAATTATTGTCTTTTTGTACGATAGCAATGCCTGACTCGTCGCTGTCGCCTGAGGGAGAAAAAGTCATTTTCGCTTCAAAACTGAATTCGCTTTCAGTTTGTTTGATTCCAATAAAGTTTGCGCGTTTTCTCTCTTGCAATATATTGGGATTGGTGTATACTCTTAATGATCCAGGATTGCTTACCAAATCAAACATATTTTGCATTGGTGCTCGTCTGTGGTTCCATTTAAGACCCAAATCAATGTCATTAAAGTCATCAACATAAAAAGTTCCTTTGTTTTCGATGGTTTTACTAAAAATAATCGGATTATTTTTCAGAATCTTTCCAGACTGAGGAGCAATTACAGGCCATACTATTTTTCTTTCTTTCCAGTCATAGGGTTCTCTTTCCCAAGAAACAGGAGCAATAAAAGTTTCTCGTCCCATATTTGACTTACGCTTCACATCTCCTCGAACTCCTAACATAACAATATACCATCTACCATCCTCAAGTTCAACTAAATCGCCATGCCCAGTACTGTGTACCCAGTTGTCATAGGATAAATGCCTTGAGCTAAAAATAGGATTACGCTCATTTGATGTGTAAGGTCCTGTAATTTTATCACTCACAGCCACCATAATAGAGTGATTAAATGAAGTGCCTCCTTCAGCGATTAATAAATAATAGTTGCCATCTTTTTTATATATGTGAGGTCCCTCTGCCCAAACTCCTTCACATGCACCCCTCCAAACAAAAAAACGCTGTCCGATAAGTTGAAAATTTTTTGGATTTAATTCTTGCATCCATATTTCTGTTTCACCAGAAAAAGATGGATCAGATGGTTGATGATTTCCTGCATACCAAACCCTGCCATCATCATCAAAAAAGATGTCAGGGTCTATGCCTGGTGCACCTCTTATGACAATTGGATTTGACCATGGTCCTTCAGGTTTTGAGGATGTAATGATAAAGTTGGTAGCAGTTGCTCGTTGTTTTATTTCATCGTAATAAACATTGGTTGTTATGATATGATATTTTCCATTATGAAAACGGATGGTAGGCGCGTGTATCCCTCCATTCGACTGCACATCAATCAAATTTATTTGACCTGAAACTTGTTCCAATCGATTTAAGCCATGACCTACCAATTCCCAATTCACCAGATCTTTGCTTTTGTGAATCGGCAATGCAGGAAAATACTCAAAAGATGAGTTGACCAAAATAAATTCATCCCCGACCCTGCATATCGATGGATCGGGATACCCCCCTGCTAAAATTGGATTTTTGAAAGTTTGCGCATGCAAAGAGCCAATAGCAACAATTAATATGACTTTTTGCCAGTATGAATAAAAGGTGTTATTGAATGAATTTAATGTACTATTCAATGATCAATTTTGGCCCTAATATAGAAAAATGAAATTTTTAAGTTCTTTAATTACGATTTCTCTATATGCAATCAGTTCATTTTCGCAAGAGCTACCTATACAAAATGGAGAGCTTGAGCAATTTTCTGATAGTGGGTTTATTTCGTGGTCAAATCAATCTAATCACGGGTCAAATGCAATTTTTGATGTAGTTGATAATAACGAATTGTTTGGGAGCACTAAAGCGCTACGGGCTCAGGTGAATGCATTGGGTGACTATCAATACAGTGTGCAAACAAAGTCCGATCATCAATTTTCTATGGATGCAGATCAAAAAATAACCATTTCCTTTTTTGCAAAAGCTTCATCAGATCAACTTGGATCACAACTGGTATTGTGTTTGAGTGACTCCACTGTTGGCGTTTCAGTTTTTAAGCAAACTACTTTTGTACTTACGCAAAATTGGAAACAGTATTCATATACTTTTACTACGAGTGTAAGTGTCCCGAGTTACCAAATAAGTTTTCGCTATTTAAATGCAAATTCGACTTATTATTTAGATGAAATTAATGCAATGCCAGGCAAGGCAATTTTGATCAATATCAATGAACGTTTTCAAACGATTCAAGGCTTTGGAGGGGGAATAAAGCGAAGAACTGACTATCTGAATGATTTATCACAAACAAAAAGAGACATTGTTGAAGATTTGATTTACAAGGATTTAAAAATCAATATGCTTCGATTTTTTATTCATCACTCTATTGAAAACAACCAAAATGATAATAATGATCCAAACCTTATTGATCTTAACAATACATCATGGTATTATTATACTGACGGGTCATTTCGGGTTGGAGAAACAATTCAAAGAGCCATTTCTAAAAGCGAAGTTGGCATTGATCATCTGATAGGGAATTGCAATAGTGCACCTGGTTGGATGAAAGCAAACGAATCACATAAACGTAGCTCGGCGAATGAGGATGTATCACTCAACACCTTAAAAGTGGGTATGGAGCAGGAGTTTTCAGAATATATAGAGATTTTTCTCAAAGGATTAAAACAATATTTTGATATAGATGTTACTGAAGTGTCTATCACAAATGAACCTGATTTTCTAAACACCTATGAATCTATGAATCTAACTCCAGATGTATTGGTAAATGTTATTCCATTACTAAGAAATCGGCTTGATAACTCTTCATTTTCTTCAGTTGACATAATTAGTCCTGAAGCGGCAAGAGTGAGTCCTGGAACTAGCGATCAGTTAACAGCAGTAAACTCGGCTGTGAGCTACATACAACATATGTTTCAAGATTCGGTGACCAAAAGCGCAGTAGATGTTGTCGCTACTCACACCTATTACGACTCAAACCATGATGCCAATTGGTCATCCCTTGCGTCAGAAGCTGATGGAAAGCCAGTATGGGTGACCGAGTCAGCAAATTTAAAAAGTTTAGATTTTAACATGGACGATGCATCAGATTATATACAGTGGATGACAAGAGGTTTTAATGAAGGGGGTATGACAGCTTATATGGCTCACTTACTTTTTGATAAGCATATCTATGCCACGCCAGAAGTAGGAGATAAAGAAGGTTCCTCTGGGTTGGTAGTTTGGGACGATGCTGAGAACGTCATTATTCCAAAACGTTATCATGCGTTTAAGCATTTTTCAACTTTGTCGAGCAAGGGATTTATCAGAGTTGCTCACACGCATACTGAAAGTGATTTGCATGTTACCACATTCATCCATCCCAATGAAAATCAACTGGTTACGCATGTTTTTAATTCTGGTAATCAATCGATTCCTATTACTGTTGAGATCCCTAATAATACAGCTGATGTCTTTCGTTATACAACTGATGATGATAGTCTTAATTTCTACAAATCAGAAGTTAATGTTAATAATGATCATCGATATATAGAAACAGATTTTACTCCCAAGTCAATTAGTAGTTTTGTTTTTGATTTTTCCTCATCACTTCATCAACAGTCGCAGGAAATCAAGCTGATAACGATTTTCCCAAACCCAACTACTGGCCTTATTTTCTTTTCTGGAATTGATACCGAAATTAGATGTTCGGTTTTCTCTATAACCGGAAAAAAATTATTTGAACAAACAGTTTCAAATGAAAATAACTTAGATTTATCGTTACTAAAAGAAGGGTTGTATTTTATTCAAATCCGACAGCGTGAAAGGATTCAAAATTTTAAAGTTTTGCTTAATCGATGAAAAAAACAAAATTATTAATCGTCCTATTTTTAGTTACAATTTCCAATAGTTGCACCAAAATTTCCAAAAAAATGACAATCCTAACAATAGATAAAGCCCTATTTGGTAAAACAATTGATGGCAATGATGTTGATCAGTACGTTCTGTCCAACAACAAAGGAATGGAGGTTAGCATCATCAACTATGGCGGAATAATAACCTCTTGGACGGCTCCAGACAAAAATGGCGATTATAAAGACATTGTTCTTGGATACAACACTCTAGCTGAATATGAAGCTGAAACCCCTTACTTTGGCGCACTTATTGGCCGTTTTGGGAACCGTATTGCGAAAGGAAAGTTCTCACTAGATGATCAAGAATATACACTGGCAGTAAACAACGGACCCAATCATCTCCATGGTGGTCTAAAAGGTTTTGATAAAGTCGTATGGGATGCAAAAACAATCGTTAGTGACTCAACAGTATCTCTGGAGCTCAGCTATCTGAGTAAAGATATGGAAGAAGGATACCCTGGAAACCTAGAAACAAAAGTTACCTACACCCTAAACAATAAAGACGAAATGAGCGTAAGCTATGAAGCTACAACTGACAAACCAACAATTGTCAACCTCACCCAACATTCGTATTTCAACTTAACAGCAGACTTTAATAAGGATATCTTAGGGCACGAACTCGTAATTAATGCCGATTCTTTCCTCCCAGTGGATAACACACTGATTCCAACAGGGGAGTTTAGAGATGTAACGGGAACTCCTTTTGATTTTAGAACATCAAAAGCTATCGGAACACATATTGACAATGAAAACATACAGTTAAATAGTGGTTTAGGGTATGACCATTGTTGGGTGCTGAATGACCAAGACACAGGTGTTCGCTTTGTTGCCTCAGCCTATGAACCTGTTTCTGGGAGATTACTCGAGGTGTTTTCCGATGAACCTGGCATTCAGTTTTACTCTGGAAATTTTTTAGATGGCACACTGCCTAGTAAAAACAAAGGGATGTATCAACATCGAACAGGCTTTTGTTTGGAAACACAACATTACCCCAACTCTCCAAACCAGGAAAATTTTCCATCAGTTAGACTTAACCCAGGTGAAAAATACAAATCAAAAACAGTTTTTAGACTGGCGGTTGGATCCAAATAATGAGATTTGTTGATCAGTTGTAGTGCTTGATCAATGTATTCATTTGATGTTGGGGCTCTGCTTCTTAATTTGACGCCCAAATAAATCCTCTCGTGAGGAGTTTCCACACTTGGGGATAATTAATAAACTCGTTGGGGTCATGACCAACAGATATAAAAAAAACTTTGCCCTCACCATAGCTTTTTTTCCAAGCGACTGGCATGATTACATCATCTATCCATTCAGAGTGTTCGCCTGAAAATCTAGTCTGTACAATAATTTCAATATTTGGGTCGAAGTGCATATAATATTGTTCTGTTTTGATCGTAAAGTCTTCGATTCCTGCAGTTAAATCATCTTCTAAAATCTCAATGTCAAACTCTACTATACCTCCTGGATGTGCTACCCATTGTCCCCCAATCATAAACTGATAATTGGTGCTTTTTCTAAAAGAATCTACAAGTCCGCCATGAGCTCCAGCTATACTAACGCCACTTTTAACTGCTTCAATCAAATTATATTCTTGATTTTTAGACAATTCACTTTGCGTCACTGATTGTATGATTAAGTCGTATTCCATGAGTTTTTCCAAATCATCATAAGCGCCTAACCCCTTAATCACTTGAAAATTAGCATTTTCCTTTTCAAGCCATTCTGCTACTATTTCAGAAAACAGCTCTGGTTGATGTCCTTCCCAGCCACCCCAAACCAATAGTACATTCTTTGCTGATATTGTACTTTTCGTTTGACCAAAACAACTAAGACTAATTATAAAAAAACAAAAGAAATATCTCAACATATAATAAATATAAACAGTCTCTGACAATTATCGAAGTAAATTTAGATTTATTAAAATCTAATAGGATGAAACTGCTGAAATAATATTTTCCAAATTATTTATTGTGTAAAGTAGTTCGAACTACCAAAAGCTTGGGTAACGAATAAATCGCACAATAAGAAAAAACGCCAAGCTCGCTTGAACGTTTTTTTTTGTGATTTTCAAAGCGGAGCTTTGTCAGGATCAAAAAGCAATATTTACTTGCATGCTTTGAACACCACTTTAAGGCACTTATACCGCTGTCCTAAACCCAGTATGCATACTTCCCGTGTCTGGCGTGGTTTTCATCCGCATAGAATTGCGATAGCCACTGCAATAGCTATCTTGACATAAAAACTTCCGCCTCTACTGAACTTTTCAGTGCATCGGGTTCGTTTGAATCATAACTAGATTCAGGTCCTTGTGGGTTGTGGGTAGTTTTGGGGTTGTTTGGGGATTTGTTGGCAGCCAATTGCAATAAGTAAAATTAGATGGTAATGACTTTTCATATAATTTGGAATTATGTAATTATAAACTATTGATATTTACTAGAAAATAATTTTTATTTACCTACCTTCAGAGATAATCATCTAGTAAATTTTTAGTTTCAAAACTTATTATGCACACATATAATTTATACTTATTTTTATTCTAGTTTGAAAAATTTATAAAATGCTTGATTCAATTACAAATTTCCTTTCTTATTTCGGCGGAAACTCACCGTATTTAGACGATGCAGATAATATTTTTCTAATAATCATTTTAATTTTTTCTCTCACTTTAATTTTTAGCTTAATAAAAAACAAATCTTTAAGGTTAGTTTTGAGTTTGTCTTTAAGCTTATTCTTTACGCTGCAAAGTATATCATTGTACTTTACGAGATCCTTTGTAGGGTATTCTTTTTTTGTTCACTTAAACCTTGAAAATAAAACGAATGTAAGCTATGTAATCTGGCCTATTTTTTTTACTTCAATAACTGTTTTTTTTACATCGTTGTTTTTACTTTTCTACTCTAGAAATATTTTACTTTGGATCTCAAAAAAGGTAAAATTAATTGGGGTTTACATCAAGTGGGTTAGGCTTGGAATGGTAATAATTTCTTTAACATTAATTTTTTATTTTTTCAATAAGAGCTCTATAATTTCCGACTCAAATACATTATTTTCAATTGCATATACGAACTCAAAGCCTTTTCAAGAAACGTTAATTAGTTTAAACATGACTGATTATGTAGTCCCAGAAAATGTAAAAAGTATAGCTACAAAAAACCTTGTCGTTATCAGCTTAGAGTCGCTAGAAAGTTCATTCCTGAAAGAACCATTTAAACATCTTACCCCAGAGTTATCCAGGCTTAAGGAAGAATGGACTTATATCCCCATAAAACAAAATATTGGGAGTGATTGGACATCAGGATCAATTTACACCATGTTAACAGGAATTCCTGCTTTTTTTGGAGTACAGGCGAATACAATTTTCAAATCATCTAAAGAATCCTATATCACAAGTCTTAGCACAGTTTTATCTGAGGCCAATTATGAGCTAGCTTATTTTTGCGGAGATGCTAATTTTTCAGGAATGAAAGATATGCTTTACACCCTAGACTTTGATAAGGTAATGGATTATACGTCTATTAATTACCCTGTTGAAACAACCCCTTTTGGCTTACATGATAAAGATGTTTTTGATTTAGCAAAGAAAGAATTAAAAGGTCTAATTGAAACAAAAAAAACCTTTGGTGTATTTATCTCAACAACTGATACACATTTTCCTAATGGTTTTTATGACTATAGGATGGAGGCTTTTGTTGAAAAAAGAGATGATCCTCTAGAATTTATGATTTCAGCAACTGACTATCATATTAGTGACATAGTCTCCTTTCTGGAAAACGAGGGTGTTCTTGAAAATACTGTAGTAATAATTATACCTGACCACTTAAAAATGGGCGATGATCAAATTTTTGATAAAAAAAGTAAAAGAGAGCTTTATTTAATTACCAATTCAAAAAAATTAAATGTCGAAAAGCCACATGATCCAAAAATACAATTGGATATCCCTTTAATGATTATTGAAAGTCTCGAAATCGAAAGTAACGCCAAGTTTCTATCTCAATATATAACTGGTGATAAAGTTGAATTTATTAAAAATAATATAGCAGAACTGACCGCATTAAATACTTCTGGATTTTTGAGGGCAAAGCCAAACATGTTTGAACTAAACAAAATTTCGAAACATTATGATTTTTATATTTCAGATACATTGCGCTTCATTGCTCATGCTGGTGGTTTGATTAATGGTAAAAAATACACAAACTCTCTGGAAGCTTTAAATGCTAGTTATAATAAAGGATTTTGACTATTTGAGCTAGATATAATTAAAACCTCCGACAACCATTATGTTGCAGCACATGATTGGGAAAATTGGGCTAAGCAAGTAGGGTTTTCAGGAGATGTTCCACCAAATTTAAAGGAATTCAAAGAACATAAAATTTATGATTCATATAGCCCATTAGACATGAGCGACATTAACAAATGGTTTCTAAAGCATCCTGATGCAAGGCTTGTTACAGATAAAATTAATGAGCCAGAAAAATTTTCATCTTTATTTATTGATAAATCAAGATTGATGATGGAGCTTTTTGACATGAAAGCAATAAAGGAAGGCTTACAAATTGATTCACTTTCTGTGATGCCATCACAATCGGTGATAAGCAACTTAGGTAAAAATGAAATAAAGAAACTCAAAGAAATGGGGGTCTTAAACATCAGTGTTTCTGTCAATTTTGCTAAAAACAACAGTGAAATGATGTCCTACATTAAAGAATTAGGTGTTAATTCATATTTATATAATGTTAATTTCGAGTCTTGGACAAACGAAAAGTTCGTGCTAAAATATTTCATGGATAACGCTTATGGATTGTATTCAGATGATTGGCAATTTTAATTTTATATATGGTTAATGCCCTTAGTTCAGTCCGAACTACTGTAGATTTGGGTCACGAATAAATCGCACAATAAGAAAAAACGCCAAGCTCGCTTGAACGTTTTTTTTTGTGATTTTCAAAGCGGAGCTTTGGAGGATTACAGCGTGATCTTTAGTTTTATTCAGCGATTTTAAGGATTAAGACCACATGATCACTTCCGTTGGTCAAGTCACCAAAAAAATAGTTTTTATTTCATCTTACATGACTCGCAAAAAATAACTACTTTCGAGAGTCAAAAGATAAATGTAAATTCTGTGTCATATTTCAAGGAGTTTCTCAAAAACAAAAGCATAGGTACTGTGTGTGCAAGCAGTAAATCATTAGTAAGGACTATGTTTGGAAACCTCGACTTTTCAGACACAAAAGTAGTTGTCGAACTTGGTAGCGGAAAAGGCGTCTTTACTCACGAGATTTTAAAACTTATCGGGCCAGAATGTAAGCTCTTAGCTTTTGAAGTCAACAAACCATTTTGCGACAAACTAAAATCAGAGATTCAAGATGACAGAGTCATTATCATTAACGATAGTGCAGAACATTTTGGAAAGTATTTAAATCAATATCAGTTTGAAAAAGCTGATCATATCATCTCATCTTTGCCCTTGGCCTTGTTTTCTCTTGAGCTAAAAGAATCTATCCTACAAAACGCTACTCATTTTCTCAACGATATGGGGCATTTTCTTCAATTCCAATATGTCCCTTTTGACTACATAAGACTAAAGAAACACTTTGGAAACGTAAAGTTGCGCTTTTCAACTCTTAACTTTCCTCCAGCATTTGTGTATCGCTGTATGTTGTAGATTCAAAATAATAATTATGCAAAAAAAAAATCGCTCAAGCAGTGGCTTTTTTCAATAATAATAATTGGTGTATTTTTTGGTTTAGCCGCAACCTAAGTTCTTGAAAATTACATATTTCGAATTTTTAAAGTCTTGGCTTTTAGTTTTTTTTTACAAGTTGTTAACAGTTTTTAATTCCTGTGTATAAATCCATTATTTTCATTACATAAAAACTAAAACACTTATTTATGAAAAACTTAAGTATTCTCATGCTCTTTATTAGCGGGCTTATCTCTGCTCAGATAACGACATCCTCGATATCTGGAGTAGTTGTCGACGATGCAAACATGGAGCTTGAAGGAGCCAATGTGGTTGCTGTGCATGTACCAACTGGAACAACCTATGGTACTGTAACCAATCAAGACGGTCGCTTCAATATGGTCAATATGCGTGTCGGTGGACCCTACATGGTTACCATTAGTTATATTGGCTTTAATCAACAAAACGTTGAGGATGTATACCTCACACTAGGGAAAAGCGAAACCATATCCTTGGCAATGACTCCCGACTCACAAGAATTAGACGACGTCGTGGTAACAGCGAGTGCATCGGATGTGTTCAGTAGCGATCGCACAGGAGCTCAAACAAGCGTAGGGCGAAGACAGCTTGCTACCTTACCTTCTATTAGCCGTTCAGCTGCAGATTATACGCGCCTCGAGCCAACCGCAAGTAACGGTTCGTTTGGTGGTCGCAATGATCAATTCAACAATTACTCCCTCGACGGGGCAATTTTTAACAATCCATTTGGTTTAGATGCTGCGACCCCAGGTGGGCAAACAGAAGCCCAACCTGTTTCGATTGATGCAATCGAGCAGATTACGGTTTCAACTGCACCATATGATGTTACCCAGGCCGGATTTACAGGGGCTTCGGTAAATGCAGTTACCAAAAGTGGTACCAACGAGTTTAGTGGAACTGTTTACGGTTTTTACAGAAACGAGGACATGACAGGTTCTAAAATTAAGGGGCAAAGTATTTTTGTTCCCAAGCTTCTTCAGTCTCAAACAGGAGTAAGCATCGGTGGACCAATCGTCAAAAACAAGCTGTTTTTCTTTGCCAACTTCGAACAAGACACCCGTGAGGATCTTGGCCAATCATGGTTACCACAAAGAGGAACAGGAGGAATCAATGAATCTCGTGTTGCTGAATCCGATTTAATCGCTGTACAATCTGCTTTAAGTGGATTGGGATATGACACAGGTGCCTACGAGGGCTTTATTCATGAGGCTGGCTCTACAAAAGGAATTGTAAAGCTCGACTGGAACATCAATGACAACCATAGAATGGCACTCATTTATAATTTCTTAGATGCTTCTAAGGACAAGCCAGCGCACCCTACCGCACTTGGATTTAGAGGTCCGAATGCTTCGATTTTACAATTTGAAAACTCGGGATATCAAATCAATAACAAATTGAACTCGTATCAGATGGAGCTGAACTCTACACTAAGTAGTGCAGTTTCCAATAAATTACAAGTTGGGTATAGCCATTTTGATGACTTCCGAAATCCGATGTCAAGCCCGGCTCCTTCAATTACAATCCAAGATGGATCGTATAAAAAAATCGATGGGGATTTTGATATTACTCCTGGTCCAAATTATATTATCGTCGGACATGAACCGTTCTCAATCAATAACCGATTGGATCAAAAGGTCATGCAACTGACAAATAATCTCACTTATATTAAAGGAGACCACACATATACTCTTGGGTTTTCTTATGAAAAATTTGAGTTTGATAATTCATTTAATTTAGGTTTTTATGGGGGAACTTTTGGATTTACACTTCCTAATCCAAATCGTGATGACTTAGATAATAAAACAATAAATCGAGATTTTGCATCCGTTCAGGAATTTTTGGATAACGCAGGACCTGGAGGTTTAATTGATACAACGATCGACGCTGCAATTGCGACCAAAGAAGCTTTGGATGGTTCTGATGGTTGGTCGTTAGCAGAAACCAATGTCGGTCAGATGGCAGTTTATGTACAAGATGAGTGGTTTGTCAATGATAAATTTAAACTGACATATGGATTACGTATGGACAAACCATTATACTTTGATACAGACGAAAAAGCACAGGAAGTAATCGATGGTACTAGTGACTATGCGCCCGGTACTCCATATGTAAATCCAAATACTGGGCAGGTGCAATTATTGGATAATACGAAAATGCCAACAGATAAGTGGGTGATTTCTCCAAGATTAGGCTTCAATTACGACGTAAATGGCGATGATACAACTCAAGTCCGTGGTGGATCTGGTCTGTTTACTGGTCGTTTTCCGTTTGTATGGCTTGGAAACCAAATCGGCAACCCAAACTGGTGGTTTCATCAAATGGTTGACCCTGATTATCAATTCCCACAGGTTTGGAGAACAAATTTGGGCATTGATCAAGAATACAACAATGGCCTGACTCTTTCTCTTGATGTTTCTTACACAAAAGATATCAATGGACCACAAGTTCAAAACTGGGGCTTCAAAACCCCCTCAGGTAATTTATTAGGTGTTGACAATCGGGCGGTGTACACAGCAAATGACTTTGTGCAAGTGGACGTAGGATTTCCTGTCAATGCAAGTGCATATGTCTTTTCCAACTCAGACCTGGGTAGAATTTGGAATTACTCTCTAAAACTTCAAAAATCATTTGATAGTGGGCTTTACACCAGCATTGCCTACAACCACTTGAATGCGAAGGACGTAAACTCTATTGAAGCCGAAATTACAGGAGATGCTTTTGATTTCAACCCCATAATTGGAGATGCCAATGCAGAGAATCTTTCTTATTCTAAATATGGTGATATGCACCGAATTGTTGGTGTTGCAAGTCAGTCGTGGAACTATGGAACCAATAACCGATGGGGGTCTACCATAACGACTTTGTTTGAATACAATCGTGGGGGAAGGTACAGCTACACCTATGCAGGAGACATAAATGGTGACGGAAGAGGTGGAAATGATCTCCTTTACGTGCCAACTAACTCTCAGGTGTTGCAAATGAATTTTACCAATCCTGCAGATGCAAGTGCTTACAATGCTTTTATCGAACAGGATGAGTACTTGAGAAGTCGCAGAGGTCAGTATGCAGAGCGTTATGGGGCACTCAGTCCATGGGTGAGCCGCTGGGATGTACGCTTTTTGCAGGATTACCGGATCCAAAGAAGCTCTGGAAAGACCAATGTGATTCAATTTAGCATGGATATCCTCAACTTTGGCAACCTAATCAGTTCAGACTGGGGTCTTGTACAGCAGCCAACTTCCATTCAGCCAGTAGGTGTTAGTGTTACAGATGGAGTACCAACTTATACATTTGATACTGACCTAGTCGATTCATTCGTTTATGACTCGAGTTTACAATCGAGATGGCAGATGCAATTTGGATTGCGTTATATCTTCTAGTCGTCACTCTAGTAAAACGAAAAAAGCCCACAGAAATGTGGGCTTTTTTTTTAACTGGAGTTTGTCCCTATTGCTTAGTAAACTTCGCTGTTGAAATCATTTGATTTCTATCGTCGATAACGTTTAACACATATAGTCCCTTAGAAAGATGAGACAAATTCAATGGAATTTGATTTATTCCCGATGAAAAATCGACTGTCAAATCCTCAACGATTCGTCCTTGCAAATCGTGTATTTGTATGCCGCCGCGCACCCATTCCGAACTACGAAACCGAATCATCATATCATTCACAACAGGGTTTGGTACAATCTTTAGCGAATTCCCCTGCGGAGTCTTTTCGTAGGGATTACTTAAAATTGGGCTTGAAATTAGGTTTAAGCGATTTGTATCATAGGCATCAAATTCCGTATTAATTATGGTTGAATCAGAAGCTCCCAAAAAGTCACCAATAATTGCCGAATAAATCTGGCGATAGTCATGTTGCATCTGATCGTCATCAAAGTGTTTATTTTTTACATCATAGTTGAAATCCTCTAGTGACAAATGAGTGCCTCTAACACCTCCATTTATAGGCTTACCAATAACAAACATGGGGCCAAAATTTCCATGATCGGTGCCTTTAGAATTATTTTCTACAGCTTTGCGACCAAACTCAGTAAAGGTAGCAGTAACTACATTATCCTCAATGCCTTGGGCTTGCAAATCGTCTTGAAATGCTTTAACCGACAATGCCAATTCGTTCAGTAAATTGGCATGTTTACCAACCTGACTATTGTTTTGACTATCAACCTGATTAGCATGATTATCAAAGCCATCGATTCGAAGTAGAAATATCTTGGTTTTTGAACCCCCCGAGATCATTTTGGCAACGGTTTTTAACTGATTGGCTAAATCAAACTGAGGAGGATAAGTTACAGTATTATCCCCTTGGGTGAAGACCTCTGATATTCTTTGCGCGTAGTTGGTAGCGATTTGTTCAGTGTTATTGATCTCAATAATATTTCTAATGTACTCAGAATCTTGATCTCCAAAATCAGGTTTTGGATTTCCAATATTTGATAGTTTCGAATAAAACCCCTCTGGATCTTGCCCTGTTAAATTGATATCAACTTTATGCTCCTCTTCTGAATGGAAATCATCGGCAGGCTTTTTGTTGCCAATTTGAATTCCTAATGGATCTAAATAGGTTGTATGATCAAATGCAGAGTGAAGGTATCTTGCCATCCATCCGTCATCAAAATCATCGTTAATTCCATCAGCTCCCTTTGACTTAATCGCCCTACCATTAAAGTGGGATCTGTTGAGATTGGGATATCCAACACCATGAACGATGTTGAGCTTTCCTTGAAGGTATAACTCCTTAAAAGGCAAAAGATTAGGATGAAGTAAAATCTCATCGCTAGTTCCAAGATTTGAATCTAAATTGATTGCATCTGATTCTTTTATGCGAATTGTGGGTCGTAGATTTGCATATTTGTCATATTGATCTTTAGGAATCACAGAGTTTAACCCGTCATTACCGCCACTGAGCTGAATCATCACTATGGATCGATCACGAACCAAATCATTTGAAAGGTGATTTAATAACTTTGTCCTCGTAAATGCATTAACAAACTGGCCATTCAGCATAAATCCTGCCAATGACCCAGTCGATGAGATTTGTATAAATTTTCGTCTTTTCATTATTTAGATTTATGTGGTTTGATACTCTTGCGACCATAAAAGTGCTTCAACTAAAGATTTTAAAATATTGTTCACATCTCTAACGGTCCTGTTTGAAGGAGATGATGATTTGTAAGAATCCCACAAATCATACCAGTAGTGAAATGGATATTGATGATCATAATCAATCAAAGATCCACCATCAAATAGAAAAGTTTCAATAAAATAATTTTTTCTACTTTGACTTGCAGATTCTGGAAAAAGTAAATCTGTGAGTTCAGTAAGAATTACATCTGGATCTCGTGGATTTGAAACATTTTCTTCTACAAAATCGACTACATTAAATTCAAATATATTTTTAAATAACACATTTCTACTAAAATCATAGCGCGCTATGATCGTTGAGGCATTAAACCAACTCTTATCGAAGGTGGGACCAGAATAATGTGCCGGAAAGCCTGCAGGAGGCGTATTAGTATTTCCAAAAATTGGCTGGGCTGAGGGAATCAAAACTTTATTTGTGATATAGTTGAGATAAAAAACTTTGTAATGGTCTTCCCCCGTGTAATTTCCTTGATCATCGCTTATTGGGTCAGGAACGGAAAAATTTGTGACTGCTAAAGTTTGTAAAACAAGCTCTAAAGGGGACTTAATCAACCCCCCAATAACTTTGTTCGTTGATTCGTTGTCATCGGCATCAAAAAAATGCTGACTTTTAAGAAGTTTGGAAATTACAGTCGTTAAGTTATAATCAGAATCCCGAAAAATTTGTGCGAGTGGTGAAATTATATCCCTTTCGATTTCTAAATTGTCTTCCGTATTTGGAATCGACCTGGAAACAAAAAAACGGTATAACTTTCTACAAATGTATTTGGCAGTTTCTTCCTGTGCGAGGATTGCATCGATTAACATTCGAATTTCACTCTCCATTCGCTCAGATTGGGTTTCCTCTTCTGGGTCATAAGCTGGAATAATTAAATTGCCTAGATATGAACTAAATTGCTTTTGTCCAAAATCATGATTTTCTGGATATTGGTTTGCAGTGGGAAGATCGCCGTTTTCGACTCCATTCTTAGGCAGTTCTCTCCTGTCGTTTTTATCAAAAGACCAGCCTGTCAAAACACGAGCAGCCTCTGAAATATCTTGGTAATTGTAGTTTAGTAAATCGGCATTAGGGATTATATTACCACTTTGATCAAGTTCCACAGGTTTTTCAACGCCAATTGTATACAATTCTAATAGCTCGCGCGCATAGTTTTCGTTGGAACCTCCGAATACATTCACGTTGCCATTTAAAAAATCTAACATCTTTGGGTTGACCGTAACCTGAAAAACAAGTTCTTTCCAATCAGTAAGGCAGAAGTGCTCAAGCAACATCAAATAATCGTAATAAAATGAGCTGTCGCCATTGTCTTTTTGTGGTGCTGTAAAGTTGGTAAACAAAAAATAGGTCATCTTGGAGCGCAACGAAGTATCACGCCTGGCCTCATCCATCCACCACGCAGCAAGGAAATCATTTTCTTTTTGCTTGCCTGAACAGTTTTCTTTGACGACACCAAAACCATTTGGCTCAGCAGGTTCATCATTGATCCATGGAGCTGGGTGTGTAAGGTTAATTTGCACATTTTCACCACTGATATTTACTGTACATGAACCAGGGTAATGGATAGGTTGGTTTAAATTTTTTTGGGATGGAGCTAACAATACATCAAGGGCTTCATTTACATTATAGCCCGCAAATTCTTCGATTCTTGCTTTTGTATAATTAAATGATGTACGTCGCAATAAATGCTTTGCCAATCTTGAACCAAGTACTCCTGAGAAAGAATCTAAAGATGCCATATGTTTTATTTATAAAAATAATCTTCAATATGATTGAGATAAAAATTAATTCATTTAAATTATTGTCTTAACTTAAATAAATATTGTTTAAATATAACAATGATTAAAAAATTAATACATTTAAAAGTTAAAATAAAAAGTATGACAGCATTTATTGAAAACGTTTTCTCAGAAAAAACAAAAAAACTGAGCGAACGAATTATCATCAACATTGCGATTTTCAGTTTTGTTGTTCACTTGATTTTAATTTTACTTAATAATTTTGGGGTCTTTGGGGATCAATATGAAAGTTCTGGATTTTTTTCTAGCCCTATCGCAGCGATTTACACCCCTTTTTCTTTTATCCTTTTATATGAGGTCTATCTATTGATTTATTATTTACCCAAATCAATGACCATCTATATTGGAAAACAATACGAAATTATCATGCTGATTGTTATTCGAAGGTTGTACAAGGACTTGTCGCAACTCGAGCTCAGTAACAATTGGTTTAGTATTCAAGAAGATCTTCAGTTCACTTACGATTTATTGGCAACCATTATTCTTTTCATTTTGATTCATCTGTTTTACAAAATGAATAAAAACCGGGTGCGAAAACTACTCAAATTGACAGAGACTAGACCTGAAATTATTCGCTTCATCCAAATAAAGAAAGTCATCGCATTGATATTAGTCCCTTTATTCCTTGTAATGGCAATCTATGCTTTTGGAATTTGGGCCTATGCCACGCTAATCAATCCATCAGAAATTACAGATTTAGCAAATATCAATAATCTATTTTTTGACGAATTCTTTACCGTCCTCATTCTTGTCGATGTGTTGTTGTTGTTGTTTTCGTTCACGCATACCGACAAGTTCAACAAAGTGATTCGCAATTCAGGGTTTGTGATTTCGACGATTTTGGTCAAGCTGTCTTTTGGCACTGAAGGACTATTAAATTCAGTTCTAATCATTACGGCTGTCGGCTTTGGCGTTCTCATCTTATGGATCCATATGATGTTTGAGAAAAACAAAATTCCAACCAATTATTAATCAAAAAAGCCCACACCAGTAGAGTTTTGTATAAACTCTGAAATAAACAGGTTTGAGGCTACCAAATTGTTCAAGGATCCACTCAAAGGTGGCTTGCTTTTGCAATTTAAACTCACCTCTTCTAATCAAATTAGTGTTGAGTTTATCAAAAATAAAACCAGTGCAGGCAGTATATAGTAATGAACGTTTCTTATTCTATGTTATCTCAGATAACAACGTGTCAATCGTACGCAATTTTTTATCAATCTCTTCAGAGCTCTCACTACTTTTTGTCTCCTCTTGCCGGAGTTGAAGTGCAAGCTGTAACGCACACATTGCGAGTACATCTTGTTTGTCCTGTACCGCATAATTCTGCTCGTAGTGATTCATCATCTGATCGATTTGCTTGGCTGAATTTCTTAAAAATGCCTCTTGACCTTCTGTTACACTCAAAGGATAAACGCGGTCTCCAATTGTGATTTTAATCTTTTGCATCGGTTCTAAGATAGAGATAAAACATCTAAACAAGCATCGATCTCTCCAATGAGCTTATCAATTTGTGTTTTGGCTTTTGCACTACTTTGCCCAACTCCTTTGATCGATTTGGCTGTTTGTGCGGCTTCCAGTTTCATTTTCAACTCACGAATACTACCATGCTTTTGTGCCAACTCTTGTTTTGCATGTTCTAATCGTTCATGTAGTGATCGGTTTTCTTGCTGCAGCTGCTTCATTTGTTCAACAACAGTTTGTAACCGATCCGCGATAGAGTCAACAAGTTGAGAGGTGTTTGCCATTCAAATTGCATTAACGATATCCAAAGGTATAAGAATACATCTATCAAAACAAGGAATACGGGCTTTTACTTTAGCAAGTAAACGCTTATTTTTACATCATGCGAGCAACGGCAACTTTGGCCTTTTTTTGGATTTCATCTTTGCTTAGTGCGCAACATAATGACCATCACCCGTATTCACTTCCCATCGACATTCCCATTTTCCTATCAGGTACTTTTGGAGAGCTGAGAAGCTCAAATATTCATGCTGGAATTGATATCAAAACACAAGGACGTGAAGGGTTTCCCCTCAAAGCAGTTTCCGATGGGTATGTGTCACGCGTCAAGGTTTCGACTTCTGGCTATGGCAAAGCAATTTACATCAACCACCCCGATGGCAAAACTTCTGTTTATGCGCATCTAAAAAAATTCTCTGTTCCAATTATCAATGAAGTCAGAAAAAAACAATATGACAATCAGTCTTATGAAGTAGAACTGTTTTTTGAACCAACACAACTGCCTGTCTCTAAAAACGAAATCATCGGCTTTTCAGGAAATACTGGCGGATCATTTGGCCCTCATCTACACTTTGAACTGCGTGAAACCACAACCCAAAAACCGATCAATCCTTTGTTGTCTCACTATGATATTCAAGATTCGGTCAGACCAGTTATTCACTCGCTAATCGCTTACCCAATCAGTGAAGATGCCATAGTGAATTCCGCAAAACAAGAACTGCAAATCCCTTTTCAAAAAATTAATGATAGTATTTATGCTGCAGACCCAATTGAAGCAATTGGAAAAATCGGATTGGGAATTGGGACCTATGACCGGCATGACAATACATACAATAAAAATGGTGTCTATTCAATCACTGCGAAGCTGAACGGAACCCAAATCAAAGGTCTCCAGTTTTCCAAAATTCGATTTTCAGACTCTGAATATCTCAACACCCTGATTGACTACCCCCGATACAGTCGTACGAGGCAACGTATTCAAAAGCTATTCCGATCGCCGGGAAATGAATTGGACTTTTTCGATCATCTAGAAGATGGACTGATTGATGTTGAAATCGGAAAGGATTATTCCTACCAAATCAAAGTTTCAGATGCCAATAATAACAATCGATACCTGTTTGTGCCCATTAAGGGAAAAGAACAAGAGGTCACCGTACTACCTGAGGAACTACCCGAAGGAAAAGAGATTGAGCCAAATCGAGATTATCTCTTCATGTATGATGGTGCAGAAGTTTATATCCCTAAAAATGCAGTCTATGACAGTAATCGGTTTGTACTTGGTTTTGACAACAACGAGTTGCAAATCAAAGCAGATCATGTCGCTTTGCGAAAAGCCTTTCAAATCAAAGTCATGGCACCAGACTCTGTGGTTGGTCATTATCTAGGCCTTCAATTAAAAAACGGAAAGAAAGGTTTCATCAGCAAAACCCTACGCGACAATCACTTTGTAGCAAAAATCAAAAAAACAGGAACATACACCATTGCGCAAGACACCATCCCCCCAATCATAAAACCATCTCAACTCTACGATCAACGTTGGCTTTCCAATTTTAAAACCTTGCGTTTTACAATAGATGATAAAGAAACTGGGGTCCATTCTTATCAGGCAACTATCGATGGCAAATGGGCCTTATTTGAATATGAACCCAAGAAAAAGGAAATCACTTTCAGTTTTGATGAGTATTTTTCTTTTGAAGGAGCAAAACATAAGCTCAAAATTATCGTTATTGACAATGTGGGAAATGAATCAAACCACGAACTGGAATTTTACAGAAAGTGAAGGCTAAATTAATTATTGCTGTTTGTGCGTTGATCTTTGGTAGCTCCGTGGCCCAACAAGCCGTTGTGCGCGGTATCATCACCAACAACAATCAAGTCCCGATTCAAAATGCGACGGTTATTTCTGGAAGCAATGGCACCACTTCGAATGCAAATGGATTTTACTCCTTACAAGTTCAATCGAGCAAAGACATCCAGGTCATCTTTCAGCATATTGGGTATCAAAATAGCCTCTTGAAACTCAAACTTGATCCAGGAGAAATCTACGAGTTTAATCCTGTTGTCAACGAGTCGGAAGAGCAAATTGCCGAAGTTATTGTACAGGCAAACCAGCAACGTGTGATCAAAGGAATGACGGCTTTGACACCAGAAACGATTCGCAGTATTTCTGGAGCAAATGCCGGCGTGGAAAATCTATTGATCAGTCTGCCGGGTGTCAATTCCAATAATGAGCTCAGCACACAGTATGCTGTTCGGGGTGGAAACTATGACGAAAACTTAGTTTACGTGAATGAAATCGAAGTTTATCGACCTCAACTGATTCGATCAGGCCAACAAGAAGGTTTGAGCTTTTTAAACCCTGACATGATTCAGCAAGTACAGTTTTCCGCTGGTGGGTTTGAAGCATCATACGGCGATAAGCTATCGTCTGTTCTTGATATTACCTACAAGAGTTTTTCTGAAAATCAAACGCTAATATCACTGAGTCGATTGGGTGGGAACCTGAATTGGTCTCTAGGTAAAGAAAAGTGGAGTGTGATCACAGGGCTTCGTTATCGAGACAATGGTTTACTAGTCGATGAGAAGGAAACAGAAACCAATTTTAATCCCAGTTTTACGGATCTACAAACCTTTATCACCTACGCCCACTCTGACCAATTGTTCTTCAACGTTCTTGGCGCTTTCTCAGTCAATACCTATCGATATGAACCATTGAAACGACAAACCAACTTCGGCACGATCGAACAACCAAAAGCACTTGAGGTATACTATGATGGAAACGAAAAAGACAAGTACACTGCCTTTACAGGGGCACTAAAAACCACTTGGATTCCAAACAACAACAATAGTTTTCGACTGATTTTATCAAACTACCAATCGGTTGAAACCGAACATTTTGATATTTTGGCGCAGTATCGCTTGGGAGATCCCAACACTTCGATAGGTGGCGACGACTTGGGAGAAGTTACTTTTACTGAAGGGGTTGGCTCGCAACTCACCCATGGTCGAAACAACTACGGTGCACAGATCATCGACGGAAAACTCAGAGGAAAACACATCAAAGGCAATCATCAGCTGGACTGGGGAATCGGGTATAAAAGGGAGCATATCGATGACCGTTTGGTAGAATGGGAAGTTATCGATTCAGCTGGGTTTTCGATTCGCCCGCCAAGTGGTTCAATAACAAATGACCAGCCCTACACCTCGTTTACAGGTCCGCTTGTCCCCTTCGCTTATGTTCGAGCAACAAATCAAACCCAGACTCAACGCATGACAAGCTTTTTTCAATGGAGTCATCGAGGGCTTATGGGAAATACGTTGTATTGGCTCACAGCTGGAATCCGTGGCCAACGATGGCAGTTGGACAATGAAAAGGCCAAATATATTGCCAGTCCCAGAATGCAATTTAGCTTTCGTCCAAAAAATAAAGATCATATACTATATCGATTTGCCACTGGGCTTTATGCTCAGCCCCCTTTCTATCGCGAATTACGCTCAAGAAATGGGCTGATCAATCCTGAAGTCGATGCACAAAAATCAATCCATTTGTCTCTTGGAAATGAATATCGATTCTCCATGTGGGATCGACCGTTTTTATTCCAGTCCGAGCTTTACTATAAGCATTTGGATCAGCTGAATGCCTACACTGTTGAAAATGTTCGAGTTCGCTATGATGCGAACAATGATACCAAAGGATTTGTTTACGGACTTGACTTGCGATTAAATGGAGAGTTTGTACCTGGAACAGAGTCGTGGATAAGCTTGGGGCTCATGTCAACGGAAGAAAATAGAAACAATAGAGGATATATTCCAAGACCAACCGACCAACGCTTTAAGTTTGCCATGTTGTTTCAGGACTATGTCCCCTCCATGCCGTTTTTAAAAATGAACTTGAATCTTGTGTACAATTCTGGTCTCCCCGGTGGAGCACCAAATTATGCCGATCCATACGATTATAGTGGAAGACTTCGAGACTATAAACGAGCGGATTTGGGGATTTTTTACGTGGTCAATGACAGCAATAAGTCTCAGGTTCCATTTTTGAAAGACTTGATGATTGGTTTTGAAATTTTCAATGTGTTTGACGTGCAAAATGCGATCACCATGACCTGGGTACGTGATGTGTCAAGCAAGTCTCAATTTGGCATCCCAAACTATATGACCCCTCGGGTGTTTAATCTCAAATTGAGTGCTGGGTTTTAAGTGCTGATATAGTTGTTCAACACATCCACAAGTTGATCAATATCTTCTTTGGTATTGAATTTAGAAAACGAAATACGAATAGATGGGGATTGTAATTGTTTTTTGGAAAGAATGTGATTCAAAACATGAGACCCTGTTTCACTACCGGCTTGACAGGCGCTTCCTTTTGAGCAACAAATTCCTTTCAGATCAAGTGTAAATCCTAAAAGATTTGCTTTCTCTGGAGTCATTGGAATTCTAGCATTCACAATGGTATATGTACTCTTTGTCAAATCGTCACAACAACCATTAAAGGACATCTCCGAAAATGTGCTTTTGAGCTGATTGACACAATACATTTTTAGATCTGTAATTTGAGATTTGTCAGCATCCAAATTTGAATACGCATGAAAAAACGCCTCTCCTAAACCAACGATATTGTGTACGCTTTCTGTGCCCGCGCGCAAACCTCTTTCTTGACTACCTCCAAAAAGCAAGCTCTGCAAGCCTGTTTCCTTTCGGATAAACACAAAGCCAATCCCTTTAGGACCGTGGAACTTATGAGCTGCAGCAACTGCAAAGTCGATGGGTAATTCTTGTAGATTCAGCCGGTAATTCCCGATCGATTGAACCGTATCGGAATGAAATAGCGCACCGTTTTGCCGGCAAAGACTCCCGATTGCCTCTAAATCACAAATTGTTCCCAACTCATTGTTGACATGCATCAAGCTCACTAGTTTCTTGGAGTTGTCGTACTGGAGAAGTCGCTCAAGATCAGCCAAATCGGGACTTCCATCGCTTGAAACCTTCACATAATGAACATTGGTATCATCCGATTGTTCAAGGTTTTCCACTGCGTGAATCACAGCATGATGCTCGATTTTTGAGGTAATGATTGTCTCAACACCAAGCCCACGCACAGCACCTTGCAAAACCATATTATCCCCCTCTGTACCACCAGAAGTGAAAATAATCTCGCTGGGCGAAGCACCCAATTCCTTGGCTATAGATTTCCTTGTATTTTCAATCAAGCTTTTTGCCGTTCTGCCATGACTGTGGATTGATGATGGATTTCCAAATGAAGCAGACAAAACCTCCTTCATTTTTTCGACAACTTCTGGAAGTACAGGAGTTGTAGCCGCATTGTCGAGATAGATGGAGTCCATATGCAATTGTTACGAAGGCTCAAACTCACCTAGGGTGTCAATGATTATCTGAACACAAGACAAGAGTTGTGCTTCATCGATTACCAATGGGGGAGCAAATCGAATGATATTCCCGTGTGTGGGTTTTGCCAAAAGCCCCTTTTTCTTAAAAGCCATGCAAATGTCCCAAGCCAAAGATCCATCTTCACTATCGTTGATGACGATGGCGTTAAGTAAACCACGCCCACGAACCCCAACAAGGACGTCGCTTTGGCTTTTATAATCGTTTAGATGTTTTCTGAAAATTTTCCCAAGGTAACGAGCATTTTGAGCAAGTTTTTCATCCCGTATGACTTTTAAAGACGCCATCCCAACTGCACTTGCCACAGGGTTACCCCCAAAAGTACTGCCGTGCTCACCTGGTTGGATTACCTCCATAATATGTCGATCTGCCAATACCGCAGAAACAGGATAAACTCCTCCTCCTAAGGCCTTACCAAGAATCAAAAGATCGGGGCGCGCGTAGGTGTCTTTTTGTTGCATGCAAGAAGATTCACAGGAGCAGTCTCCACACACAGCGAGTAGCGAACCCGTTCGACCAATCCCAGTTTGGATCTCATCGGCCATTAAAAGAACATTGTATGTATTGCACAACTCTTGTGACTTTCGCATAAAATCATCACTTGGAGTATTGACACCCGCTTCTCCTTGAATGGGCTCAACCAAAAAACCAACGACGTTGGGTCGTTCTTGCAACACCTTTTCGAGTGCAACTGGATCGTTGTATGGGATGGTAATAAATCCTGGTGTAAATGGACCAAAATCTTTTTGGGAAACTGGGTCAGAAGAGAAAGAAACGATGGTCGTTGTTCTTCCATGGAAGTTATTTTGACAAACCACAATTTCTGCCTGATTTTCGGAAATTCCTTTTTTCTGAACACCCCACTTACGGGCTAGCTTAATGGCAGTTTCTACTGCCTCTGCACCCGTATTCATGGGGAGCATCATGTCAAAACTAAAATAGGAGGTAGCCAGTTTTGCAAATTGACTAAACTGATCATTGTGAAATGCACGTGATGTGAGCGATAATTGCTGCGATTGCCCTGTAAGAGCCTTAATAATTGTCGGATTTGAATGACCTTGATTTACTGCTGAATAAGCAGATAAAAAGTCAACATATTTCTTTCCTTCTACATCCCAAACGTAGATTCCTTCACCCCGGTTTAGAACAACCGGCAATGGATGGTAGTTGTGCGCGCCATACTGAAGATCATCATGTATGTAGCGATCGGTTTTTGATACAGACTTTGGGTTCATCATTAAAGTTTTGACGAAAGTAGTCAAATCTGAAGCAAAAAAAAAGCTAGATCGACATGCCGAACAGTTTCTCGATCTGGATTAACAGGCTTTTATACTTATCCCGAGGTAAAGGCAACTTAAAGCCATTGGACATCACACATACATAGCTAATCCCACGTTCGATTTTTGAAATTTCACGAATATTCACAATATGTGACCTATTCAATCGATAAAATATATTTGAATCAAGTATTCCCTCTATTTTAGTGAGAACAAGTGAGCATGGTTTTACAGATTCATCCCGCATGACAACAGCTGATTTGCCCCCCTCAGAATAAGATGCTTCGATGAAGACAATATCTCGGGATAATACAAGTTCAATTGCGTTTTTGTTTTTGATAATTACGGGCTTGTCAAGTTCATAACCATTGGTCGAAAACTTTGAAATTGCTTCCGCATCATATAATGGCTTTTCTTCTTGTTGATGTTTGCTCTTTATCTTTTCAATGGTATTTTGTAAATCTTGAATTTCAATGGGTTTTAGCAAATAATCCACAACTTCATATTGGATCGCTTTTAATGCAAACTCATCATGAGCCGTACAAATTACGATGTGTAAGTCTGCATAATCGATTTGATCGAGCAAGTCAAAGCCAGTGCCTTCGTCCAAGATCAAATCCAAAAAAAGGATATCGATAGCAGATCTCTTGCTCTCATCTTTCAGGTAGTCCTCTGCAACAGCCCTTTCTGAAAATGTAGCTTCTACATGGAGGTCGGCACAATACTTTTCAATATAATAGGTGAGCAATTCAAGATTTCTTGGCTCATCATCAATCGAAATGCATTTTAGTTTTTTCATATTACATTTGGACTACTCACAAAACTAAGATATTTGCTGAAACTCAAAAAATGGTAAATTCAAATAAAATGCTTGATGTAAATTTACAACCATAATGAAAACGATATCTAGCTTGCATAACGATACCATCAAAGCCGTTACAGGATTGATTCAAAAGGCATCATTGAGAAAGAAAAGTGATGTTTTTGTTGTTGAAGGTAAACGCGAACTGCAGTTAGCACACAAAGGAGAGTTTACAATTGACACCGTCTTTTGTTGCCCAGCTCTGTTTACGTCCACATCATTGGAGGAATGGAGTGCAAAAAACTTAGGTACGAGCAATATCGTTCTTGTGACTGAGAGTGTCTATGAAAAAATCAGTTATCGAAAAAAAACGGAGGGGATTATTGCCTTGGTAAAAAAGAAGACGTTTGACCTAGAATCCATTGAGTTCAAAAACCCAAACCCATTGATTCTCGTGATTGAAAACATTGAAAAACCTGGGAATATTGGTGCAATGCTTCGTACAGCAGATGCATCGAACATCGACTGTCTTTTGGTGGCCGACCCCAAAACCGATATATATAATCCCAATGTTGTTCGGTCGAGTGTTGGGGGATTCTTCAGTGTGCCTATCGGGGTCGGGTCAAATCAGGATATCCTTGGATTTTTGCAACAGAACCAAATCATACCTTACGCAGCAAGTTTACAAGACAGTATCTCCTACGAGAAAATTGATTTTTCGACACCCACTGCTTTGGTTGTTGGTACGGAAGCGACGGGACTAAGCTCATTTTGGACAAAAGAATCAAAATCAAATATCATAATCCCAATGCTTGGAACTTTGGACTCGATGAACGTATCAGTCGCTGCTGCCATACTCCTTTTTGAAGCGACACGCCAACGTAATTTTTACAGAGATATAAAAGGAATTTAGTACTTTTATAATATGGTTAGTGCAATAGAAACAATAGCGGAAAATACGCAAATCGCAAAAGCGTACAAAGACCTGTTGCGCATCAGCTACCAAAAGCTAACTGCTGCTGACAAAAAAATGATTCGGCTGGCGCTAGATACAGCTGTTGACGCACACAAGAATCAAAGAAGAAAATCTGGAGAACCCTACATCCTCCATCCTATCGCCGTTGCCAAAATTGTTGCTGACGATATCGGTTTGGGAGCCCCCTCCATTGCAGCAGCCCTGCTTCACGATGTGGTAGAGGACACAAAATACACCATTGATGATATCGAGTCGATACACGGTCAACAGATTGCAAAAATTGTGGATGGTCTGACAAAGATTTCCAGTTTAAAAAAAGACAAAAACGTCTCGTTCCAAGCTGAAAATTTTAGAAAAATGCTTTTGACGCTAAATGATGACGCAAGGGTGATAATCATCAAAATTGCAGATCGTTTGCACAATATGCAAACAATGGATATCATGCCTAGACATAAACAGGTGAAAATTGCATCTGAAACCTTATACATCTATGCACCACTTGCACATCGTGTTGGGATGTATAATATCAAAACCGAACTCGAAGACTTGGGGCTAAAATACACTGAACCAGAGGTTTATGACGAGATTCAACAGCGTGTACAAGAAAACCTTGATAGTCAAGAGGAGTTTATCGATCGATTTATTAAGCTCACAAAAAAGTATTTACGACGAGAAGGATTGTCATGTAAAATTGAAGGACGTCCGAAATCGATCTTTTCCACACGGAAAAAAATGGTTTCAAAAAACCTTGATTTCGATCAAATTTTTGATCGCTATGCCATTCGTGTTATCTACAAAGCTGACCCTCAGGAACAGAAGTTCATGGCATGGAAAATTTACTCTATCATTACGGATCATTTTCAGCCCAATCCACTTCGCTTAAGAGATTGGATTTCAGCACCAAAATCGACTGGTTATGAAGCACTGCATATTACGGTCATGGGGCCCGAGGGCCGATGGGTTGAGGTTCAGATTCGGTCTCAACGTATGCACGAAATTGCAGAAAAGGGCTATGCTGCACATTTTAAATACAAGCATGGAAAGCAAGATGAAAGAGGGCTAGAAGTCTGGCTGAACCGTTTACGAGAAGTCCTTGAGCAACCAAACGCTGATGCAGTTGATTTCGTCAAAGACTTTAGACTCAATCTCTATGCAAGTGAAATATTTGTATTTACTCCTGAGGGTGATTTAAAATCTTTACCGCAAGGTGCAACCCCTGTTGATTTTGCATTTCATATTCATACGGAAATTGGTATGCACACCAGAGGAGCTAAAATCAATGGGAAAATCGTGCCCCTGAGCTATCGCTTGAGAAGTGGAGATCAAGTTGAAATCATTACTTCTGAAAAGTCATTTCCAAACGCCAGCTGGTTAGATTATGTGATCACGTCTCGTGCACGTTCTCGAATTCGTGCCTTTTTGAGAGAGGATAAAAAACAAATCGCACAGGAAGGAAAAGAAATTTTGAGAAGGAAACTCAAACAACTCAAAATTGGTTTTAACGATAAAACAATTGATAAACTCCTTACATTTTTCAAGCTCAAAACAACTTTGGACTTGTATTATCGCGTCGGGATTGGCACCATTGACAATGTGAAGCTTAAAAAATTTAGCGCCGATCAAAGCAATCGTTTCTTTAACTTTTTCAAAAGAAAGGCTCAAACAAGTAAGAATCCTACGCTAATTGAACAGGACAAAATCACTGACAAATACGACCAACTTGTTTTTGGAAAAACCGAAGAACAGCTCGAACATCAACTCAGTCCATGTTGTAACCCAATTGCTGGAGATGAAGTATTTGGTTTTGTCACAGTAAGCGATGGGGTCAAAATTCATAAAAACGAGTGCCCAAACGCCCTAACACTTCGCTCAAACTATGCCTATCGGATTATCAATGCCAAATGGATTGACTCTTCTCAGAATGAATTTACCGCCAAGCTACAGCTCACTGGACTCGACGATTTGGGGCTTGTAAATAAGGTTACACAGGTTATTTCAAATACAAACAATGTGAATATCAGTCGGATGTCATTTGACTCCAATGATGGTACATTTGAGGGGAAGATCTTGTTGAAAGTCAAAAACACTGCTCTTCTTAAAAAGATGATAAAGCAGCTTCAAAATATAAATGGAGTTGATAAAGTTACACGAGAGTAAAAAAACCTACGTAAATTTGCGTTGAATCATGGATAAAAATCAAGAAATTGTACGGGATGTTTTTATTGCCTTTTTAGACAAAAACAGCCATCGAAAAACACCCGAACGCTTCGCTATTCTCGAAGAAATTTATCGAAGTGATGATCATTTTGATATTGAGTCTCTGTATTTGAAAATGAAAGAGAAGAAATACCGGGTGAGTCGAGCAACTTTGTACAACACCATCGAGCTACTTCTCGATTGTGGGCTTGTTCGAAAACATCAATTTGGTCCTCAGCATGCACAATACGAAAAATCGTATTTCGACAATCAGCACGATCATATCATTTTTACAGATACTGGAGAAGTCAAAGAATTTTGTGATCCTAGAATTCAAATGATAAAGAAAAGTATAGAAGAGGTTTTTGATGTTGACATTCACAATCATTCTCTGTATTTCTATGCAACTAAAAACAACAGCAAGAATTAAATATGGGATTAGATTTACTCCTTGGCCTACAATGGGGAGATGAAGGAAAAGGAAAGATTGTCGATGTACTGACTAAAAATTATGATATCATTGCGCGTTTTCAAGGGGGGCCAAATGCAGGACACACTTTAAAATTTGACGGGATTAAGCACGTTTTGCATACCATCCCATCGGGGATTTTCCATCCAAACGCACTAAACTTAGTGGGAAATGGGGTCGTTATCGATCCTGTAATTTTTCAGAAAGAGCTCGAAAATCTTGATAAATTTGATATCGATTACAGTCAATCTTTACTCATATCTCGTAAAGCACATCTTATTTTGCCGACCCATCGACTTCTTGATGCTGCCTCTGAAAAAGCGAAGGGAATCAAAAAAATTGGATCAACTCTCAAAGGAATCGGACCAACCTATATGGATAAAACTGGTCGAAATGGAATTCGCATTGGAGATTTAGAGTTTCCCAACTGGAAATCAAAGTATCGAGAACTCGCCGACAAGCATGAGGAACTCATTTCATTCTATCAAGTTGACCTGACATATGACCTTCAAGCTCTAGAGTCTGATTTTTTTGCAGCTGTTGATTTTATCCTCGATAAACTCCGTTTTGTTGATAGTGAATCTGTACTCGCTGATGCGCAAGCAGATCAAAAAAAGATCCTCGCTGAAGGGGCGCAAGGATCGTTATTAGATATTGATTTTGGAACTTACCCTTTTGTCACTTCCTCAAATACTACTGCGGCTGGGGCTTGTACAGGTTTAGGTGTTGCACCAAACAAAATCAAAGATGTGTTTGGCATTTTTAAGGCCTATACGACTCGAGTCGGTAGTGGGCCGTTCCCCACTGAATTATTTGATGAAGTCGGAGAAAAAATTGCCAAAGTCGGTCACGAATTTGGAGCAACCACTGGGCGCCCAAGACGCTGTGGGTGGCTTGACTTGGTTGCGCTAAAATATGCGGTACAAGTCAATGGAGTTACCCAACTCATGATGATGAAAGGAGATGTGCTTTCAGGAATCGACACCCTAAAGATTTGTACACAATACGAATACCGCGGAGAATTAATCAGTCATCTGCCCTTTTCGCTTGATAAAGAGTTCATCAATCCAAAATATATTGAAATGGCAGGATGGCAAGAGGACATTACAAATTGTACCTCCTATGATCAATTGCCTTCTCAACTGAAAGAATACGTAACTTTCATTGAAAATTTTCTGGAAACACCTGTGTGTCTTGTCTCTGTCGGACCCGATCGTAAACAAACGATTTTTCGATAGATTTGCGTGCATGCTCAATCGATTTAACATTGTCAAAACATCCACATTATATACTGTTTCTGCTTTTGACGCTTGCCATGGCATATGGACAAGAGGCAAAAAAAATCGATATTCGACAAGCCGCTTCTTTTGAAGTCAACGAAAAAAGACTGCCAGATGCTAAAATCTTAAAATCGAATCAAACCATTCGCGTACATCTTCACCATGATGGGATGGACATCTGGTCAGATATTGCCTATTTTTACGAAACCCAAAATTTCTTTGAAGCCGAGGGAAATGTGGTTGTCAAGCAGGGAGACAGCTTACAATTAAACAGTGAATACATTGCGTATAGTGGGACAACAAAATTTGCAGTCGCCAAGCGTAAAGTACGTCTCCAAAATCAAGAATCGACTTTGCATACTGACTCTTTGTATTTTGACCGAAAAAAACAAGAAGCCTATTACAATACCCCAGGAGAAATCACAAGTGAGGAAACAGTGATTCGCAGTCAATCTGGCACCTATGTGGTTGATGACAATAAATATGAATTTATTACAAATGTCCAAGTCACAGACCCGTCCTTTACGATCCATTCGGAACGTATGGATTACTATACAGAAGTACGACACGCTTATTTTTATGGGGCGACCACGATACAAGGTGAGTCCTATGACGTGGTATGCAACAGAGGTTTTTTTGACTCGAATCTCAAAAAAGGATACTTCCAGGACCGCGCATCAATTGACTATAACCTGCGGAACATACAAGGAGATAGTATCTATTTTGATGATCGAGCTCAATATGCTGCCGCAAGTCAGAATGTACAAATCACAGACACCATTGGAAATAATGTGATTCGAGGGCAATACGGCGAAATTTTCAAAGAACGGGATTCTGCAATCGTAACCCGAAACCCAATCGCAATAAAATTGGTAGACAAAGACTCGCTCTATATCCATGCTGACACCCTATTGACTACTGGACACGCAGAAGAAAGGATACTCACCGGTTATTATGGGGTTCGCATTTTTAAAACCAACCTCAGTGGTGTTTCCGATTCGATACATATCGATCAAAAATCTGGGCTGATCCAACTATTGCGTCATCCGGTCAGCGATCGAGAATCACAGCTTTTGACTGCTCGTGATATGACAAAAAGAAACCCCGTATTGTGGTCTGCAAAAACACAAATGAGTGGAGATATCATCCACCTATTGACGGACTCGACCTCTAGCGCCATTGACTCGCTTAAAATTTTCAACAATGCAATTGTCGCTGAGCAAGATTCTCTCAACCCCAGTCAGTTTAACCAAATGAAAGGGATCAACTTGTTTGGCAATTTTGAAAACAATGAGCTAAGGACTATTGATATTGTCAAAAACGCAGAAATGTTGTTTTATTTATACGACGACACTTCCCAAGATCTGATTGGGGTTGATAAGGCAATTTGCAGTGCGATGCAATTACAAATGGCTGACAATCAAATTCAGTCGATTACGTTTTTGACCAAGCCAGAAGGTGCGGTTTACCCAATCGAGGAACTTCCAGTTGACCAGCAACAGCTACCAGGGTTTTATTGGCGTGGAGATGAAATGATACGATCAAAAGCTGATCTTGTCATCAAAAAAGGCAAAAGAGATTCTGTACCCTTGAGCAAAGATGTAAACAAAGTCATGTCTCGGATAAAACTACAAATGAAATGAGACGTACAATCCGAGATATTTTCTTTGCGCATCAAGCACAAACAACTGCACAACCCATTGGTCTTGAGGTCAAAAAAGCACGTGGGAGTTATATCATCGACAAGGACAATAAAAAATATCTTGATTTTGTCGCAGGTGTCTCTGCTTGCACCTTGGGCCACTCACATCCTAAAGTGATTCGTGCCGTTCGTCGTCAGATGAGAAAATACCTCCACGTTATGGTATATGGCGAGTTTGTACAAGACGAACCCGTTCAACTGGTCAAGCTATTGGCTGATCATCTGCCAGAACAATTGTCATGCACCTACCTGACCAATTCGGGGACGGAAGGAATTGAAGGGGCACTAAAACTTGCAAAAAGAGCAACTGGCAGACAGCGAATTATCTCTGCCAACAATGCCTACCATGGAAATACGCAAGGCGCGATGAGCGTTATGGGGTATGAAGAACGAAAAAGAGCTTATCGCCCCCTGATCCCTGGCACTTCTTACATTCAGTTTAATGATGTTGCGGACTTAGAACAAATCAATGAACAAACCGCAGCAGTCATATTAGAAACCATACAAGGGGGTGCTGGGTTTATCGTCCCGACCAATGACTATATGAAAGCTGTTCGAGAACGATGTGATAAAGTCGGGGCTTTATTGATTTTAGATGAAATTCAACCTGGAATGGGGCGAACAGGGAAATTATTTGCTTTTGAACACTACGATATGATTCCCGATATATTTGTCACTGGAAAAGGGCTTGGAGGTGGATTCCCAGTTGGTGCGTTCTGTGCCTCTAAAGAGCTGATGAATCTCTTACAAGACAAACCTATACTGGGGCATATCACAACATTTGGCGGACATCCAGTCATTGCAGCGGCATGCCACGCTACTTTAAAAACTCTTTTACAAAGCAATTTAATCGCAGAAACCACCGAAAAAGAACATTATATTCGAGAGCAACTCCAACATCAAGGAATAAAAGAAATCCGCGGAAAAGGACTGATGTTAGCCCTAATCCTTCCAACCCCAGAACTTGCACAACAGTTGGTGAAAATTGCCCTTGAACGAGGGTTGTTATTGTTTTTTCTACTGTTTGAAAAAAGAGCCGTTCGGATTACACCCCCGTTAACAATCTCAAAAAAAGAGCTCAAAAAAGGGTGTGATATCATCGTAAATATACTTGACGAAATTTGTTGATTAAATTGTTAAAAACAATAAATTCGTTTATTTCATTCTTATCCCCCTTGGGGTTAATTTTATAGTTAAGAATGTAAGTCATTTAATGAATACAAATTCTAACAAAGACCACAAATCCCCACTCGCTCGTTTTGAGTTGATGTTACAATCAAACCGGGTGAACTTTTTCGACGCCACTGAATTTGAAGAAATTATTCAATATTATATCGATTCAGGAAGTCTTCGTTTGGCGTACAAAGCACTTGAAATTGGTGAAAACCAACACCCTGGAAACAGCGGATTAAAACTTCTTCATGTTGAATTAATGCTGCTAAATAATCAGTATAAGGAAGCTGAAGAAGTGATTGATAAACTTGGGGAAATGGAGCCCTATAACGAATATGTGTATATCCATAAGGCCGTTATTCTTTCAAAAACCAAAAGGCATCAGGAAGCAATCTCATTCTTGACCAAAGGTTTAGAATACTGCGAAAATCAAGCTGAATTTCACAGCATGTTGGCGATGGAATATCTCTTTCTAGATAGTTATATGATGGCAAAGGAGCACTTTATCAAGTGTCTCAACGAAGAACCTAAAGACACCCACGCTTTATACAATGCGATCTATTGTTTTGAATCTTTAGAAAACCCCGATGGTGCCATTGAATTTCTCAACGAATTTTTAGAAGCTGACCCCTTTAACGAAATCGCATGGCATCAATTGGGTCGCCAATACGCGAGTAAAGGGCTGCTCAAGCAAGCGCTGTCGTCCTATGACTTTGCAGTCATTTGCGATACCGATTTTATTGGTGCCTATTTCGAGATGGGGAAAACACTTCAAAAGATGAAGCGGTACAACGAAGCAATCCTCGCCTATGAAGTGACCTTGTCAATCGATGAGCCTACCGCATTTGCGCTACTGCATATCGGACAGTGTCATATCACATTGGGAAACAACAAACTTGCCATACAGTATTTTAAAAGGACTTTAAATGAAGATCCTCTATACGAAAAAGCATGGGTTGCATTGATCGATGTCTATTGTGACAATAAAAATTTTGAAAAAGCCCTCTATTACGCCAAAAAGTCCATTCAGATCGACAATGTCAATGTGGCAACATGGAAAAGGTATGCAGAAATCAACTTTGCCTTGGGTTTTCTTGAAGAAGCAGATTTGGGCTTTACAGAGTGTGTCAATCTCGGCAATTATGAAGTTGATACATGGGTAAAATGGGCAGATGTTCTCAAAGAAATGCATGATTATCCAAGAGCTTTAGAGGTTTTACAACACGGACTTGAATTCCATCCCGAAAGCAGCGTGATCAACTTCCGTCTCGGTGGGATTTACTTGCTTTCCTCACAGTCACTTGAAGCGGGGTTTTACCTCAAAAATGCCTACATGTCCGATGCCAAGCAACTCAACCACTTTTACGAAACCTTCCCCGAATTCAAAAGTTCCTCTTTTGTCAAGCAAAGTCTCTCTTTAAAGATATAAACCCCTTCTTATTTCGTATTTTCGCCTCGATGATGAAATCCAATAAATCAACATTTGGCATATATCTAAAAGGGATTGCGATGGGAATCGCAGATCTTGTTCCCGGGGTTTCTGGTGGCACGATTGCGTTGATTACCAATATCTATGAAGACTTAATTACCTCCATAAACCATGTGAATGCAAAAGAAATTTTGGCTTTGCTTGGTGCAAATCGAAAGACATCGTGGCAAAAAATCAATGGCCCGTTTCTTTTACCCCTTTTCCTAGGTATTGCCACAAGCATTTTGTTTTTAAGTTCCATCATTGGCTTTTTTCTAGAAAATCACGCACTTGCACTTTGGTCCTTTTTCTTTGGGCTGATTTTTGCCAGTTCGATCTTGATTTGCAAAGGTGTCAAACAATGGTCTCCGAGCACAATTATTGGTTTGATAATCGGTGGACTGATTTCATTTCTAATCAGCTTTTTATCCCCTGCAGAGGCAACTGAAGCCCTACCCTACCTCTTTCTATGCGGAATGTTGATGATTATGGCTATGATACTCCCTGGGATTTCGGGAGCGTTTATTTTGGTTCTCCTAGGTACCTATGAAACCGCGCTTGAAACAGTTGAACTCGTTCGTTCTTTTCGTACGCAAGGGTTTTTGAATCTTCTCGCTTTTGGATTGGGAGCAATCATTGGGCTTAAGCTATTTGCGCAATGGGTAGGAAAACTCTATCTCAATTATCGAGACCCCTTGCTTGCGACGATGGCTGGATTTATGTTTGGTTCTCTGTACAAAGTCTGGCCTTGGAAGCAAGTCATAACTGATGAAACCCGTGGCCAAATCGCAGTTTTACCTCAATTCAAACTCAGCAATTCCGAACTGTGGATTGGCCTTGGGTATATAATCGTCGGGAGTTTTGTTATTTACGCCTTTCACAAAATGAGTCAATCCCAAAAGCGATGAATCAAAGAGGACTATACGATAATGTTTTGCTCGTCATCAAAGGACTGGCGATGGGGATTGCCAATAAAGTACCAGGAGTGTCTGGGGGGATTGTCGCAATCGTTACTGGCTTCTATCCAGAATTTTTGTACTCGCTCAAGCGGTTGAATTTAAAAGCGTTTTATTTGCTACTGACTGGTCGATTTAAGAGCTTTTACCAATACACCAACGCACTGTTTTTGTTGTTGATCGCTCTTGGAATTTTACTGAGTTATTTCACCGTATCCAGAGTGCTTGATATCGCTCTATTGCGCTATGAACAACACGTAAAAGGTTTGTTTTTTGGGATGGTTGTCATGTCTGCCATTGTATTGGTGAGAGATTTTGGGAAATGGAATATGAAATACGCCTTCTATAGTTTGCTTGGACTTGCAGTGGGCCTATCCCTAACATTTTTGGAACCCGTACCAGAAAATAGAAATCTATTGTTTGTTTTTTTTTGTGGCCTAATCAGCATCATCGGCATGACACTACCAGGACTCTCAGGTTCTTTTTTACTGATTCTTCTCGGGAACTATGCCCTCCTGCTGGTTGACGCTGTCAATGCGGTTTGGGAATTTAGCGTAAAACTGCTTCAAAACCCATCTGCATACGCAGCTCTATCGCAAGAGTACAGTGAGTTGCTGATCATTTTACTTGTCTTTGTTGGCGGTTCTGTTATTGGGTTGGTCAGCATTTCCAACTTGCTGCACTATGTTATTGTGCGTTTTGAGCGCAAACTAAATGCTTTGATCATTGGTTTTATCATCGGCTCCCTCTCAATCCTTTGGCCTTGGTCTGACTTTCGCTTGCTGGCCAATGATGCCCTGATAAATAGTGCCATGGATCGCAGTGGGTTCAATCAATATTTTTCTCTATTTTGGATTGGCGTTGGCCTATTCATCGTTTTTATTTTAGACATCTATGACCGAAAGCGACAATAAACTTTTTGGATTATTAGGAAAAGATATCGGCTACTCTTTTTCGAGAAATTACTTCTCAAATAAGTTTGCAGCTGAAAATCTCCAGTATGAGTACGTCAACTTTGATCTTGAAAACTTATCAACCTTCAAAAGTCTTCTCAAACGGAAAGATATCTCTGGTATGAATGTGACAATTCCTTACAAGCAGGAAGTCATTCCCTTTTTAGACGGGCTTGATCCAGTTGCAAAAGCGATTGGCGCTGTCAACACCATCGTATTTAAAGACGACAAACGCTTAGGTTATAATACAGACCATATCGGTTTCCAAAAAACCCTTCTGAATCATCTCAAACCGAACCACGACAAAGCACTTGTTTTGGGAACTGGCGGAGCTTCAAAAGCAGTCTGTTATGTCTTAGAGCAACTCGAAATACAAACCCTAAAAGTGTCTCGAAATGAAGGACAAGACAGAAAGGCCTATCACCAACTTACAGCCAAAGATTATAAAGAATATACCTTACTTATCAACTGTACTCCACTTGGCACCCATCCAAACACAGATGCTTACCCCCCAATTGATTATAGGCATATCAACGCTGAACATTTGTTGTATGACCTGATTTATAATCCGGAAGTCACCGCTTTTATGCAAATGGGTAAAGACAAAGGTGCTATAGCCCTGAATGGATATCAAATGCTCGTAGAGCAAGCAGAGGCCTCGTGGTCTTTATGGACGGATTAGCACAAAAAAGTAAACTCATAAAGTTTTACTATCTTGTGATTGTCAAAGTTAACCAAGAAATGCTAGATAATGATGCCAATTTGCAAGATGCAAATGAAGACAAAGTGGACGAAAAAATCCCTGAAACTGAAGACCGTCCAAAGCAGGAGATGACGCAAGATGAACCATCAACTGTCGAAGGAGAAATAGAGGTTACCGAAGATCAACAGGGAAAAAATACCACTTCAGAAGATTCAAATCTTGATGAAGATGAATTCTCTGTGGCAGAAAGTGAAGAAGAAATTTATGACGACCTCAATCTCGAACAGCTACTGAAAACGCTTGATAAAAAAGTATCCTCAGGAAGAGTCCAACATCACAAGCGTGAGGTTGATGCACTCTCCAAGAAAATCGAGCCAAAACTCAATCAAATTTTCGAGAAGAAAAAAGAAGATTTTATCAATGCTGGAGGAGAACTCAAGGATTTTGATGCTAAAATCCCAGAGAAAAGAACTTATGATGATTTGATCCGTAGATATAAGTCTGAGAAAGCAAGGTATTATCAAGAACTCGAAAAGTCGTTTCAAAACAATTTGATCATTCGAAAAAACCTAATCGAGGAACTCAAAGGACTTATTGGGATTGATCAACCCATTTCAGATACCTACAAACAGTTTAAGGACTTGCAAACCCGGTGGAGAGAATCGGGGCATGTACCCAGAGCAGACGCAAATAACATTTGGAAAACCTACCACCATCACGTCGGTATATTTTATGACTTTCTCCATCTGAATCGAGAATTTAGAGAGCTTGATTTTAAATACAATTACGAAGAAAAATTAAAAATTATCGAGCAAGCCGAAGCCCTAGGTAAAATGGACAATATCCAGAAGGCCTTTAGAAACCTACAAGAACTCCACAAACGTTGGAAGGATGAGTTGGGGCCAATCGCTAAAGAACACGGAGAAACACTCTGGGAGCGCTTTAGCGAAGCGACAAAAGTCATCCATGAAAAACGTCAGTTTTTTCAAAAAAATCAAACGGAGATTTATAAATCCAACTACGAAAAAAAGAAAACAATCATCGCACAAATGGAGCAACTTGCTGAGGTTGATATCAAAACCCACAATAAGATGCAAAAGATGATCCAAGAAATGGAGAGTTTACGGTCTTCCTTTTTTGAATGTGGTCAAGTGAGTCGAAGTGATAATGCGGAAATTTGGGCAATGTTTAAGGGTGTCATGCGGCTTTTTAGTCGAAAACGAAATATCTTTTACAAATCACTCAAAAAAGACTACAGCGAGAATTTTAAACAGCGAATGGAACTGGTAAAACAAGCCGAGGCCTTTTTACAAACAGAGGATTTTGCAGCGACAACGCCCAAAGTAATCGCCCTGCAAAAAAAGTGGAAAGAAATGGGCCCTGTTTCTAGAATACAAAACGATAAAGCATGGAAGCTCTTCCGCAAAGCATGTAATGATTATTTTGCCCTTCTCGATGAGAAAAAAAATAAATTATCGACGGATGAACAACAAGCATTTGAGGAAAAAAATAAGTTACTGAAAAAGCTCCAATCAGATGAAGATCTTGATCGAGCCAGTGTCAACCAGTTGATTGAGGAATGGACTCAAATCGGATCTGTGGGTCAAAAAAGAAATCAGATTAACAGCGAATTTTTAGCAGCCATAGAAAATACACTCAAACAACTCGGAGAGGATAAAGAATCCATTGATGCGTTTAAATATCAACTTAAGCTCAAGTTGATGGGTGACCGCACTGAGCTCATCCAAAAGGAAAGATCACAAATCAAACAGCGCTTAGACAAAGCCAAGCAAAGGTATATTCAACTCGAAACCAATATGGAGTTTTTCTCTAAAAGTTCATCAGAAAGCCCGTTGGTGAGTAAGGTTATGAAGGACCTTGAAAATCAGAAGAAAATCATTGATGGTTTACAACAAAAGCTGAACGCTTTTAAAAGAATGTAATCTACTTCTCTGATTTTACCTCTTGCCACAATTTTTCCCAGTCATCAAGTTTGAGTTGGTTCATCTTGATTTGACGTTCTGAGATTTTTTTCTCCATGTCTATAAAGCGACTGCGAAACTTTTGGTTCGTCCGCGATAGGGCATCGTCTGGGTTGATTCCGATAAAACGAGCATAATTCACCAAAGAAAACAGCAAGTCCCCAAACTCGGCTTCTGCAGAAGCTTTGTCGTTTCGATCGACTTCGTCATAAAACTCTTGTAGTTCTTCATCAATTTTTTTCATGACACCTGCCGTGTGATCCCAATCGAAACCCACCCCTGCGGCTTTCTCTTGCATTCGATATGCCTTTACCAAAGGAGGTAGCGAATCGGGAACACCGTCGAGAACCCCCTTGCGATCATGCTTAAGTTTAAGCTGTTCCCAGTTTTGCTTTACTTCTTTTTCATCTGCTACTTCAACATCCCCATAGACATGCGGGTGACGCTGAATCAGTTTATCGCAAATGCGGTTGGCAACATCTGCAATGTCAAATGAGGATTGCTCACTACCAATTTTTGCATAAAATACAATATGAAGAAGCAAATCCCCCAGTTCGGTCTTGATTTCCTCAGGGCTGCCTTTTAACAAAGATTCGCTCAGTTCATAGGTCTCTTCAATTGTCAAATGACGTAAACTCTCAAAGGTTTGCTTGCGATCCCAAGGACACTCTTTTCGAAGATCATCCATTATGGTAAGCAGACGATCAATGGCTTCCAACTGTTTTTTTCGATCAGCCATCAGAATTTGTTTTTTTGCTTGGTCGGAAACTCCATGGGGTAATCAACTGTAATTTTTCCCTTTTCAATTTGAAGGAGCTTAGATTTTAAAATCTTTCGCTTAAATGGACTGAGTTTATCCGTAAATAGTTTCCCTTCAATATGATCATATTCATGCTGAACAACACGAGACGCTAAACCCGTCAGCTCCAACTCATGATATTTGAAGTCAAGATCATAATATGAAATAAAAATTCCGTCTTCCCGAGTTACTTCACCCCGTATGTCTGGAATGCTCAAACAGCCCTCATTAAAGTCGACCATGTCTCCACGAAAGGCCTTAATTGACGGATTGATAAAAACATGTTTGAAATGTTTGATTTGTTGTTGTTCTTCCTCTAAAAGTTCAGGATCAGCGGCAAACGGACTCGCATCGACCACAAACAATCGGAGAGCAAGACCAATTTGCGGAGCTGCCAAACCCACCCCATTCGCGTTGTACATCGTTTCCCACATCTTGTCAACCAAAGACTTCAAGTCTGGATAATTCGCATCAATTTCCTCTGTTTTTTGACGAAGAATTGGGTGCCCATAAGCGTATATCGGAAGGGTCATGATGTCTTCGTTTGCTGATGTGATAAAAAAGACTGAAGCAGTAGGGTTGCACTGACTTGATCAATGAGCTTTTTGTCTTGTCGAACTTGTTTTTTAGAGCTTACTCTTGCAATCTCATGTGATGCAATTTTTGAAGTAAACCGCTCATCATAGGTATGGAACTGAACAGTTGGAAATTGTGACTTGCACGCCGCGATAAATTGATGAATCTCGTCGGCAATTGATGAGGGTTCATTATGAAGACGTTTGGGCATGCCAACTACAATCCCTTCTACATTCTCTTTTTGTGTGTAATCTTTGAGATAATCCAACAAATCAGAAGTCGAAACCGTTTCGTGGCCAAAGGCAAACACCTGATCCAAATCGGTGACTGCAATCCCACACCGTTTACCCCCGTAATCTATCGCTAATAATCGGCCCATTGATGCAAAAATACACTTATTGTATCGATTTTGTGAACTGCTCTTTTTTTTGATAAAATGAAGTTATCTTTGAAAAAAATTTGCGAGATGAGTCAATTTCAAAATACCATTGAGGAAGCATGGGAAGACCGTGCATTATTAGCCGATAAAAACGTACAAGGAGCGATTCGCTCGGTGATCGATCAACTCGACAAGGGGGAGCTACGCGTTGCCGAACCAACAGCAGATGGGTGGCAAGTCAACGAATGGGTAAAAAAAGCAGTTGTATTGTACTTCCCCATTCAAGGTATGGAAACATTGCAAGCAGGACCATTGGAATTTCATGACAAAATCCCATTAAAAACAGGATATAAAGAAAAAGGAATTCGAGTTGTTCCCCATGCAGTAGCTCGCCATGGCGCATACATTTCTCCTGGAACGATCCTGATGCCGAGTTATGTCAATATCGGGGCTTATGTAGATAAGGGCACCATGGTTGACACTTGGGCAACGGTTGGGAGCTGTGCACAAATCGGCAAAAACGTCCATTTGAGTGGTGGTGTTGGTATAGGCGGTGTTTTGGAACCTCTTCAAGCTGCGCCTGTCATTATTGAGGACAATGCCTTTATCGGTTCTCGCTGCATTGTGGTTGAAGGTGTTCGAGTAGAAACAGAAGCTGTTCTCGGTGCAAATGTGGTACTCACTGCATCGACCAAAATTATTGACGTTACTGGTGATCAACCCATCGAGTCGAAAGGTCTTGTACCTGCGCGATCCGTTGTTATCCCTGGGAGTTATACCAAATCGTTTTCTGCAGGAGATTTCCAAGTGCCATGCGCGCTGATTATTGGAAAGCGGAAAGAAAGCACAGACAAAAAGACTTCGCTCAACGATGCCTTGCGAACCTATGATGTATCTGCTTAAGCACACGAATTTGATCAACTAAATCGCTTATGGCTCTTCAAAATAGTCTGGACGCATTGGACCGATCAGGGGTCGTTTTGTTTCCCTCTGATACGGTTTTAGGACTTGGCTGTGATGCGACAAATCAAGATGCAGTTAACACAATTTTTTTAATCAAAAACAGGCCGCAAAATTAATCTCTGATCGCTTTGGTTGCAGATATGGAGATGCTGACAACTTATGTCGAGACCATTCCACAGTCGGTTCACGAGATATTAAAAGGCAATATTTCGCCCACCACCATCGTGTATCCCAAGGCAAAAGGGATTGCTCCTATGGCCATGGCGGAGAACGGATCAATGGCTTTTCGAATTCCGAAAAGCGGATTTGCACTGGACCTGGTCAAGTCATTTGGTAAACCCATCATTGCCACCTCGGCCAACCTCAGTGGTGAGCCCATCCCCGAGAATGAAAGTCAGGTAGATCGTCGTATTTTGGAGCAAGTTGACTATGTTGTACCTTTGAAATCAGATACTTATCCAGTCATGACTTCAAGGATTATACAGTTGACAATTGACGGGAAAACTAAAACGATACGCCCTTGACAACAAACACAACTTTGCAACAAGCATTTTCAGACCCAATTTTTACTGCCATTGGGGAAATCGCTGAACAGATGCAAACCCGTTCTTTTGCCATAGGGGGTTGTGTTCGAGATGCCTTGTTGCAACGCAACCAATCCAAGGATATCGACATCGTTTGTGAAGGCAGCGGCATCGAATTGGCCAAAGCGGTTGCCGACCAACTCCCCAATAGCGGAAAAGTAAGCGTTTATAAAAACTATGGAACAGCGATGGTGCGTGTTGGTTCTTATGAGCTTGAGTTTGTGGGTGCCAGAAAAGAGAGCTATCAAAAAAACAGTCGAAATCCAGTGGTGGAAAGCGGCAGCTTGGAAGATGATCAAAAACGGAGGGACTTTACGGTCAATGCCTTGGCGTTTGCCTTAAACCCAAAGGAGTTTGGAACATTGATTGACCCATTTGATGGCCTTGAAGATATAGACAAAAAAATTTTAAAAACCCCATTGACCGCTGCACAAACATTCTCTGATGATCCCTTGCGCATGCTTCGAGCCGTTCGTTTTGCTGCACAACTCGATTTTACAATTGACCCCTCAACAGTGAAGTCCATCCGAATAATGGCTGAACGTATTAAAATCCTATCACAGGAACGGATCGTAGAGGAAATTCATAAAATTTTATTGACCCAAAAGCCTTCTAAGGGATTTTTACTTTTGGATAAACTCGGCTTACTCCAACATATCTTTCCCGAACTCTGCTCATTGAAAGGAATTGAAGAGGTCGAGGGTCAACGACATAAGGACAACTTTTATCACACTTTTGAAGTCGTTGACAACATTTGTAAAACCACCGATAACTTGTGGTTGCGATGGGCTGCTTTACTTCATGACATTGGGAAAGCACCCACCAAAAAGTTTAATCAAAAAATAGGTTGGACTTTCCACGGTCATGAATTTGTTGGGGCCAAGATGGTATATAAGCTGTTTAAGCGACTCAGAATGCCCCTCAATGAAAAGATGAAATACGTACAAAAACTCGTCTTTATGAGCTCTCGTCCCATTGTGATTTCGGAAGAAATTGTGACTGATGCTGCTGTGCGACGCTTGGTCTTTGATGCTGGAGAGCTGATCGATGATTTGTTGCTATTGTGCGAGGCTGATATTACGACAAAAAATCCGCGGCGGTTTGAAACCTATCACAACAACTTTAAAATTGTACGTCAAAAAATTAAAGAGGTCGAAGAAAAAGACCGAATTCGAAATTTTCAACCCCCTGTTGATGGAGATGAAATCATGAAAACTTTTGGGGTTGGTCCATGTCGTGAAATTGGATTGATCAAAGAACATATCAAAGAAGCTATCCTCGATGGTGAAATTCCAAATGAATACCAAGCTGCTCATGCAATGATGTTGAAAAAGGCAGAAGAGCTCGGCTTGCAACCAACACAAAAGACAAATGAATAAACCGATATTTTTGTGGTCAACATGGGCATTATTGTTCGTTTATCTGGTTATCCTTGCAGGTGCAGTCGTGCGCATGACTGGAAGCGGTATGGGCTGTCCTGACTGGCCAAAATGTTTTGGCTACCTCATCCCCCCTACTGAACGCAGTCAACTCAATTGGCAACCTGGAAAAACCTATGAAAAGGGAAATGTGATTATTGTGGATAACAGCTTGCAGGTGGCAACCCAATCTTTTGAAAGTGGTGAAACTATCGACTTGCAAAATTGGGAGGTATACACCAAACACGATTACACAACGTTTAACGTGACACACACTTGGGTCGAGTTTATCAATCGCTTGCTTGGAGCGATTTCAGGGTTGATTGTACTCGGTTTGTTTATCCGCAGTCTTTGGTGGATCCGAAAGCAGCCCTTGTTATCCCTCTTTTCGTTTTTTGCAGTGGTTGGAATGGGTGTACAAGCGTGGTTGGGAAAAACTGTCGTGGACTCCAACTTGCTTCCGAGCAAAATCTCCCTGCATATGATCATGGCGTTACTAATCGTCAGCGTATTGCTATTTGTGCGTGCAAAAAGTCATGGAAAACAAATTCAACAGCCATCCAAAACCTTACTGATGCTGATTGTCGGGTCTTTTGTTTTGACGCTGATACAATTTGGGCTCGGGGTTGATGTACGCCAGTTTATCGATTACCAAATCAAACAAGCAGGATCGAATGCTCCGCAGCTGTGGCTCGACCGTCCTGAAATTTCTTTTTACGTTCACCGCTCCTTGTCGCTCGTTGTTGTGGTGCTGAGTATCTTGATTTATAAACTGGTGAAAAAAGAGGGCTTGGCACAAAAATATATTCAACTTATCATTGGGTGTATCCTTGCAGAAATCGCACTTGGTATTTTGATGTACTATGTTGATTTCCCTTGGGGAACACAACCCCTCCACTTACTCGTTGCAACCCTGTTGTTCAGTGCCCAATTGTACTGGTTATTTCGCATAAAAATAAAACCTTATGATCTACCGATTTAGAATAGTTTTAGACGCAGAAGAAGATATTTTCAGAGACTTGGAGCTGGAGAGCAGCTCCACTTTTGAGGACTTACACAACACCATTATTCAATCTTTTGGTTTGAGTGGTCATGAAATGGCTACCTTTTATGTCACCGATAACGAATGGAAACAAGGAGAAGCCATTGCACTAACTGATATGTTTGAGGAGCCATCTCGATTGATGGAGCAAACCGCCCTTCATGATATTTTTACTGAAGAACAGAAAACAGCACTCTACGTCTATGACTTTTTAAATATGTGGACCTTTTTTGTCACTTGTGTTGAAGAAGCCGAATCTGTCTCTGGCGTGAGTTACCCCCACCTTGTATTTAGCCATGGAATAGTCCCCGATGAGGCACCACCCAAACAATATGAACAAGCTGATGAGGAATCATATGATACGGATCATGAAAGTTGGGAGGACAATGGCTATTCAGACGATGAGTGGTATTAGCCCTCTCTGAGCATTTCGTGATTTTCGTAGTTTCGTTTTACAAATTCAAAAGCAGCACGTACAATTCCACCCATATTAAAACTGTTTTTAAAGTTTTTATCTGGGATATACTCATAGATTTCAGACTTTAACTGCTGGACGTTCTCAGGTGTTGAGAGTTCATCTTTAAGCATGCACTTCATCAATTGGGTAAGGCGACTCTCGGAGCTGAGTATGCGTTTAGCGATAATCGCCCGTTCCTCGATTTTATATTGATTGACCGCATGTTTGTCCAGATGTGTACGTACCAGTTCGACCATGGGGAAGTTTTCCTTAAAAAATTGAGGACGATAGACTTTTAACTTGGCTTCATAAGATTGCTGGTCAAAATCGATCGCACGGATTTTATAAACAACTTGATCAAAATCGTGAGTGGGCACAATCACATAGTTATAGGAGCGCATATCACCCAACAAACGAATCATGCACCTTTCGTTGAATTTTACAAACTGTTTGGCGATTTGACTCTTCTCGCTTTGTGAACATTTGGGTAGATAGTCCTTGATAAATTCATCGCCAGGAATCCCCGCGATATGTTCTTCCACCAAAGTATCTTCACAAACCAAAAAATTGAGATTATATGGCGAGAGCATATGCTCAAACTCCAAACCATAGGCGCGAGAAGCATCTGCCTTTTTCATATAGAAATAGGTAAAGTTGTCATTTAAAATGTTTCGAATCTTAATTCGAAATGGTTTTGAATTTCCAAAAGTGCAATAGTCAACAGCGTCCACATTTAAAAATCGCAATACGTCAGTACTTCCATCAGAGAGCAAAAGCGTATAGATGCGTTTTAGGTTGTCTTCGATTTCATCGCGTTCATTATCATTGTAAAAAACACGAACCCATAGGGAATCGTTATCGTTTTTGTCCATCACAGCGACGGAACCAGAAAAACGCATCAAGTCTTGATAGAAGATAGGAAAAGTTGCTGTTCGATTGTAGTGCTTAAGGTAATCGCCCAAAAACGGGCTTATCCGATAGCTCGGTTTTTTGGTTGTGATCAATTTGTCATTAGACGCCATTTTACAAAAGTAATGGCTTTTGCGCAATCTAAAGAACAATATGAATTGAGCAGTGCCTGAATTTGTGGTATTTTTGTTTGCTATGAAGTTTCACATTGTTTCTGATTTTAAGCCAACGGGGGATCAGCCAGAGGCCATTCGACAGCTCGTAGAGGGATTGGAAAGTCGTGATCGATTTCAAACCTTATTGGGTGTTACTGGATCTGGAAAAACCTTTACGGTTGCCAATGTAATCGAAAAGGTGCAACGCCCCACCTTGGTTCTTGCGCACAACAAAACTCTCGCTGCGCAGTTGTATGCAGAGTTTAAGCAGTTTTTTCCAGATAATGCTGTTGAGTATTTTGTGTCTTACTACGACTATTATCAGCCAGAGGCCTATATCCCAACAACGGGAACCTATATCGAAAAGGACTTGTCGATCAACGAAGAAATCGAAAAGCTCAGATTGAGTACGACTTCTTCTCTGCTTTCTGGTCGTCGTGATGTATTGGTCGTTGCATCTGTTTCTTGCTTATATGGAATTGGCAATCCGATTGAATTCCGAAAAAACGTCATTGGGGTTGAAGTGGGGCAAGTCATTGCGAGAACTGCATTTTTACACCGACTCGTACAAAGTCTCTATGCCCGAACGACTGCCGATTTCCTACATGGAACCTTTCGTGTCAAGGGAGATATTGTAGATATTTTTCCGAGTTATGCAGATCATGCATTTAAAATCCATTTTTTTGGCGACGAAATTGAGGCGATTGAATGCTTTGACCCAATCAACAATAGCATCAAAGAAAAGTTTGATAAACTCACCATTTATCCCGCGAATATGTTTGTGACTTCACCCGACGTATTGCAAAATGCCATTCACCAAATTCAGGAAGATTTGGTCGCACAAGTGGGCTATTTTAAAGAGATCGGAAAGCATTTGGAAGCCACGAGATTAGAGGAGCGAACCAACTTTGACTTGGAGATGATTCGGGAATTGGGCTATTGCTCGGGGATTGAAAATTATTCTCGATATATCGATGGTCGCGCTCCCGGAACGCGTCCATTTTGTCTGTTGGATTATTTTTCAGATGACTATTTAATGATCGTTGACGAAAGCCATGTGACCCTTTCGCAGGTGCATGCCATGTATGGTGGAGATCGAAGTCGAAAAGAAAATCTAGTGGAATACGGCTTTCGACTCCCTGCAGCAATGGACAACCGACCCTTGAAGTATGAAGAGTTTGAAACCATTCAAAATCAAGTGATTTATGTGAGCGCGACACCCGCTGACTATGAATTGGAACAAACAGAGGGAGTGTATGTCGAACAAATCATTCGTCCGACAGGGCTACTTGACCCGATCATTGAAGTCAGGCCAAGTCAAAACCAAATCGATGATTTGGTTGAAGAAATCCAAGTTCGTGCTGAGATAGATGAGCGTGTTTTGGTCACAACACTGACCAAGCGCATGGCGGAAGAACTCACCAAATACCTATCGCGGATTTCGATTCGATGTCGATATATCCACAGTGATATTGATACGTTGGAACGCGTGGAAATCATGCAAGATTTACGCCGCGGATTGTTTGATGTTCTTATCGGAGTCAACCTTCTTCGGGAGGGCTTGGACTTGCCAGAAGTCTCCTTAGTTGCGATTATTGATGCAGATAAAGAAGGGTTTTTGCGATCTGCACGCTCACTCACTCAAACGGTAGGTCGAGCAGCCAGACATTTGAATGGAAAAGCCATTATGTATGCGGATTCCATTACCAAGAGCATGCAAAAAACAATAGATGAGACAAACTATCGTCGGGAAAAACAACTCGCCTTTAACGAGAAACATGGCATCACACCTACTCCACTTAATAAAGCCGTTGATCAGGTCTTTGGATATAAAACTGAAAAACAAGAAGAAATCCAACATGCCGCAGAGCCGGGCATGGAATATCTGACCACAGATCAGATCCAGAAGCTCATCCGCGAAACTCGAAAAGCCATGGAAGTTGCAGCAAAGGATCTTGATTTTGTTGAGGCCGCACGACTTCGAGATCGAATGAAAAGCTTCCAAGACCATTTGAAAAACTGATTTTTTTCAAAAAATTATTACCTTTCGTTTTTCTCAAATCATCTCCCGCATGCCTAAATCAAAATAATACATGCAGCAATGAACCCTCCAAGCCCCATGACACATCCAAAACAAGTCTTTAGACTACTGCAATCCCACAAGAACGAAAGAGGTATACAGCACTGGAATCGTCTCTACTCCACCAGGCAAGGTGGTCTCAAAAGCTATGGCATCGGGCTGACAGTATTACGCAAACTTGCCAAGACGATTGGACGCAATCACGAACTCGCATTACAGCTTTGGGACAGTGATATTTACGACGCAAAGGTCATTGCTCTTCTTATAGATGATCCAAAAAAAATTAGTCTTAAACAAGTCGAAGAGCAAGTCGATGAAATGGACCATGGCCATTTGGTTCATGTGTTTTCAACTTGTAATGCGACGCTCTCAAAAACGCCTTTTGCCCTTGATCTTGCTGTTGATTGGATGAAAAGTGATTGTGATGTTCGAAAATGCTGTGGTTATGGATTGTTGTATGAGCTCTCAAAGTCAAAGAAGAAAAATACGCCTGATAACAATTTCTTTTTGAAGTGGATGAAGCAAATTGAAATCAACTTTGATCAAGAACTCATTTCTGTACAAAGTGCGATGGGGTGCGCAGTTATGGGAATTGGAAAACGCAATGTATCACTTCACAAGACTGCATTGGAATTGGCAAAAAAACTAGGACCGATTCCGTTTGAATCCAGTGGGGATAATTGTGCACCTATGGATTTGGTAAAACACCTCACAAGCGACTATTTACGAAGCAAATTCAAGTTGGAATAATACAGCTTACATAAAACTATGAACAACCTAAAAGATGACGTGACGCTATACACATCTCTTTTTGTAGAAACTTATATTAAATAAAAAATCATATATTGCATATTATTAACCAAATCTTAGTAGAGAAATGAACAATAACAAAGTTAGTGAATCTCCTATTCTTATCCCCAAAGACAGTTATGTTGAGGGTTATGTCAAGTCCATCAAATCAATTCGGCTAGAATGTGCTTTTCATGGCACGATACTGACAAAAAATAAAGTTATTATTGATGAGGCGTCAGAAGTTACTGGAGATATTATTTGTGAGAACTTGATGCTTTTCGGACACGTAAAGGGAAATGTGTTTTGTACGGGAAGGGTGACCATGAATGAAGGGTCATCTGTCGAAGGTAAAATTTATACCTCTTCTTTTACGAGTTTAACAGAAACCAATTCTAGCTTCATCGTGCAAATTCCCAAAAAAAGCATACTCGAAAAAGTCAGAGGACTTTTAAACGATATGACAACTGAAGTTGGACTATCAAAAGACATTCTACTATCAACGATGAGAGAAACCTTCTATGAACACGTATTTGCTCGAAAAACAAATCCTAATGATTTGATTAGCCATGAGTTTACGCAACAAAAGAAAATTGTCAAACCCAAGGTCAAAGCAATTCTCAGTAATGGAGAAAATTCAGCTCAAACAGAGAAAAAACATCAGCTCGTAAAATAAAAAACCAGCCCGTGGGCTGGTTATGATTTAACGAATTTCAATTTGCTTTTTGGGTTCTGGAATCGCTTCTTTTCGTTTGGGAAGAACGATGGAAAGCAAACCGTTTTTGTAATTGGCATTGATATTTTTCGTGTCAATCGTTTCAGGAATCCGAAAACTGCGTGTAAAGGACGCATAGTCAAACTCTCTGCGTTTAAACTGCGTGTTGCCTTCCGCTGTTTCATTTTCAGCAGTGGTTGAAATGGTTAAGGTATCTTCTTCCAACTCCACATCAAAGTCTTTTTTCTTCTTGCCTGGAGCAACGAGCTCCAAATGAAAAGCATCCTCTTTTTCTGTGATATTTACCGCAGGGGTTTGATGTATTCTCGGTGTCAAGTCAATCCCAAAATCACGCGTGAAAAACTCATCAAATAAACTCGGAAACCAAGGGGTTGTTTTACGTATCATATTCATTATTTTAATTTTTAAGTTCAACAACCACCTACCAAATTGTGAACCAAATGAATATTGATGTCATAATGTCATTTATATACGTAGTTTTAATGCCATTTTGTCTGTCTATCGAAGAACCTCTTGCACCTTATCGGCAGCCTCTTGAAACAAAACAGCACTGTGAACAGCCAGTCCTGAATTGTCAATCAGCGCTTTGGCGATATCAGCATTGGTGCCTTGCAGACGTACGATAATGGGTACTTGAATCGAGTCGCCCATATTTTTATAGGCATCTACAATCCCTTGTGCAACGCGGTCGCAACGAACAATTCCACCAAAGATATTGACCAAAATCGCTTTGACTTTAGGGTCTTTGAGAATCAATCGAAAAGCCGTTTCGACTCGTGCAGCATCGGCTGTACCACCCACATCGAGAAAATTTGCTGGTTCTCCACCCGCCTGCTTGATCAAGTCCATAGTCGCCATGGCTAGACCTGCTCCGTTGACCATACAACCTACATTACCATCTAGAGCTACATAATTGAGTCCAACTTCTTTAGCCTCTACTTCAACGGGATTTTCCTCTCGCAAGTCGCGAAGTGCTTGATAATCCTTGTGACGAAAAAGCGCATTGTCATCTATGGATACTTTGGCATCAACAGCCAAAATTTTATCATCTGATGTTTTTAATACGGGGTTAATCTCAAAAAGAGATGAATCAGATTGTACATAGGCCGTGTAGAGTGCAGTTACAAAACGTACCATCTCTTTAAACCCATTGCCCGAAAGACCCAAATTAAACGCTACACGACGTGCCTGAAAAGGCATCAATCCAACTGCAGGGTCAACATCCTCCGTAAATATCAAATGTGGGGTTTCCTCAGCAACGGTCTCAATGTCAACTCCGCCCTCAGTCGAATACATAATCATATTGCGACCAGTAGAACGATTCAATAAAACAGACATATAATATTCCTCTGGTTCAGAATCACCAGGATAATAAACGTCTTCAGCAATCAAGACTTGATGGACACGCTTGCCCTCTGGAGGGGTTTGTGGAGTGACCAAATCCATTCCTAGAATACTGCCAGCCACTTCCTCGACCTTGTCGATACCTTTGGCGAGCTTCACACCACCGCCTTTGCCACGTCCTCCTGCATGAATCTGGGCTTTGATTACAAACCAAGATGTGCCTGTCTCTTCAGACAAGGCCTCGGCTGCTGTTACTGCGTCTTTTGTGTTTTGGGCAACTTTTCCCCTCTGTATACGAACCCCAAATGAAGATAAAATCTCTTTGGCCTGGTACTCATGTACGTTCATTGTCCTGTTTGTTTGCTACAAAAATAGAAAACAAGCACCGATCACAACAGAGAATTATATATTTGTTTTGTTATATTTATAACATTTTGTTGTATTTTTATATCATTCTCAAAAATGGTTTTGATATCAATGAGAACAAAGTTAAATTTGCAGCAAAATTATCCCGATGGAAAATACCGTATTGACATCGATAGCAAATCAATTTGGAAGTCCCATATACGTCTATGACGCAGATAAAATAGAACACCAATACAAGCGATTGACACAGGCATTTCAAAATGTGCCGCAATTGCGTATCAACTATGCCGTAAAGGCCCTATCCAATGTGAATATCCTCAGCTATATGCACAGTTTGGGTGCTGGCTTGGATACCGTCTCGATACAGGAGGTCAAACTTGGTTTGTATGCAGGAGTTCCTGCCCAAATGATCATCTTTACGCCCAACGGAGTTTCGCTTGAGGAAATCGAGGAAGCAGCAGCACTCGGGGTGCAAATCAATATCGATAACCTCTCACTACTCGAACAATTTGGGAACAAACACCCTGATGTTCCTGTATGTATTCGCATCAATCCCCATGTAATGGCCGGTGGCAATGCCAACATCTCTGTTGGTCATATCGACTCCAAGTTTGGGATCAGCATCCATCAACTGCCACATATTGTTCGGATTGTTGAGAATACAGGCATGCGGATCAACGGAATTCATATGCACACAGGCAGTGATATTCTTGATATCGATGTATTTTTACATGCGGCTGAAATTTTGTTTACCGCCGCAAAGTCCTTTCACGATCTCGAATTTTTGGACTTTGGGAGTGGGTTTAAGGTTCCTTATCATCCCAACGATATTGAAACGAATATCGAAGAATTGGGACAAAAACTCGGTGAGCGGTTTCAATCGTTTTGTAAAGACTACGGCAAAGAACTCACTTTGACTTTTGAGCCAGGCAAATTTTTGGTGAGCGAAGCGGGATATTTTCTCACCCAAGTCAATGTAGTCAAGCAAACCACCTCAACGGTATTTGCGCAAGTCAATAGTGGGTTTAACCACCTCATCCGACCCATGCTCTACGGCTCACAACATCATATCGAAAACATCTCCAATCCCAATGGGCGCGAACGGTTTTACTCTGTAGTGGGCTATATCTGCGAAACGGACACCTTTGCCAACAACCGCAGGATCAATGAGATTTCGGAAGGCGATTTTTTGTGTTTCCACAATGCAGGTGCTTACTGTTTTTCCATGGCGAGCAACTACAACGCACGCTTCCGTCCTGCAGAAATTTTCTGGCACCAAGGCGAAGCCAAATTGATTCGAAAAGCAGAAAAGTTTGATGATTTACTTCACAACCAAGTTGTTCTTGACTTGGCTGCGGTGAAGGTATAACTACCCAATCACCCCCGATCCAATCAACTCATCTTGAAGATACCAGGCAGCAAATTGCCCAGCGGCAATCGCAGACTGGGGTTGGTCAAAGACCATGTACAATCCTGTTGGTGTTGGGTGTAGCGTTGCTTTTGCCAATGGCTGGCGATAACGGATACGCGCCCATACCTGCATGGGCTCATGGGGTACAAGATCTGGGCGTACCCAATGCACGTCCTCTTGGACAATCCATAAGGCAGAGCGATACAGTCCAGGGTGAGACTTTCCTTCGCCAACATAAATAATATTTTGTTTTACATCCGTAGCCAGCACAAAGAGCGGGTCTTTGGTGCCGCCAACAGCTAGTCCTTTCCGCTGACCGATTGTAAAGAAGTGAGCACCCTCATGCGTTCCAACTTCTGTTCCGTCAGAAACCGAATAGATGTATTTTTGAGAAAGCCCTTCGGGCGTTTCTTCTCGCTTGATTTGATACATCGGATGGGAATCGGAAACCTGAACAATACAACCTGTTTTGATGGCGAGTTGTTGCTGTAAAAATTCTGGTAAGCTCACCTTTCCCACAAAGCACAAACCCTGTGAGTCCCGCTTTTCCGCAGTGACCAAGCCTTGTTCTTTGGCGATCTTACGCACCTCTGGTTTGGTCAATTCCCCGATTGGAAACAGTGTTTTGGCCAATTGCGCCTGATTGAGTTGACATAAAAAGTAAGATTGGTCTTTGTTGTTGTCTACCCCTGCCAACAAGCGGTAGTGCGTTGCTACTTCAATCTCCACTTGACCTTTTCGGCAATAGTGGCCCGTAGCTACAAAATCAGCTCCTAATTCCAATGCGATTTTGAGAAATACGTCAAATTTGATTTCACGGTTACACAAGACATCTGGATTGGGAGTACGCCCACGCTCATACTCGGCAAACATATAATCCACGATACGTTGTTTGTATTCCGCACTTAAATCCACCGTTTGAAAGGGAATCCCAAGTTTTTCAGCGACAAGCATCGCATCGTAACTGTCTTCGAGCCAAGGGCACTCTTTGGAGATGGTGACGCTATCGTCGTGCCAGTTTTTCATAAACAAGCCGATCACCTCATAGCCCTGCTGTTGCAACAGAAAAGCTGTCACACTCGAATCGACTCCACCAGAGAGTCCAACAACTACACGTTTTGAATCGAATTTCATCGCAAAGCAAAGGTAACCAAAAGCGATCTAGCGACGGCGTCCTGTACGTTTTTGCTGTTCGGCTTGCTCCATAATCTCTTCCATCTTTCGCTGGAATCGACTTTGCTTTTTGGGTTTCTTTTTGTTTTCCTCAATCTGCAAAAAGATTTTTTCATCGTCGATGATATAGTTTTTAATCACCAACATAATCCCAATGGTAATGAGGTTTGAAATCAGATAATACAAACTCAAACCAGAAGCATAATTATTAAAGAAAAACAACATCATGATTGGCATGAGGTAAATCATAAACTTCATGTTTGGCATTCCAGGTTGGCTGGGTTGCATTTGCTGACCCATGGTCATTTTTGAATACACAAAAATGGCGATTGATGCCAAGAGCGGAAACAGACTCACATGATCTCCATAAAACGGAATGGAAAAGGGAAGGTCTAAAATGGCGTCATAAGACGACAAATCCTCCGCCCATAAAAAGGATTTTCCACGAAGGGAAAAGGCAACTGGAAAAAAGTAAAACAACCCCAAGAAAACGGGCAACTGCAACAAGCTCGGCACACAGCCAGCCATGGGGTTTGCCCCTGCTTTGGAGTAGAGCTTCATGGTTTCCTGTTGCTTTTTCGCACGGTCATTTCCATATTTTTCGTTGAGCGCATTGATTTCGGGTCGCAATACTTTCATTTTTGCCTGTGACAAATATGATTTATAAGTCACAGGAGATAGTGCCAACCGAACGATAATTGTCATCACGATAATGGCAATTCCATAAGGCAAGAACCCACTTAACAATCCAAACAAAGGGAAAAACAAAAAGCGGTTCATCCATCCGATGATTCCCCAACCAAAAGAGATGGATTCGGAAAGATTCTCATCATAGGTTTTTAAAATTTCATAATCTGTTGGACCGATAAACCAATCAAATGACGTGTTTAAAGCCCCATTTTGAGAAGCGATGGCTGTTGTGGTTTCAAATCGTTTTAAAAACACCGAATCGTCGCTATTATCGGGGTTCATCAAAGAAGATGACTCCGCATCAATCGACTCAAATTGGGTGGTTGGAATGAGAATCATGCTAAAGAAATGCTGTCGGTACGAAATCCAAGACACCTCTTTGTCTTTATCATCGTCTTCACCCATCGCGGATAAGGCCTGTACTTTATCGCCTTCATACTGATAGGTCAGCTGCGTATATCGGTTTTCGTAATCAGCGCTAAGGGCATGGCGAAACCCATCCAAGCCCCAGTATAAATCGGTTTCAGGCTGAACGCTCAACCCACTTGAACGTATCCCAAATTGAAAACGATAAGCCTGACTGTCTTCTCTTTCTTTGGAGAGGGTATAAATATAGTCAAGTGTTCCTCCTGCGACTTGAGAACGCATCGTGAGTTGGTTCCCATCGAGAATGGGTAAAAAGTTCAAGTCACGGGTATTGATCAACGCTCCGTTGGCTTCGATCCGCAAGTTGAAATCTGTGTTTCCATCTTTGACAACAAACACCTGTTCGTTGAGGTGATTGGTGTGTTGTTTGAGTTCAGCTTCTTGAATAAACCCTCCTTTGGATGTCACCGCCAAGCGTAACAACTCATTTTGTAGTGTTGTGACTTGTTCGGGAATGGAATCCATTATAACGGGGGCATTGTTTACAACCGGAACGGTTGATTGTGGAGCATCATCCACTTGGGATTGGGTGGTTACGCCATTGGTCTCCAACTGCTCATTTTGCTCCATCATTTCCGACTGATCATACATCATCCAAATCAGAACGAGGAAAAGCAAAAAGAAACCGATAATTTGTAAGGGGTCTATTCTTTTTTCTTCCATCTTGGGTTAATTTTTAGATTGTGCGTAGCGGTTACACGCATTCACAAAACCGACAAACAAAGGGTGTGGGTTGGCAACTGTACTGCTGTATTCTGGATGATACTGCACGCCCACAAACCACGGGTGTGCAGGGAGTTCAATCGCTTCCACGAGTTGGGTTTCGGGGTTGACTCCCGAGGCAATCATGCCATGCGCTTGATATTGTTCGTAATAGGCATCATTGAACTCATAACGGTGACGATGACGTTCCTCAATACGGTCGTTTTGATACACCTTGTGCAGCAGCGTATCCTTTTCGATCGCACATGTCCAAGCACCCAAACGCATGGTTCCGCCTTTTTGAATGATGTTGCGTTGTTCATCCATCAACGAAATCACGGGGTGCGGGGTGTCCGCATCCATTTCAACAGAATTGGCAGCGAGTAGTTGGAGTACATTCCGCGCATACTCGATCACAGCCATTTGCATTCCCAGACAAATCCCAAAGAATGGAATCTGATGTTCACGAACATATTTGATCGCGTTAATTTTACCTTCAATCCCACGCTCACCAAAGCCCGGTGCAACGAGAATCCCATCAAGATTGGCAATTTTTTCTTGCACATCCTTTTCTTCCAAATAAGAGGAATGGATTGGAACCACCTTGACTTCTACTTCATTGGCAGCTCCTGCATGCACAAAAGATTCCAAAATCGATTTGTACGAATCTTGCAGTTCAACATACTTTCCGATAAGTCCAATGGTTACACTGCTTTTTGGGTTTTTGTGGCGTTTGAGAAAATTCTGCCATTGGGTTAAGTCGGGTTGGTTATCAAGTTCGATACCCAAGCGTTTCATCACCACCTGATCAAGACCCTCCTCATGCATCAATATCGGCACGTCATAAATGGTCTCCGCATCGATTGATTGAATGACAGCTTCTTGCTCGACATTACAAAACAAGGCCAGTTTTTTCCGTAAATCGTCCGAAAGTTCGTGTTCGGTTCGGCATACCAAAACATCTGCATTGATTCCGCTTTCCATGAGGGTTTTTACAGAGTGTTGGGTGGGTTTGGTTTTCAATTCTTTTGCAGCGGATAAAAACGGTACAAGGGTCAGGTGAATAACCACGCAATTTTCCCGACCGAGTTCCCATCGCAATTGACGTACGGCCTCGATATAGGGCAACGACTCAATATCACCGACTGTGCCTCCGATTTCGGTGATCACCACATCGTGCTCATCGCCTTTTCCTAAAAGTTGCATACGCGCCTTAATCTCATTTGTGATATGCGGAATCACCTGTACGGTTTTCCCTAAAAAGTCACCGCGTCGTTCTTTCTCAATCACGCTTTGGTAGATGCGACCCGTTGTGACATTGTTTGCCTGCGAGGTCTTCACATTGAGAAAGCGCTCATAATGTCCGAGATCCAAATCGGTCTCAGCGCCATCGTCTGTCACATAGCACTCCCCATGTTCGTAGGGATTGAGCGTTCCAGGGTCAACATTGATATAGGGATCAAATTTTTGGATGGTGGTTCGCAAGCCACGGGCTTGTAACAATTTGGCGAGAGAAGCGGAGATAATGCCTTTCCCTAATGATGAGGTCACTCCACCTGTTACAAAAACGTATTTGGAATTTGGCATTAAACGCTATTTTTTTCCAATTCGTGGACAAAAGTACAAAACGACCATGACAAATTCATCGGATTATTCATCGGTTAGCTCTATGGTTTCATATCCCTTGTGTTGGAGCAAATACACAGCTGTGTTTCGAAAGCCATTGGCTTGCTCCTGAAACAGGAATTTATTCTGTAAATATTGGGTTTCCCCAAGCTCAAAGCCATCGATCAATTCTTCCCGTATGGCAGTACGGAGTAACAAATCGGTCATCAACTCATACCCACGAATGGCATCGCGAGTCGGTACCGTACCATAGGTAGACTCAAAGCGTTCGTACAAGCTGGTCAATGCAATTGGATTGATATCATATGTCTCTGCGTAGGTAAACGATAAGTTCCCCAGATGTGATTTGTCGATGTTTTCATCGTCATATGCAGATGAGCGATCCAAGGTCATGAGTTTTGTTTTTCGGTCTTCATTTTGTTGGGCATTTAACATCGAAACCATACTGATAATCAGGTTGGTTTTTTTGGTTTCCAGAAAAACCCAGTTTTGCTCCAAATGCGAGGTAAGCGAGTCGATGAGTTCGGGTTTGACAAAATTGAATTCTGGGTCGGGGTTTACAATTTCTGCCAAAGGGAACTGTTTTTTCAATCGATTTTGAGCCGCCAGATTTTCTGCATCTGCCACGATCACCACACAGGGGTTTTCTGCCGATTGGTCTAGGGAGTCGATATAGCGATACATGCGTTCTCTGAGCAATTTTCGATCCGTTGAGCTATGCACAACGTTTTTGCGCATGGTCAAAGGCTTGGTCGTGAGCGGGGAAACCAAGGGAAGCTTACGGTTTTCCAATTTTTCAGAGAAGGTATTAAAGTGTCTTGGCACAAAAGGCCCAACGACAAAATCATAGGACGAAAAGTCATAGGCGTCCAAGAGTTGGTTGATCCGGAAATTACTGTTTTCCGTATCCAACACCGTGAAATCGATTGACAGGCCAAGTTCGACGAGGTCTTCCATGGCCAAGCGTGCGCCTGCATAGAAATCGAGGGATATGGTTTGTAAATTTCGTGTTTGTAAAATCTGATTCGTTTGCGCAATCGAGTCAATCGGAACTGTTGGTAAGCGAAATGGTGCCATCAAAGCCACTTTTAATTCCGTCTGTCGAAACAAACTATCGCGAAGATTGACCTTTTCAATGATCAAGTTGTTTTCTGTAGTGTAGGTCGGAGAATTGCGTTTGGGTAGGCGCAGAATCATTCCTGCCAGCAAACCCTTTTCAGACAACTCAGGATTGAGCGCAATCAGCTCTTCCTCACTCAAGCCAAACTTCACTTCCAAGCGGTAATAGCCCTCTTTGGGTTTTACCGTATAGTAGTTATAATTGGGGTCAAATGAGTTGGTTTCGACTGTCGCTTCTGGAATCACAAGCACTTGATCAATTGATATGACTGCATCTATTTCTGGATTTGCCGCTTTGAGTTCTTCAAGGGTAATCCCATATTGATAAGCCACACGCCAAGGCGTTTCACCCTTTTTAACTGTGTGAGTATTGGCTTGGGGCTCTGGTTCTGGTGGAGATGGAATCTCTTTATACCGCGGAATCTTGAGTTTCATTTTCCGCTTTAAACCATCTTTGAGCTCGGGATTGTAGTACAACAACTGTTGCGCACTGATTTCATATCGTTTTGTCAAGCTAAAGCTGGTATCCCCTTTGCGGACTTTATGGATCAAAAAGTGTGTGCGATAGTCTTCATTGGGATCCTGTGCTTGCAGGTTTGCGGTGAGCAACCCAAACACAAGTCCAAAGAAGAAAAGCACACGCCTACTCCCACTCAATCGTGGCAGGCGGTTTAGAACTGATATCATAAACTACTCGATTAATTCCTTTGACTCGATTGATGATTTTATTGGAGATGTTTTGCAAAAAGGGATAGGGCAAATTCACCCAATCTGCTGTCATTCCATCGGTGGACTCCACAGCCCGTAGGGCAACGCATTTTTCATAGGTTCTTTCGTCTCCCATGACCCCTACGCTTTGCACAGGTAACAGGATTGCACCGGCTTGCCACACTTGGTCGTATAACCCTTCCTCTTTTAATCCATCGATAAATATCGCATCGACCTCTTGGAGCATCTGTACTTTTTCGGCTGTGACATCTCCCAAAATCCGAATTGCCAAGCCTGGCCCTGGATAGGGATGACGACCGAGCAAGTTAGCGGATAAGCCCAAGGTTTTACCAACTCGTCTCACTTCGTCTTTAAATAACATCCGAAGTGGTTCGACCACTTTTAGTTTCATATAGCTAGGTAATCCCCCGACATTGTGGTGGGATTTGATCGTTGCAGAAGGACCATTAACAGATACAGACTCAATTACATCTGGATAAATCGTTCCTTGTGCCAACCAAGTAATCTTGGTTAAGGCAGTGGCTTCATCATCAAAAACATCGATAAACACCTTTCCGATGCGTTTGCGTTTTTCTTCTGGATCGGATACTCCAGCCAAGTGTCCCAAAAAGCGATCACTGGCATCGACACCCTTCACGTTGAGACCTAAGCCCTCATACTGCTGAAGCACATCGGTAAATTCATTTTTTCGCAATAGCCCATTATTGACAAAAATGCAATGGAGCTGAGACCCAATGGCTTTGTGTAAAAGCATGGCTGCTACCGTCGAATCGACCCCGCCCGAAAGACCCAAAACGACACGATCCTCTCCGATTTGATTTTGCAATGCTGCGATAGTCATCTCGGCAAATGAACTGGGTGTCCAATCTTGAACAACTTCAGCAATGCCGACCAAAAAGTTTTCCAACAACTGTTTACCATCAGTGGTGTGATAGACTTCCGGATGAAACTGGATAGCATAAGTTGTTTCGCCTTCAATACGATAGGCGGCATTGTGAACATCATCAGTGCTGGCCAAACAAACTCCTCCTGTGGGTAGGGTTTGAATTGTATCACTATGGCTCATCCACACTTGTGTCCCTTGTGAAATACCCGTAAAGAGGGGGTCGTCGTTGATCGTTGTGAGTTTGGCACGCCCATATTCCCGTGTACTGGAAGGTGCAACCTTACCGCCCCCAAAGTGTGCCAGGTATTGGGCACCATAGCATACCCCAAGCAGGGGTTTTTTTCCTCGGATTTCTGCTAAATCGGGATGGGGTGCGTCATCGCCACGAACCGAAAAGGGCGAGCCCGATAGGATCACCGCTTTAAAAGTATCGATCTGTTTTGGTGGGTTGTTAAATGGATGTATTTCACAATAGATGTTCAATTCGCGTACGCGTCGAGCAATTAGCTGGGTGTATTGTGAACCAAAGTCTAGGATTAAAACCTTGTTTTGCATGGTCAAAAATACGATTTCTACCTCGTACTATTTCTATTTCACTTGCTTTTTTTATAGCGAAAAGCACATAAAATCTTTTTCATTTGGATCGATATGCTTTATCAAAAAGGGAATCAAATCATCACCGTGTAGCAAAACAAACTCTGCAAAATTGACCCTGCGCTCTTGCAAATCGCCCATTGGAAATAATTGTTGTTGCAGTTCAGTCATGCGATTGATATGATCCACCAACTTTTTTCTTTGGGCCTTGAGCAGTCTTTTTTCGAGTCGGTCAATTCCCTTTTTTTGCTTTTTTTCCTGTGCTTCTACTGCTCCCAAAAATGAAGCGTCGGTTTGTTTGGCAAGCGCGTAAAGTGCGCCAAACTGCTGATCCAAATGGGTTTTGAGATCTCCCAAATCGATATCGATATTGCTGATTTGACGAACCCGATGGTTGATCAGCTCATTAGTTGGCAAGAACAAATCGGCAATTGAAATGTCCAATTTTTTGAGCTTTTGCTGCTGCTTGGCGCTGATCAACAAAACCGAAGACCGCAGTTTGAGCATGGGCATGGGCAAATCAAAACTCGCAAACACCTCGCTGAGCTGCAACCAATAGGCCAACTCCGAACCACCCCCAACAGTCACCAAATTGGGTAAAACAAGTTCTTGATAGATCGGACGAAACAAGGCATTGGGTGAAAATCGTTCGGGGTAAGATTTGATTTCCTTGATCAATTCCTGTTTGGAAAATGAAATCGCTGTATCGACAACCCCATAGCTAGTTGTGGTTTTTTCGATGCGCTGCCGTCCCGACTCTCCCATATAAAACAAATTGATGTCTCTGGGATTGACCTGTGCTTTAATCTTAGTTTGCAAAGCATCATTTAGCTTTTTCACTGTCGATTCACTCCCCTTTTTGATGAGTTGCTCCTCGCATTCCCGTTGGATATAGGGCGCAAATTCTTGCTTGAGTCGTGGGTCATCCCCATCAACAATGACCAAGCCATAGCGACCAAAAAGCTGGTGAACCAAAAAACGAGTCGCATCTGCTAAATTGGAATGCGCGACATAGCTTTGCGCAAAGAGATCCTGAAGTTTTTCCGCATACGGACGATCGCCCAAATGCTGTTTCCAAACCTCCAAAACTTGGTCTAAACCCTCTGTTGAGAAACGCCCCACTGGACCCGTCTTTTCTCTTGACCAGTGAACGCTTTGCCCATTGACTGCAAAGTGGTTGATTTCTTCAAAATCGTGATCCTCTGAGGCCATCCAATAGACTGGCACATAGGAATTCCCGTCCTGAAGTGCGTTCCATTGGTTTGCAATATTTATGACGTCGATAATTTTATATAAAAAATAGAGCGGTCCCGTAAACAGATTTAGCTGATGCCCTGTGGTGATTGTAAAAGTCTTAGACGACAACAAGCTGTCGATCTGAGTGGTGGGCGCATCCTTGATATGATGGTATTGGGCAGTGAGCACCTCTTTGAGGGTTTGTCGCTGTTGGGCGGTAAATCGCTTTTCCTGCTGTTGGACATGCGCTGCATCGGGTTGATTTGCAAACGGACGATAATAACCCGCTAAAGCAGGATCGGAGTCAACCACACGACTTGCCAAGTCGGGCAAGCGCTGCGTTGTTGTATGTGGAATCCGATGAATTTGCATGCCGTAAAGATACAACACAGATGGCTAGGGACTGATAAAGGAAATGTGATGAATCGTGAAAAGGAGTTATTTGTTAACTCTTCACTGCATGCGACTCTGTAGGGCTGGCGTAGAGATCAAAGTCTTCGGCTTGTTCAATCGTAACATCGACAAAATCGCCCAAACGCAAATAGTGGGTTTTGGCATCGATACGGATTTCGTTATCCACATCTGGCGAGTCGTACTCCGAACGCCCGATATAGTAGTTTCCTTCTTTACGATCGATAATACAGCGTAGGGTTTTCCCGATCATCTGCTGATTGTTCTCCCATGAGATTTGGGATTGGATGGCCATGATTTCGTTGGCGCGCTGCTGCTTGACTTCGGCGGGTACATCGTCAACAAGTTGGTAGGCATGGGTGTTTTCCTCGTGGCTATAGGTAAAGCAGCCCAATCGGTCAAATCGGGTGTCGGATACCCATTGTTTGAGCAAGTCAAAATCTTCTTGGGTTTCGCCGGGATAGCCCACAATCAGGGTGGTGCGTATGGCCATATTTGGTACGCGTTCTTTGCAGGTGTTGAGCAGGGCGTTGGTTTTTGCAAAGGTGGTTCCGCGGCGCATGGATTTTAAAATGTTGTCAGAAATATGCTGTAAAGGCATGTCGATATACTGACAGACTTTTGGTTCGTCCCGAATCACGTCAAGGACATCGAGGGGAAAGCCCGTCGGAAAAGCATAGTGCAATCGAATCCATTCGATACCGTCCACGGTAACGAGTTGGCACAATAAGTCGGCCAATCGTCTTTTTTTATACAAATCAAGCCCGTAATAGGTCAGGTCCTGGGCGATTAAAATCAGTTCTTTAACGCCGTCGGCTGCGAGCTTTTTGGCTTCTTGCATGAGGGTTTCTATGGGAGTCGATCGGTGTTTGCCTCTCATCAGCGGAATCGCACAAAACGAGCATGGGCGGTCACAGCCCTCTGAAATTTTTAAATAGGCATAGTGTCTGGGCGTTGTAGTTAGGCGTTCCCCGATGAGTTCATGCTTGTAGTTTGCACCTAAGGCCTTGAGTAACATGGGTAGGTCTGTGGTCCCAAAAAACTGATCGACTTCGGGAATTTCCTGTTCCAAATCATCTTTATAGCGTTCGCTCAAACAGCCCGTTACAAAGAGCTTATCGATGGTTCCAGCTTCTTTTTTCTTGGCAAAGTTGAGAATCGTTTGTACAGATTCTTCCTTGGCGTTATCGATAAACCCACAGGTATTGACCACCACGATATTGCCCTCTTTTTCATGAACGACTTGTTTGTTGTTGGCCTGAAGTTGTCCCATCAAAACTTCGGAATCGTAGATGTTCTTGGAACAACCCAAGGTGACGACATTGATGGTGTTTTTTTTAAGGGATTTTGTTCGCATATTAGGCCATTAAAACAATGAATCTACAAATTCTTTAGGACGAAATTCTTGCAAGTCTTCCATCCCTTCGCCAACCCCGATATATTTGACAGGCACTTGCATTTGATCGCAAATTCCCAATACCACGCCCCCTTTGGCAGTGCCATCAAGCTTGGTGATGGCCAAGGCCGTGATTTCGGTAGCTTGTGAAAATTGACGCGCTTGCTCGAATGCGTTTTGCCCAGTAGAGCCATCGAGTACCAACAACACCTCATGGGGTGCATCGGGAATCGATTTTTGAATTACTCTTTGGATTTTTGCCAATTCATTCATCAGATTGACCTTGTTATGTAGTCGTCCTGCGGTGTCAATAATGACATGGTCGACCCCTTGAGAGAGTCCAGACTCAACCGCATCGTAGGCCACAGAAGCCGGGTCACTGCCCATCTGTTGCTTGACAATCGGTACTCCCACTCTTTCTGACCACATGGTCAGTTGATCCACTGCTGCAGCGCGGAAGGTATCTGCAGCTCCGAGAAGAACTTGCTGACCAGCAGCGTGATAAAGGTGGGCAAGCTTTCCAATGGTGGTGGTTTTACCAACGCCATTGACTCCCACAACCAAAGTAACTCGGGGTTTGACTTCGCGCGGGCTTTCCTCTTGTAAGTCCAACAAAGTGGTGATTTCGTCTCGAAGGATCAAATGAAGCTCTTTGGCGTTCATGTACTTGTCTTTGGCTACACGTTTTTCGAGAAGGTCTATGATTTTAAGGGTGGTATCCACACCGATATCCGCACTGATCAACACCTCTTCCAACTGATCCAATACACTGTCATCGACCGTGCTTTTTCCAGCGACTGCTTTCCCAATTTTGTCGATAAGCGATTGCTTGGTCGGCTCGAGTCCTTTGTCTAATTTATCTTTGAAAAAAAACCGCTTGAAAATCCCCATTCTTCTTTTTTGTAAATGTAAGAAATAAAAAAAGCCACGAATCGTGGCTTTTATCATTGTTTAATATGGTTGTTATTTTTTGGCAAGCCACTCGTTCACTTGTTCAGGAAGCATCGTGGATTCTACAAAAGTGTACGCATTAGATTTATCTCTTTTTACCATTTTAATGGCTTTGGTCAAACGCTTTGATGATGTTTGTAAAGTTGCAACGGTTTTCTTTGCCATAATTACTTAATTTCTTTGTGAACAGTCATTTTTTTCAGAATCGGATTGAATTTTTTCAATTCAATACGATCAGGCGTGTTCTTTTTGTTTTTGGTTGTGACATATCGTGAAGTACCCGCAAGGCCTGAAGCTTTGTGTTCTGTACATTCTAAAATCACTTGAACTCTGTTTCCTTTTTTAGCCATGACAATGTATTTAGAGGACGCCTTGGGCTTTTGCTTCTTTGAGCACGGCCGCAAGTCCTTTTTTATTGATGGTTTTTAAAGCAGACGTAGAAAGTTTGAGGGTAATCCACTTCTCTTGATCTGTCAAGTAGAAGCGTTTTTTGATTAAGTTTACTTCAAAACGTCTCTTTGTTTTGTTCATCGCGTGGGAAACATTGTTTCCAACCAACGCTTTTTTACCGGTAATTTGACAAACTTTTGGCATTGCAAAAATTGATTTTTGTAATCGGAGTGCAAATAAACAATATTTTTAACGTATTGGCAAATGTTTTTTATCGTTTAGTCCAGCATTTTTCGCGCGAGCTCCAAGGCCTTATTGACAGTTTTCTGTATGGTTTTTTCTCTGTTTTTGCCAAAGGCAAAGCGTTCAACACGTTCAAAATCGGGTCCGACAAGGGCAATCAGCACGGTTCCCACTTCTGCATCGGAGTCGCCTTTGGCTGGTCCAGCATTGCCAGTTGTTGCAATGGCATAGGTACTTTTCATTCGCTCACGAACCCCTTTGGCCATCGCCAAAGCGACCTCCTCGCTCACCACAGTATGTGTTTTGATCAAATCATCAGATACTCCCAATACATCCTGCTTGGTCTGTGTTTTATAGGCAACAACTCCCCCATAAAAATAGGCCGAAGCACCGGGAATCGATGATAGTAATGCTGCAACACGGCCTCCTGTACAACTTTCTGCTACCGCGATGGAGGATTGTTTTTCGATCAACAAATCACCGATTTGTGCCTCAATCGGGCGGTCAGATTCAAAGCCCGTGATAATCTCTCCAATCAATAGACGAAGACTGTCAAAATATTGATCGACTTCTTTTTGAAGTTGGTCTTCATCATCGCCACGCGCTGTAAGTCGCAATCGCACACGACCTAAATTTGGCAAGTAGGCGAGCTTGATATGTGTGGGTAGCGCTGCTTCCCATTCGTGGATGACTTCCGCAATGCGACTTTCACCCCATCCATAGGTCATCATGGTTTTGTGTATCAGAACAGGTCGCTTAAAATGGCTTTTGAGCTTGGGAATAAGCTGCTCATCCATAATATTTTTCATTTCATACGGTACACCTGGCAAGGCTACAAAAACAGTATTGTTTTTTTTCATCCACATCCCCACAGCCGTGCCATACCGATTTTCTAACAAAACGGCTTTAGAAGGCACCATCGCTTGGGCACGGTTCAGATCATTAATCGGCACATTGACATATTGCGCAAAGAGTTTTTCGATATGCGCCAATACATCTGGATTATGCACCAAGTCATCATCGAAAAAACGGCAAAAAGCAGTTTTTGTGATATCGTCTTTGGTCGGTCCCAAACCGCCTGTGAGCAAGACAAGGGAAACGCGTTGCTGCGCTGCTTCCATAGCATTGGTAATGGCATGCTCTGTGTCGGATACCGAGGTAATCTGAGAAACTTCAATCCCGATGGTATTGAGTGATTTGGCAAGAAAGGCAGAATTGGAGTCCACAATCTGACCGATCAAAATTTCATCTCCAATGGTAATGATTTCTGCCTGCATTATTTGATATTCAAGGTAAATGCATGTTGACCCGCCAGATTTCCTGTCAGTTCATCCCCCCTTTGTACAAGACCCACCCCAGATGGTGTGCCAGTAAACAAAATATCACCAATTTTGAGGGTGAAATAACGCGACACATAACTGATGATTTCATCAATGCTCCATAACATCTTGGCGGTGGTGTCTTTCTGAACGACCTCTCCGTTTTTTGATAGCTGAAAGTTAAGGTCGTTGATATTCGAAAATTGCGACTTGTCAAACCATTGGCCAACATAGGCAGCGCCATCAAAAGACTTGGCCTTTTCCCATGGCAATCCTTTGGTTTTAAGTTCGCGCTGTAGATCTCGAGCAGTAAAGTCCAATCCCAGTCCAATTTCGTCGTAATACTTGTGAGCAAATTTGGTTTGTATATGCTTACCAATACGGTTGATTTTAATAAGAACCTCCACCTCATGGTGAATTTCGTTGGAAAAATCTGGAATAAAAAACGGTTGCCCCTTTTGCCCCAAACACGAATCGGGCTTCATAAAAATGACAGGAGCATCTGGGCGATCGTTTTGGAGTTCTTCGATATGCTTTGCGTAATTACGCCCGATACAAATGAGTTTCATCAGGACTGATTTAGGGTGTTGAGTCGAATGGCAGTCAGTACCTTTTTGGTGTAGAGTGGAAAATCTGCTTCCAAAAGCCATCCGAAGTAGCCCGGTTCTTTTTCCAGTACCTCAACCACGGTCTTTCCCTTGTGCTTTCCAAATCCAAATATGGGTTCGTTTTCTTTGTTGGTGCGGATATATCCGGCGAAATCCACACTGTTATGACGTGTGGTAAACTGACTCAGCATGTCCACATTGTTTTCCAAATCCTCATAGCGTTCGATTTGAGCTTTGAGCACCTCAAAAGTGGCTTTGGTGTCTGCGCTTGCACTGTGTGCATTATCGAGGTCTTTGTCACAATAAAAGCGATAAGCAGCCGTCAATGTGCGTTGTTCCATTTTATGAAAAACAGTTTGCACATCTACCGTTTTGTGTTTTTTAAAATCGACATCGATGTCTGCACGCAACATCTCCTCTGCCAGTAACGGAATATCAAATCGATCGGAATTGTAACCCGCCAAATCTGACCCTTTAAACCATGTGTAGATTTCCGCAGCGATTTCATTAAAAACTGGGGCATTCGCGACCTTTTCATCGGTGATACCGTGTACGGCTGTCGCTTCTGCTGGAATGGGCATACCTGGATTGACCAACCATGTATTTTCTTCTTCAGAGCCATCTGGAAATGCTTTTAAAATCGAAATTTCAACAATCCGATCTTTCGCGATATTTATCCCTGTGGTCTCTAGGTCAAAAAAACATATTGGCCGTTTTAATTCTAACTGCATGTTATAGTTGTTGTGAGCTGTCCCAATTCTCGATTCGTTGTTTTAACGCTTTGATAAACAAACCACCCATTGCGCCGTTGATGATACGGTGGTCATAGCTGTGGGAAAGGATCATTTTGCGGCGTATCCCGACAAAATCGCCTTTTTCGGTTTCGACCACTGCGGGTACTTTTCGAATCGCTCCCAAGGCAAGGATTCCCAGTTGGGGTTGATTGATAATCGGAGTACCCATCAAGCTGTCAAACATTCCAACGTTGGTAACCGTGTAGGTGCCGTCCTGAACATCATCTGGTAAAAGCGTTCCTTCACGAGCGCGCTTGGCCAAGTCATTGACCCTTTTGGTAAAGCCCACCAAGCTCAACTGGTCTGCGTTTTTAACGACGGGGACAATCAGATTTCCATCTGACAATGCAGTCGCCATCCCAAGGTTGATATTGCGTTTATGAATAATTTGATTTCCTTCTAAGGAAGAGTTGAGCAAGGGAAAATCGCGTAACACTTGGGCTGTAAGCATCATAAAAATTGGGGTGAATGTGATTTTTTCTCCCTCTCGCTGAAAAAAAGATTGTTTGATTCCCTCTCGCCAATCCCACAATTCGGTGACATCGACTTCGATAAACGACTGTACGTGTGCCGAAGTTTGCAAACTTTTATGCATGTGATCCGCAATCAGTTGCTCCATGCGAGACAACGCTCTAGTTCCACCACTTTCTGGTTTGGGAGATGTAGTGATTTGAGCTGATGCTGAGTTGGCGTTGGGTTGCGAACTACGAGACTGCAAATAGTGCAATATATCTTTTTTGGTCACGCGCTCATTTTTGCCAGTACCGGGGATTTGTTGTAGCTCTGCTTCCGTTAAGCCCTCCTCTTTGGCAATGCTCTTGACTAATGGTGAAAAATAAGTGTCTCCGCTTGTGGTTGGTAATATCGGCTTTGGCGGTGCGAGTATTTCTTTTGCTTTGCTTTCCAAGAAGTCTGCTTTATCCTCGGTGGATTCAGGAATTTCAGATGGGCTTTCTTCGGGCTCTTGAGCTTCTGGAAGTTCTTCCTCTGTTTCAATGATGGCAAGGGGTTCTCCGACAAGAACCACCTGATTTTCTTCAACCAGCTTTTTGAGGAGTTTACCAGAAATTTCGGAAGGTACTTCGGAATCAACTTTATCGGTAGCAATTTCGACAACGGCATCATCAGCCTCGATGATATCACCTTCGTTTTTAAGCCATTGGGTAACGGTTGCCTCATCGACACTTTCACCCATGGCAGGTAGTAACAATTTGTACTCAGCCATGTCGCAAAATTACGAATTTAAACGATGCTTACTTCCGATTTATTTTTCGATTTTTTGATGATTGCACCAGAGCCTCTGGAAAGCACATCGCTACTTCCGATAATTCGTTTGTTGTCGGCAGAAATAAACTTGTAGATGTATCGCGTTTGGTGAAGTTGCATAAAGCTGATCACCTCATTCCATTGTATGGACCGCATGTCAAAAACAATTCCAGTTAATCCATTGGTCTCAACTTGCAAAGCCTCAAGAAGACTCTGGCATTGCTTTATACTGGGAAATATATTGGATTGTACTGATTTGTAGAGTGCGGGATTGACAGATAAGAGAATCCAATCATTGACAAGGACTGGATTGGTTACATCCCGCCTAGACGACATGATTCTTTTGAATTTGCTAAACACAAGAGACCCCAACATAAATACAGAGTTCAAAAGCCAGTTGTGAGAAAAGTTTTTGTTGTAATAGTAAGACATTGCATTGAAAAATCGTTTTTCATATGCTTTGTTTTTAGGTGTGCTTTCCCCTTTGAAGTGAATGACTTTCGCTTCGGATAGATAAAAATTGGTCAACCCTAATTTTAAGCTGCGGTGAGAGATGTCGATGTCCTCTCCGTACATAAAGAAATTTTCATCAAAGCCAGCAAGCTGATCGTAAAGGCGTTTTCGCAGAAACATAAAAGCACCAACCAGCACATCGGTCTTTCCACTTTGGTTTTGCGGAAGACGTAGATTGTAGTATTGCCCAAATAAACGGGGCGCCAGTTTGAAAAGTCCCAAAGACTTGGATACAGCCGCCCGAATCGTGGGCAGGCCCCGCTTGGATTCTCGTAAAAACTCTCCTGTTCCGTCGGTAAGTTGTGGGCCAGAAATTCCCAAATTGGGCTTTGATTCATGGAGCGTGATAAACTGCTCAAACGTATTTTCAGAGACGACAGTATCGGGATTTAAAATACACAGGTATCGTCCTTTGGCCAATTTTGCAGCTTGGTTGTTTGCCTTTCCAAAGCCGAGATTGTCAACATTAGCGATGACTCGTGTCGCAGGGAATTGTTTTCGCACCATGTCCACACTTTTATCAGCAGATGCATTGTCGATTACAATGACTTCTGCCCGAATATTTTTTGTGGCAGCATAAACGCTTTCCAAACACAAGTGTAAAAAATGCTCCACATTGTAGCTGACAATGATAACAGAAAGGTCGATCGTTTTAGATTGTTCCATCAAATGGGATTCTTTTGACTATGCTTCTTCCAAGAGAGATTTCATCTGTATATTCGAGTTCGTCTCCAACTGAAACACCCCGAGCAAGTACGGACATCTGCACATCATATGCGCTGAGTTGCTTGTAAATAAAATAGTTCGTGGTGTCTCCCTCTACTGTTGTGCTTAACGCCAAAATGACCTCTTTTATTGCTCCTGATTTTACTTTTTCAACCAAACTGCCAATTTGCAATTCCTGTGGGCCAATTCCATCCAGAGGAGAAATTTTTCCCCCCAAGACATGGTAAAGCCCTGTAAATTGAGCAGTGCTTTCAATGGCAATCACATCTCGAACATCTTCAACCACACAGACCAACTGCCGATCCCTTTTGGGGTTGGTACAGATGCTACAAGTGGGCTGGTCAGATACATTGTAGCAAGACTGACAGTATTGTATTTCAGTCCGTAGGAGTCTGATTGCTTCTGACAAATCCAAGCTCACCGACTCTGGTTGACGAAGCAAGTGCAAGACAAGTCGCATAGCTGTTCGCCGTCCGATTCCAGGCAGGTGTGCGATTTCCTCTACAGCTTGTTGCACAAATTTAGATGCGTATTCCATCGGGGCAAAGGTAATCATTTGAAAGTATGAAGCAATCCAACTATCTTTGACATATGAGTAGCTACCTTCTTCTAATTATCCTCTTGGGCTATTTTGTGGTGTTGATGGGAATTGCGCGACTGACAAGGGGGAAAGAAGACAACCAGACTTTTTTTATCGCCAACCGTTCTGCCCCTTGGTATGTGGTGGCTTTTGGCATGATTGGGGCCTCACTGTCGGGGGTTACCTTTATTTCCGTTCCTGGTTGGGTTGAGGTTACTGGATTTAGTTACTTCCAAATGGTCTTGGGCTATATTGTTGGCTATTTTGTGATCGGTGCTGTCCTTCTCCCGCTGTATTACAAATACAAACTCACATCCATCTACACCTACCTTTCAACTCGGTTTGGCGTACGAACCTACAAAACTGGAGCTTCCTTTTTTGTGTTATCGCGAATCGTAGGCGCAAGCTTTCGTCTCTATCTTGTTGCCAGTGTGTTGCAGTGGGTTATTTTTGATCAAATGGGCGTTCCGTTTTGGGTGACGGTCATCGCCACGATTTGCTTAATTTGGCTCTACACCCATAAATCGGGGATCAAAACCATTATCTGGACAGATGTATTGCAAACCCTATTTATGTTGGTCGCCCTTGGCTTGTCTGTATATTATATCCGAGCATCTCTGGAAATTGACAGTCTGTTTGGATGGCTCGGGCAACAAGACAATGCGCAAATCTTTTACTTCGACGATTATAAAAGCCCTTATTTCTTTTGGAAACAGTTTGTTTCTGGGGCTTTAATTGCCATTGTGATGACAGGACTTGATCAGGATATGATGCAAAAAAACCTTGCTTGCCGAAGTCTTCGTGATGCACAAAAAAATATGTTTTGGTTTACGGTAGTGTTGACCATAGTCAATTTTGTGTTTCTATTGTTGGGTGCTTTGCTGACTGCCTATGCGATTGCCAATGGAATTGATGCCCAAGGCGACGAGCTCTTTCCAATCGTAGCTACCCAATCCCAACTCGGCCTTGGTCTTTCGGTCGTTTTCCTCTTGGGTCTTATTGCAGCTGCTTATAGCAGTGCAGATAGTGCGCTGACATCCCTGACAACAAGTATCAGCATCGATTTGCTAGACATCGAAAAACGACTTCAAACCGATCAGCAAGAATACGCCCGCAAGCGAGTTCATCTGATGGTTTCTGTGGTTCTGATCTTGGTCATACTTGCCTTTAATTATCTGATTACCGATAAAAGTGTGATTGCAAAATTATTTGAGTTTGCGGGCTATACCTATGGACCCTTATTGGGTTTGTATGCTTTAGGTGTATTGACCAGAGTTCAGCTTCGAGATCGTTGGGTACCATGGGTGGCGGTAAGCACGCCAATCATGGGCTACTGGATTAGTCAATGGACTTTACAGGTCTATGATTTTGACTTTGGCTTTTTTATCCTTGCGCTCAACGGAGCTTTATGTTTTTTCGGTTTACTGTTGATTCGTACCAAAGGAGCTAGACCCATTTGATCAGAGAACTCCCCCAAGTAAATCCACTTCCAAAAGCAGCGAGCATCACATGATCGCCAGTTTTGATTCGACCCTCTTCCCATGCTTCACAGAGTGCAATCGGAATGGATGCAGCAGTCGTGTTTCCGTAACGCATGATGTTGTTGTACACCTGATCATCTCGAAGGCCAAACTTTTTTTGGACAAACTGAGCAATACGCAAATTGGCTTGATGTGGAATCAACATATCGATATCACTGGGTTCTAAATTATTTTTGGCAAGCGCTTCAAGAATCACTTCTGAAAATCGAACAACCGCATTTTTAAAAACCAGTTGTCCATTCATATAAGGATGGTAATCCATGTCATCCGGATCGTAGTTTTCAAACACTTCATGTACCCATTTTTTGGTGTTCGGACCAATTAAAGAAAGTTCTTTGGCATGTTTTCCTTCTGAATGAAGGTGAGTGGACTGGATACCCTCGTCCAGATTATCATGTCGACTCACGACTGCAGCACCTGCTCCATCACCAAAAATAACAGAGACTGTACGCCCTCGCGTGCTGAGATCGAGACCTCCAGAGTGATGTTCCGATCCGATGACAAGTATATTTTTATACATCCCTGTTCGGATATATTGATCTGCAACAGACAATGCATAAATAAAGCCCGAACACTGATTTCGAACATCGAGTGCAGGACAGGTGCCAATTCCCATCAAGTCTTGAACCAAGACTCCTGACCCAGGAAAATAGTAGTCTGGACTTAGGGTCGCAAAGACAATCAAATCAATGTCATCCTTGTGAATTCCCGCACGTTCGATGGCCTGTTCGGAAGCTCTAACCCCCATGGTGGCAGTACCTTCAGGAGAATCCTTAGGAATAAAACGACGCTCTTCGATTCCTGTGCGTTCTACAATCCAATCATGACTTGTATCCATGAACTCTGATAAATCATCATTGGTAACCCGATTATCTGGAACGTATTTGCCGAGTCCGATAATTTTTGAAGTGTATTGTTTAATCATTTGCTAAAAGTAAGGATTTGAATAGAAAAGTAAAAGGTGTACAAGTGCACACCTTTTCGTAATTAACCAAAAAAACAAACAAACCAAGAATATTTTGAAAAGGAGTCAAGCATTTTTCATAGCAATAATTCCCTTTGTGAGAGTTGAATAACAACCTTTTCAAATACAAATATAGATAATGTTTAATCTTTTCACAAATAATTTAAACAAAATATATAAAAGTGTCATCTTGTCAGAAAGAAAACTATGGTATTTTTTTTGTAAAAGGTTTTGTAAAATCTAACGTAATATGAGTACAGGAAAAATCAATGTTGCTGTTGAAAACATCTTCCCGCTAATAAAGAAATTTTTATATAGTGACCATGAAATCTTTTTACGGGAATTGATTTCCAATGCGACAGACGCTACGCTAAAACTCAAACATCTCACACAAATCGAGGAAGCAAAAGTTGCATATAACAATCCACAAATTGAAGTTAAAGTGGACAAAAAGGCAAAAAAACTTCACATTATTGATCAAGGCGTTGGAATGACTGCCGATGAAGTTAATAAGTATATCAACGAAGTTGCCTTTTCGGGGGCCGAAGAGTTTTTGGAACAATACAAAGACAGTGCAAAAGACAGTGGGATTATCGGTCATTTTGGCCTCGGGTTCTATTCTGCCTTTATGGTCGCCAAAAAAGTTGAAATCATTTCCAAGTCTTATAAGGATGAGCCAGCAGCTCACTGGTCTTGTGATGGATCACCAGAGTTTACTTTGGAAAAACACGATAAAACTGATCGGGGAACAGAAATCATTTTGCACATCGATAAGGATTCAAAAGAGTTTTTGGAAGAATCGAAAATTCGCACCTTGCTCACGAAATACAACAAGTTTATGCCCATTCCGATTAAATTGGGCACCAAAGAAATCACCAAAACAGAGGGGGAAGGCGAAGATGCCAAGGAAATCAAAGAAGTCGTTGATGACATCATCAACAATCCTTCACCCGCATGGATTAAGAAGCCGACAGATCTCGAAGATGAAGACTACAACAGTTTTTATCGAGAGCTTTATCCGATGCAATTTGAAGATCCCTTATTTCAAATTCATCTCAATGTTGACTATCCGTTTCATCTCACAGGGATTCTCTATTTTCCAAAAATTACGCAAGATCTCAATGTGCAAAAGGATCGGATTCAGCTGTATCAAAACCAAGTGTTTGTCACCGATAACGTCGAAGGAATTGTTCCTGAGTTTCTCACCATGCTTCGCGGTGTTATCGATTCGCCCGATATCCCACTGAATGTGTCTAGAAGTTATCTACAAGCAGATGGTAATGTCAAAAAAATCAGCAACTACATCACTCGAAAGGTCGCGGATAAACTCAAGTCTCTCTTTAAAAAAGATCGTAAATCTTTCCAAGACAAATGGAATGATATCAAAGTTGTGATAGAGTATGGAATGCTCTCAGAAGACAAGTTTTTTGAAAAGGCGAAAGATTTTGCACTCTACCCAACCACATCAGGTGAGTATTTGACTATTGAAGAGCTCAAAGAAAAAACCAAAGATGCACAAACAGACAAGGATGGAAAGCTCGTTCAACTCTATGCGTCCAATGTCGATGAACAACATGCCTATATCGAAGCTGCTAAAGCGAAGGGATATACGGTATTACTCCTCGACTCTCCGATTGTCGGTCACCTTTTACAAAAGCTAGAAACAAGCGAAGAGAATATCAGCTTTGCAAGAGTAGATGCTGACCAAGTCGATAAACTCATTGTAAAAGAAGACACAACTCCATCTAAGTTGAGTGAAGAAAACCAAAACAAACTCAAATCACTCGTTGAAGACGTGGTGCCACAAACGACCTATACGGTCCAACTGGAATCGATGGATAGTCAAGCGATGCCATTTATGATCACCCAACCGGAGTTTATGCGCCGAATGAAAGAGATGCAACAAACAGGTGGGGGCGGTATGTTTGGAGGAAATATGCCTGAAATGTACAACCTGATTGTCAATGTTAATCACCCCTTGGTGAGTCAGATTTTAGAAACCAAAACCAAGAAAAAGCAAGATCGATTGATCAAGCAATCTGTCGATCTCGCAAGACTGAGCCAAAATCTATTGAAAGGGGAAGAACTCACCTCCTTTATCAATCGAAGCTTTGAGCTTATCAAATAAGCGGATTCGGCTACCAATTCTGCCCCTTAACTTTTCTCAGAGTTAAGGGATTTTTTTTAATTTAGGACATAATCATCCTAATTCTGTTCTTATGTTTATTCTCACGAGTATTGTTTCTTTTTTAAAAGACAAATCTTACCGAAGTTTACTGCTTACCACTAACTTTTTTATTGGGCTCGGCACCGTTATTTACCATTTTGTCGAAGGTTGGTCATGGCTTGATTCCCTTTATTTATCAGTGATTACCTTAACTACAATTGGCTATGGAGATTTTTCTCCGCAAACCGATTTGGGGAAAATTTTTACCTTGTTCTATATTGTGATTGGGGTTGCTTTAATCCTCGGCTTTTTTAATTCCCTCATGCTGCACTTTAAAAAACAACAAGACGCCCTATAGATGGTCACCATAACTGGACATACAGCGTTACAACAACTGCCAGATGCAGAAATCAGCTATATCCCAGATTTTTTGCCCGCTGCTCTAGCCAATTCATATTTTGAAGACCTGTTTCACCACATCCCATGGCGACAAGACCCCATTACGGTATTTGGAAAAACCCACCCTCAACCACGACTCACGTCGCTACATGCCCATACCTTGGACTCGTATAGCTATTCGGGAATTGTGATGACACCCCAACCGATGACGGAAACCTTGGAACGCATTGAAAGCAGAATTTATCAATTGTGTGATGCTTCCTTTACTACCGTCTTGCTCAACTTGTATCGCGATGGCAAAGACAGCAATGGGTGGCACGCAGACGATGAACCTGAACTTGGCAAAAACCCAATGATCGCTTCGGTGAGTTTGGGAGCACCTCGATTTTTTCATCTTCGACATAACCATGCCCCCAAACAACGGTACAAGTTATTGCTCGAACATGGAAGTTTGTTGCTCATGGGGGGAGCGACACAACACTTTTGGAAGCATCAAGTTGCAAAAACTGCAAAAAAAGTTGGCCCACGCATAAATTTGACCTTTAGAAAGGTTCGTTAATCAAACTAATTCCTGCATATTTGTAGAGATGAAACACACAATTGCCAAGTTATTTTTAATCATTCTTTTAGCGAGTTGTTCCGCTCCAAAAAAGGACATGCAAGTCACAGTGGAAGTCAAAGACCTTAAAAAAGGTACACTCTACCTCGAACGCATCCAAGACAGTGCTTTGATTGTAGTCGACTCAATATTTCTAGGCCATGAAGAAGCTGTTGTCTTACAAGCCGATCTGGATCACCCAGAGTTGTTTTACATTCTTCTGGATCGAAATCAAACAGATGATGCTGATAATCGAATTCCCTTTTTCGGGCAAGCTGGAGAGATTTCAATCCAAACCACTTTGGATAATTATGTGACAAAAGCTCAAGTCTCTGGCTCACCAACGCAAGAAATCTACAATGCTTATCTTCGAGTTATCCGCCAATTTAACAACGAGGAACTCGATCTCCTTGCTGCTTATCTTCAAGCTCAAATCAGTCAAAATGCCGATAGTCTGGCCTTAGTCGAACAGCAATCTGCCAATCTATCCAAAAGAAAAATTCTGTTTACTGTCAACTTTGCAGTCAATAATGCCAACAGCGTTGTTGCGCCTTATTTGGCTTTGTCCGATCTCTCAACCGTTTCGAAAAGTTTACTGGACACCATTGCAACTTCCATGTCCGGCGATGTCGCAAATTCTCGCTATGGAACGTTGTTGACGGAGTATCTATCGGAACTCGAGAATTGAGTTGACACCCCTTTAGATGGTAACCATCAGTACTTCGGAATGATTCGCCTGTATGGTGAATTCTGTCAAGCAAGCCGGTAGTAATACGGTTGACCCGAAAGGCAGCTGGTAGGTGTTTCTATCCACGGAAATTTCAGTATCGCCATGTACCGCCATCAAAACAACAAAAGAATCCAATTGGGCGGTTTGGATACTCATTTCTCCACGAACCGCAATAATCTCCGTTGTAAAATAGGGTGATTCAACCATAAGATTCCTTTTATTGGGTTCTGCTGTATATACGACCTTATGATCGTCGCGTTTTGCAAAATCGATAGCGTCAAGTGCCAGTTCGGTATGTAATTCTCTTGTATTGCCATCTTGGCCTGTTCGATTCCAATCAAAAATCCGATAGGTAACATCAGAAGTTTGTTGAATTTCGGCGAGTAAAATCCCAGCTCCAATCGCATGTACGGTTCCGGTTCGAATAAAAAACGTGTCTCCTCTTTTTACGCTTTCATAATGAAGTAGGTCTTCGATCTGACCGTTTTGAAGGTATTGTTGATATTCGTTTTGATCGGTGTCTTTGGAAAAACCCGCAATGAGTTGAGATCCAGGGTCAGCGTCCATAATGTACCACATTTCATTTTTTCCAAAAGAGTTATGACGCTCTTTCGCCAAATGATCGTGGGGGTGTAACTGTACTGACAAGTCCTTTTGGGCATCAATATATTTAATTAGAACTGGAAAATCATTGCCAAAACGTTCATAAACAGACTTTCCCACCAGGTCGGCTTTGTAAATCTCAATAAGTTCATTGATTTTTTTCCCTTGTAGAGGACCATCTGATACGACCGATTCATCACCAGAGACCGCAGACAATTCCCAGCTTTCTCCAATTTCATTCCCATGAAAGGGTTTATTGAGAAAATCCATCAACTTCCGCCCACCCCAAAGTCTTTCTTTGGAGATTGGCTTAAAAAACAGTGGATACAACATCCCTAACCTTTATAGTGAACATAATTTCTTGGCGTCTCAAAAAGTGTGACTTCCAATTGCTGATCAGCGGAAATATGAGGACGTAGCTTGTTCCAAATCACAACAGCAATATTTTCTGCAGTGGGGTTCAAGTTTGCAAACTCTGGCACTTGCTCGTTGAGGTTTTTATGATCAAAAGCATCCTCAACCTCGGCTTTAATTAGGTCTTTCAAAACTTTCATATCCATCACATAGCCCGTTGATGAATCAATTTCGCCAGTGATATGCACAATCAACTCATAATTGTGCCCATGATAAAGTGGGTTATTACATTTGCCAAAAATCTCTTCATTTTTTTCGTCTGCCCAATCGGGTCGATACAGGCGGTGTGCAGCGTTGAAATGCGCCTTGCGGCTTACAGTTACAGTCATTAATCTGGTTTTAAATCTTTATAAAACTTATCAAAGATAATGACAAACCAAACAGTATAGCGATCTGGGTTTTGGTCAATGTCGTTTTTTACCTCCTCTAGGGGCATCCATTTCCAAGACGAAACCTCATCTGGATTGACTACAGGGTCGTTCTCGTAATGGCCCAAAAGAACATGGTCGAATTCGTGTTCGGTGAGCCCATTGTCGAATGGCGCTTTATAAATAAATGAAGTCACCTCTGTTAATTCGGTGGAAAACCCCATTTCTTCTTGTAATCGTCTCTTTCCTGCTTGTATATTTGTCTCCCCATCGCGCTGATGACTGCAACAGGTGTTTGTCCATAGCCCTGGGGAATGGTACTTGTGTTTGGCACGTTGCTGAAGCATCAATTCTCCTTTTGCGTTAAGGATAAATACAGAAAATGCACGGTGAAGAAGCGCTTTTTGATGTGCCTCTAACTTTGGCATCAACCCAATGGGACTGTCTTGCTCATCTACCAGTATCACTTGTTCTTCCATATGCGTCATAAAGGTACGTAAAACTAGAATTGGAAAGGACCTCAATTTCTTTCATTTTTACTTATCTTTGCTAACCTCAAATCTATCAGTCATGAAAATCACTCATTCCATTGTCCTACTACTGATTACTTGTTTTTCTTTTTCGCAACACCATCTTCTTGATGAAATCTCTCTGACTGAAAAAGCTCAGCTTGCCGAGGTAATTGTGGAAGGGCAAGTCATTGACAAAAAATCATACTGGGACAAAGACCGTAAAAACATCTACACGGTTCATACCGTTTCGGTTAGCACTGCTTATAAAGGAGGTTCCAATCCGTATCTATATGTTGTGTCTCTTGGCGGCACAGTTGGGCTGGAGGCCTTGATTGTTAAGCCCTCCTTAGATATCAGTATGAACTCGGCAGGTGTTTTTTTGACAAAAGCCACAGCCCTTTCCTTAGTGGGTTTTGATTCGACAAAAAAGTTATATCAGACCATTGGGGCAAGTCAAGGGTTTTATAAATACGATATCATCAACACGCGAGCGACCAATCCCTTTCAAAGCATAAAGCCAACTACCCTAGATGAACGATTGAAAAGCATTTTAAAAACTGCTCCAAAGCAACTTAAAGCGATCGATTATTTTGATGTCGATGCAGAAAAAGGGGTTCTTATTCAAAACATTGCCGCCGAGCTCACTACGATACATGATGTTAATCCTCTGGAAGTAGTCGCTGGAAATGAGTCGACACTGACCATTACAGGGCTTGGCTTTGGAGACACTTCTGGCTCGGTTTATTTTAAAAATGCAAATATTGGTGGTAGTGGCTATTTTGAAGCCCTACAAACCCAAATCGTCAGTTGGACAGATACTGAAATTGTTGTTGAGGTACCTGGAAACGCTGGCACTGGTGTCGTTATAGTTCAAGTAGGCGAATCAACCACTTACGTTCAAGCTCCCAGCATTACAGTAACCCATGCATTCCTTACACTCCAACATACCGATACAAGTTTTCAGGTTCGAAATGGAGAGCGAGCAGAGTATCCAATTCATCATATCGGCGGGTTTCACCCGCTGATCGTGGATCCTTTAGGCAATTTTTCTGAAAATGCTTATGTTTTTACATACAACGAAGACTTTATAGACAATACACCCGCAGTCCTTTCTTTTGAGGATGGATTTGATGAAATCGTTTGTAATTCTGGAATCCGATTTGAAATCAATGACCAAACGACGACTCCAAATACACAAGAACAGGAGAGCCTCAATGTCATTGCCTTTGACTCGATCTCAGAAGGCACTTTGGGTCATACAATAGGACGATTCGCAGGGGCTTACATAGATTGTAACGTCATTGAAAAAGTTGATGAACCCAATGATACAATCTGTGCAGATATATTTTGGGTTTTTTCTGAAATTGATTTTGTATTTAACAATCAAATCTCTTGGGACTTTGATTTGGATGGGAATACAGCGTTGACTGAATATGATTTTAACGCTGTCGCTCGGCATGAAATCGGTCATGCTGCAGGACTCGGACACGTGATTAATGAAGATGAAATAATGCACTATAGATCTGGTAAAGGGTCCCTTGCGTATTTGTTGTCCGATCCCATTTATAGCCCCGTGACCGATAAAATTAACACCGATATCGAAGCCGTAATGAAAAATATAAATCTTGGAATCCTAGCTCCTGATTTTTCAGAATGCTACACATTCTTGGATATTAATACTTATAATCCATCGCTTCCCTTGGTCGAAATCTACCCCAACCCAACGGTGGATTATCTGTATATTTCAATGCAACAACCCATCCAAACGTTCGATATGTTTACAGTAAATGGAGAGAAAGTCACAGGCGCCATCGAAACCAAAGAGCTAAACTCTTCAGATTGGAGATTGAATCTATCTTCCTTATCCTCAGGAATATACTTCCTCATTTTACAAGTTGATGATAAAACCTACACACAACGGATCGTAAAAAACTAAGTGCGGCTAAACTCTAGCAAAAAATCACTTCTGATTCGTAAGATTCGTGGTATTTTTGCCATCATGAATTTTGAAGCAGAAATTGCACGTCGTCGAACTTTTGGGATTATCTCTCACCCAGATGCTGGGAAAACAACACTGACTGAAAAACTCCTCCTTTTTGGTGGAGCGATCCAAGAAGCAGGTGCTGTCAAATCCAATAAGATTAAAAAAACGGCAACAAGCGACTTTATGGAGATCGAACGGCAACGTGGTATTTCTGTGGCGACCTCTGTATTGGCATTTCATTACAAAGACAAAAAAATCAATATCCTAGATACCCCTGGCCACAAGGATTTTGCGGAGGATACATTTCGTACGCTCACAGCTGTTGACAGTGTCATAGTCGTTATTGATGTAGCCAAAGGGGTGGAAGAGCAGACGGAAAAACTCGTTGAAGTGTGTCGGATGCGAAACATTCCGATCCTCGTGTTTATCAATAAACTCGATCGTGAGGGAAAAGATGCTTTTGATCTGTTGGACGAGGTCGAGCAAAAACTCGGCTTTCAGGTGGTTCCCTTGAGTTTTCCCATTGGGATGGGTTATGACTTTCAAGGAATTTACAATTTGTGGGAAAAGCGCTTACGTTTGTTTAACGAGGGCAACAAAACCCAAATTTCAGAAAGTATCGATTTTGACAACATCAATGATCCGAGTTTGTCCGATCATATCGGCGAAAAGGCAGCCAGTCAGTTGAGAGAAGACATTGAGTTGGTCACGGAAGTGTACCCACACTTTGATCCAAAGGCTTATTTGAATGGGGATCAGCAACCTGTTTTCTTTGGTTCTGCCTTAAATAACTTTGGCGTGCAAGAGCTTTTGGATGCCTTTATCGAAATTGCACCTCCTCCATTGGCCAAAAACAGCGAGGAAAGATTGGTCAAGCCGGATGAGAAAGATTTTAGCGGATTTGTTTTTAAAATCCATGCCAATATGGATCCCAAGCACAGAGACCGTTTGGCTTTTATTAAAATTGTTTCGGGTAAGTTTATGCGAAACACACCCTACCTTCACGTTCGTCATAACAAAAAAGTAAAGTTTAGTAGTCCAAATGCTTTTTTTGCTGATCGAAAAGAAGTAGTTGCTACATCTTATCCGGGAGATATTGTCGGGCTTCACGATACAGGAAACTTCAAAATCGGAGATACACTAACCACTGGTGAGAGCTTGCACTTTAAGGGGATTCCGAGTTTTTCACCCGAACACTTTAGATACATCAACAATGCCGATCCGATGAAAGCTAAACAACTCGCAAAAGGCATCGATCAATTAATGGATGAGGGGGTCGCTCAACTCTTTACCCTCGACCTCAATGGCCGTAAAGTGATTGGAACCGTCGGGGCACTTCAGTTTGAGGTCATTCAATATCGACTTGAGCATGAATATGGCGCAAAATGTAGTTATGAAAATCTAAATGTACATAAAGCTTGTTGGATAGAAACTGCCGAAATATCTCACCCTGAATACATTGATTTTATTAGAGTCAAAGCCAAGTTTTTGGCGAAAGACAAACAGGGGCAACAAGTATTTTTAGCTGACTCTGCTTTTTCTCTTCAAATGACAAAAGAAAAGTACCCTGCTATACAATTTCACGCCACATCAGAATTCTAATTTTTTTATTATTTTTTTTTGCTTAACCATTACCCCCCAAATTTTAAATGGAGAATCTACTATCCTATTCCTATATATCGAATGTTAAAAGAGTTATCACTCTTTTATTACTGACAACATACTCAATCGTACACTCGCAAACCGCATTTCAGCTTCCCTATAATGAAAGCTTTGAATCAGGAATAGGAGATTTCACGCAAGATACTACTGACGAGTTTGACTGGACTAGATGGTCTAATGCTACCCCATCAAATGGGACCGGCCCTTCGGCTGCGGCAGATGGCACCTTCTACCTCTTCATAGAGGGAAGTGGCAACTCTAATAAAACTGCAAATTTGTTATTGGAAAACATTTCCTTTGACAATACAATCACGACTGCTCATATTCAGTTTCAGTATCACATGAGAGGAGAGGACATTGGAAGTTTGAAACTACAAGTTCAGAACGCAGACAGCACATGGAAAGACCTGTGGAGTGAGAATGGAGAACAAGGAAATATTTGGCTTAATAAGGGAGTAGATATATCAAACTACATTGGAAACAATCCTTTTTCTTTGCGATTTTCTGGAACGACAGGGGGAGGTGCGTTCTCAGATATTGCAATTGATAATGTTGCCATTATTGAAGGAACAGATGCTACTCCACCTATTATTACATTAGTTGGCGATGCTCACATAAGTTTAGAGATTGGTGGCACTTATGTTGAAGAAGGAGCAACCGCTATTGACAATTTTGATGGAGATATCACAAACCTTATTGTTATTGCAGGAGATGTGGTTGACACTCAAACTTCAGGAACATACACTGTAACCTATAATGTCACTGATTCAGCTGGAAACAGTGCTCTGGAAGTTGAGCGTGTTGTTGAGATAAACCCTGACACCCAACCCCCTGTTATAACTTTACTTGGATTAGAATATGTTTCCCAATTTAGTGAACCAATTGAAAGTGGTTTCTCTAAAACACTAGGCGGTTTGTTAGTACCTATAAACCCACCAGAATCCTCAAATACTACAAATCAACATATAACAGGTTTTAGAGACTTCGTATTACCGCGCATAATACCTTGTTCTGGTTTAGTCACATACTCAGAAGCAATAGAACTCATGAATTCAATTGGAGCTCGATTACCCACTCTCAAAGAACTACAAGCCAACGTGACAGAAGGAACTGGTTGTGGATATGATTCAAAATTAATTTGGACACAAAGCCTAGGTGAAAATGAAGGTGAAAGATGGGTGGATTATGGTAGCTTTAGCAATTCTTCCCCTGAATCTAGAAGAGAGACGTCTACAGCTTACGTGAGTTATGTGTTTGACAATTCTCCATTGACTCCCTTGCCCTTTGAACTTCTCTTGGGCGATACATACATAGACCCAGGATTCACAGCAGAGGATAATGTTGATGGAGATATCACTAGCCTTGTTGTTACTGGAGGTGATCCCATTGACTCGTCTATTGAAAACTCATATATTATAACCTATAATGTTAGGGATACTGCAGGTAATCATGCCACAGAAGCCACCAGGAAAGTACAGATTGTATCTACGCTAAGTATTCGTGATGATCATATTTCTATAACTCAAATGCTATACCCAAATCCGGCACTTGAATGGATTAAAATTGAAAAATTATTAACCCCAAATGAGTACACTATCTACAACTCTCTTGGTAAGGTAATAGGGAACGGAAAAACGGAAAAAAATATTTATGTGGGCAACTTGATAAAAGGAATGTATTTTTTGAAACTTAAAAATGGGAATACTTTTCAATTCATAAAAAAATAATTAGCAGGTCATTTTCACGAAAAACAAACACTATGATTTCTCAAAAACATTTTCGAAATATTACCAGAAAGTTTTTAAGGTGTGTTTGGCATGATTTATGAGAAATTAATAATTAGTTAACCTACTAAACACCTATTTCATGGACACTCAACCCCAATTCAAACTTATAAATACGAGATTTCAAATTGCATTCTTTTTTTCTTTTTTTTATTTCCTTTTTGCATCATGTGTGAGTGATAATATTGTAACCGAGCAGCCAAATAATGATACGCCACCCAGCGAAGAGCAGACTGACAATCTACCACCTGACAACCCTGCTCCAACGTTTACACTCCAAACATCCGACGGACAAAATATCAATCTAAGCGATTACCAAGGTAAAGTCGTCACTCTTTTTTTCTTTGGATACGGTTGTCCTCCTTGTAAAGCAGTAGCACCTAGTATTCAAGAGCAGCTTGCCACCCCTTATGAATCAAACGATGACTATGCTATTTTAGGACTCGATGTGTGGGACGGTAATTCAGCGGGTGTTGATGCTTTTAAATCTGCTACTGAAGTTCGTTTTCCATTGTTACTCGAAGCAAGTTCTATTGCACGTGATTATGAAACCACCTACGACAGGCTAGTGGTTGTTGATAAGGACGGAGGAATTGTCTTTTTGGGTACACAGAACGCTATGGGTGATCTTGAATCCGTAAAAAATCTAGTGATCTCGTTGCTAGGCAGTTAATAATCGACTAGTCGCATTCATTAATAAAAGACACCATGAAAAAGAATACATATTTTTTTATAGTATTTGTCATAATCATGCAAACTGCAAAAGCACAGACTGTATATGATTTTTCGCTAAAAGACATAGACAACCAGACCCATAACTACACTGATTTGATAGGAGAAAAACTCACTATTATCGACTTTTGGGCCACTTGGTGTAAACCTTGTTTGAAAGCCATTCCGAAGCTCAACGCCATTTATTCTGATTATCGTGATAAAGGTGTTGAAGTTTTAGGTGTAAATTGTGATGGCCCCCGAAGCATCTCTAAAGTAGGTCCACTCAGTAATGCTTTAGCAATTGAATACCCCATTTTACTCGATATAGACAGTGAGTTACGCATGGACTTAAGTGTTAGCTCTTATCCAACCTTACTCATGATAAACGAAAAGAGTAAAATTGTTTGGGTGCATGAGGGCTATGTCGCTGGAGATGAAAAACTTATAATAGAGAAAATTGAACAGCAACTGAATGTCAACTAAAAATGCGCTGTTTTAAAATCCTTCCATTAATAATATTGCTTGTAATCTTGGGAAATTCTGTTTTTGCGCAATTTAGCGGTAGCAATTTGGGAGAGTTTCAATACGGACAACTCCCCAACGATACGACTGCTGTGGCAACAATCTACGATAGACTCGCAACAAGTTATAACGTCCATTCTTTCAAGGTTCGAGCAGTATTTGAGGGATTTCAAACAGGCGTTACAGGGGGAGATTACTTGAATCTGTCCCAGCTTACACTTCGATATAAAAAAAGACCATTAGAAATAGAGGTAGGAAATTTTTATGAAACAATAGGTCGAGGAATTCTTTTGCGCTCCTTTGAAGTACCGGGCGCAATCTTGGAAGATATTAGTTTTCGGTCGCGTCACTATTTTCATCGTGACATCTTGGGTGTGAATGCTAAGTACAGGGTATCGAATTTCGAAGCAAAACTAATATATGGGAGGCCCTTAAACTATGTCTTTCCTCCAACTTTAGAAAAAGAAAAGCGGCGACCTGATGAAATCACTGCTTTGTACGCTGAATACACTTTGGGGAAACATACGTTAGGCGGAGCAGTAATGACTCACGCCAACGAGGACAATCAAAGTCAATATCTGATGGTTACTGCCAATGGTAAGCTTTTTGGGAAATGGTCTTACTACTCCGAAATTGCCAAAAATTATAGTGATTATAAAATTTTTGATTTTTCAAAAAATGCTTCCTTTGCTTTCTATACTAACGTCAACTATTCTATAAAAAATTTTGGTGCAAGTTTTGAATATAAAAATTATAAAAAATTTGTCATTGGTGCTGGAATAAATGAACCCCCAGCAGGTATCAAAGAACACACTTATAGTGTACTAAATCGAAGCACTCATGTTTTACAACCCGAAAATGAGACAGGGTTTCAGTTTGAACTATTTTATACATTTCCAGATTACAGCATATTAACCATAAACACAAGTCAAGCATCTAATGTTACCCACACTCGTTTTAATTTTCAAGAATATTTTGTGTCCTATGATTTTACTGCTGCAGATAAAATAGATTTCAAGCTGTTTATTGATTATGCAGAAGACCCTTTTAAGCTAGAACAGCAGCGCATTTCCTTGGGGATTCAGACAAGTTGGGCTTTGTTGAGGACATCTGAAGTAGAAATAAGATATGAGGCACAACAATTTGAGCGCTTGGGTAATACTGTTCAAAATCATGTATTTGGATTGGGCTATAATTTTTCAACAAAGCTTTCTGCAAACATTCTAGGTGAATACAGCTCTGACCCTTTTCTTTCAGAGGATGAAACGGAGACTTGGTTAGGGGGAGGATTACGGTATAAACTGGATCGCAAAAATAGCTTACAAGCCTTTGTTGGAAGTCGGCGAGGCGGACCAGCTTGCCAAGCGGGAGTTTGCTATGAGGTTCTTGATTTCAATGGAGTTGAGTTGCGTTTTACTTCAAGATTTTAACACCTTTTATAAAAACTGTTTTGATGTAGAGGAATCAATTAGATAAAAAAATCCCGCCATATAGCGGGATTGACTCATTTTATGCTTCTCCGGGTGGGCCAAAATTGAGCGGAATTGGTGGTTGCTCATAATCTTTAATCTCACCGTGAGCATTTTCAAAACGCTGTACATTATCATTCAGAGCCTTTACAAAACGCTTGGCGTGTTGTGGCGTGAGGATAATTCGTGAACGCACCTTTGCTTTTGGAGAACCTGGCATGATGTTGATAAAATCAACGACAAACTCCGAAACGGAGTGATTGATGATTGCCAAGTTTGAATAGATTCCCTGTGCGGTTTCCTGATCAAGCTCAATGTTGATTTCTTTTTTCTTCTTAGAATCACTCATTCCCACTCAAATTAAACTCCTTTTTGGCTAATAGCTCCTCATATTCGTCTGTGTAACCAACGATGATATCATTGTACGCGCGGTTTCCTGTACCCGCTGGGATTTTATGTCCAACAATTACATTCTCCTTTAGTCCTTCTAGTGTATCGATCTTACCGCTAACCGCAGCTTCGTTCAATACTTTTGTCGTTTCCTGGAAGGATGCCGCAGAAATAAATGACTTGGTCTGAAGAGATGCTCGGGTAATTCCTTGAAGGATAGGTGTCGCCGTTGCATTTACCGCATCACGCGCTTCAACAAGAGCCTTATCATCACGACGCAACAATGAATTTTCATCGCGCAACTGACGAGCAGTAACGATTTGACCAGCTTTTAAGTTTTCAGAATCCCCAACCTCGGTGATTACCTTACAGCCAAAGAGCTGATCGTTTTCCGTGATGAAATCGTATTTATGCACGAGTTGGTTTTCGAGGAAAGTAGTATCACCAGAGTCCTCAATTCGCACTTTACGCATCATTTGACACACGACAACTTCAAAGTGCTTGTCATTGATTTTTACCCCTTGTAATCGATATACTTCTTGTACTTCATTTACTAGGTACTGCTGTACTGCAGATGGGCCTTTGATGTTGAGAATATCATTTGGTGTAATCGAACCATCGGAAATTGGCATACCTGCTTTGACAAAATCATTTTCCTGTACCAAAATCTGATTGGAAAGTTTTACCAAGTACTTCTTGATTTCGCCAGTCTTCGATTCCACAATGATTTCGCGGTTACCACGTTTAATCTTTCCAAGGATAACTACTCCATCAATTTCTGACACAACGGCAGGATTTGATGGGTTACGAGCTTCAAATAGCTCAGTAACTCTTGGAAGACCACCCGTAATATCACCAGACTTGGCAGACTTACGTGGGATTTTCACGAGGATTTTACCTCCTTCAATCGCCTCGCCGTCATCAACCATGATGTGTGCCCCAACAGGTAAGTTGTAGGACTGCAATGTATTTCCTTTTTTATCTTTAATCAATAAAGTCGGAATCAGTTTCTTGTCTCTGGTTTCTGTAATTACTTTCTCTTGGAAACCAGTTTGCTCATCAATTTCAACTTGGAAGGTAACTCCCTGTTGGATGTTTTCGTATCCAATTTTACCAGTAAATTCAGAAACAATTACTCCATTATAGGGATCCCAACGACAAATCTCATGGCTCTTTTTGATTTTCTGTCCGTTTTTAACAGAGATAAATGAACCATAAGGAATGATGTTATTACTCAGGGCAATACCCGTTTTACTATCAACCAATTTGTACTCGGTTGTACGGGAAATTACCACCTGAACTTCATTGCCATCAGCATCTTTTCCAGGGACCACTTTGAGGTCCTCAAGCTCAACAGTACCATCAAATTTGGCAATGAGCTTGTTTTCCTCAGAAATGTTTCCTGCAATACCTCCTACGTGGAAGGTACGAAGTGTTAGCTGTGTTCCTGGCTCTCCAATGGATTGTGCGGCAATCACACCAACAGACTCTCCAATTTGAACCATTTTACCATTGGCTAGGTTTCTTCCGTAGCACTTGGCACAAATTCCTTTTTTGGCCTCACATGTCAACGGAGAACGAACCTCAATCTTGTCGATTGGAGATTTCTCAATAACCTTCAAGTGTTGATCCAAAATCTCTTGACCTGCCTCGACAATTACCTTGCCATCTTTTGGATTGATTACATCAAATAAAGCCACACGACCAATCACACGGTCACCAAGCTTTTCAACAACTTCTTCGTTTTTCTTTAATGCCTCCACGGTAATTCCGCGAAGAGTACTACAATCTTTGGTATTGACAATCACATCTTGCGCAACGTCGTGTAAACGGCGCGTAAGATAACCAGCATCTGCTGTTTTCAGTGCCGTATCTGCAAGTCCTTTACGTGCTCCGTGCGTGGATATGAAGTACTCTAAAATCGAAAGCCCTTCTTTAAAGTTGGATAGAATTGGATTTTCAATAATCTCACCACCTCCAGCAGTTGATTTCTTTGGCTTGGCCATCAAACCACGCATTCCTGTCAACTGACGGATTTGTTCTTTAGAACCTCGCGCACCAGAATCAAGCATCATATACACAGAGTTGAAGCCCTGTTGGTCTTCACTGATTCGCTTCATCGCAAGTTCAGTAAGGGTCGCATTGGCAGATGTCCAAACATCAATCACCTGATTGTATCGCTCATTATTTGTAATGAGACCCATGTTGTAGTTGGTAATAATACCATCTACCTGACCATTGGCCTCATCGATTAATTTTTGCTTATCCGCTGGAATAATAATATCTCCTAAGCTAAAGGAAAGTCCTCCTTTGAAGGCAAAGGAATAACCCATCTCTTTGATCTCATCCAAAAACGCAGCGGTTTCTGGTACAGATGTCACTTTCAAAATATCCCCAATGATATCACGAAGAGATTTCTTTGTGAGAACCTCATTGATAAAGCCTGCCTTTTCAGGAACAACTTGGTTGAACAAAACACGACCAACCGTGGTTTCAATCAACTGATTAGTCAATTCACCATTATCATTAAAGTCTTTCGCTCGAACCTTGATGATTGCGTTCAGGTCAACAATCTTTTCATTAAAGGCAATATTGACTTCTTCATCACTGTAGAAAGTAAGACCTTCTCCCTTGACTGGGTGCTCTTTGGTTGACTTTCTTGCTTTGGTCATATAATACAGACCCAAAACCATGTCTTGAGAAGGTACCGTAATTGGCGAACCGTTGGCTGGATTCAAAATATTGTGAGATGCAAGCATCAATAACTGAGACTCTAAAATAGCCTCAGGTCCCAATGGCAAGTGAACAGCCATTTGATCACCATCAAAGTCAGCATTAAATGCAGTACAAGCCAAGGGGTGTAATTGAATCGCTTTCCCTTCAATCAGTTTTGGTTGGAAAGCTTGAATTCCCAAACGGTGAAGGGTGGGAGCACGGTTTAATAAAACGGGATGCCCTTTGATGACATTTTCCAAAATATCCCATACAACTGGCTCGCGCTTGTCGATGATCTTTTTGGCAGATTTAACCGTTTTGACGATTCCCCTTTCAATGAGTTTTCGAATCACAAATGGCTTATAGAGTTCCGCAGCCATGTTTTTTGGTAATCCACACTCAAAAAGTTTCAATTCAGGACCAACAACGATTACAGATCGTGCTGAGTAGTCAACACGCTTACCGAGTAAGTTTTGACGAAAACGTCCCTGCTTACCTTTCAGAGAATCCGAAAGAGATTTTAACGGACGGTTTGCATCTGATTTTACAGCAGATGACTTTCTTGTGTTATCAAACAAAGAGTCCACAGACTCTTGTAGCATTCGTTTTTCGTTTCGCAAAATCACCTCAGGTGCTTTAATCTCGACCAAACGCTTAAGACGATTGTTACGGATGATGACTCTTCGATATAAATCATTTAGGTCAGACGTGGCAAAGCGACCACCATCAAGTGGCACCAAAGGACGAAGCTCTGGTGGGATGACAGGAATGGTTTTCATAATCATCCACTCTGGTCGGTTTTCGCGATTTTTATTGGCTTCCCGCAACGATTCGACAACTTGAAGGCGTTTTAGCGCTTCTGTTTTTCGTTGTTTCGACGTTTCATTGTTGGCTTTGTCGCGCAACTCGTAAGACAAACCGTCCAAGTCAATTCGACTCAACAATTCAATAAGACACTCTGCACCCATTTTCGCAATAAACTTTTCTGGGTCTGAGTCTTCGAGATATTGATTTTCTGTTGGGAGTTTTTCAAGAATGTTGAGATACTCCTCCTCTGTCAGGAAGTCCATTTTTTGGACTGGCTCCCCTTCTTCGTTGGTCGCTCCACCTGCCTGAATGACGACATATCGCTCATAATAAATAATCATGTCGAGTTTTTTCGACGGAAGACCAAGAAGGTAACCAAGTTTATTGGGAAGTGAACGGAAATACCAAATGTGTGCAACAGGAACAATCAGACTAATATGACCAACACGGTCCCGACGAACTTTTTTCTCCGTAACCTCTACACCACAACGGTCACAAACAATCCCTTTGTAACGAATTCGCTTGTATTTTCCACAAGCACATTCAAAATCCTTAATAGGACCAAAAATACGCTCACAAAACAGACCGTCTCTCTCGGGCTTGTGTGTACGATAATTAATCGTTTCGGGCTTTAAAACCTCACCACGTGATTCTGCAAGAATCGTTTCTGGTGATGAAAGACCAATAGAAATTTTGTTAAAACTGATGGGTTGCTGATTGTCGTTAAATCTTGCCATTGTTTACTAAACGGATTTAATTATTCTTCTAAACGTATATCGAGTCCAAGACCCTTGAGTTCGTGCATCAATACATTGAAAGATTCTGGTAGCCCTGGTTTTGGCATGGCTTCGCCTTTCACGATGGTTTCGTATGTTTTCGCACGTCCGGCCACATCATCTGATTTGACCGTAAGTATTTCTTGTAGTGTACTAGAAGCACCATAGGCCTCAAGTGCCCAAACTTCCATTTCCCCAAAACGCTGTCCACCGAACTGCGCTTTACCACCAAGTGGCTGCTGGGTGATCAATGAGTATGGCCCAATTGATCTAGAGTGCATTTTATCATCCACCATATGACCGAGTTTGAGCATATAAATCACACCAACAGTTGCTGGTTGATCAAAGCGTTCTCCAGTTCCGCCATCATATAAATAAGTATGGCCAAACTGAGGGATACCTGCTTCCTTGGAGATTTCATCTACTTGGTCACTTGATGCGCCATCAAAAATTGGTGTCGCAAAAGTTTTACCTAGCTTCTGCCCTGCCCAACCTAAAACGGTTTCATAAATCTGTCCGATGTTCATTCGGGATGGTACCCCAAGTGGATTCAGTACAATATCAACTGGCGTTCCATCTTCCAAAAATGGCATGTCTTCCTGGCGTACGATTCGCGCAACAATTCCTTTGTTACCGTGACGGCCAGCCATCTTATCTCCTACTTTTAGCTTACGCTTCTTGGCGATATAAACCTTAGCGAGCTTTAAAATACCTGCAGGAAGTTCGTCTCCAACCGAAATCGTAAACTTATCTCGTCGAAGTGCACCTTGTAAATCGTTTTCTTTGATTTTATAATTGTGCATCAAATTGTTGACCAAACCATCGACATGATTGTCAACAGTCCACGTACCGCTAACCAAGTGAGCGTAATCATCAACTGCGTTTAACATTTTCAAGGTAAACTTCTTCCCCTTTGGCAAGACTTCCTCACCGAGGTCATTGAAAACACCTTGACAAGTTTTACCATTAAGAAGTGAAAATAACTTCTCAACAAGAAGTGATTTCAACTCTTTAAACTTCACTTCAAACTCATCCTCGAGTTCAAGCAATTCTTGTTTGTCTTGGGTTCGGCGTCTCTTATCCTTGACAATTCGCGTAAAGAGCTTTTTGTCGATAACCACCCCATTGAGTGAAGGAGGTGCTTTCAAAGATGCATCTTTCACATCGCCTGCTTTATCACCAAAAATGGCGCGCAATAGCTTTTCCTCAGGTGTCGGATCCGATTCTCCTTTTGGTGTGATTTTTCCAATCAGAATATCACCTGCGTTTACCTCAGCGCCGACACGAATCATACCATTATCGTCCAAATCCTTAGTGGCTTCTTCACTGACGTTTGGAATATCGTTGGTCAACTCCTCTTTACCGAGTTTGGTATCGCGAACTTCCAAAGCATATTCGTCAATGTGAATGGATGTAAAAATATCATCCCGAACCACTTTTTCAGAAATCACAATTGCATCCTCAAAGTTATACCCCTTCCAAGGCATAAAAGCGACTTTCATATTTCGACCAAGTGCGAGCTCGCCATTTTGTGTGGCATAGCCCTCACAAAGAACCTGGCCTTTTTCAACACGGTCTCCAACTTGAACAATTGGCTTGAGGTTGATGGTAGAACCTTGGTTGGTTTTTCTAAACTTTACCAAAGGATATTCTTTCTCATCAGACTCAAAACTGATCAAATGATCTTCTTCGCTTGAATTGTATTTAATTTTAATGACATTGGCATCAACGTATGTCACCACACCGCCTGCTTCAGCATTGATCAAGACTCTAGAGTCTTTGGCAACCTGACGCTCGAGTCCTGTTCCTACGATTGGAACTTCTGGGCGTAGTAATGGCACTGCCTGACGCATCATGTTTGAGCCCATCAATGCACGGTTCGCATCATCATGCTCCAAAAATGGAATTAGCGATGCAGAAATCGATGCAATCTGGTTTGGTGCAACGTCCATATAATCGACTTGCGATGGCTCAACAACCGGATAATCTGCTTCGGAACGAGCGATCAACTTGTCCACATTAATTTTTCCGTCATTATCTTTGGAAACGTGCGCTTGTGCAAATAGCTTTTCTTCCTCTTCCTCAGCGGTGAGATATTGCATTTCACTGAAATCAACGACCCCATCGTTGACTTTGCGATATGGCGTCTCGATAAACCCGAGGTTATTTACTTTTGCAAATACACTTAAAGAGGATATCAAACCAATATTTGGTCCCTCTGGCGTTTCGATTGGACACATACGACCATAATGGGTATAGTGAACATCGCGCACCTCAAATCCTGCTCTTTCTCTTGAAAGACCACCAGGGCCTAAAGCGGAAAGTCGTCGTTTGTGCGTAATCTCAGCAAGTGGATTGGTTTGATCCATAAACTGAGAGAGCTGATTGGTTCCAAAGAAAGAGTTGATAACAGAAGACAAAGTCTTTGCGTTAATCAAGTCAATTGGAGTAAACACCTCGTTGTCACGAACATTCATTCGCTCACGGATGGTACGTGCCATTCTTGAAAGACCCACTCCAAACTGAGAAGAAAGTTGCTCACCTACTGTACGGACACGACGGTTTGACAAGTGGTCAATATCATCGATCTCCGACTTGGAGTTGATCAACTCAATCAAATACTTAATGATGGTGATGATATCATCTTTGGTCAAAACTTGTTTGTCCATTTCAATATCAAGACCTAATTTTTTATTCATTCGATAACGTCCAACTTCTCCGAGGTTATACCTTTGGTCAGAGAAAAACAGTTTATCGATAATCCCACGAGCGGTTTCCTCATCGGGTGGTTCAGCGTTACGCAACTGACGGTAAATGTGCTCGACCGCTTCTTTTTCAGAGTTGGTTGGATCTTTTTGAAGCGTGTTATGGATAATTGCATAATCGGCCGATGCGAGGTCTTCTTTGTGTAGTAAAACCGTTTTCGAATTGGCTTCCATGATTTGGTCGATGTGTTCTTTCTCAAGAATCGTATCTCGGTCTAGAACAATCTCGTTTCTTTCAATCGAAACAACCTCACCAGTATCTTCATCAACAAAGTCTTCAAACCAAGTGTTGAGAACACGAGCAGCTAACTTTCTGCCCAATACTTTTTTCAAACCAGCTTTGGATACTTTGACTTCCTCAGCAAGATCAAAAATCTCTAAAATGTCTTTGTCTCTTTCAAAACCGATTGCACGGAAAAGAGTCGTAACAGGTAATTTCTTTTTACGGTCGATGTAAGCATACATCACACTGTTGATGTCTGTGGCAAACTCAATCCAAGACCCTTTGAACGGAATTACTCGAGCCGAGTAAAGTTTTGTTCCATTTGCGTGGAATGACTGGCCAAAGAAAACACCTGGAGACCTGTGTAATTGTGAAACCACAATCCGCTCGGCACCATTGATCACAAATGTACCACTTGGCGTCATGTATGGAATGGTTCCTAAAAACACATCTTGTACAATCGTTTCAAAATCCTCATGCTCAGGGTCTGTACAATACAACTTCAATCGTGCTTTTAGCGGTACGCTATAAGTCAACCCCCGCTCAATACATTCGATGATGGAGTATCGTGGTGGGTCAACAAAATAGTCGAGAAACTCTAAAACGAACTGATTTCGAGTGTCGGAAATCGGAAAATTCTCTTTAAAGGTGTTAAAGAGACCTTCGTTGTCACGTTCGTTTGACTTGGTTTCTAGTTGAAAAAAGTCTTGAAAAGATTTGATTTGTATGTCCAGGAAATCAGGGTAATCAGGCGTTTGGATAGCCGAGGAAAAATTGAGTCTTTCAGATGTTGTAGACATGAACAAAAATGTGTTTGATACAAAAATTAATACAGCAATGCTGCTATCGTTTTAAAAACGACGCTAAGGCCAACGGAAAAATCCGTGGCCTTAGAGATGTTTGTTGGGTAGGGTTTATTTTAACTCTACCTCTGCTCCAGCTTCTTCTAAAGAAGATTTTAGGCCTTCTGCTTCGTCTTTGGCTATGCCCTCTTTGATTGGGCTTGGTGCGTTGTCAACCAGTTCTTTAGCTTCTTTCAAGCCAAGACCAGTCAATTCCTTAACCAATTTAACGACAGCAAGCTTAGAACCACCAGCAGCTTTGAGAATCACGTCAAATTCTGACTTCTCTTCACCACCAGCGTCACCACCTGCAGCAGGGCCTGCAGCAACTGCAACCGCAGCAGCAGCCGGCTCAATGCCATACTCTTCTTTTAAAATCTCTGCCAACTCATTCACTTCTTTTACGGTGAGGTTGACCAACTGTTCTGCAAAATCTTTTAAATCTGCCATTTTGAACGTATTTATAATAAAGTTATGTTAACAATTTTATGCTTCCTTTTCAGAAAGCGTTTTTATAATTCCAGCGAGGGCTCCGCCACTTGATTGAAGTGCAGAAACCACATTTTTTGCAGGAGATTGAAGTAGGGTAATGATTTCCCCAATCAATTCTTCCTTAGACTTAATGTTGACAAGTGCATCTATTTGGTCGTCGCCCAAATAAACAGCTTCTTCGATATAAGCGCCTTTCAAAATCGGACGATCCGATTTTTTACGAAAGTCCTTGATTACCTTAGCTGGTCCGTTTCCTGTTTCAGAAAACATCATTGCTGTGTTGCCTTTAAGGACACCTGTTAGGTCACCAAAATCTTTATCTGAAGCTTCCATGGCTTTCGCCAACAATGTATTCTTAACAACTGTCAGTTTTACTCCCGCCTTGAAACATGCGCGACGCAGGTTTGAAGTCGATAGCGCATCCAAATCCGAGACATCCGTTAAATAGATGTTTTGATTTTCTGCCAACTGTGCTGTTAGGTCTTCGATAGCATGTACTTTCTCTTGTTTCGTCATAATATAGATTTCGCTATCCGTTAATCATTTTTAAATTCCACAGGGATGCATGGACTCATTGTACTCGACATAGATACACTCTTAATGTATGCTCCTTTTGCGCTTGACGGCTTGAGTTTGACCAATGTCTGCAAGAGCTCACTGGCATTTCCCAAGATTTTATCAGCATCAAAAGACACCTTTCCAATGGAGGCATGCACGATGCCTGTTTTATCGACTTTGAAATCAATCTTACCACCCTTCACGTCGCTTACGGCCTTGCCAACATCCATCGTAACGGTTCCCGTTTTTGGATTCGGCATCAAACCACGAGGGCCTAGCACACGACCTAAAGGTCCCAGCTTACCCATAACGCTCGGCATGGTGACGATAACATCAACGTCTGTCCATCCATCTTTGATTTTCTGCAAATATTCATCTAGCCCCACATAATCAGCGCCAGCTTCTTTTGCTTCGGCTTCCTTATCAGGAGTTACCAAAGCCAATACCGAAACTGTTTTACCGGTTCCATGAGGAAGAGTAACTACACCACGTACCATTTGGTCGGCCTTTCGAGGGTCTACACTCAAACGGACAGCCAAGTCAACTGATGCGTCAAACTTGGTGGTCGTTATCTCTTTAACCAACGATGCAGCATCTGCCAAGGAATACAAGCTCGCACGATCAATCTTTGATAGTGCCTCTTTTCTTTTTTTGGAAATTTTTGCCATTGTATTTCAATTGATGGTTAAAAAGGAGCTTGACCTTTAACTGTTAGCCCCATTGATCTAGCGGTTCCCGCAACCATTTTCATGGCTGACTCAACCGTAAATGCATTTAAATCTTGCATTTTATCTTCAGCAATGTTGCGCACTTGATCCCAAGTTACGCTTGCTACTTTGCTTCGGTTGGGTTCCCCTGATCCTTTTTTAACCTTTGCGGCTTCCAAGAGTTGAACGGCTGCAGGTGGTGTCTTTACAACAAAATCAAATGATTTATCTGCATAGACGGAGATCACAACTGGTAATACTTTACCAGCTTTATCTTGGGTTCTTGCATTGAACTGTTTGCAAAACTCCATGATGTTCACTCCTGCGGCACCTAAAGCGGGTCCAACCGGTGGCGATGGATTCGCAGCACCTCCCCGAACTTGTAGCTTTACTACTTTACTTACTTCTTTTGCCATTGTTTAAACGTATTGACCTCTCCGCATGAAAGCTGCTTTGAAATCGGATAATTGTAACACTTAATTATATTTTCTCTACTTGCATGTAGGAAAGCTCTAGTGGGGTCTTTCGACCAAATATTTTCACCATCACTTCCAACTTGCGTTTTTCTTCATTGATATTTTCAATCGTTCCATTGAATCCATTAAAAGGTCCATCAATAACTTTTACAGTTTCTGATAATGTAAATGGAATCGCAACATTATCGGACTGAGCCGCCAATTCATCGACTTTCCCAAGCATTCTGTTAACTTCAGAACTACGAAGCGGAACTGGCTCGCCACCTTTGGTTTCCCCCAAAAATCCGATTACGTTTGTAATCGAACGAATCACGTGTGGAACTTCCCCAGACAAATTGGCCTTCACCATAATATAACCTGGAAAGAACACACGCTCTTTATTAATTTTTTTTCCTTTTCGGATTTGTATCACTTTTTCAGTTGGTACAAGAACGTCCTCCACAAAACTTGAAAGACCATGTCTTTCAATTTCAGACTCGATATAGGTCTTAATTTTATTTTCCTGGCCACTCACTGCCCGAACAACATACCACTTTTTTTCATCTGTATCTGTCATCGTTGTGATTATGAAATGAGTTGGAAATAAAATTTAATGGCTCGTGAAAGAACTGAATCAGCACCCCATATGGCAAGGGAAAAGAGAATCGAAAAAACAATGACAACTGTTGTGAGTCGTTGTAATTCGGACCAAGACGTCCAAGTCACATGTTTTTTTAGTTCCTCAAAAGAATCTTTCACATATTGAATCATAGCAATACTTACAATTTGCACGGGTTGAGAGGCTCGAACTCCCGACACCTGGTTTTGGAGACCAGTGCTCTACCAACTGAGCTAAACCCGTCTCTGTTGGTGTTCGCGCTCCTGTACCTCACTTTTCGAAGTTCGATACACCTTATTTAATCTGTTACAAAAGGTGTCATGCATCAGCATGACACCTTATATAATGAACGTATATTAATAATTTAGTCTAGGATTTCTGTCACCTGACCAGCTCCTACCGTACGACCACCTTCACGGATCGCAAATCGCAAACCAACGCTTAATGCAATGGGTTGGATCAAATCTACCTCGATCGTTAGGTTGTCACCAGGCATTACCATTTCAATTCCGCTAGGAAGGTTGATGTTACCAGTAACGTCTGTTGTACGAACATAAAACTGAGGACGGTAATTGTTGTGGAATGGCGTGTGACGACCACCCTCTTCTTTTTTCAGAATATACACCTCAGCTTTGAACTTGGCATGTGGAGTAACTGAGCCTGGCTTACAAATTACCATACCTCTTTTGATATCTGTTTTCTCGATACCACGTAGAAGGATTCCTACGTTGTCACCCGCTTCACCGCGATCTAATATTTTACGGAACATCTCAACACCAGTAATGGTAGAGTCTAGTTTTTCAGCTCCCATACCGATAATGTCAACTGCATCTGCAGTATTTGCAACACCTGTTTCGATTCGACCAGTTGCTACTGTACCACGACCTGTAATTGAAAATACATCCTCGATTGGCATCAAGAAGTCTTTATCAACATCACGTTTTGGCAATTCAATCCAGCTATCAACCTCTTCCATGAGTTTCATGACTGAGTCAACCCACTTTTGCTCCCCGTTCAGGGCGCCAAGAGCAGATCCAAGAATAACAGGACCATTGTCACCGTCATAGTCATAAAAACTTAATAGCTCACGTACTTCCATCTCGACGAGTTCAAGTAATTCCTCGTCATCAACCATATCAGCTTTGTTTAGGAATACAACAATACGTGGCACCCCAACCTGACGTCCAAGAAGGATGTGCTCGCGAGTTTGTGGCATCGGACCATCTGTCGCAGCAACCACAAGGATCGCTCCGTCCATTTGTGCAGCACCAGTAACCATGTTCTTGACATAGTCGGCGTGACCAGGACAGTCAACGTGTGCATAGTGACGGTTTGCCGTTTGATATTCAACGTGTGAGGTATTGATTGTAATCCCTCTTTCTTTTTCCTCAGGTGCGTTGTCAATTTGGTCAAAGCTTCGCGCCTCTGAATATCCAGCGTCAGCTAATACTTTGGTGATTGCAGCCGTAAGAGTTGTTTTTCCGTGGTCAACGTGCCCTATCGTTCCAATGTTTAGGTGGGGTTTCGACCGATCAAAAGTTTCCTTTGCCATAATGTATTTCGTTTATGCTTTTAAAATGAGCGCAAATATAATTATTTATTATTAACAATCCTTGCTGTCATCTTAAAAATTTTCGATTTACAAGCAAAGGGGATTTAATCAACTTTTCTACTGCAAAAAATCAATAATAAAATTGGTGAATCACAGCCGACTCTTTGCGCTTTGCTAGACCCTAAATACCATTACATGATTAACAAAGCAAGCAAAGGCAAACATTTAATGACGTAGCTAACTTCTTTTGTGCTTTTTATTCAGTTTTTCCACTTCCTTCTCGACTGAAAAGAATGGGTTGAAAACCGAAAAATAATGAGAGACTAAACCAATGCCCCAACCCAAAAACGAGAAAATAGCCCAATTAACGTGACCATTATCGTAGAGATCTACACCAAATAAAAATATGTTGGCAAGAATATAAACCAGAAGATGTGATTTAAAGCTGACGATGTTTTCAGCTCTTTCAAGGATTTGCTGTTCGTTCATGATATTGAGATTTAGAATCTAAAGATAAATAAATATTGGGTATAAAAAAGGCGCACCAAACAAGCTCACAGCTGAGGTCAAACAAAAGGTACAATCCGTCTTAGATGGTGCTATTGATAGCATAGATCTAAACGAGTGTACTACTGCAGAACGTATACGTTTGATCGAGATAGGATTGAGGTATACTTTGCCTACTATGAAGCAGGTAGAAAAATACCCGGATACAGAGTATCAGAGCATAGACTTTAAGAACCTAATAAAGTGGGTGGATTAGTTCTTTACAACCTTATAACTCACTTCTTCGTTCTCTACTTTATCAAGTGCTTTAACTATGTAAGTAGCAGAGGAAAGGTGCGACATATCAATCGTATTTCCTTTTAGTGCCATTACTTTATTCCCTGCCATATCGTATACTTCAATGTCGTACTCTTTATCGCTGTTTAGTGCTAATAAAGATGATGTAGGGTTGGGATAGAGTGTAGGGGTAAAATCTGATTGTTCCTCAAAAGATAAAGAGTTATTAAAATCATTTCCCAACGTTGTAAATTCATAAATATAAAAAGCCGAAAAGTCTTCATAAGCATAATCTATTATTGTTCCTGCAGGGTGTAATAGTGGTAAAGATTGAATTCCTTCATCATTATTGTTCACCCCTAAAAGAATACCCTGAGTTTCGCTGCTTGGGTCATTTTTTTCGGGGAAAAATTTATATCCCCTTGCACTATCGTTCCCGAATAGTCTAATGTACCATACTTTACCGTTAGGAACTGTTAGTTGCCCATCATAGTATGGATTAACCGAAATAATGTCAGTTAATTCTAAGCCGCTTGGAATTTGAGAGTTTCCAAACATAGGCGCAATCAATAGTAAGAGTAATAGTTTCTTCATCGTATTGTTTTTAGTGGTACTAATTTAAGGAAAAAATAGAAGTGGGTAAAAACAGGAAAAAAAGAAGAAATGGGAAAAAGAGTTCGTTTGAAGTTCGTTTTAAGAATCTGAAAAATGAGCTTGAATTACGTAACTCTCTGATAATCAGTGAGCCAATGACGAGATTTGAACTCGTGACCTCTTCCTTACCAAGGAAACGCTCTACCCCTGAGCTACATCGGCAGTGCAGGCCGTTTGGCATGACCTTGTTGAGCGGGAGACCGGGTTCGAACCGGCGACATTCAGCTTGGAAGGCTGACGCTCTACCAACTGAGCTACTCCCGCATTATTAAACTTTCGATAGTGGGGAGAGCAGGATTCGAACCTGCGAAGGTAAAACCAACAGATTTACAGTCTGTCCTCGTTGGCCGCTTGAGTATCTCCCCAAAATGTCAATGATCTAATTTAGTTGAGCCGATGGAGGGACTCGAACCCACGACCTGCTGATTACAAATCAGCTGCTCTAGCCAGCTGAGCTACATCGGCAACTACCGCTTGAAAGCGGTTTGCAAATGTATCTAATTATTTTTTTTTATTCAAAGCATTTTTGTTTCAAAAATTGTTTACGAAATTCGCGCTTTTTCTTTTCGTCGCTTTAACATCCGTTCGGCAGTAGAGGCAGCCATGTCGATCGACTTTTCAAACGATTCACTTTTTTTACCAACGACCACATCATCACCAGGGATATTTACGCGTAGCTCAACAGATTTATTGGTCTGACTCGATTGGTTGTCGAGGTTTAAATACAAGTCAACACTCACGATACGGCTGTAATACAAGCTGAGTTTTGACAATCGTTTGTCAATATAATTTTGCAGGTTGGAATTCATGGAAAAGTGTACGGTTTGAATATTTATTTTCATAATGCTAGTGTTTATGCCCTGCGACTAGGCGCGTGGATGGGCGGTTAGATAATCCTGTTTCATTTTGGGGAGTTGTACTTTGGCATAGATTTGAGTCGAAGACAGACTTTTATGTCCCAAAATTTCTTTAATACTGTTGATGTCTGCGCCACGATTGAGCAAATGCGTTGCAAAGGTGTGTCGCAATACATGCGGACTGACTTTCTCTTTGGTGGAGACTTTGGCGAGGTAGGTAGTCACACATTTATAGATGTGCGATGGGTTGAGCTCCTTTCCTTTCCGACTGACAAACAACCACTTGGATCCTTTGGCTTTTTCAATTTGATTTCGATGAGCTAAATAGCCATCCATTTGTGAAATGACCTTTGGCAACAATGGAATAATCCGGGTTTTATTTCGCTTTCCCACAACTTGCAATTGTCGGTTGTTTCGATCAATCGCATCCAAGGTCAACGAAAGCAACTCCGCACGTCGCATTCCAGTTGTGTACAAAAGTTCAAGAATCAACGCATCGCGTGACCCTTCAAAATCGCTATGGTCATACATCTCAATCACTGCACGAAACTCTTTTTCTGTCAAAGGCACTACCAATTTTGGTGTCGCCTTCAGCTGACGGTGAAATTGCATCGGCGACTGATCGATCTCGCCTATTTTTTGTAAAAACCGAAAGTAACTCTTTAGAGCAGAACATTTTCTATTGATGCTTTGGCTCTTAAGGCCCGTAGATGATAGGTGTACAATCCATTCCCGAATAATGGGATATTCGACTTGCGCCAAGTTAGTCAGTTGGTAGTGCGATTTACAATAGGTCGCAAATCTTTCAAGGTCTTTTCGGTATGCGTTTTGGGTATGTGGAGAAAAGCGTTTCTCCAATACAATGTAGTCGATAAAAGCTGATAAGGACATAGACAAAACTAAGACACCGAACACAAGTTAGTAAAAACTCATGTTCGGTGCAATATTTTTGTTGCTTAATTGGAGGTTTAGATTTCCTCTTTATCGCGGAGTTTTTGAATGTACTGCGCTTTTTGAATTTCCGCACGACGTGCGACAGAAGGTTTTGTAAAGTTTTTGCGTTCACGCAATTGTCTCATAGCGCCTGTGCGATCAAATTTTCTTTTGAAACGCTTGAGAGCGCGATCGATATTTTCTCCGTCTTTAATTGGTATAATTAACATAAGCTACGACCTCCTTCCTTTAATATTTGCTGCAAATATAAGTTTAATTTGCAAGTCGGCAACGGTTTATTTTAAAATTTGCTTGGCAATCACAACTTTCTGAATTTCAGAAGTACCTTCTCCAATTGTACAAAGCTTGGCATCGCGATAAAATTTCTCGACAGGAAATTCTTTGGAATAACCATACCCTCCAAAAATCTGCACCGCTTCATTGGCGATATGAACACAGGCCTCTGAGGCATACAATTTGCACATGGCACTTTGTTTGGTCATCTTTTTGCCTTCGTTGATCATTTGACTTGCTTGTTGGGTGAGCAACTCTGCTGCTTCAATTTGTGTGGCCATATCCGCAAGCTTAAAAGATATCCCTTGAAAGCTACTGATTGGCTTTCCAAACTGAACACGCTCTTTTGCATATTGAAGTGCGGCTTTATAAGCCCCACGAGCAATTCCCAAAGACAATGCAGCAATCGAAATTCGGCCACCGTCCAAAATTTTCATTGACTGGACAAATCCTTCCCCAACTTCGCCAAGACGATTTTCGTCTGGAATCCGACACTGGTCAAAAATCAGTTCAGCAGTTTCTGAGGCACGCATCCCGAGTTTATCCTCTTTTTTCCCAGATGAAAATCCAGGAGTACCACGCTCAATCACAAAGGCAGTCATTCCGTGGCTGTCCCCTTTTTCTCCAGTTCGGAAAATCACAACAGCTACATCTGAGGAGATGCCATGTGTAATAAAATTTTTAGTTCCGTTCAGTATCCAATGATCTCCGTCTTGAATGGCAGTTGAATTCATACCACCTGCATCCGAACCCGTATTGTGCTCTGTCAAACCCCAAGCACCAATCCATTCACCAGAAGCTAGTATGGGCAACCAACGTGATTTTTGAGACGCTGAACCAAATTTTAAAATATGGTTGGTACACAATGAGTTGTGTGCTGCGATTGACAAGCCGATGGACGGATCAACTTTCGAGATTTCTTGAACCACAGCCACATATTCGTGATATCCAAAACCTGAACCACCATATTCTTCTGGGACAAGCATCCCGAGGAAACCGTAAGAACCCGCTTGTTTCATCACCTCGACAGGGAAGTGCTGCGCTTCATCCCAATCCATCACATGTGGTTTGATGAACTGATGAGCAAAATCACGTGCCGAGTCTGCAACAAGTTGTTTCGTTTCTGTAGCCGTTTCTATCATGTCATAAGAAGCAGTATCCATATCTATTTCAGCAATTTTTTTATTTCAAATATAAGGCAATTCTAGCAATGCGTATCGAATCGAGTTGAAATTTATCCGCAATTGATTTCCAGCTGATTTTCCCGTCACGAAATGTCCGATATGCCACAATGCGACTTGCCAAACTGGTACTGATATAGGGGGTTTTTGCCAAATCAGAAATCGTGGCCGTGTTGAGATCAATCGAATGATTGGGCACAGAGTCCAACGAAAATGACTCCCAAAGATTTGTTAAGGTTGGCGTATCGATCCCCCAAATATCTTGCACCTGATCTCTGACCAAAAAACCATTGAGTTCTTGACGAGATGATAGAATCCTTGCGGCCAAAACGGGCCCGATTCCATAGACAGCCTCCAAGTCTTGCGCAGTAGCAGTATTGAGCTGTTTTTTACGTCTTTTCGTTTTCTTTACATGATGTTTGGTTTGCCATTTTGGAAATCGAATAAGTGGCTCAATTTCTTGCCATTTTTGGTCTGGTATGCCAGCGAATTCTTTAAACTCCTGGGCGGTTTGAAAATAGCGTTCTTGACCAACACGAGATTGAATGGTAGCTACTATAGACTTTGGCAAATCCAAGCGATAGGCATGCCATGCTGAAAGTCGATTGGGGTTAAAGGGATAGATGGTGTCTTTCTTCGTCGATTGCTGCTGTAAGGAGTCCCGCTTGGCGACAAGATGATCAGGCAAGGGGTGTAAAAGTGTTGTGTCGTGTTGTTCTTGACTTACAAAAAACAGTAAAAAATGTCCAACAACAAAAACCAATGCTAAAAAAAGTAACCCACGTCTTTGTGGACGTGTCCATCGCGAAAATTGGGGCATACTGTATTGATTTTTACTGTTTAAGCTCGCACAGCTTTTAAATATCTTTGCAATTCTTCTTTGACCTTTGGATACAGGAAGAACAAACCAATCATATTTGGAAAAACAAGTGCCAGAATCATGGCATCTGAAAAAGTCCAGACCGCAGACATGTCTCCGGCTGCACCAATAACAATAAACAACAAGAACAAAATTTTGTAGGTGTAGTCTGATATTTTGCTTTTTCCGAAAACAAACATCCATGATTGCAAACCATAGTACGACCACGAAATCATGGTTGATATCGCAAACAAAACGACTGCAATTGTTAAAAATGGTCCAGAAAATGAAATGTAATTGGCAAAGGCGGCGGCTGTAATCGCAGCGCCTTCAGCTGCCACGCCGTCAATCATCACAATACCGTTTTCTCCGCCATAGCTAAATATGGTTTGGTCACCGTTAAAAATAATAATAACTAGTGCCGTCATGGTGCAAATAATAACGGTATCGATAAAGGGTTCGAGCAAGGCAACCAGCCCTTCCGAAGCAGCATATTTGGTTTTTACCGCTGAGTGCGCAATGGATGCAGAACCAGCACCCGCCTCATTGGAAAACGCTGCTCTTCGAAAACCAGTGATCAATACCCCTAACAGACCCCCTAGACCTGCTTGTGGATTGAATGCCTGTGTGAAAATCATGGCAAAAGCATCATCTACAAATGAAAAGTTTGTGAGGATTATATACAAACAAGCCCCAACATATAAGAGCGCCATAAAAGGCACTATTTTTTCGGTCACGGATGCGATTCGTTTGATTCCTCCAATAATGATAATTCCAACAAAAATCATCATCACTACTCCGATGATTGTTCGTGCACTCCCGCCTTCCATACCAAATGAGCTCACCAACTGCATGGCTGCTTGGTTAGACTGGGCGGCGTTTCCTCCTCCAAAAGATGCACCAATACACAGTAAGGCAAAGGTGACAGCAAGAAAACGACCCATACGCGCAAATCCTCTTTCTTTAAGCCCTTTTGTCAGATAATACATGGGGCCACCATAAACAGTTCCATCCTCTCCAATATCACGGTATTTGACACCAAGGGTACATTCAACAAATTTTGTGGACATCCCAATCAGTCCACATAGAATCATCCAAAATGTCGCACCAGGCCCACCAATGGCAATAGCCAAAGCGACTCCAGCAATATTTCCATTACCAACCGTTCCTGAAACGGCCGTAGCAAGTGCTTGAAAATGACTGACCTCACCGTCTTTACTTTCGTCTTTAATCGTATCAACAACGTCGCCGTCAACAACATTTACTGCTGCTTTTTGATCAACTTGGTGGTGATCGATATGATCGAATTTCCCACGAACGACGTTAATCGACAAAGGAAAACGACGCACGTTGATAAACCCAAAATAAGTTGTAAAAAACAAAGCGCCCCCAACAAGTAGAAAAATAATCGTTGGAATGGATGTTCCCGGAAAATTGTGTAAAACAACCGCACCCCACCAATCTGCTATTGGCGTAAACGCCTCATTGATGCGGTCGTCGAGACCACGATCTTGCGCAAAAGAAAAGGATGAGAAAAAAAGTGCGATGGCTGTAAAAATAAATCGTTTCATAGAAGAAAGTTAAAGGTCAAAAACTGAGGTTCGTTTGGCATAGACCAGATCTTTGAGTCGGAGCCAGAAGGCAAGGGTAAGATAAACCGCAAAGCCAATCCCCAAGGAAAAAAAACTAATATAAATAAAAAATAGGCGGACTGGTCTGGCACGCATTCCCAAACGATCTGCAAGACGTGAACAGACTTCAAAGCCATGCCGTTCCAGCTGGTGACGAATGCGATGTGCTACCCTCATGCTTACAAATATATCAAGTTTGTATGAACTCTTGCCCAAATGAGCAGGAAAGACACTTTTTTTGGTCGCAATACGCATGCTTAAGTTGGAGCAAGGCCTGACTGTCAAGCGCCGATGCAGCACTGACTCCCAAGGAAGAAAATGCGCGTATGGTACTATTCGACTCTGCCTGAATCGAGCTCGCCCACGAAATGAGATCATCTGTTTTGTTGATCCCATGCGCTTTGTAGTAGCAAAACAAAAATGGAATCAAGGTGTTGATAATCAGCAAATCAAGAAATGATTTACTTAATCCTTTCTTTCGCTTTGTGTGCTCTTTACCAAATACATGATGGGTTGACCAATAGTCCGATGTGGATACATGAAATACCTGCTCAACATTTTTTTGTGGGTCTCCCTCGACAATCTTGTCCAGGAGCTGTGAGTGAAGAACATAAAGCTGTGCCAATTGAGACAAACGGATGGTGGGGAAACCACTGGGGCGCATTCTAAAAAATTTGACTTTCTCATTGACAGTATTCAATTGAAGTTTGTGTTGTGCATAGCGATATTTTTTTTGGAGCTTTTCCAAATAAGCGTCGTCCATTTCAGTTTTCAACATCTCTGCTTGACCAAACAGCAAAGCTTCCAATTCCTCATGATCTTGGGTCTTTCGAATAATAGAAAAAGGAATCGATTGCGCAATCGCTGCAAACGCTAAGCCATTGACAGAGAGTCCAAATCCTTTGGCCAGAGCAATAAACAAAACATTTTCCCAGTCGTTGGCAGTTTGCTCGAGCCATTGCTGAAACACTTTGGTTTTTTGAGCCAGTCGTTCCACATAAAGACGATCAAAAAAAGCCATTTGTTTAAATCGGTCGATGTGTTTGATTCGGTTTGCACAGGGAATCCAAAGATCAGAAGTGGATAGTTCTTGGTAGCGGTGTATGAGTGTCTTGTCAACAAAATCACGCAAAACAACGGTGGCTAATGGATGGTCATCCGAAGTAAAAACAGGCATATCCTCCTCCCATACCACATGAAGAATGACATTGTCATAGGCCTTATCGATATGGTGATTATGAGCGTACCAGTCCGAGCTTTTGATGTGCATTTCTACATGCCCCGCCCAAGTCATCTTATCCAATTGGAGTTGCGCAAACAAAAAATCAGGACCACTGTTGGTGTTGCGCTGCCCAGCTCGTACGACAACCAGTTCCCGCTGGTCGGTCGTCATCATCGGTTTGTTAGCTAGCTGTTGCTGCCATAGGTAATACAGTAGTTTTTCATTCATCACATTTGGGGCACGCCTCTACTCTATCACTTCACCTTCCCACTCCAAAATACCTCCTAGTAAATTATAGGCTTCGGCAAAGCCCAAGTCGCGCATCAATTGTACGGCTTGCGCGCTCCTCGCCCCCGAACGACAATATACATAGTACGATTTGTTCTTGTCCAGGCTGTTGATTTCGTCGATAAAACCAGGACCCATTCGCAGGTCGATGTTTTTTGCGTTGGGAATGTATCCGCTTTCAAATTCTTCTTCTGTGCGTACATCCAACACAACTGATTCGGGTTGATCGATTAAGGCCTGAGCCCATTCATTTTGTGATAGATCTGACATGCTATTTTGTTTGGGCCCAAGATACATACAGCCCGTTAATAATAAAACAATAAACAAATAGTTTTTCCACATCCATTAAATGTATAAAAAATTTTAGTGAATTAAAAATTAGTACTATATTTGTATATACAACAATTGTAAATACAATTCAATATGTTAGCAAGATCATTAGTCATTCAGAGTATGCGTTTAGGCCAATTTATGAGTGATGAAATCAGTTGTGCTTTACACCCTTATGGGTTGAGTATTCAGCAGTTTAATGTATTGCGAATTTTACGGGGATGTCAGGAAAAACCAGCATCACTGCAATACATCACCTCTCGAATGATTCACAAAACGAGTAATACAACGCGGATTGTGGATCGATTATTGGAGAAAAAACTGGTCGATCGGAAGCCCTGTGCTGAAAACCGAAGGATGGTTGAAATCAACATCACCGAAGCGGGGCTTAAACTCCTGAACAGCATTGATCCTGTGATTGATAAAAAAGAAAATGAAGTCGCAAGCAGACTGTCCGAAAAAGAATTGACAACCCTGTTAGACAACTATAAAAAACTATTCGTTACACTTTAATCTAAATTCTATATTATGAAAATCAAATCCTATTTTTTACTTACGTTATTGCTAATGACGACTGTCGCATTTGGCAGTATTAAGCCGATTCCCATTACCGCTGCCACGATTGAGTGGAAGGCCTATAAAATTGCCTATGAGCGTTGGGGTACAATTGAACTGGAAAGTGGTGAGCTCGATTTTGAAGAAGGCACACTGACAGGAGGAAACTTTGTGGTAGACATGACGAGCATACAAGTGACCAGCCTTGAGGGGAAAAAGAAAGCGAACTTGGAAAAACACCTTCGCTCTGCTGATTTCTTTGGCGTAGATCAATTTGCAAGTGCCACCATGGTGATCACTGCAGTCGAACAAACTGCTGATGGATATTCGGTAACTGGAGATTTTACAATCAAAGGGCAAACCCATCCCGTGATTTTTCCCATGACTGTTGATGGCAATACAGCTACAGCCAAAGTCAAAATCGATCGCTCCAAATACAATGTTCGATATGGTTCTGACAGTTTTTTTGACAACCTCGGAGACCGTGTCATCTACAATGAGTTTGACCTCAATGTTACATTAACATTTTAAAAATTGAAAGCTATGAAAATCGATCGTCCAAAATGCGGATGTGGAAACACACAAAACCCCAACGGGTATTGTGATGGATCGCACAACAATAAATAATTTTTCATTTGAGTTGTCTAGTTGATACTTGATTTATATATTTGACTCGTAAATGAAAAATATCAATACTTGGTGGTCTGCTTGTTACGCACAGTCGTGAGACACACCTCGTATATACATACCAAAGGGCTTGTCATCACGACAGGCCTTTTTTTATTGTGAAACCTATGAAGTACGCACTACAGACACATCATCGCAAATTGCTCGTAGATACCATGACGCCTGTCAATATGTATTTGAAAATCAGAGACAATTTCCCAAATAGTATTCTTTTGGAAAGCTCGGATTATGGGGTCAACGACAATAGTGTGGCCTATATCTGTTTTAATCCCATTGCGGATATCAAGCTCCAAAATCAGATGTTGTCCATGCGCTATCCCGATGGGAAATCCAAACAAATCCAACTGACAGATAACGAACGTGTGGCCAAGTATTGCAGTGATTTTGCCAAGCAGTTTTCAGGAAATTTTAAATCTGAGAGATTTGTATCCAACGGCTTGTTTGGCTTTACCTCCTATGATGCTGTCCAGCATTTTGAAGACATTCAGTTTTCGGAAAAAGAGGAAGATGTTCATATTCCGCAATTGTATTATGCGCTTTTCCAAAACGTTATTGCAATCAATGTTTTTAACAATGAGGCACATCTCTACGCGCATTGCTTTGATGCGGATAGCAATCTAGATGAGGTTGTTGCCGTTTTACAAGCACCAAATCCCACAACGCATTCTTTTTCACGCCAAGGAGAACCCCATTCCAATTTGACAGATGATGAGTTTGTCGAGCTTGTCAAAAAGGGAATTCATCATTGTTATCGTGGCGATGTATTTCAAATTGTATTGTCAAGACGCTTTTCCCAACCATTTGTTGGGGACGACTTCACCCTATATCGTGTTCTTCGGTCGGTCAACCCGTCCCCCTATTTATTTTATTTTGATTTTGGGGAGTACCAAATTTTTGGCAGTTCACCCGAAGCACAATTGGTTGTTAAGGATGGAAAAGCAGAGATTCACCCAATTGCGGGTACCTTTCGCAGAACGGGCAATGACAAACAGGATGCCGAGCGTGCCAAGGAACTCGCAAAAGACCAAAAAGAAAATAGCGAGCATGTGATGCTCGTCGATTTGGCAAGAAACGACCTCAGTCGAAACGGCAATCGTGTACAGGTCGAAAAAAACAGAGAGATTCAATTCTATTCTCACGTTATTCATCTTGTATCAAAGGTTACGGCCATGAAAAAAGAAAACCGAGACACCATGGAAATTGTCGCTGACACCTTCCCTGCTGGAACGCTGAGCGGGGCCCCCAAGCATCGGGCGATGCAACTCATCGACGAATACGAAAATCGAAGTCGTGCTTTTTATGGAGGTGCAATCGGATTTATGGACTTTGACGGCAATTACAATCATGCCATTATCATTCGCTCTTTTTTGAGCAAAAACAATGTCTTGCACTATCAAGCTGGTGCTGGGGTGGTGTCGGAGTCCAAACCTGAAAACGAATTACAAGAGGTCTATAACAAATTGGGAGCCCTCAACAAAGCCCTTGAAGAAGCTGAAAAACTATAACTATGCACATACTTGTCATTGATAATTACGATTCCTTTACCTATAATTTGGTTCATTATCTCGAAGAGCTCGATTGTGTGGTAACCGTAAAGCGAAACGACCAACTCACCATCGAAGAGGTCGCAGATTATGATAAAATCGTATTGTCTCCTGGTCCTGGTATTCCAGACGAAGCGGGGCTGTTAAAACCCATCATTGATGCTTATGCCAAAACCAAACCCATATTGGGAGTCTGTTTGGGGCATCAAGCTATCGGCGAGGTTTTTGGCGGATCCCTGACCAACCTCGACAAAGTTTATCATGGCGTAGCAACCCCCATTCAAGTTCTTGTCGATGACCCACTTTTTGCGGGCTTGGGCAAGCAATTTGAAGTTGGGCGTTATCACTCTTGGGTGGTCGAAAAGCCCTTACCTGATGAGCTTGTCCTTTTGGCAGAGGAAGACCATGGGCAAGTGATGGCAATGAAACATAAGGTGTACGACATTTATGGCGTTCAATTTCATCCTGAGTCCATTTTAAGCCCTGAAGGAAAGCAATTGTTGAACAACTGGTTAAAGATGTAAAATGAAAGCGATATTAGAAAAACGAATCCAGAACCAAAGTTTGACAAAAGACGAGGCCAAGACCACCTTACTTGAAATTGGCCAAGGCAAATGCAATTCGCATCAAGTAGCAGCATTTTTAACCACCTATATGATGCTCCCGATTACGGTCGATGAGCTTTCTGGTTTTCGTGCTGCTCTCCTAGATCTTTGTATTGCCATTGACTTGTCGGACTATGACCCCATCGACCTATGTGGCACTGGCGGAGACGGGAAAGACACCTTTAATATCTCCACGCTTGCCTCTTTTGTAACGGCTGGTGCTGGAGTCGCTGTGGCAAAACACGGAAACTATGGTGTTTCTTCTTCCTGTGGATCGAGTAATGTGATGGAACACTTGGGTATTCGATTTTCGAATGAACAAGACTTTTTGCAACACTGCATCGAAAAGGCAGGAATTTGTGTTCTTCATGCTCCTTTATTTCACCCCGCAATGAAACATGTTGCCCCCATTCGACGTGATCTCGGACTGAAAACCTTTTTTAATATGCTCGGGCCTCTTGTAAATCCGTCTAAACCCAACAAACAAATGGTGGGCGTATTTAACCTTGAACTCCAACGAATTTATCGCTATGTCTTGGAAGAGACCAACCAACAATACAGTGTACTCCATGCCTTAGACGGTTATGATGAAATCTCCCTCACAGGAGACACAAAAGTGGTATCTAACAGTGGAACAGCCACGATCAACGCGGCCAGTTTTGGCTTGGAAAAACTAGAACCTTTACAAATCGGGGGTGGTGACTCGATAGATGCTGCTGCTGCTATTTTTATGGGTGTGCTAGAAGGCAAAAGCACAGAAGCGCAAAAACAAGTGGTTTGCGCCAACGCTGGTATTGCCATCGCCACTGCCAAAGCTTGTAGTAGTCAAGAGGGCTATGCCCATGCCGTAGAATCAATCGAATCGGGCAAAGCACTGCAAGCACTGCAAACCCTTCAACAACTCAGTGCAAAATGAACATCCTTCAACAGATTGTAAACGACATTCAAAAGGACTTGGTGCTTAAAAAGAAAATTGTTCCTATTGACCGTCTTGAGTCTAGTCCGCTATTTGAACGGCAGACCAATTCTCTCCGTCAACGTATCGTCGAAACCCAAGGTATCATCGCAGAACACAAACGTCGATCCCCCTCGAAGCCAAACATCAATTTTGGTCTTCGCCTGACGGATGTCGCACAGGGCTATGCGTCGGCAGGTGTGGCAGGAATGTCCGTGCTGACCAATAACCAGTACTTTGGTGGTTCGCTCGAAGACTTACTCCTCGCACGACAGGCCTGTTCACTTCCCCTGTTGCGAAAAGAATTTATGGTCGATGAATACCAAGTTTTGGAAGCCAAGGCCAATGGAGCGGATGCGATTTTGCTGATCGCAGCTTGTTTGCAAAGACACGATATTCAAACTCTTTCAGCACTTGCACAACAGCTCGGCATGGAGGTCTTATTGGAGATTCACAATGCAGATGAATTGGAAAAGTCCATCATGCCATCTATCGATATGATCGGCGTAAACAACAGAGACCTCACGAGCTTTCGTGTCAGTCTGGAAACAAGTAAATCCTTGGTCGATCAAATCCCTACCGAATTCGTCAAATTGTCGGAGAGTGGACTCTCCTCACCAGAAAGTGTTCTCGAACTGCGAGACTGTGGATACCAAGGGTTTTTGATGGGGGAACACTTTATGAAAACAGCTGACCCTGGGGTATCGGCTAAAAACTTTATCAAATCACTCGCCAAATGAAACTCAAAGTTTGTGGCATGCGGGAAACCAAAAATATAACGGCTTTGGCGAGTCTCCAGCCCGATTATATGGGTTTTATCTTTTGGGAACCCTCCAAACGATATTGTGCAACGATTCCGTCTGATATTCCCAAAGCGATCAAAAAAGTAGGGGTCTTTGTAAACGAAACAACAGAGCAGATCAAAAGAAAAGTTAAATTATTTGGACTTGATGCCGTTCAACTCCATGGTGACGAAAGCCCGAAACAATGCGCTGCCTTGTTGGGCTTAGGTGAAGTGATTAAGGCCTTTCGGATTGGCCCTGATTTTGATTTTAACATCCTTGCCCCCTATCAAGACCATTGCACCTATTTTTTGTTTGACACCCAAGGTCCTCTCCCTGGAGGGAATGGTACCGCATTTGACTGGGAACTCCTGATGGGCTACTCCTTAGATACGCCTTTCTTTCTCAGCGGAGGCATCGGTCTAGGTCATGTGGATGCAATTGCCGAAATTCGCAAACGCAATCTACCAATTTATGCATTGGACATCAACAGCCAATTTGAAAGTGAACCAGGAGTAAAAAAAATTGAAGAGATTAAAGAATTTAAACGACGTGTACAGCTATGAGTTATCATGTGAATGAAAAAGGGTATTATGGAGATTTTGGCGGGGCATACATTCCCGAAATGCTCTATCCCAATGTAGAGGAATTGAGACAAAATTATTTAGAAATTACAGCACAAGCGGATTTCAAATCTGAATTTGACCAGCTTCTCCGCGACTATGTCGGTCGGCCAACGCCCCTCTATTATGCCTCTCGACTATCGGAAAAATACAACACCAAAATCTATCTCAAGCGAGAAGACCTTTGTCATACGGGAGCACATAAAATCAACAATACCATCGGTCAAATCTTGGTTGCAAAACGATTGGGAAAAAATCGCATTATTGCCGAGACTGGTGCGGGTCAGCATGGTGTCGCCACAGCCACTGTTTGTGCGCTGATGGGAATTGAATGTGTGGTGTTTATGGGCGAATTGGACATCAAACGTCAAGCACCAAATGTGGCACGTATGAAAATGCTCGGGGCAGAAGTCCGCGCTGCACAATCGGGGAGTAAGACACTCAAGGATGCAACCAACGAAGCGATTCGCGATTGGATCAACAACCCTGTGAACACACACTATATCATCGGTTCTGTGGTGGGGCCGCACCCCTATCCCGATATGGTTGCGCGTTTTCAAGCTGTTATTAGTGAAGAATGTAAAGCCCAGCTTTTAGAAGTCGAAGGTCGTGACTATCCCGATCATGTGGTCGCTTGTGTTGGGGGTGGTAGCAATGCTGCTGGCTTATACTACCATTACCTCGATGACAAACGCGTGAATATAATCGCTGTTGAAGCAGCTGGTAAAGGAATCGACACTGGCGAAAGTGCAGCCACATCAGCCCTTGGAAAAGAAGGAATCATTCACGGGAGTAAAACCCTACTGATGCAAACCGAAGATGGGCAGATTACTGAACCCTACTCCATTTCCGCTGGACTCGATTATCCAGGTGTTGGTCCCATGCATGCGCATCTGTTTCGATCCAAACGTGCGGAGTTTATCTCGATTCCCGATCAAGAAGCGATGGATTGGGGACTCACCCTATCCCAAACTGAGGGAATTATCCCTGCGATTGAAACCGCACATGCCTTTGCCGTTTTAGATGAAAGAGCCTTTAAACCCGATGAGATCGTATTGTTTAATTGCTCGGGGCGAGGTGACAAAGATCTGGATACCTATATTGATTATTTTAAATTGTAATGAATCGAATCAACAAAACGCTAAACCAAGACAAAAAACTTTTGTCCATCTACTTCACAGCGGGCTTTCCCGAACTCGAAGACACCGTTCCCATTTTGGAGCAACTCCAAGAGGCAGGAGTGGACATGATCGAATTGGGACTCCCCTTTTCCGATCCGCTTGCCGATGGACCAACCATACAGGAAAGTTCCACACAAGCCCTGCGCAATGGGATGACCACCGATAAACTCTTTTCCCAACTCGAAGGCATTCGCAATCGCATTCATGTTCCTTTGATTGTAATGGGCTACTACAACCCCATGATGCAATATGGCGTTGAGCGCTTTTGCAAACGCTGTCAACAGGTGGGTATCGACGGGCTTATCATCCCAGATCTACCCGCTGATGTCTTTCAGGAGCAACACCAAAAACTTTTTCAACAATATGGGCTACTCAATATGTTTTTGATTACCCCCCAAACTCCGGACCAACGTATTCGCTATATCGACGATCTGTCTGAGGGCTTTATCTATATGGTGAGTAGTGCAGCAACCACTGGCGCACAAGGTAGTTTTGGAGATACCCAACAGCACTATTTTCAACGAATCGCCGATATGAAACTCCAATCCAAACTCCTTGTCGGATTTGGAATCAGCAATGCAGAAACCTATCAAGCGGCTGTAGCCCATAGCCAAGGCGCCATTATTGGATCGGCCTTTATCAAGCACCTGGAAGCAAATGGCAACCAAAGTGTGCATGAGTTTGTCAAGACCATTCGATAGACCCCGTTCTCAGGGAACAGAAGTGATTGGTTATCTGTGAGCAGGCGTTATTTGTTAATCGGGAATAGGGGTTTTGTTACTCCTGTTTGCCGAAGGCAGGTCTCCACGAGTGGGTTTATCTACCGGCGGTAGGAGTCCATTTTTTCCATAGCCTACAATACGTAAATTTAGTGATGCATGCCGTGTCAAGCACGGCATGACATAACGTTTCAATTCACGATTCATTGTTAACGATTAACTAACAACGATTCACTTTCCTACTCTTTTACAAAACGGTGTACCAGGTTTTGGTTGCCGAGTTTTGCGGTGAGCAGATATACGCCTTTGGACAAGTCACTAACGTTGATGCGGTGTGCTGTGCCACTTTGGTGATCTGTCAGCAAACGCTTACCTCCCAGATCATAAACGGTATATGTTACCGTTCTGGCTTGGGGGCTGTCGATATGTAAAAGCTGTTGCGCGGGGTTGGGATAGACCGAAACGCCCTGTTTTGCAAATTCGCTAATGCTTGCCGTAGCAGTCTGGTAGGCAATGCTGATGGCTTCGTCTGCGAAAATCGATAACGAACCATCGTCCTCAACCGTTGAGTGGATATAGACCGTCAAAGGAAAAGCGGCCTCCCTTATGGCATCGGCAACGGCCTGGGCATCGGCATCAGCACCGACAACCACCGAACTCCGAACTCCCGTAGCCGTTTGTATCACCGTCAGTGGAGTATTGCTTTCGCTAATGCTTGTGAGTTCAGCTGCCGTAAAAGAAACTGCGGTACCTGTGGTGCCAGTGCTAGCCTCACGAAAGGTCGTGTTAAATCCTGAAACTTGGACTGTTGTTGAACGTTCCTCTCCACCAACAATTTTGGCTCCAAAATAGGCTGTTATGGGATTATCGTGTTGTGCCATCACAAAGGGATCGAGAGAAAAGGTCCATACGGGGTTATCGGCAAGCAAAACGATATCGTTTTCATACAGGCGGACTGGGGTGGTCTGGACATCGCTGACATAATATAGCGGATGAGCAGCAGTATATACAGATCTCTCATCCGTGATCACCCCTGTTTCATCAGCCGTTAGGGTTAGATTGTAAATTCTCTCGCTACGTGGATTTGAAAAATTACCACAAAGAATCGTTTCTTCTCCCGCAGGCCAAGTAAAGCTAGCACTGGGATTTGTTCCCGGGTCATCTATGGTTTTGCTGTTAGACAAGGAGGTTGCTTCCCGAATTTCGAGGGCTTCATCGGCATAGACCAATAAAGAACCGTCTTCTTGTACTACCCCTTCGGCATAGATTTCAAAATGAATGGCTGCATCTTGAATGGCATCGGCAATGGTCTGGGCTTCGGCACCGGCAGGAATGTCAAAATCAACCGATAGCTCGGGTGAAACCCCCGTTTGTACCAAACGTAAGCTATGCCCGTCTGTGTCTCCCAACACACCCACCTCCGCAGTGGAAAAAGAAATCGGGGTGCCAATTGTTCCATCAGGCGATATAACTTCATCTGTGCTGTCAATTCCTGTTATTTCTAATGTTGGAACTTTAATTTCATTATCCTCTAATATAGCGTTAAAAAATGGAGTTAATGGGTTTTCGAATTGTGCCATCAAAAAGGCATCTATGGAAAAGGTAAATACTGGGTTATCGGCAAGCAAGACCGAATCGTTATCATAAATCCGAACTGGTGTGAGCTGGGTGTCACTCACATAAGTGAAGGGGTAAGCAGCCGCATAATCCGATCGTTTACTCAAAATGACGTGAGTATCGTTATCATTTAAAAATAAATTATATATCCTTGTTGTATCTTCAAGTGAAGTATCTGTGAAAAGCAATGCGGTGCTTTCCTCATCTGGCCAAGAAATGGTGGCACTTGCGCTAACTCCCGGGTCGTCTAGGGTTTTGGGTAGGTCGAGCTGTGCCTGGGCAAAGCCAAACGCAAAAAACGCAAAGAACGTAAAGAGTAAACGAGTGAGTTGGTCGTTGATTAAAGTAAATGGTTTCATAAGAAATGGATTATTGTTATTAAAAAATGGGTTATTCCTTCACAAAACGGTGTGTCAGATTTTGGTTGCCGAGTTTTGCGGTGAGCAAATACACCCCTTTGGACAAGTCACTAACGTTGATGCGGTGGGTTTGTCCACTGGCACTTTGTGTCGCCAACTCCTTTCCGGAGAGGTCAAAGACCGTGTATTGCACATTGGTTGCACTTTGATATGCGATGTGCAAGAATAAGTCAACAGGGTTTGGGTAGATCCAAAGAGTTTGTGCTTTTAAATGATCTACATGCGTTGTAGCATAAACAATAACTGTTCTGGTCACCTCGTCTGCGTTGTTCCCTGCAGCATCACTTACATTATAGGTTATCGTATAGGTTCCCGCTGTGCTAGTATCGACAGGGTTGACCGTAACAATGCTCTCCGTCAAATCTCCATCGAATGAATCTGTGGCTGTGGCGCCAGCATCAGTATAATCTTCGTCAACATCAAGATTCACATCTGACGGGCGGACATTTGTTATCGGCTCATTATCATAGATATAGCGCACATAGGCCGTTTCTGTTTCTGCGATAGATTGCGCACCGCCGTTTGCGTGCCCAGCGTTTCCTGTATCTACCCATCTCTCACCGGGACTACTCCCAACCGTTTGTGTCCAAAGCAAATTTGCGTCATAACCACAACCTGTTCCCTTAGTCGCATCGTCTTGCAACTCTAGAAGGGTTGGTAAGCGAGCACCTGCCGCTTCGACGAGTTCCAACGCTTGGGCATAGGTTACTGCACCAGAACAAGCCACATCACTGGGCTGGGAAAAGCCCGTCACTCCAGTACTTGTCGATCTAGCAGACCCTGTGTGAGCATCTGGCCGATCAACAGAAGACCCACTTTCGATCAGCTCATCAAACTGAGAAAAGTAATCCACATTACCAAGTGGGGTAATCACAGGTGGGCTAAGGTCGGCTACGTGTACTGTTCTGCTCACCTCATTTGCGGCATTGCCGGCAGAATCAGTCACATTGTAGGTTACCGTATAGGTCCCTATTTTGTTTGGATTCACAGGATTGACTGTAACGATACTCGCCGTCAAATCTCCATCTGCATCATCTATGGCCGTGGCACCTACATCTGTATATGGCTTTCCATAATCGTGGTACACATCTGACGGAAGGGTGTTTGTTATCGGCTCATTGTCATAGATATAACGCACATAGGCCGTTGCTGTTTCTGCGATTGATTTGGGAGCTGAAGATGAATATCTTCCTTTATCAACCATGCGTTCTCCTGGATTACTCCCAACCGTTTGTGTCCATAGAAAATTTACGTCATAGTTACAACCCGTTCCCCTAGTCGCATCGTCTTGCAACTCTAGAAGGGTTGGTAAGCGAGCACCTGCCGCTTCGACGAGTTCCAACGCTTGGGCATAGGTTACTGCACCAGAACAAGCCACACCATTGGGCTGGGAAAAGCCCGTCACACCAGTACTTGTCGATCTAGCAGACCCTGTGTGAGCATCTGGCCGATCAGCGGAAGACCCGCTTTCGATCAGCTCATCAAACTGAGAAAAATAGTCCAACTCACCAAGTGGGATAATGACCGGGGGATTGTCAGTAATTTCGATAGCTTCATCAGCATAGACCGATAAGGAACCGTCTTCTTGTACCACCCCTTTGGCATAAATTTCAATTTGGGCTGCTGCATCTTGAATGGCATCGGCAATGGCCTGGGTATTGGCATTGGCAGAAATGGTAATATTAGCCGATCGCACTGTAGAAACGCCCTTTTGTGACAAGAGTAACGTATGCCCATCTGTATCCCCCAACAGGCTCAGTTCTGCAGTGGAAAAGGTCAGTGGAGTACCCCAAGTTCCGACTACGTCAGGGGGATCTTGCGTGTCAGCAGCATAAAGACTCAATTTGGCTTGATCCCCAAAATAGGGGGTGATCGGTTGATTCTCATTGGGATGGTTTCGCTCTTGTTGGAGTGCCACAAAGGGGTCTAGGGTAAACTGGAATTGCAGATTGGCAGATATGGGAATGGTGTCCAATGTAGCAATAGTAAATGGCGTCAGGTGATTATCATCTGTATAGGTGAATCGATAGTGATTTGTACTATAGCCTGTCGATGATCGCCTGTGAATATGGATTTTGGATGAAGGGGTGTGGCGATTGCCAACTATCAAAGTAATGGATTCATTATTAGGAAGAATTTGAGAAAAGGTAAAAGTATAAGACCCAGAATAATCATTCCAGTTGATGGTATAAGCAGGACTCGTTCCTGGGTCTTCTAGGGTTTTGGGTAGGTTGAGCTGTGCCTGGGCAAAGCCAAGACCAATGAGAAAAAAAACAATCGAAAATAAACGAGTGGATAAACCACAGGTTATAGATAAATTCATGATAGGTAAGATTTGTGATGTTAAAGAAACAAAATGTTTTGGAAACAATCAAATTCTTGCTATTGAATTCAAATTGAAAACGTGGGGATGACAAAGGTCAATTGGCATGCAGTGGAATTATCGCCAGAAGGCAACACAGACAAAGCATTTTGGAAAACGATGATTGATCCCCAACCCATCATTGGGCTGACCTTTGGGTGGTAAACTTACTCAAGTGGATTAGCGCACAAACACAGGTGCAGCAGGGTCGGTGGTATGTTCTTCACTGTAGCGGTAGCCGTCGCGGTCAAAGCCCAATATATCATCAGCAGTTTGGGCATTGGTATCGATGAGGTAGCGCGCCATCAATCCTCTGGCTTTTTTGGCATAAAAAGAAATGATTTTTAGCGTACCGTTTTTGTAATCTTTAAATACAGGTTCAATGACATTTGCATTTAAATCCCCAAAAGAAACAGCAGAGGCATATTCCTTACTCGCAAGGTTCACGACACACTCATCGGGTTGGAGTTCACGATTGAGTTGGGCAGTGATTTTATCTTGCCAAAAACCGTACAAATTCTTGCTGCCATTCACTGCAAAAGAAGTGCCCATTTCCAAGCGGTAGGGCTGCATGAGATCAAAAGGTTTGAGTACGCCATAAAGACCTGAAAGGATACGTAAGCTATTGTTGAGCGTATCCCATTTGCCTTCCTCGATCGTATAGGCGTCGAGGCCAGTATAGACATCTCCATCAAAAGCATACACCGCAGGGCGTGCATTATCGGCTGTAAAGGGAACCGAAAAGCTTTGGTTTCGAGTCCAATTGAGCTCGGCGAGTTTGTCAGAAATTCCCATGATTGCCTTTAGCTCGGCAGGAGATTTTTTTCGCAAAGCCGTATTGAGGGTAGCCGCTTGCTGAACAAAAACGGGTTGACTGCAAGTGGCATGCGGCAAAGGGCTTTCGTAATTCAAAGACTTGGCAGGGGATACTAAGAGTTTCATATCGACAGCTTTTTGTCAAAAATAACAAGGGTTTTTGGGATAGGCAAGTTCCAGATATTCAAAGTGTTGATTATAAAATAAACCCTCAATCCAATCTGTGCTTCGCATAGTGTCGCCATTTGTCCAGGGCGGTCAGCATATCGTCGGGCAGGGGTGCTTCAAATGACATCGGTTTGCCAGTGACGGGATGTTCAAAGCCAAGGGTTTGGGCGTGAAGTGCTTGGCGTGGGAGTAGCTTGAAGCAATTGTCCACAAACTGTTTGTATTTTGTAAACATGGTGCCTTTTAAAATGCGATCCCCTCCATAACGCGCATCACTAAAAAGGGTGTGCCCTATCGACTTCAGATGCGCTCGGATCTGATGGGTACGTCCCGTTTCGAGTTGGCAGCGAAGTAAAGTGGTGTAGCCATAACGTTCGGCCACCTCATAGTGGGTGATGGCTTCTTTGCCTTGGTCCCCGTCGGGAAACACGGTCATCAACAATCTGTTTTTGGGATCTCTACCAATATTTCCTTCAATAGTGCCTTTGTCATCCAGAACATCGCCCCAGACCAATGCGAGATAGCTACGCTCGGAAGTTTTGTCAAAAAACTGTTTGGCTAAGTGTGTCATGGCCTGTTCTGTTTTGGCAATAACGAGCAAGCCGCTGGTGTCTTTATCAATCCGATGAACCAAGCCAGGTCGCTCATTGGCGTTTAAGGGTAAAGACTCCAAATGGTGTAGCAGAGCATTGAGCAGCGTGCCACTGTAATTTCCATGGCCAGGATGAACAACCATGCCTGCGACTTTATTGACCACAACCAAGGCATCATCTTCATAGACGATGTCGAGGGGAATTTCTTCTCCGACGAGTAAGTTTTCATACGGAGGATGGGCAAACAAAACTTGCACTTTATCTCCCCCTTTGACCTTATAGTTGGATTTGACAGCTAGGTCGTTGACATGGACACTCCCGGCTTTGGCTGCTCGTTGGATTTTGTTGCGGGTGGCATTTTCAATACGATTCATCAAAAACTTATCGACGCGCAAGGCTTGTTGCCCACTGTCGGCCGTAAAGGCATAATGCTCATAGAGTGTATCGTCTTGGTCTTGTGTTTCCATCATCGCCCTCGCCTTCCATTTCCAAGAACCAAATCGACTGTGGACGATTTTGGGATTTTAGCACCCGGTTCAATCTCGTCCCCGTCGAAGCGCATAGCCAAGACCATGTCTTTACCGATATTGTTGCGATAGCTAATGTTTCCAACCTCCAATCCGACAGCACGCAAAGAAGAGACTGCATTGCGATAGGTCACTTGCACCACGTTGGGTATGGATACTTTTCGATAGGTAGATGGGTTGAGTGTAAGGTAAATTTTGCGTCCTCGCTTGACTTCATCATGGGCGCGCGGTTGGTGTTCGATAATTGAAAACGGAGGGATTTCGGGATTGAATTGGGTGGAGTCCATCACTTCAAAATTGAGTCGCAAATCGGAAAGCAACGCTTCGGCCTCTGTCAAAGGCATTTGGTAAAGATTCGGCACCTCGATCAAACGGTTTTGGCGGGTGTGAAAACGCAATACCAAAAACAATAAAAAAATCAAACCTACCCCAACAACCCCTGCTTGAAGGAGTGACAAGAAAAAGGTTTTACTGATAAAAAATCGAAGTTGTCGCATTCGGCCAAAATTAATGATATTTTTGTCAAATGAAGCCACGAGTAGCCGTTATCATGGGTGGGTACACCTCCGAGCACAACATTTCATTGAAAAGTGGCGCTGTCGTGATGGCGCATATCAACAGGGAGGTTTATGATCTTTATGCCGTCCGCGTCGACAAAGATGCCTGGCTTGTTGAGGTTGATGGTAGATGGAAACCGATTGACATTGCTGATTTTAGCAGCGGTGATCTTCGTTTTGATGTTGTGTTTAATGCTGTGCATGGTACGCCGGGTGAAAATGGAGAGATACAGGCCTATTTTGATAGTTTGCAGATCCCCTATACTGGCTGTGCAGCAGAAGTCTCTTCCCTCACCTACAACAAGACAAAAACCTTAGCGTACTTAGCACCCCATGGGATTGCCATGGCAAAGCGAATTGTCCTTTCGGCTGGGGACGTAATTGATACGCAAGAGATTGTCGCAAAAGTGGGGCTACCCTGCTTTGTTAAAGCCAACCAAGCGGGAAGTAGCTTTGGCGTGTCAAAGGTGTACCAAGAGAACAACTTGCGTGCGGCGATTGAGGTTGCCCAAAGAGAAGATAGCGAGGTGTTGATCGAGTCGTTTTTGGAGGGAACCGAAGTGTCTATTGGCGTCATCACCTATCAGGGCAAAGTACTTGTTTTGGCACCAACAGAAATCGTCACAGATGAGGATTTTTTTGATTTTAGTGCCAAATACGAAGGGAAATCGGAAGAAATTACGCCTGCTCGATTGGGTGAATCGCAATATCAAGCATTGCGAATTGCAGCGGAAAAAGTATATACCGCTCTGGGTATGAAAGGCATGAGCCGAAGTGATTTTATATTTGTTGGAGACGTCCCCCACTTTTTGGAAATCAATACCGTTCCAGGGCTAACAGAAGAGAGTTTACTACCCCAGCAAGCCAAACACGCTGGCATATCGCTGAGAGATCTATTTGGCAACGCGCTGGTCGAAGCCATGGAAAAATAAATACCTTTGCACTATGAAACGAGCTGTTTTTCCTGGGTCTTTTGATCCCCTTACCTTGGGTCACCAAGACATCGTAGAACGAGGGGCGACCATTTTTGATGAGATTATCGTCGGCATCGGGCACAACGCTGAGAAAAAGCATATGTTCACAGTCGAGCAGCGCAAACGATTTATTGCGCAATGCTTTCATGACAACCCCAGAGTGAAAGTGATGGATTACCAAGGGCTTACCATTGATTTCTGTAAATCAGTAGGTGCCAAATACCTTCTTCGTGGTGTTCGGAACCACGGTGATTTTGAGTTTGAAAAAGCCATTGCCCGAACCAACCGTGAGTTGTCAAATATTGAAACGGTCTTTTTATTGACCTCAATACAAACTTCATTTATCAGCAGTAGCATCGTTAGAGAAATCATCCGCAACAAAGGAGACTACAAACGATTTGTGCCAGATTGTGTTCGGATTTAACCGATCTTCAAATCTTTCAGTAAATGCTTGATATTGCCATATGAATTTTCTAAGGCTTTGGCCGTTTTCTTCGGACCTTTCCATTTGGCTTTTGTGATGTCTTCCTGAAGCTCAGGTTTGAGTTTGCCATTGTAGGTTGTCGTCATATGAAACCAATGGGTTTCTTTGAGTTGGTATTTGTCGTTCCGTTTAAAGACATGATAAGTCACTCCAGCCAACCCATTAAGCTGAAGTTTTTTGACCCCTGTTTCTTCTTTGACCTCACGCTTTGCTCCTTTTTCAAGGGTCTCGCCCTTGTCAATTTTACCTTTGGGCAAATCCCATTTCCCTTTTCGAAAAATAAAAAGCATCTTCCCGCTTTGGTTTAGAACCAATCCTCCCCCTGCTTGAACAACTGGTAATTTGGATTTGAAAGTCTCTAAAAGTGTTGCGGGATCATCACCAATCAAATATATTTTCTTTGTCTTAGACTCCTTTAAGGCTTGTAAAATGGACTGAAAAGATGTAGCTGCAAGAGGTAACACCAAGGCAAATTTAGATTTTGGGAGTGAAGTCGTTAAGATCATCAATTTTGTATTGATAAAAACTTTATACTTTTGTCCCATGATCCACGATGCCTTCACAGCCAAAAAAGTTGCTGAGTTATTGATACAAATTAATGCAATAAAGTTGGAACCTAAAAATCCATTTATTTGGGCCAGTGGGTGGAAATCTCCAATTTATTGTGACAATCGCATCGCATTGTCCTATCCAACCGTTCGGACATACATCCGCGAACAATTTGCAAAGCAAATTGAAGCCATATATGGCAAGCCCGACGTGATTGCTGGCGTGGCAACTGGCGCCATTGGGATTGGGGCTTTGGTTGCCGAGGAACTCAACTTGCCTTTTGTTTACATCCGTCCCAAGCCCAAAGGACACGGACGAAAAAATCAGATTGAAGGGATCTTGCCAAAAAACAGTCAAGTCGTTGTGATTGAAGACCTCATCAGCACTGGAAAAAGCAGCATGGATGCCATCAAAGCATTGCAGGAAAGCGATGCATCGATCAAGTGCTTGCTTTCGATTTTTGATTACAATTTTCAGGTTGCCGAAAATCGATTTAAAAAAGAGGGAATCAGTGTTTATTCATTGAGCGATTACGAGCATTTGATTGCACTCGCCACCGAAAACCGCTTTATCCTCAAAAGCGAAGAAGAAATGTTGCGCAAATGGCGTTTGGCACCAGAAAAATGGAAACCATAACACTATGGAAATCAATAGCTCGACCGCCCGTGTTGACCACTCAACCGAACAACTTTTTTCTCAACTGTCCAGTGTTGAAACCTATGAGGGCCTGATGCCAGAAGGTGTAGCGTTTACAAAAATTGACGACAGTAGGTTTCGATTTAAACTTGGTGGAATGCCAGAAATCGGACTGACAATCGGCGATAAACAGCCCAGCGAATCAATCGTATTGACATCTTCCAGTGACAAAATCTCTTTTTCACTGCGTGGGCAGTTGACAAAAATTTCGGAAACGCAAACCGATGTACAGCTGCACTTTAAAGGGGATTTTAACCCCATGATGGCAATGATGGTCAAAAAGCCACTGACGCAATTTATGGAGTCATTGGTCAGCAACATGCACAAACTGTAATTCCTTTAGGTCAAACAGCTGCTCACCAATTTCGGTTTCAAGTACAAGTTTTCCCTCTGAAGTAACCGATCGGATAATCCCTTCAAACTCATGTTTGCCACTTACAAACCGCCTGTTTTGGTTCAACCCATAGAGAGATTGATGATAAGCAGTTTCCCAATCTTTCCTAGGGTGAGTTAATCCTTCTATCAGTTTGGGCACTACAGACAAAAGGAGGGGTTCCAAATCATAGGTCTTTGCTGTACGTAACCGCATAGAAGTGGCATGGGGGAGTTGTGGAAACTGAATTTGATTGACATTGATTCCCATCCCAATAATGATCGACTTTATCGTTGACTTGTGCATACTACTTTCCACTAAAATTCCAGCCAATTTTTTATCGCCTGACAAAATGTCGTTTGGCCATTTCACAGATATATTTGGGATTTGGAGAGACAAAAGCCAGTCTGCCAAACAAACAGAAACAATTTTATGGATTGAAATAAGTTGATCTGCACTTCGGGTAAGATTTGGGATATACAGAGAAAACATCAAGTTTTTACCTGCTTGACTTGTCCAGACTTGCCCTCGCTGACCCTTTCCTTTTTTTTGAAACAAACTCCAAACCACAGTGGGTGTTGTCAACTTGTTATTCAATAGCATCTGACGCAAGTAATCATTGGTGGAGTCGGTGGCATCAAGTTTGATTATATGCATGCAACAAAGCTAGCAATATCACATCGTATTACACGAATTTGTAATAAATTTGCTTTATCTAGATTCTATGAGTAAACTCGAAAACACGGATCAACTCATCGCAGCGATTGTCGATGCTCTTGAAAACATAAAAGGAGAAGATATCCGTTTATTGGATTTGAGGGATATTGAAAACGCTGTTTGTAAATATTTTATCATCTGTTCAGGAAGCTCAAATACGCAGGTAAATGCCTTGGCTGGATCTGTTCAAAAACAGGTGAGTAAATCCCTTCGGGAAAAGCCTTTTCAGGTTGAAGGAACTGAAACGGCAGAATGGGTACTCATGGATTATATTGACATTGTCGTTCATATTTTCCAAAAATCTGTTCGTGAATACTATGACATCGAATCATTGTGGGGCGATGCAAAATTGACTGAAATTGCTTCTAACTATTAAAAATGGCAAAAAAAGAAAAGACTCCGAATAAAAAATCCAATGTAAGCGCCTATTGGTTATATGGGTTGATTGCTGTGTTTTTTATCAGCATGTCCTACTTCAATAACGATGGGATGACCAACGATCAGCGCATCAACATTTCTACTTTTGAACGATTTTTGAATGAAGATGAGGTGGAGCGTGTGTTGGTGATCAATAAAAGCTTGGCGCAAGTCACAATCAAAGACGATGCCTTACAAACTTCAAAGCACAAATCTGCTCGATCGACCGATTTTTTGGGGCGCTCAAATGCCAAAGGACCCCACTACCAGTTTGAAGTAGGAAACCTGGAGATTTTCCAAAACAAATTAGAAGAAGCCAAAAGCAAAGGGGTTGAATTTGACTATGACTTCAAAACCGTTGAAAATCGCTGGCTCGATGTGATGCTAAGTTTTCTCCCCCTCATTCTCATCATCGGCGTTTGGATTTTCCTCATGCGCAGAATGTCTGGCGGAGGAGGTGGCGGAGGAGGCCAAATTTTTAACATCGGAAAGTCAAAAGCAAAACTCTTTGACGAGAAATCAAACGTGAAAGTAACCTTTAAAGATGTTGCTGGACTTGAAGGTGCCAAAGAAGAGGTACAAGAAATTGTGGATTTTTTAAAAAACCCAAGCAAATACACCTTTTTGGGTGGTAAAATTCCAAAAGGCGCCTTGCTTGTTGGCCCGCCAGGAACAGGAAAAACACTTTTGGCCAAAGCAGTTGCTGGGGAAGCAAAAGTTCCATTTTTCTCCCTTTCGGGATCGGACTTTGTAGAAATGTTTGTGGGGGTTGGTGCCTCGCGAGTACGCGACTTGTTTAAGCAAGCGAAAGACAAATCGCCAGCCATCATTTTTATCGATGAAATTGATGCCGTCGGACGTGCACGTGGAAAAAGCAATATGACGGGTTCGAATGATGAGCGCGAAAATACACTCAACCAGCTACTGACCGAAATGGATGGCTTTGGAACCGATACCAATGTAATTGTGTTGGCAGCAACCAACCGGTCGGATGTATTGGACAAAGCCCTAATGCGAGCGGGGCGTTTTGATCGACAGATTTATGTGGATTTACCCGACTTGCGTGAGCGCGAAGAAATTTTTAAAGTGCATTTAAAACCCCTTAAAGTTGACAAACAACTCGACATCAGCTTTTTGGCCAAACAAACCCCCGGGTTTTCAGGGGCAGATATTGCAAATGTCTGTAATGAATCGGCTCTTATCGCTGCCCGAAAAACCAAGAAAAAAGTCGATCGACAAGACTTCCTTGATGCTGTTGATCGAATTGTTGGTGGCTTGGAGAAAAAGAGTAAGATCATAACACCATCAGAAAAGAAAACCATAGCCTTTCATGAAGCAGGTCACGCTACGGTAAGTTGGATGCTAGAACATGCTTCGCCACTTGTCAAAGTAACCATTGTACCCCGTGGGCAATCACTTGGTGCTGCATGGTATCTGCCAGAAGAACGGCAGATTGTGCGGACAGAACAAATGCTTGACGAAATGTGTGCAACCTTAGGCGGTCGAGCTGCCGAGCAAATCATTTTTGGTAAAATCTCGACGGGTGCCCTGAGTGATCTCGTAAAGGTGACCAGGCAAGCTCGTGCAATTGTTACGGTATATGGGTTGAATGATAAAATTGGAAATATCACTTATTACGATGCCGATGGGCAAAATGAATTCGGGTTTACCAAACCGTACAGCGAAGATACCGCAAGGCAAATTGATGAAGAAATTTCAAAAATTGTAGAACGGGAATATAAAAGAGCACTGGCACTATTGCGAAAACACAAAAAGAAACTCACTGAGTTGGCAGAGCATCTTCTCGAAAAAGAGGTGATTTTCAAAGATGATCTCGTCACTATTTTTGGGAATCGCCCATTTGAAAAAGAAGAAATCGTTGAGGAAGAATCCAAATCATCTTCCGCAAAGAAGACAGCGAAGTCCACATAGTTTGTTATCTTTATCGTTATCAAACAATAAAGTCTTGAAACGTCTCTTTTCCTCTCTTTTTAGAGGGGCTTCAAAAACTGAAAAACAAGAAGACACAGTCCGCAGTAAATACATGCCTGCTGAAGAGACGCCTATCGAAGAAGCCTTTACTTTAAAGTTCACCGAACAAGGTGGAAAATTTATTTATTGCGAAGACAAAAAAGAATCCGTCAACGTATTTAAAAATATTCTTGCCGAAAATGGATGGAGCGATTGTGAAATGCTTTGTTTCCGACCCAAACTGCAAGAGCATTATATCAGGCCATCCATCACCCCGACCAAAACCAATTTAAACGCTCGGTTCTTTTTGACGGATTGTGAATTTTTAGTCGCCCATGATGGGAGTATTATCATTTGTGCCGAGCAAATTGCCAATCATAAACTGATTGACCTGCCAGAAAATTTTGTGATTGTCGCTGGAACAAAACAACTTACAGACACCTTAAGCGAGGGCTTGAAGGGGATCAAACACAAATACAAAAAAAATATCCCAATCAATATTACCTCCATTAAGCATTTTAAGAAAAACATCTCTGATGGTGATGACACCTTTTTAACTTATGGGTTACCGATTAAGCATGTGTATCTGGTCCTTATAGAAGATTTTTAATGTATAGTTTCATCGAACGGTCTCTTGTTGGTATCGCTTATGCTGCTACATGGATTATCACCTTGTTGTATAGTCCCACTATGGGCTATCCCATTCTTGTATTTATCGTCGCTCTTGTGGCTGCATTTGAAATGTTAAAACTCTATCAAATCCGATCACTCGCTCTCACCGCCCTGCTTTGCTTTGGCACGGCAAGTCTGTTGGTTTTCAATGTACCCCTGCTGCATATTGCTGTCTTATCGTTTGTGTGTCAAATGGGATTGGCAGTGCTGTTGTTTCGGCGGAAGACCATACAGGCACATCCCCTATTGGCCAGTCTACTATGCATTGCGCATTTGCTATTTCCGCTGTTGATAATTAGCGAAGTCTCTGTCGTAGAATCGCCTGTTTTCACTATCGAGCTCACCTTTGGACTTTTGTTTTTCATCTGGGGAGCAGATGCAACGGCCTACAGCTTTGGAACTCTTTTTGGAAAAACGCCACTTTTCCGAGTTGTTTCGCCAAAAAAATCCATTGAAGGCGCCCTTTCGGCAATCCTTTTTAGCCCAGTTATTGCCCTAGTAAATCATCAGATTTTTCCCAATTATAATTTTTCCTTTTGGCTTTTGATGGGCATTGTCATTAGCATGACCTCCATTGTTGGTGACCTAGTACAAAGTCAATCCAAACGCACTGCTGGCGTGAAAGACAGTGGCACCATATTGATGGGGCATGGAGGTGTATATGACCGTATCGATAGTTTGATTTTCACTACACCTTTTTTGTATATCTATTTATTTTTATTCAATTGTTATGTTTCATAAAGAAGGGTTTCGAATCATTACCATTACATTTTTGTTTGCTGTGGCAGTTGTAATCTCTGCCGATCACTACATCTCTTCGCTTTGGATGTCAAAAGGAATCCAAATTGTGGCTTTGGTATTTCTTATTTTGGTGCTTCAATTTTTTCGAAATCCCAAAAGAATAGCCCTCGAGAGTGAAACCCAAATTATTGCACCAGCTGACGGGAAAATTGTGATTATTCAAGAAGTCGAAGAGCCAGAATTTTTTAAGGACAAACGTCTTCAAGTTTCGATTTTTATGTCCCCACTCAACGTACATGTTACTCGATATCCAGCGACTGGCAAAGTCATTTACAGCAAATATCACCCAGGAAAATACCTCGTTGCCTGGCATCCAAAATCGTCGGAATTAAATGAGAGAACGACGATTGTTGTTGATAATGCAAATTATGGCTTTATACTCTATCGGCAAATCGCTGGCGCTGTAGCACGAAGGATCGTAAATTATGCGAAGGTAGGTGACAAGGCTGTTCAAGGTCACGATGCTGGCTTTATCAAATTTGGCTCTCGTATCGATCTGTTTCTTCCGCTAGGCACGCCACTAAGCGTTGGGTTGAATGACCGAGTAAAAGGTGGGTTAACCAGAATCTGTGGATCATGAGCTTTATCGTCGTTCACAAGACTGCGTTTGATGAAGCTGTGGAGTGGGTAAATGAAAATTTTACCGAAATCCCCAAGGATGATTTATTGCGCCTTTATGCCTATTATAAAATTGCAAATGGAATGCAACATGGGTCAAATAACAAGCAACCCATTGTGAGCGCATTTAAAGCCAATGCCATTATGCAGGTGTCGCATTTGTCGATTGACACAGCGCAAAAACGCTACAGCGCTTTAGTTGAGAAATTAAAACAAATGGATTAGCCCTGCAATTGAGCAATTTGTTGCTCGATATGCTTGATTTTTTCTAAGGCGTCTCTTTCTTTTTTTCTTTCGATTTCAACAACCTGAGCAGGAGCATGATCTACAAAACGTGTGTTGCTCAATTTTTTTTGTACCCCAGTTAAAAATCCTTTTTGATAATTCAAATCTTCATTGAGTTTGGCAATCTCCTCTTCTGGATTTTCGACTGAAAACGGAAGATAATAGGCAGCAGTCCCAACTCGGAATGAGAGTATTTGCTCGGGCAAATCCTTGACCACTTCGCAGCTTTCGATATTTGCCAGTTTAAAAATCACCTCTTTATAATAAACCATTTGGGAAGAGGTCTCGAGCAATTGCATGGGAACTTTCATGGATATATTTTTCTGTTTGCGAATCGCACGAATAGAAGTCACCATTTCCATGGTGTGTGAAAATATCGAAAGTACTGTATTGTCGATTTTTGTTTCTGTTGGCCAAGAGGACACCACAAGAGCTTCCTCTTTTTTGCGGTCTGCAATATCGTGCCAAAGCTCTTCACTCAAAAACGGCATAAACGGGTGGAGTAATCGCAAGTTATTTTCAAAAATCTCAATCACTTCAGCATGGGTTTTCACATCAATTGGACTGCCGTAGGCAGGTTTGATCAACTCCAACAACCAGGAGCAAAAGTCATCCCATACCAGTTTATAAATACACATTAGGGCATCTGAAATCCTGAATTTTGTAAAATGATCATTGATTAAAGTGAGCTCGTTTTGAAATTTACTCTTATACCAATCCAAACTCTGTTTGGCGGTTTGATCTTGTGGTATGGAATCATCGACATCCCAACTTTGAATCAAGCGATGTGCATTCCAAATTTTATTGGCGAAATTCTTTCCTTGTTGGCAAAGCGCTTCATCGAAAAGCAAATCATTTCCAGCTGCTGAACTCAATAGTAAGCCAACGCGTACGCTATCCGCACCATATTTTTCGATGAGCCCCAGTGCATCAGGAGAATTGCCCAACTGTTTGGACATCTTTCGGCCTTGGCTGTCTCGAACCAGGCCTGTCAGATATACGTTTTGAAAAGGTTGCTGATCGCGAAAGGTATAGCCCGACATGATCATTCGGGCGACCCAGAAAAACAAAATATCAGGTCCTGTGACAAGGTCTTGTGTGGGATAATAATATTGAATTTCGTCGTTTTCAGGGAATCGAATTCCATCAAAGACAGAGATTGGCCATAGCCAAGACGAAAACCAAGTATCGAGCACGTCTGAATCCTGCGTTAGATCTGTTGCATTGAGAGAAGGGTTATTGGTTTTTTCACGTGCTTTCTCCAGGGCCTCTTCGGGGGTCAAGGCAACCACAAAATCTTGTTTGCTCGATCCGTAATAATAGGCAGGGATTTGCTGACCCCACCACAACTGACGCGAGATATTCCAATCGCGAATGTTATTCATCCAATGGCGATAAGTGTTCATGAATTTTTTGGGAAACAATTGAATTGTTCCGTCTTCAACTGCAGTCAGTGCTGGTTTTGCCAAATCCTCCATTTTCAAAAACCATTGATCGGAGAGTCTCGGTTCTACAACTGCCTTTGTTCTTTCAGATAGGCCAACTTTATGCATGTGCGGCTTGGTTTGCAATAGCATTTTTGAGGACTTGAGCTCCTGAACAATTAGTTTTCGAACATCAAATCGGTCTTTGCCTTCAAAGTGTAAACCTTCTGCATTAAGGGTTCCATCAGGATTAAAAATATCAACAAATGCCAGCTTGTGTTTGTCGCCCAATGCTTTATCATTTTCGTCGTGAGCAGGCGTTACTTTTAGGCAACCAGTACCAAAATCCATATCCACATAGCTGTCTGTGATAATGGGTACTTCTCGGTTGACAATCGGAACCACAACTTTTTTGCCATGCAGATGGGTAAAGCGTTCGTCTTCGGGATGAACTGCTACAGCCGTATCCCCCATCAAGGTTTCCGGGCGAGTCGTTGCAATGGTAACTGTCTCCTCGCTATCAACTACTCGATAAGCAATATGGTATAAATTGCCTTGCTTTTCTTCATAAACCACTTCTTCATCGGAAAGGGTGGTTTGGGCTTCTGGATCCCAATTCACCATTCGGAACCCACGGTAGATCAAACCACGCTCAAAAAGGTCGACAAAAATCCGAAGAACGGATTCGGTCATGGGCTCGTCGAGAGTGAATTTGGTACGGTCCCAATCGCAAGAACATCCCAGTTTTTTGAGCTGTTCCAAAATAATCCCGCCATGTTCATCGGTCCATTCCCAGGCATGCTTGAGAAATTCCTCCCGAGTCAAATCTTCTTTCTTCACACCCTGATCTGCTAATTTCTGAACCACTTTCGCTTCAGTAGCAATGGACGCATGGTCAGTTCCCGGAACCCAACAGGCATTCAACCCAAGCATACGCGCACGCCGTACAAGCACATCTTGCAACGTATTATTCATCATATGCCCCATATGCAAAACGCCTGTTACGTTCGGAGGAGGAATCACAATCGTATAAGGCGTTCGGGAATCGGGCTCGGAATAAAAATAGCGATTTGCTAGCCAATAAGCATACCACTTTTCAGCAATTTTATTGGAATTGAATGTATTGGGAGAACCCATGAAAAGGTGCGTTATTTTATTGAATGACAAAAGTAGCTAAGAACACTTGATAAAAAAAGCCATTGATAATCTGAAATAGATTTTTGTATATTTAACCAAAACATAAAACCATGAAGTTCGCCAAATTTTTTATCGCAATTCTATTGTGTTTTTTCTATACCAATGGATTTACGCAAGCTGAAATCACTTTCGAGTCGGAGGTGGTTGACTACGGCACGATCGAAAAAGGAGATGATGGGGTTCGTGAATTCAAGTTTACGAACACGGGCTCATCCCCTTTGTATATTACTCAGGTTCGATCGTCCTGTGGTTGTACAATCCCCAAAAAACCGACTGATTCCATCATGCCTGGAGTTGAAGAGGTGATTGAAGTGAAATACGACACCAATCGAGTCGGGCCAATCCGCAAAACCATCACGGTTAGTTCCAACGCTGTAACGCCAGTGGTGGCCTTGCAAATCAAAGGCATGATTGAGGAACCAGAGGAAGAGGAATAGATTTTCACCGCTTTTCAGCTTGACATCCCAGACGATTCGGGCTAAATTTTGCATCTTTGCTGTCAAAACTGACAGATGCCTAAAATTTCGTTAAAAGGGATGAACCTCCCCACCTCACCCATTCGAAAACTATCGAAACATGCCGAGGAAGCCAAAGCGAAAGGAATTGAGGTGATCCACCTCAATATTGGTCAACCTGATATCCAAACGCCCACTAAAGCTTTAGATGCAATCAAATCGTTTGACCAAAAGGTGTTGGCTTATGGTCCATCTGAAGGTTCTTTGGCGTATCGTCAGAAAATGTGTTCCTACTATGCCAAGCACAATATTGAGATTCAGCCAGAGGATATTTTAGTGACAACAGGTGCAAGCGAAGCGATTATCATGACTTTGGACTGCATTACAAACGAGGGTGATGAACTCATTATTCCAGAGCCTTTTTATGCCAATTATGACACCTTTGCAGCTGCTTGTGGCGTCAAGGTTATTCCAGTATCATCCACCATTGACACCCATTTTTCGTTGCCTTCAATCGATGAAATTGAAGGAAAAATCAATGACAAAACAAGGGCGATTTTCATTTGCAATCCAAACAATCCAACTGGGTATGTCTATACCCACAAAGAACTCAATGATCTGGCTGATCTTGTTAAAAAACACGATCTCTTTTTAATTGTCGATGAAGTCTACCGCGAGTTTGTTTATGATGGGGCAATCCACCATTCGGTACTCACGATTCCAGGACTTGAAGAGCATGCGATCCTTGTGGACTCCATGTCAAAACGATACAGTATGTGTGGGGCAAGAATCGGGTGTTTGGTGTCCAAAAACAAAGCCGTTATGGAAGCTGCGCTTAAGTTTGCGCAATCTCGTCTGTCTCCCCCGACTTTAGGTCTTCATGCTTCTGAAGCTGCTATGGATGAGCCACTTCGTTATCTTCAAGAAGTCACAGCCACCTACCTCGATCGAAGAAATACATTGGTCCAAGCCTTACAACAAGTGCCAGGAATCACGGTCAGCAAGCCACGCGGTGCGTTTTACTGCTTGGTACAACTCCCTGTTGAGGATACAGATGAATTTGCAAAATGGTTATTGAGTTCTTACAACCACAACGGAAAAACAGTCATGGTAGCTCCCGCATCAGGATTTTATGGAGATCGTCATCTCGGTAAATCTTTGATTCGAATTGCTTTTGTGCTCGACAAACAAAAGCTCAAAGAAAGTGCCCTTATCCTTGAAGGTGCCTTGCATGCCTACCCACACACCCTGACATCAAAATTGAGCCAATGATCAAACAAGGCGTTTCACTCAAAACCTATAACAGTTTTGGAGTAGCCGCAGAAGCTGCCTTATTTGCCGTTGCAAAAACTATCGAAGACTTACAATTTATACTCAAAGATCAGCGCTTTGCCTCTGCCTGGATTTTAGGTGGCGGTAGCAATACATTGTTTTGCGAAACCCCCAAAACCCCAATCATTCAGCTTGCGATATCTGGCATCGAAATCACAGAAGAACAAGGGGATGAGGTCGTCATCAAGGCAGGTGCAGGAGTAAACTGGCACGAATTGGTATTATGGTCTCTTGAAAAGGGATTTGGCGGACTTGAAAATCTGGCTTTAATCCCAGGAAATGTTGGCGCAGCTCCAATTCAAAATATTGGTGCTTATGGGGTGGAGTTGCAAGATGTTTTTGAATCCTGTACGCTGGTCAATAGAAACGATCAAAGTGTAGAAACTTATGACAAGGTCGCTTGCCAGTTTGGATATAGAGACTCTATTTTTAAACGAGAATTAAAACACAAAGCGGTGATTACGGATGTCTGTTTACGGCTGAAAAAAGAGAATTACCGACTCAACACCTCTTATGGTGCCATTGCGCAGTTGTTCACGTCCAAAGGAATTAGCACGCCAAGCCCAAAAGAGATTGCAGATGTTGTCATCGATATTCGAACAACAAAGTTGCCTGACCCCAAACAGTTGGGTAATGCTGGAAGTTTTTTTAAAAACCCGATTGTGGATCACGATCAGTTTGAGCAACTCAAATCGTCATTTCCCGACATTCCGCATTACGCTCAATCAAATCAGAACTATAAAATTCCTGCGGCTTGGCTCATCGAGCAAGTCGGGTTGAAAGGAACCCGAAAGGGGGATGTGGGCACACACAAACACCATGCGCTTGTATTGGTGAATTTTGGCAATGCCAGTGGAGATGACATCAAGGTCTTTAGCCAGATGGTTCAACAGGCGGTTGAAGAGCGTTTTGACATTCGTTTACAACCTGAAGTCAATTTCTGCTGTTAATCGTATCTTTGTCTAATGAAACTCTTTTTGCTTAGTGTCATACTTATCGGGCTTGCATTTGCGGGAATTGCCATTAAAATTTGGGCAAAAAAAGATGGGGAGTTTGCAGGAACTTGCGCCAGTCAAAGTCCGTTTTTAAACAAAGACGGTGAGCCCTGTGGATTGTGTGGTAAAATACCCGAGCAGCAAACAGATTGCGACCTACCACATCCACAGCACAATTAAGAGTCCGTTTAGATTTCTTATTTTTAGCTTCTGTGAAAAACCAAGAACAAACGATTTCTAATCTTGTTTATGCTGCAAAGCAAGAAGACCAACATGCTTTTCGTCAGTTACTTGATCTGCATTGGAATGAGTTGTATGGGTTTATGATTAAGCGAACAGAAAATGAAAACGATGCTGAAGACCTCTGTCTTCAGGCCTTTTCAAAAGCGTTTGATAAAATCGATACGTATAATGATGAGTTTACCTTTTCGACATGGCTTACCTCAATCGCTAAAAACTTGCATGTCGATTTGATCCGAAAGGAAAAAACGCGATTACATCAATCGACAGATGTTGACGAGGTGGGTCGTGACGTAATTGACGATACTTTAGGTCCCGAGGATCAACTGATACGATCTCAAAACCTAGACAAACTTCTACAACAAGTTCGATCACTCAAACCCATTTATCGGGACGTTATTCAACTGCGTTTTTTTCAGGAACTCAGTCATAAGGAAATGGCAACACAGCTCGGACTATCGTTGAGCAATGTAAAAGTCCGCTTGCTTCGCGCCAAAAAGTTGTTGGCTGAAATCATCAATGACAAATGAAAAGCAGCATACAAAAACTCGGCCCTGGATTGTTGTTTGCAGGAGCTGCTATCGGGGTTTCTCATTTGGTACAATCCACTCGTGCAGGTGCTGACTATGGCCTTGGCTTGCTTTGGGCATTGTTGCTGGTCAACTTCTTTAAATACCCATTTTTTCAATTCGGCCCCCGCTATGCCTTAGCTACTGGAGAAAGTCTACTTTCTGGCTATGCCAAACTTGGGCGAGGAGTGATTGTCTCCTATTTTATCCTCTCCCTCCTAACCATGTTTACCATACAAACTGCGGTAACGATCGTAACTGCGGGACTGGCAGTAGAACTATTTGGCATTTCATCCAATATTGTGTACTGGGGTGTTGTGATCACTTTGCTATGTGCAACGCTTCTGTCATTTGGTCGGTATGGATTACTGGACCGAGGGATGAAGGTCATTGTCATCGTCCTAAGCATTAGCACCCTTATTGCTGCTTTTCTGGCATTTGGACAGTCCAAAGAGATCGAGTGGACGCAAGTCCTTCCTACGTCAACGACTGGCTTTGCATTTTTGATCGCCTTTATGGGCTGGATGCCGGGACCGTTAGACATCTCGGTATGGCATTCCCTATGGTCGCTAGAGAAGAAAAAAAGAATGCAAAACCTAACCGTCAAACAAAGTCTCTTCGATTTTAATGTGGGTTTTTTGACCACGATTGTTCTTGGGGTATGCTTTGTGTTGCTCGGCGCTTTGGTGATGTTTGACACTGGAGTCGGGTTTTCCAGTAGCGGCGGAGCCTTTGCACAGCAACTCATTGCCTTATACACCAGTAGTTTGGGGAATGGCGCATATTGGGTAATTGGGATTGCCGCATTTACCACCATGTTTAGCACCACACTCACCACCCTAGATGCATCCCCTAGGGCGATGGCAAAAACCGCTCAAATTTTACAATTGCCAATCGTGATGTCTTCCTATTTGTTTTGGATTTTGATTTTGGTAATGGGGACATGCGCTGTATTCTTTTTCCTGCTTTCCAACATGGCAGCACTTGTTCAAGTGGCAACCATTCTTTCTTTTATTACCGCCCCATTTTATGGGTTGATGAATTTTTTACTTGTCTCTGGAAAGCATATGCCAGAAAGCCATCGGCCAAATAGCGTGATGAAAGCTTGGTCAATCGCTGGATTGGTCTTTTTGACAGGATTTACAATTTGGTACTTGAGTACTTTTTTGATTTAATGTATCTTTGTCAAGTCTATGAAAACAGAAATCCTAGAATCGAAAACAACCCATACGCCCAAGCCAAAATGGCTCCGTGTAAAACTCCCAACGGGAAAAAAATACACTGAACTCAGAGGTCTTGTCGATAAATATAACCTCCACACGATTTGTACATCGGGTAGCTGCCCGAATATGGGTGAGTGCTGGGGCGAGGGAACTGCAACATTTATGATTTTAGGAAACATCTGTACGCGGTCTTGCGGATTTTGTGGTGTGCAAACGGGTCGTCCCGAAACGGTGGATTGGGCCGAACCTGAAAAAGTTGCACGATCCATCAAAATTATGAAGATCAAGCATGCGGTACTCACTTCTGTTGACCGGGATGACTTGCCCGACATGGGATCTATCCTTTGGGCAGAAACGGTGCAAGCAGTCCGCAGATTGAATCTGGATACCACGATGGAAACATTGATTCCTGATTTTCAAGGGATTGAAAAACATATCGATCGTATCGTCAATGTGATGCCCGAGGTCGTCTCACACAATATGGAAACCGTTCGCAGATTGACACGCGAGGTGCGAATCCAAGCCAAATACGATCAAAGTTTAGGAGTATTGCGCTACCTCAAACAAGCTGGGGTTCGTCGTACCAAATCTGGGATTATGCTCGGTTTGGGTGAGACTGAGGAAGAAGTCAAGCAAACCATGCTCGACTTACGAGAAGCGGATGTTGATATCGTCACCATCGGACAATATCTCCAACCCTCAAAAAAACACCTCCCTGTGAAAGAATTTATCACACCTGACCAGTTTAAAGTTTATGAGGATTTTGGAAAAGAAATCGGCTTTAGGCACGTCGAAAGTGGGGCGCTCGTGCGTTCCTCCTATAAGGCACATAAGCATATCGCCTAGTCCCAATTGATCTGTTTTCGAAACAATCGCTTACTTTTTTGAATAAGCTAAATTATTTTCTTTTTGATTAGTTGACTGATTTTGGTCTTCAATAATAATATTGCTTCCTTTGGCCTCACAACAGTCTAAGGTTTGATATAAGATGTAAAATCGTAACTTCCTATTTGCGCAAAGATGATATTATTTGAAGTGTATGTCTGGTCCGTCGTTCAATTTCAGTGTAGTCAAAAGAGCCATCGGCTTGTTTAGCCATAAGTTTTGAACCCATCCCAACGCAATAAACGCCAGCTTCAACCCATCCTTTTAGATTTTCTTCTGTTGGCGATACCCCACCCGTTGGCATAATACTGGTCCATGGTTGTGGTGCCAAAATCCCTTTTACAAAGCCTGGTCCATAGGTGCTTCCTGGAAAAAGTTTGACAATTTCTGCACCCAACTCTTCTGCCTTGGTAATCTCAGTGAGTGAGCCGCACCCTGGTGACCATAATACCTTTCTGCGATTACACACCACAGCAATGTCTTCTCTGAGCACGGGTGTTACCACAAAGTTTGCCCCGTTTTGCACAAAATAGCCCATTTTAACAGCGTAAATCAAACAATAAAAAAAGGATAAATCTAAAAGAGATGATTTACACCAGTGTGTAAACATTCTTTTATCTTATCGTATCTGATGCATAATGATTTCCTTGAATCGGTCTTCATCTGACAAAAAACGGACTGATATCGGCAAGTAATGCACTTCCTTTAAGTAAGGATCCAAACGGACATAGTCCTTTTCAGTGGTAAGGATCGGCAGTCCCGAAGATAATATGATTTGACAATCCGAAGCTGAAAAGGAATGGTGATCTCCAAACTCCAGATGCTTATACTTTGTGCCGAGTTGATCGAGATAGCTTGTTAATGGTTTGGCACTGGCAATTCCAGTGACCAATACGAATGGATTTTGAACAAAAGATTTAAGTTCCATTTGGGAAGCACCATATACATTCGTATCATATTGAATGCTTGTAAAAAAGAGATTTTGATTGGGATCCAACGCCAACTGATCGGTGTAATCTTCTCGCTCTTTTTTGGAGAGTGATTCTGGGCATTTGGTAACCACCACGAGATCTGCACGTTTTTTACCATGAGCGGATTCTCGCAAATTTCCAGCGGGTAAAACACAATCCCGAAACCAAGGCGTTTCAAAGGGTGTCAAAAGAATTTGAAAAGACGGTTTAAGCTGTCGGTGCTGAAAGCCATCATCAAGAAAAATGGCATCCAGTTGAGGTGACTTTTGCAGTAAACCTCGAATGCCTTCTGGGCGGTTTTTGCAAACCGCAAATTGAACCTTCGGAAACTTTTGAAACAACAGAAAGGATTCGTCGCCCAAACTTTCGATTGACAAGGATGCATCCGCAATCAAAAAACCAGATGATTTGCGTTTGTATCCACGACTTAATACGGCCAATGAAAAACGATCTGAAAAATGATGGAGCAAATACGCAATCATCGGCGTTTTACCGCTACCCCCAGTGATGAGATTCCCAACTACGATAGTTGGAACATCAAACTGACTCTGACGCAACCATTGCTTGTCAAAAGCTGCATTGCGAACACGCGTCACAACGTCATATAGTAAACTGAGCGGAAACAAAGACTTCCTCAGAAGATTCATAAAACAAAATTATAACATTTATATTTGGGTTCGATATGAAGATTCATCAGATTACACAGATTCTTGAAACATGGGCACCCCTCCACTATGCTGAGGATTTTGACAATGTGGGGTTACTTGTTGGAAATCCAAATGATGAGGCCAGTGGTGTTCTCGTAACCCATGATTGTTTGGAAGAAGTGGTTGATGAAGCCATTGAGAGAAATTGCAATCTCATTGTTTGTTTTCATCCGATTCTATTTAAAGGAATCAAAAGATTTACGGGAAACTCTCACGTGGTGAGAGCTGTTCGAAAAGCAATCAAAAACGATGTGGCCATCTACGCCATTCATACCGCTTTGGACAATCAGGCGCATGGCGTTAGCTTTGGGTTGAGCCAAGCATTGGGACTCATCAACACCTCTATACTTTTGCCAAAAGAGAATACGCTAAAGAAATTGAATTTTTATGTTCCCCAAGCACAAGCAGAGCAAGTTCGAAATGCCCTGTTTGCTGCTGGTGCCGGAAAGCTGGGTAATTACGATGAGTGTAGTTTTTCTTCGGACGGGCAAGGGAGTTTTCGTCCATCGCAAAACAGTACGCCTTATGTCGGTAAAAAAGGGGAACGACATATCGAGGACGAGCTACAAATTCAAATGGTATTTCAAAAACACCTAACGTCCCAAATCATCGAAGCACTACTGTCGAGCCATCCTTATGAGGAAGTTGCTTACGAAATCTCTTCCTTAGCAAATTCCAATCAAAATTTGGGAATGGGAATGATCGGGTTTTTACCGAAAAGTATGAAGCCTGATGGTTTTTTGGATTTTGTCAAAAAAACCCTCGGAACCCCTACGCTACGCCATAGTCATTTGGGAACAAACACCATAGATCGCGTGGCTGTACTCGGAGGATCTGGGAGCTTTGCGATTCAAGCTGCGAAAAGTAAAAAAGCAGATGCCTATATCACCGCAGATCTGAAATATCACGATTTTTATGAAGGAAATCAAAGTTTCTTACTTGTGGACGCTGGGCATTATGAAACAGAGCAGCACACAAAAAAAATAATCCTTAACTATCTTACAGAAAAAATGCCTAATTTTGCCATTCTTTTATCGGAAGTAGATACGAATCCAATAAAATATCTGTAAGCATGGCAAAAAAAACTGAGATTTCTGTAGAAGAGCGTCTGCGGGCGCTATATGATTTACAACTTATCGACGCACAAATTGACAAAATTCGAAGCGTTCGTGGTGAACTCCCTCTTGAAGTAGAGGATTTAGAAGACGATGTCGCTGGACTAACCAAACGTGTTGAAAATACCAATACAGAAATCAAGGCCTATGACGATGAGATAAAGGTCAAAAAAAATGCCATTGAAACCTCAAAAGGGTTGATCAAAAAATACGGTGAGCAACAAGAGAATGTTCGCAACAACCGCGCTTATGAATCTTTAAATAAGGAAATTGAGTATCAACAGCTGGAAATTCAACTTGCCGATAAGCACATTAATCAACTCAAAGAATTGATCGAAAAAAAGAAAGAAGAGTTGGCACAAGCAGAGGAGAAACTCGGAGAAAGAGAAAACCACCTCAAACACAAAAAAGAAGAACTCGACACCATCTTAGCAGAAACCCAAAAAGAAGAGGACTTGCTTCTCAAAAAATCAACAGAATTTGAAAAGAAAGTAGAAGAGCGTTTGGTCGCTGCCTACAAAAGAATACGCTCTTCCGTTCGAAACGGTTTGGCCGTAGTACCCATTGAGCGCGGTGCTTCAGCGGGTTCTTTCTTTACCATTCCACCACAGGTGCAGCTTGAAATCGCCTCTCGGAAAAAAATCATTACCGATGAGCATAGCGGACGTATCCTTGTCGATGCAGAGCTTGCCCAAGAAGAGCAAGAAAAAATACAAGCATTATTTAGCTCGTAAATCAATTTCGTTTATTGTTTTTGTAACAAAACCCAAGGTTTTTGTTAATTTTGATAGTTCAATCATTGTCTAGCTATGTTAGACTAAAATGCTTTATATGTCAACCCCCCAACCTTTACAGATTTGGCCAAACCACGACCAAATCATATCAGCTTATTATCAATTAAGTGCTGATGAACTCACCAAAAAAACAGTCGAAAACAAACAAGGGACAATCAGTGATACGGGTGCGCTCGTTGTGCATACAGGGAAATTCACAGGCCGTTCTCCAAAAGATCGGTATCTGGTCAAAGACAAAATGACCTCTGATCGGGTTTGGTGGGGAGATATCAATATTCCATTCTCACCCCAAGACTTTGACTCTCTGTATAAAAAAATGATGACATCGCTGGCAAACAAAATACTGTATGCAAGAGATGTGTTTGTAGGAGCCGACAAACGATACCGTATTGGCGTACGAATCTTCAATGAGAGCCCTTGGGCCAATCTTTTTGTGCGCAATATGTTTATTCAACCCAACGCTGAGGAATTGAAAAATATTCAGCACGACTGGCTTGTACTCAACATTCCCAGTTTTCAGGCCGAACCAAAAATTGACCACACAAGACAGTCCAACTTTACCATTGTCAACTTTTCCAAAAAGGTCATCCTTATTGGTGGTAGTGGATATACTGGGGAAATCAAAAAGTCTATTTTTTCTGTGCTGAATTTCACTTTGCCCACGACAGAAAATGTATTGCCCATGCACTGCTCTGCCAATGTGGACGCTGATGGAACTACTGCTTTATTTTTTGGGCTTTCTGGAACCGGAAAAACAACCCTTTCCGCAGATGCAAAGCGACGATTGATTGGGGACGATGAGCACGGTTGGACTCCAGACAACAAGGTTTTTAATTTTGAAGGAGGTTGCTATGCCAAGGTCGTCGATTTATCACGACAAAAAGAGCCCGATATTTTTGATGCGATCAAAAAAGGTGCTTTACTTGAAAATGTCATCATAGACCAAGACGGGGGTGTTGATTATCGCGATACCACCATCACACAAAACACACGAGTTAGTTATCCCTTACATCATATTCGCAATACCGCAACTCCATCTATCGGAGAGCAAACCAAGCATATCTTTTTCTTAACGGCTGATGCCTTTGGCGTACTTCCTCCGATTACCATGCTAAATCCCGATCAAGCCGCCTATCATTTTATCTCTGGGTACACCGCTAAAATTGGCGGAACAGAAGAGGGGATTCAAAAACCACAACCCTCTTTTTCCGCTTGCTTTGGCGCACCATTTATGCCCCTTCACCCTGGCACTTATGCGAGTCTTTTGGCAAAAAAAATTGAAGAAAACGAGATTTCTGTTTGGCTCATCAATACGGGATGGACTGGTGGTCCGTATGGCGTTGGGCATCGCATTCTTTTGCAACATACCCGAGCGATGATTGAGGCTGCCCGAACAGGTCTTCTCAATCCAAACTACAACTATACAGACTATCATGTCCACTCTGTTTTTGGCATTGCTCAACCCAGGTCATGCCCTGGAGTCCCTGATTCGATTTTAAGTCCTCGCCAGACTTGGAATGACGATGAGGCATTTTACAAGCAAGCGCATAAGCTCGCAAGAGCTTTTCACAGCAATTTTAAGCAATTTGAAGACAATGTATCAAAGGAGATTTTAAGTGGTGCTCCTCACTTTAGGTAAAAGGGTTGCTTTTCGCATAGTCAACAAACCACTTTATCGAATCGGGGTTTCGTAAAGAATCTGTGCGCAATGCATCGGACTGCGATACACCCATCAATAATCGTTTGATGGGAATTTCAACTTTTTTTCCGCTCAAAGTATATGGGATATCCGGAACACGAATGATGTGGTCAGGTACGTGTCGCGGAGAGCATAGCTCCCTGAGTTGAGCCCTGATTTCTTTTTCATTGATTTCTGCCTGTGCCACAACAAACAAAAGTAAATAATCCTGTTTGTCGTTGGTGAGATGAATTACAAGACTGTCTTTAAGATTTTCGCAGGTATTTAGCGTATTGTAGATCTCTGCCGTTCCGATACGAACACCCTGTCGGTTTAGGGTGGCATCGGAGCGTCCATGAATGACAAAGCTCCCTGTATCGTTTTCGGTCGCCCAATCACCGTGATTCCAAACTTGTGGATATACCCCATAGTAGCTTTCTTGCATCAAACGATTGTCTGAATCCCCCCATAACCCAATCGGCATGGATAAAAATGGTTTTGACAGTACCAATTCACCCGCTTGATTGAGAATTTTATTACCATGTGTGTTCCATACTTCGACTGGAGCGCCGAGCATTTTACATTGGATTTCTCCAGGTATGACTTTCATTTCAGGGTGACCTCCAACAAAAGCGGTACAAACGTCTGTTCCGCCACTTAAGGAAATCACCTGCGCATTGGGAAAGCGATGTTGTAATGATCGGCAAGTGTCGGCTGACATTGGAGAGCCAGTTGAACCAATCGTTTTGAGATCTTGAAAATCGAGTGTTTCAATCCCTGAAAAAGTTCGGTCTGCATGGTACTGAAAATAAACTGCACCATGTCCAAAATGATTGATGTTTGCCGCATAGGCAAAATCCCACAGTACAGAATCCTTAGGAGAGTTTGGTGCGCCATTGTAGAGGCAAAGCGTGGCACCACACAACAAACTCGACAAAGCATAATTCCACATCATCCATCCCGTGGTGGAATTCCAAAAATATCGATCCCCTTCGCAGACGTTTTGATGAATCGAGAGGGCCTTTTGATGCTCCAGAATCATCGCGCCTGTACCATGAACAATCGCTTTTGGTTTTCCTGTTGTACCTGACGAAAACAAGACCCAAATCGGATCAGAAAATGATACTGGAGTAAGATGAAGTTCGTTGCCATTTGAATCGGTATCGTCAAAAGAATTGGATTCGCAGAGATCTATAAAACCACAGTTTTCCAGGCCCTCTTGCAAGGCAGCAACTCTTTTACTGATATCGAATTGTTTTTCTTTATACGTATATCGGGAGTGCACAAAAAGAACTTTGGGCTGTAATTGTGAAAAGCGATCATGGACGGCATCAAACCCGAAATCGGGAGAACAAGAAGACCAAACTGCACCCAAACCATTGACAGCCAAAAAGGCAGCAATCGTTTCGGGAGCATTGACACAATAGGCAACAACACAATCTCCTTTTTGAACACCTAAGGCAAGAAGCTGTTGCTGGATGTGAACTGTTTTGTTTTGCAGAGCTTGCCAACTGATTTCAGTCAATGGATTGGATTCGCTTTGATAAATTAGAGCTGGTCGATCATTTGAAAAATGACAAAAAACATGCTTTGCATAACTGATCTCTGCCCCCATAAACCAAGTGGTTTCCCAAGGGTTTTCAGAAAGATTCATTACTGATGAACAGGGCTTGTCAAAAGAAATGGAAAAAAATCGGCAAATCGATTCCCAAAACGCAGCTTGATGGATTACACTCCAAGTGTGAAGTTCTTGATAATCGGAAAAAGAAAGTTGATTCTCCTCTTGTAGGAAGTGCAAGTATCGTTGGTAATTCGATAATTTGATTTTGGACATCATGATGCCAATGTAAGAAAACATTTCTTTCTTCAAAACAAAGAAGTCCAATGACTCTCACACAATCCTAGGTCCTCCACACCAGTTCAAAAAAGACTTTGCATTTGTGAACGTAGTCTTGGAATCGAAAATCGATAAATAGCACTCTCATCATCGTAACGTATAGGGGTTGTTTGTGTAAATATACAATAAATTTACATTAAGTTAACGTTAAATTAACATTTAAGATTCGCTTACCTGAGGTTATTTCAGAGTTTGATACTTTGATTTTTGGAAGTTTATAAAAATTTGGTAAGAAAAAACCCAATACGATGCATTGGGATGTGATTGATGTGGAAGCGAAGGGATTGATCTTCCCGTTTCGACCGCTCCTGCAAATGTAACTTCCTGTCCTTGCAGTCCAGTTGTTTTAAACAACAAAGCGCAATCAAGTAAAACTTGTTGCGCTTTTTTTGTGTTAAAAACGTAACGAAGTTACGCTTGAATGTGGGCGCGAAGGGATTCGAACCCCTGACCCCTTGGGTGTAAACCAAGTGCTCTGAACCAACTGAGCTACGCGCCCTAGCGGTTGCAAATATAGTCTCTTTTTTTGAACAGCAAAGGGATTTATATCACTTCTGCAACGACAAATAAACTCCCACAAATAAGGATAATATCTGAGGGGGATGCCATCGTTTTTGCAGCATCTAAAGCATCTGAAACCGACCCATAGGGTTTGCCGTTAAATCCCAAACGATTGGCTTCTGCAAACAACTGGTCAACTGCCTTCGCACGAACTACCTTGGGGCTACAAAAATAATATGTCGCATCCTTGGATAGGTGTTGTTGAACTTGTTCAAAGTCTTTATCCTCAACCATGCCAAAAACAATATGAAGTTGGGCATAGGTCATTGATTTCAGTTGATTCATAACAGCTGCAATTCCCGCTTCGTTATGCGCAACATCAGCAATCACCGTAGGAGAATCCGCTAAGATCTGCCACCGTCCCTGAAGACCTGTATTTTTTGCAACCGATAGTAAGCCTTCCTGCCTGTTTCTATCATCGATATCAAATTCTGAAAGGACTTGGAGAGCCATGCTTGCAGTGGCAAGATTTTCCTTCTGATAATCCCCGAGTAAATCTGTGGTGTAAACATTGGTTTGTTTTGCGAAATACACAGGAGAACCTAAAGATTTGGCTTTGTCAAGAATCACTTTTTGTACCGATTTTTCATTCTGACCCAGGACAACAGGCACATTCTCTTTGATAATGCCTGCCTTTTCCCCAGCAATTGCTTCAATGGTGTTTCCCAAAAACTGTTGGTGATCCTTGCTAATATTGGTAATGATAGATAAAATGGGGGTAATGATATTGGTGGCATCAAGTCGTCCGCCCAAGCCGACTTCAATAACAGCCATATCCACCTGCTCCTTGGCAAAAGAAGAAAACGCCATGCCAACTGTCGCTTCAAAAAACGAATAGTTCCCAGCTTCAAGTGTATCTAAATGTTGATTGACAAAATCAACAACAATGTCTTTATCTATGGGTTGCCCATTGATTTTGATTCGCTCTCGAAAATCCTTTAAATGGGGAGAGGTATAAAGTCCGACTGTATATCCAGCAGTCTGAAGAACCGAAGCCAACATATGCGCAGTAGAACCCTTGCCATTGGTGCCAGCAATATGGATGCACTTGAAGCTGCGATGGGGATTTCCCAACGCAGCACTCAAGCGATTCATTTGATCCAATCCTAAACGCATGGCTGGCGCACCAACCCGTTGATACATGGGAAAGCGTTTGAACAACCAAGCGAGGGTTTGGTTGTAATTCATTTACACCAAGATGTAATCTCTAAACAGCATAAAGGTTAGGTAACCAGAAACAGAACCAACAAGTGCCAAGAATGAAATATTTTTTAAGTACCAGAAAAAGTTGATTTTCTCCATTCCCATGGCAACAACACCCGCTGCTGATCCAAAAATAATCATACTCCCACCTGTTCCGGCAGCAAAAGCAATGGCATGCCAAAGTGGATGATCAATCGGTTCTGAAAACATTCCCATACTGGCAGCGACCAAAGGAACATTGTCGATAATAGCAGAGATAAATCCAAAGATTGCAACCACGATATCGGAGTTGGGAATTGCGGCATTCAAGTCTTGTGCAAATCCAAACAACAACCCAAGGGATTCAAGAGCAGCAACAGCCATCAAAATCCCTAAGAAAAACAGGATACTCGGCATCTCAATTTTTGTCAATGCCACGTGTACTGGATTATGATGCGTGTACGCACCAGAGTTTGACTTGGATTCAACAAACGCTTTGGAACGGCTATACACTTCTGCAAAAACAGAGACAACGGCTAAGGACAACATCATCCCGACGTAAGGAGGCAAGTGAGTTACCGTTTTAAACACAGGAACAAACAAAATGGCACTGAGTCCCAAGTACAGCATCGTTGGCCCCTTTGGCGTCAATTCGATTTTATCGTCCATCTTATCAATTTCACCTTTAAAGACCTTATAACGGCTGGCGATAAGCGTGGGCACCACCATACAAACCAAAGAGGGTACAATAAGGTATTTGATCAATTCGGGAGTAGATACTTTTTTACCAATCCACAGCATTGTGGTGGTGACATCTCCGATCGGTGACCATGCGCCACCAGCGTTAGCAGTTACAATAATCAGACCCGCAAACCAAAGTCTGAGGTTGCGTTCGTGAATGACCTTTTGCAGAATGGTAATTAATACAATGGTAGCGGTAAGGTTATCGATGATTGCAGAAAGTACGAATGCCAAACTCGCAAATATCCAGAGCAAGCGAACCTTATTCCGCGTACGGATAAATTGTTTGATTGTCGCAAAACCATTAAAATAATCAATGATTTCAACAATCGTCATCGCGCCTAAAAGAAAGACAAGAATCTCTGCTGTTTTACCCAGATGGTGCAAAAGGGCTTCTTCAATGTGCGTCGGCAATAATTGTTTATTGACTGTATCGATGTCAAACACATCCAAGTGACCCAAGGCAATCATCGCCCATAAAATGGCCATCATGGCAAGTGCAGGAATAAGTTTGTCGATATGAAGGTTATGCTCAAGCGTGATTGCGAGGTAACCGAGTACAAATACTATAATAATGATCGTTTCCATATATCAATTTTGTTAAATCAAATATACTACCTCGTTTTAGTTTTTGCCAAAAAACTTATGTTAGTTTTAAGTAGATCATATTGAGCGGTTTTGCAAAACAACCCCTCATTTTATATAGGTATAAAAATCAATGTTTTTACAGTTTTGTTTGCAACCCCTCAATTTTAGGGGTTTTAAATTTCGAATTTTCCATTTTTTGATGATTTCACAATATCAACTATAGATAGTACGAAATAAGTATTTATTTTCGCCTTTCCTTAAAAATATTGTATTTCTTCATTCCATCAGAAACAATGTTGTTAGAATATCACAAACAGATGGATATATTTGAGACGCTATGATGATAAAACAAGGACTTTACGACCCCCAATTTGAGCATGACAACTGTGGTGCAGGTTTCATTTGCAGCTTAGGAGGTAAGCGCACAAACGATATCATCCACAAAGCACTTGATATTCTCGTCAAACTTGAGCATCGAGGTGCGGTGAGTGCAGATGGTAAGACAGGAGATGGCGCTGGTATTCTGATTGATATTCCACACGACTTTCTACAGCAAATCTGTGATTTTGATTTGCCAGATCCATCGACCTATTCCCTTGGCATGGTGTTTTTACCTACCAAAGAAAATCAACGACAGTTTTGTATAAACACCCTCAATGAGGAGTTCGAAAAACAGGGACTTGAAGTCATTGGATGGAGAGAAGTTCCAACAAATCAAATGGTTGTTGGAGAAATCGCTGGACGCACGCTACCCCACATTGAGCAAGTCTTTGTTCGTCCTGCGGAAGGCGTAACGCTCACCGAAAAAGAACTCAACACCAAGACCTTTATTGCGCGAAAAATTGCAGAACACAAGGTTCATGCAACCAAAATGTCGCAAGCCAGTTATTTTTATTTGCCGAGTTTGTCAACGCGAACGCTGATTTACAAAGGCCTGCTGGTTCCAGAAGACATTGAACGATTTTATACAGACTTGGCCGATAAGCGCGTGGTAACACGACTCGCATTAGTCCATCAGCGTTTTTCTACCAACACCTTTCCCACTTGGGATTTGGCGCAGCCCTTCCGCTATATGTGTCACAATGGGGAAATTAATACCTATCGTGGGAATCTCAACCGAATGAAAGCACGTGAGGAACTTCTGAAAAGTGACTTTTTTGGTGATGATATCCAGTCCATTCTTCCCATCGTTTTAAACGGAAAGTCTGACTCTGCATCTATGGACATGGTCGTTGAACTGTTACTGCACACAGGTCGATCGCTGCCCGAAGTTATGATGATGATGGTTCCTGAGGCATGGGAAAAGCACAAAAGCATGGACCCCTTAAAAAAAGCATTTTACTCTTTTAATTCCTGTATCATGGAGCCCTGGGATGGCCCTGCGTCTATTCCGTTTACGGATGGGAATTATATCGGAGCCCTACTCGACCGAAACGGCTTGAGACCCTCCAGATACACCGTGACAAAAGACGGATATGTCGTGATGTCTTCTGAGACTGGCGTTACGGAAATCGAACCCAAAAATGTAGCCACTCACGGAAGACTAGAACCAGGCCGTATGTTTCTTGTCGATATGAATGAAGGGCGCATTGTCGAAGATAAAGAAATTAAAGACATTATATCTTCAAAACAACCCTATCAAAAATGGTTGGACGAGAATCTATTGGCTTTAAAAGACGTTCCTTACACTGGTAACAATACGCCGCAAGAGCAAACGAGCTATTTGCAGAGACTTAAAGGATTTGGATATACTGAAGAGGATATCAAAACCTTGATTACCCCGATGATGTCAGCAGGCAAAGAAGCCATTGGGTCAATGGGAACAGATACCCCACTCGCTGTACTTTCCCACAAACCACAACTGCTTTACAACTATTTCAAGCAACTTTTTGCACAAGTCACCAATCCTCCACTTGATGGAATTCGGGAAGAGATTGTAACCGATACCTCGCTTTCCATTGGCAGTGATTACAATTTGTTTTCGGTTGACCCCATACACGCCAAAAAACTACGTATCCAAAATCCGATTATTTCTAACGAAGATTTGGATAAAATCAAATTTATCAAACACCAAGACTTTCAAGCTGCGTCTGTCTCTGTTTTATACGATGTCGAAAAAGGACACAACGGACTGCAGCAAGCCATTGAAAATGTTATCAGTCAAGTCAAGGAAAAAGTTAGTGAAGGAGCAAACATCATCATTTTATCAGATCGTGGAGTAAATCGCGACCAGGCGCCTATCCCGATGCTATTGGCTTGCTCTGCCGTTCATCACGGATTGACCAAGCATGGTATGCGTTCGAAGTTTGGGATTGTGATTGAATCTGCAGAACCTCGTGAACCTCATCATTTTGCGACATTATTTGGGTATGGTGCAAGCGCAATCAACCCATATATGGTCAATGAAATTATTGACAATCTAGTCCGTTCACAAGATCGCATTCAAATCACAACCGATCAAGCTATTGAGAATTTCAATAAGGCCATCGCTAAGGGATTGGTCAAAATCATGAATAAAATTGGAATTTCCACACTTCACTCCTATCGAGGTGCGCAGATTTTTGAAGCACTTGGGTTGAATCAGAAATTCATCGATGAATTCTTTTGCAATACGCCGACACGTATTGAAGGAATTGGGTTGTTTGAAGTCGAAAAGGAAATCTCTCTTCGTCATCACCAGGCCTTTGCAAACGAAGAAGCTGCTGAGATTCAGGATTTGGAAATTGGCGGAAGCTATCGCTGGAGACGGAATGGAGAAGCACATATGCTCAATCCTGCCACGATCGCAAAGTTGCAAGTGGCAACCCAACAAAATAAGTTTGATAGCTATGAAGAATTTGCCAAATTGGTCAATGACCAATCAAGGCAATTGATGACCATCCGTGGTATGTTTTCTTTTGACGACCTTGATCCCATTCCGATTGAGGAAGTCGAACCTTGGACAGCAATTGCGAAACGCTTTAAAACAGGTGCGATGTCACTGGGTTCTATCAGTGAAGAAGCTCATGAAACCTTGGCAAAAGCGATGAACCGCATTGGTGGGAAAAGCAATTCTGGTGAAGGTGGAGAAGACCCACGACGATTTAAAAGAGATGAAGATGGGGATTGGCGCAACAGTGCGATCAAGCAAGTTGCATCTGGTCGTTTTGGCGTTTCCTCACATTATTTGGCCAATGCACAAGAGATTCAAATCAAAATGGCGCAAGGTGCTAAACCCGGTGAAGGCGGGCAACTTCCAGGCCCAAAAGTCAATCCATATATTGCGTCTGTGCGAAACTCAACTCCTTATGTTGGGTTGATCTCACCACCGCCACACCACGATATTTACTCCATTGAAGATTTGGCGCAACTCATTTACGATTTAAAAAACGCCAATCGGGAAGCCCGCGTGAATGTAAAGTTGGTTTCTGAAGTAGGCGTTGGAACCATTGCTGCTGGTGTTGCAAAGGCCAAAGCAGATGTGATTTTGATTTCGGGATATGACGGCGGAACTGGCGCATCACCACTCACATCATTAAAGCATGCTGGGTTACCATGGGAACTGGGGATCGCCGAGGCACAACAAACGCTTGTCTTAAATGACTTACGCGGTCGCATTGTATTGGAATGTGACGGTCAGATGAAAACGGGTCGAGACGTGGCAATTGCTTGTCTTCTCGGAGCTGAGGAATTTGGTTTTTCAACTGCACCACTCGTCGCAACAGGATGTATTATGATGCGTGCATGTCACCTTAACACCTGTCCAGTTGGAATCGCAACACAAGACCCAGAGCTTCGTAAAAACTATAAAGGAAAACCCGAGCATGTTGTGAATTACATGCACTTTGTCGCTGAGGAGTTGAGAAGCATCATGGCACAACTTGGATTTAAAACCATTGATGAAATGGTCGGTCAAAGCCAAAAGTTGAATATGAGCGATGCGATTGACCACTTTAAGGCCAAGGGCATTGATCTATCGAGCATCTTACACAAGCCCGATGTGGAAAAGGGAACTCCCGAAAGAAATGTTGAAAAGCAAGATCACAAGCTGGATAACGTTCTTGACTTTACGTTGATTTCTCAGGCAAGCAAAGCCATTGAAAAATTAGAGCCACAAACCCTAGCGTTTCCCATTCGCAACACCGATCGAAGTGTAGGGGCGATCTTAAGTAACGAAATCTCCAAAAAATATGGGGCTGATGGTCTTCCTGAAGACACCTTGACCATACATTTTACGGGTTCTGCAGGACAAAGTTTCGGTTGTTTTGCCACCAAAGGACTCCATTTGGAAACGATTGGAAACTGCAATGATTACTTTGGCAAAGGCCTTTCGGGTGCTCGGCTTGTTGCTCGAATCCCTGACGGCGTTTCTTATAAAGCCGAAGAGAACGTCATTATCGGTAATGTCGCCCTCTATGGTGCAACTGCTGGTGAGGCCTACATCAATGGAATTGCTGGTGAGCGTTTTTGTGTTCGTAATTCTGGTTCAACAGCAGTTGTTGAAGGCATCGGGGATCACGGTTGTGAATATATGACTGGCGGTATTGCCGTTATCCTTGGCGAGTTTGGACGTAATTTTGCTGCAGGAATGAGTGGTGGAATCGCTTATTTATATTCTCCTGATGGTACTTTTGATGAGCGAAACTTTAATATGGAAATGATTGGATTAGAAGACCCTTCATCAGATGATCTCACCCATTTAGAAGAGCTGATCAACAAGCATGTCAAATACACCGCGAGTAACAAAGCAACTGCAATTCTCAGCAATTGGGAAGCAGAGAAAAAGAATTTTATCAAGGTCATGCCAACGGACTACAAAAAAGCGCTTGCTCGCTTGGCAGAAGAGGCTAAACAAGAAGTAAACTGATATGGGAAAGCTAAGAGGATTTTTAGAGTACGACCGGATTGACGAGGCAAATATAGCTGTCGCTGACCGAGTCAAGAACTACAAGGAATTTACGGTTCATCCTGGTGAAGAAAAGTTACAAGACCAAGGAGCTCGTTGTATGGATTGCGGGGTTCCATTTTGTCACAGTGGCTGTCCTCTTGGCAATATGATCCCTGACTTTAACGATGCTGTTTATCAAAATGATTGGCAAAAAGCGCTTCGAATTCTACATTCTACAAACAATTTTCCAGAGTTTACAGGCCGACTATGCCCAGCGCCATGTGAGGCAGCCTGTGTTTTGGGGATTATCAATCCGCCTGTTTCGATTGAAATGATCGAAAAATACATCGTTGAACGTGGATTTAAAGAGGGATGGATTCAGGCAAACCCACCCAAAAACAGAACGGGAAAAACCATTGCCGTTGTCGGATCGGGGCCAGCCGGATTGGCTGCTGCCCAACAACTCAACAGAGCAGGACACACCGTAACGGTTTTTGAACGAGATGAAAAAGTAGGTGGATTGCTGCGATATGGAATCCCTGACTTCAAAATGGAAAAACACATCATCGAACGTCGTGTATCTATTTTGGAAGAGGAAGGCATACTCTTTAAAACAGGGGTTGAGGTTGGTAAAAACTACAGTGTAGAAAAACTCAAGAATTTTGATGCTGTTGTCCTTTGTGGTGGTGCAACCATTCGCAGAAGGTTACCCATTCCTGGGGCAGATGCCAAAGGGGTTGTACAGGCGATGGACTTTTTACCAAAAAGCAACCGATGGGTTGATGGACTGACAGATATCGATCCTGAACTTCACGCACAAGGCAAAAACGTCATTGTGATTGGTGGTGGAGATACAGGTTCAGACTGTATTGGCACCTCAAACCGTCAAGGAGCAGCGAGTGTGACCAATTTTGAAATCATGCCACAACCTGCTGATGACCGAACAGCTGAACACCCTTGGCCCTACTGGCCGTTTAAGCACAAAACCTCCTCCTCGCATGAAGAAGGAAGTGAGCGTGAGTTTAGCGTCATGACCAAAGAGTTTGTATCGGATCACGATGGCAGACTATCTGGTCTTAAAACCGTACAAGTACGTTGGGAGAAACAAGAAGGGGAAAGACCAAAGCTTGTAGAAGAGCCCAACTCTGAAAAAGAATGGCCGTGCGACCTTGCCTTACTCGCCCTTGGTTTCACGGGACCTGAGCCAACTTTGGCTGAGCAACTCGGCATTCAACTTGACGAACGCTCAAATATCAATGCAGACACCAAGTCATATCAAACCAATGTTCCCCACATCTTTGCTGCAGGGGATATGCGACGTGGTCAGTCTTTGATTGTTTGGGCAATTTCTGAAGGTAGGGAAGCTGCCTATCAAGTCGATCAATTTTTGATGGGTACTACACAACTCCCGACAAAAACACACGGAGATTTACCGAGTCATCCGTAAAATTTTATTGAAAAAAGTTCCAGACAATCCCAAATCGTAAAATAAAATCCCGATACGGATAATCTGGTGCCGCCAATCTGTTGTTTCCGTTCCACGCAGCACCTAAGTTTTCAGCATTAAAATACAGTCGTGTTTGCTGGATTTTCGCGTTAAAAAAGGCACTTAACAAAGGTTCTCCCCCAATTTTAACAGCATCTTGTACCACATAATCGGAAAGTATGGGGCTATAGGCATCTACATAAAATGACGAATAGTATTTGACTGTCGCTCCAATCTGTACAAAGGCCGCTTTGCGAAACCACTCATCAGCATAGGAAATGGTTGATCTACCCAAGAAATCTGGAAGATGAACCGGAGCGTTATCGTCCACTTGCTGATACTGAATATTTGTGTCTAATGAAAACACCCCTAAGGACAAGCGATTGTCCCAACGCGCTTTTAACAGGTGTATCGTTTCATTCCATTGTTCAGGGCTTGCAAACAAAGAACCTTTTTCCAAGTCTTGCTGAAAATAGGCATAGTTGTCGAGCGTTGTCAAAGACACTGAAAATAAACCAATTTTTGGTACATCCAAACTCGAGAAAAGGGTGGATCGGTTGGTCTTTAGCATACTTTTCTGCCAGATAAAAGACGAATAGCTACTGTGGTAATTGAGCAAGGTAAATCGAGGGGAATAGGTCTCCCAGCGAAAACCGCCTTGTAAACGAACTTTTACAATCTTTGGGAAAGAAGCGGTTAGCTGCGCAAAACTCCCCAACTGATTATCGTCTGCTGACTGCTCAAAATGAAAATTTAACTGACTATCTTGTAATGAAAATCCGAGCTTTGCACCCACGGCAATACCAGACTCATTGACCTCACGGTCAAGGGTCGTGTGTACATTGTTGTAGCTGTATTGCAAAGCCGATCCATAGGCCTCGATTTGACCCCATTTTGATTGTTCAAAAAGTGCATACACATCGTGTCGTGTACTTGTGTAGTGCACCATGTCTTTTGGACTTGTAAAGCCCTCTGCAAGGGAACCAAACCCCTCCACTGCCGATAGCTGATCAAAGGTGTGTCGTTGCGAATCGGTTTGTATGCGGTGGCCTAGGCGAAGTGCAGGTATTGGAATCGAGTCGGATGTCATGATCAGCGCATAGTCCTGCTCTAGCAAATAACGTTTTCCTGTAAAAAAATGAGTTGCATTTTGAAACTTAACCGATAGACGAGCTCGATCTTCAAATTCTGTGATTTTGTCCGTATAGTTCTGAAGAGATACATCGTCTAGCCCGCCATTTTCTTGTTGTTCGATTTTTTGGTTTGCCATTTGAAGTCGCAATCGATACCTGCGATTTGGATTTTCATACCAGGTGGAAAAACGAAGCTGACTCACCCCAGACAAGTTGTGTTGGTAATGGCCAAGGGAGCGATGACCCCGATAGGCAATCGCATAATTCATGCGTGGGCTGAGGTTTGCAGTGATCAGCACATCGGTAGATTGACCTTGTTGAAATGCCGTTTTAAAATACATTTCGGTCAGTGGCGTTGGCACATGGTAGTAGTTCACCTCATGGGGCTGAAACATTTGATGGGATTTTGCATGAAAGCCAGGCATTGGCATAATCGACTGCGGACCCGATTGCATTGACAGATAATTGACGGTTTGACCTGAGTTGGCAAACGCCAAGTGTTCAAAATCGTCCTTTCGGCGAAAGTTAAACTTATATTGCTTTGCAACACTTAGGGTTGTATCCACAAAAGTCGTGTCTCGGTCCTGTGAGATGATTAGATAGTCTGTTATCGGTTTCTTTTCCGTAAACTTTTGTTTGGACCGTTTGCCAAACAAACTGTCTTGGTCTTGGAAAGACCCTTGAAATTGATTGTTTGGCGAGAAGTTTCCTTGAAGTCCGTTTGTCGGAAGTGGTGTCTTTATATTTGGTCGACCTTGAGATTGGACAGCAAAAGCAGCGAGCAAGCAACATCCCACAAAAATAGACCTGATCGATTTCATTTATGCAAAGGTATAGAATTCGGGTGGACAGTGATAAAAATCGTTTGTACCTGTATACAAATACGTATTGAAAAATAAGAACACGGTATCAAACAATATCGTATTTTAGTTGTAATGCAAACCCAACACACCAAGTTTATTGAATGTGGGACCGATGAGGCCGGTCGGGGTTGCTTGGCAGGGCCTGTCACAGCTGCTGCTGTGATCCTTCCCCCCTCCTATTCGCATGCTTCGCTTACCGATTCCAAAAAACTGACTGCCAAACAACGAACCGAATTGCGAAAAGAAATCGAGCAGGTTGCCATCTCCTATGGCATTGCACATGTACTCCCCGAAAGAATCGATGAAATCAATATCCTCAATGCCTCTATCGAAGCCATGCATCTCGCCATTCAAAAGCTCAAGCCAACTCCCGAATACATCCTTGTCGATGGCAACCGCTTTACGCCCTATCTCGACATCCCACACAAATGCATGATCAAAGGAGATGCCCGCTTTCTCAATATTGCAGCCGCATCGGTACTGGCAAAAACCGAACGAGATGATTTTATGAAGAGACTTCACAGTAAATCCCCAGACTATGGATGGGATACAAACAAGGGATATCCAACCAAAAAACACCGTAAAGGCATCCAGTCTGTTGGTGTATCCCAATGGCATAGAAAAAGTTTTACATTATTGCCCACACAAACGCAATTCGATTTTTAACTTTATTACCTTTGTCTCATGCGCTACTTGCTCGTTTGCTTTGTGCTTTTTGCCTTGACGCAATGCTCAACTCCTCCGCAAAACGCGGTTAACCTTCTTGGCTTTATCCCTGCAAAGCCCGTTGCAATTCTTCATACCGAGGATATGGAATCCTTAGTTGGTTTTTCAAACAGTCAGACTCAACTCAGTCGTTTCCTCCATCCGCTTGTATCTGCAAAAGAACATTGGTTATCCTTTCAAGAGTGTATCGTCAGTTATCATAAAGAGGGTGTCGAAGAATACAAATACCTTTTGATTCGCCCTTTGGCTCCGCTCGATAGCCTTCCCCAACTTGTTGGAGATACGCTGCGCTATGAAAACTTACCTGTCATTCGGTTTGAAAAACAAAGCATCGACCGCTATGCTGTTGTTTTTCAGAATACCTATTTTGAATCTGACTCGAAAATTTTACTCGAAAACAGTATCCGACTTCACAGTACGCCAAACCTCCCAGATGAAAATCTTCAAAAACTATACAACTCAAAAGCAGGGCCTTTCCAACTTTTTATCAATGAGAGATCTCAAACCCTATTGGCTGAGAAATTTAAGACTACGATTCCCTTTAACCTCTCCGATTTTTCGTCTTGGGTGTCCCTCCAGCCAGAAATCGAAAATGGAAATACCATTTTGAACACCGTCGGTTTGCTCTCCTCAGAAGAATTGACAAAAATGAGTCTGCTTTCCAATCAGACACACGATCTATCAAAGTTACTCTCAAATCTACCCCTCACAATGATCGGTGCATCTCTATATGGATTTGACGCTGATCGATTCTCTGTTGTTCGGGATCGCTATAACGCACAACAAAATTTACCAAGTCCGCCTATCGACAGTCTTTTGATGCAAGCGCAGGCAATTGCTAAAGTGCACACGCTCCAAAGCCAAATTGCAGTGCTAGACATGACTGGAGTTGAAGGCGTTATCGACATACTGGAAAAAAATGCAGAAGCAACTCGTAAGTTAAGAGATGTCATGACCTATCAGTTCTCAAAAGAAAAATCGATTAAAGGCCTCGGCGCACCTTTGTTAAATCTGCCAACGCTCACAAATGCGTCTCTATTGAATAATCTATTGTTTTTAGCACCATCCGAGATATCTCTTACTGAAATACTTACGCAAATCTTCAATGGGTATACCCTAGGCAGCGACGAGCAGTTTGCTGGACTTTTGGAAGAAGTGCCAAATGAATCATCTTTGCTCTATGTTGGCGTGGAGGAGTTCTTTTTAAAACAACTCAATTCTCTATTGATTGACGATCTACCCATGGATTCCACTAGCGAATTCCCCTTTTGGCTTGGGGCTGGATTGGTCGAAAGTGGCGTTGCTCAAATCCAATTTAAGCGGGTCTCCAAGCAAGAAAAAATCAAAAATAAACGACCCAAACTCTTGTTTTCAACGCCAATTGAAAGCGCCATATCGCAAGGTCCAAACGCTGTACTGAATCATCTCAATGGATCAATGGAATGGGTCGTTCAAGATGAAAAGCACAATTTGATGTTGATCAGCAATAGTGGAAAAAGCACTTGGACAAGGCCCATCGGGAGTCCGATTCAGTTTCCCATTCGTCAAGTTGATTTGTATAAAAACAGTCGACTTCAAATGGCTTACACCACAAAAAATGGCTTTGAAGTCATCGATCGAAATGCAAAGCCTGTACCTCCCTTTTCTTCGACACTCAACAATCCTTTGCCTCTCGCTGTTTTTGATTATGAAAACTCCCGAGACTATCGACTCGTTCTGATCGACCAAAACAAGTTAGCATTTCGCGATCGACAGTTTACGAAAGTAAGCGGATTCAACCGTACAAAAGCCAATCTTAAGTATGCGCCCAAACATATTCGAATTGGCACAAGAGACTATATCACAATGGTCGAAAAAAGTGGAAAATTACTTTTACTCGATCGCAGGGGGAATGTTCGTATCAAAACACCAAATGATTTGGTGATGTCCTCCGATGTGTATCTGCATCAAAATGGTTTTGTTGGTCTGGACAATAAAAACCGACTGCTTCGCATTGAAATCAACGGTAAAATAAGCTATCGCACACTCCCCTTTGAAACCCCATATCAAGTCCGTGCAAGAGGAAAAAACCTTGTGTTGCTCACCGAAAATAAACTCGAAATCAATGGGCGACTGTTAGAACTCGATTTTGGATTATACGGAGAACCCTCAATTCATGTGGTCAACAACCGCACCATGATCAGCTTGGTTGATGAACAAGAGGAAAAGGTGTATGTTTTTGACCGAAAAGGAAACCTGCTTCCACATTTCCCGATTTATGGTGCTGGTCCAATCACGATTGACAGCGATCGAAAAGGGAAAGTGTTTTTGGCAACGACTGGCGAGAATAACAGCTTGGTTGTTTATCAAATTCCGCAATAAGATTTGTTGCCTAACGTACCACAGTGGCGTCAAACTGCTTCTGAAAGTGGTGTATGATTCGTTTTTTCACTTCCGAAATTGAGACTTCTTTGGTTAACTCTTGCGCCATAGAAGTGACTTGCTTGCCTTGAATCCCGCAGGGAACGATGTGGTCGAAATGAGAGAGTTCCGTGTTGACATTTAAAGAAAACCCATGCATGGTGACCCAACGGCTTGCTCGAATCCCCATGGCGCATATCTTTCTCGCAAAGGGCGTGTTGACATCTAACCAAACGCCAGTCTCTCCCTGACTCCGTGTCGCCATGATCTCAAAATCGGCCATGGTATCGATAATGACTTGCTCCAACAAACGCAAATACTTGTGGATATCGGTAAAAAAATGATCCAGATCAAGAATGGGATAGCCAACGATTTGGCCGGGACCATGATAGGTAATATCCCCGCCTCTATCAATTTTAAAAAACGAAATTCCCTGGGCTTCCAACTCCGCTTTGCTTGTGAGGAGATGATCCGCCGAACCACTCTTTCCCAAGGTGATAACGGGGTTGTGCTCAACCAGCAAAAAGTGGTTTGTGGTGGGGGTTTTAGTTTGGTTTCGACGGTTGTGAATTTTGGTGTCTATCGTTTGCTGAAACAAATCGTGTTGCAAATCCCAAACGGTTTGATAATCCAAAACACCAAGGTCGCGAAAATGAACTTCCCTCTTCATATCGTTTACAAAGATAGACTTGATTTAAACAACGGAACCGTTTTGGCTTACAAATTAGGAAATCACGACAAAGGGTTTCGATTTGAGGTAAATTATTGACTGCATCGTTACAAAACCCTCCGCAAAGTCACACAATTGATTTCGCATGATTATCTTTGTGCAAAACAATTTCAATTTGGAACGCTCTGAGCAAGAACTCGTCAGACGAGAGAAATTAAAGCAACTTCGTGCATTGGGGATCGACCCTTACCCGGCTGCTGCTTTTTCTGCAGATGCAAATAGTGAAACCATCCGCAATGAATTTGTTGAAGGAAAACAAGTTACGATTGCAGGTCGGTTGATGTCTCGTCGTATTCAAGGCAAAGCGAGTTTTGCAGAACTTCAAGATTCACAAGGACGCGTACAAATCTACTTCAACAGAGATGTTCTTTGTCCAACCGATGATAAAAGCATGTACAATGATGTGTACAAAAAACTCTTAGACATCGGAGATATCATCGGGGTCAGCGGTACCCTATTTACCACACAAGTGGATGAGAAAACGGTACAAGTAGAGTCCCTGCATGTGTTGAGTAAGTCCCTTCGTCCATTGCCGTTGCCAAAAACAGATGCTGATGGAAATACCCACGATTCATTTTCAGATCCTGAGCAGCGTTATCGCATGCGCTATGTTGACCTGATTGTAAACCCACAAGTCAAGGATACCTTTTTGAAACGAACGAAAATCACAAATACCATTCGGTCTTTTTTCAATGACAAGGGGTATTTGGAAGTGGAAACGCCAATCCTTCAGCCCATTCCGGGTGGAGCCGCAGCGCGCCCTTTTGTCACTCACCACAACGCATTGAACATTCCACTCTACTTGCGTATCGCCAACGAACTGTACCTCAAACGTCTGATTGTTGGGGGACTGGACGGCGTTTATGAGTTTGCCAAAGACTTTCGAAATGAAGGGATGGACAGAACCCACAACCCAGAGTTTACGGTTATGGAGCTTTATGTCGCCTATAAAGACTATCACTGGATGATGGAAACGACCGAAACACTTCTCGAGAAGGTTGCTGTTGACACCCATGGCAGTACTGCATTGAAAGTCGGCGAGAAAACGATTGATTTTAAAGCCCCCTACCCTCGGGTGCCAATCCTTGAAGCCATCAAAAAACATACGAGTATCGATGTCAGTAGTATGAATGAGGAAGCGTTGCGAATAACTGCTCGCTCTCTTGAAATCGAAGTTGATGACAGTATGGGTGTTGGAAAACTCATCGACGAGATATTTGGCAGCTGTTGTGAGCATCATTACGTCCAACCAACTTTTATTACCGATTATCCCAAAGAAATGAGCCCGTTGACCAAAATCCATCGTGATAAACCCGGACTAACAGAGCGTTTTGAACTCCTTGTGAATGGAAAAGAATTAGCCAATGCCTATTCTGAGCTCAATGATCCGATCGATCAGTTGGAGCGTTTTGAAGACCAACTCGCTTTGTCGGAAAAAGGCGACGACGAGGCCATGTTTATCGATCAAGATTTTGTTCGGGCACTTGAGTACGGAATGCCCCCAACATCGGGGATTGGGATTGGGATTGATCGGCTTGTTATGCTGATGACAGATAATAGCTCAATCCAAGAAGTGCTGTTTTTTCCGCAAATGCGACCAGAAATCCAAGGCCCAGCATTGACAGATGAAGAAGAAATTGTGTTGAATCTCCTCAAGAAAAACCATCCTGTTTTACTGTCTGAATTAAAAGAAAATGCTGGACTGAGCAACAAGAAATGGGATAAAGCCATCAAAGGGCTGGGTGCTCATAAATTGGCCAAAGTGACCAAATCAGAAGATGGTCTTTTTGTACATCTGTCAGGGTAAGACTTCGGTTTCATTCTAGCAATACTTTATTGTTCCCTATCCAAGACTGAGCCCGAATTGATCGCATCTTACACGAAACCTAATCAGAGTTCTTTAAGGGTTTCTGAAAAGGCCTCAAGCGTTGTGTCAAGGTCTTTATACGAAGTGGCGTCGTTTAAAAAATAACTTTCAAATGCACTGGGAGGCAAGTACACCCCACGTTTGAGCATTCCGTGAAAGTATTTCTTAAAGGTCTGGTTGTCCCCCTTTGCTGCAGAAGCAAAGTCCTTCACTGGTGTATCGGTAAAATGTAACGATATCATAGAGCCAAATCGATTGATTTGATAATCAATTCGACTTTTCGCAAGTATGTCTTCAATGCCTTGGTGTAGATAGGCCGTTTTATCTGCTAGCCGATGAAAGACTTCTTGTTGCTCATGTAAAGCTGTGAGCATAGCAAGTCCAGACGCCATCGCAAGTGGATTTCCACTTAAAGTACCCGCTTGATAGACTGGTCCTACAGGGGCTAACACATCCATGATTTCATCTCTTGCCGCAAAGGCCCCAACGGGAAGTCCACCCCCAATTACCTTTCCATAGGTAACAATATCCGCATCGACGCCCAGCAGCTGTTGTGCGCCACCAGCAGCGAGACGAAAGCCAGTCATGACCTCATCAAAAATCAATACCGCACCGTTTTGATCACACAAATAACGAAGACTTTCCAAAAAGCCTGGTTCTGGTGGAATGCAACCCATATTTCCCGCAACGGGCTCGATAATAATAGCTGCAATCTCATCAGGGTTTGCTTTGAATAGTTGTGCCACACTATCCACATTGTTATATGTCGCCAATAAGGTGTCCTTTGCAGTACCTTGGGTTACACCCGGGGAATTCGGGCTCCCAAAAGTTACCGCTCCACTCCCCGCCTGAATGAGAAACGCATCAGAATGGCCATGATAACAACCGGAAAACTTGATGATTTTTTCACGATCCGTAAACCCGCGAGCAAGTCGAACAGCACTCATACAAGCTTCCGTCCCCGAGTTTACAAATCGAATTTTATCAATATTGGGTGCCATCGTAATGGCGAGTTCAGCAATCTTGGTTTCGAGTTCGGTAGGGATTCCATATGACGTACCTTTCTCCGCTTGATCTTGCACGGCTTGCACGACGGGCTGATAACCATGCCCCAAAATCAAAGGTCCCCACGAGGATATAAAATCAATGTATTGATTCCCATCTTCATCAAACAAATATGCCCCTTTTGCCTCTTGAATAAAGATTGGCGTGCCCCCAACCGCCTTGAATGCACGAACAGGGGAATTGACCCCTCCTGGAATCACTCGTTTTGCTTGCGCAAACAAAGCACTACTGCGTTCATATCTCATTTTTCTACACGTATATGTTGACCAATCTGAATCTCAGAAGAGGTTAATCGATTGATTTTTTTAAGTTTTTCCACCGAAATCTTATAGCGTTTGGACAGCCCGTATAAGGTGTCTCCCTTTTGTACAATGTGAACATCCCGATCTCTAACACTAAAATCTGGTGATACTTTTGGATTGTCATATTTCCATAGACCCAATCGTTCGATAAGCCCAATTAGTTTGTCTGCATAGGCAGGGTCTGTGGCATATCCCGCTCTTTTAAGGCCTTTTGCCCATGCTTTATAATCGGTTTTTTTGAATCGAAACAAGCTTGCGTAACGCTCCCGTTCTACCAAAAACAGCGAATGGTCACGATAGGACTCTTTGGGGTCTTGATACGCCCGAAAACACTCGCCTGGAGCATCATCGTCATGATATACCTTCTTTCCCTTCCACTCACGCTTGCATTTGATTCCAAAATGATTATTTGATTTTTGAGCAAGCACGCCTTGTCCCAATTGAGATTCGAGCAGTCCTTGTGCCAAGGTGATACTCGCTGGAATCTTGTAGCGACGCATTTCTTCTTGTGCAATGGCGGCATACTGTTGGATATATCGAGTCGTTGGATCGGAAGAATATACGACCTCCTTGTCTTTTTTCTTTTGATCTTGTTTTTGATCTTTATCCTTAGCAGTGATGGTTTGTTCATTCATCGCTGCATCTGCATAGTAAACCTGCTTTTTGCTTCCGCATGATGCCAAAAGCACTAGCATGGCCAGCGCAACGAACTGCCTTGCTGCGCCAAACGCTGATTGACCCCTTTGATCGATTGATGACCCCCGGTGTGTATCATCAGCAAACGATTTCCAAAATTCCATGTGTTTTCTTTCCAATTTTTTATCAAATGCCATAACATCGGAGCGGTATATAGCGGGTCGAGAATCACGCCCGTTTGATCTGCTACGCAATGGGCAAAATCAATTAATGATTTTGGTGTTTTGGCATAACCCACCTCATCGTAAGTTGGTACCAATGACCATCTGTCATTGCTGACAAAGGTACGAATCCGACTGGGGATTTCGATATCTTTTACCACCTGAAATCCAACAACATGCTGGTGATCGTATGTCGATTGGATTAAACCCGCCATGGTACCCCCTGTTCCCACAGCGACTGCTATCGTATCGAATTCCTTATCAGCAGAAGTCAGGATTTCCGCACACCCATTTACCGCCAACTCATTGGTACCCCCTTCTGGAATGACATAAGGATATTTATCATCAATAATCACGCTCGCTAAAGCATGTTTTTTGATTTTGTACAACGATCGGCTGACAAAATGCAACACCATGCCCTTTTTTGTGCAATACTCCAATGTTGGGTTAAGGTTTTGGGTCTCCAATTCCTCACCACGTACAATACCGTGGGTTTGAAAACCGTATTGGTGTCCAGCAGCAGCGACAGCTGCTAAATGATTGGAAAAAGCACCGCCAAAAGTCAAAACGCTTTGGTGCCCATTTTGTTTAGCGTGTTGAAAATTGTATTTGAGTTTTCTCCACTTGTTTCCTGAGATATCAGGGTGAATCTGGTCTTCTCTTTTCAAAATAATTTCCAATTCTCCTTCAATCTCTTGTAACCTAAGGGTTTGGTTTACAGATGGTCGTGGATGGTTAAACATACGTAAAAGTACAGCTTGTCAAAAAAACGACTACTTTTAGCTTGTGAAAAAGAAATTTATCCCAATAGCGGAAGGTGACTCCTATCAAACTCTGGAGGGCTTTTTGGTGTTTACTGAAAAATACCATTTAAAAAGGGGGTATTGCTGTGAGAGCAACTGTAGGCACTGCCCCTATGGATTTAAAAACAAGGTTTAGAGTAGGTCTTTGGCCGCCTGCAACGCATCTGACAATCCCGCAGGATGTTTTCCGCCAGCAGTCGCAAAAAATGGTTGACCTCCGCCACCACCCTCTATGTACTGGCCAATCTCTTTGATAATCGTATTGGCTTGGTAGGTGCCCTGATCGACTAATTCCTTGGACACATAACAAGACAAAATCGGTTTACCATCTTTTTTGCTACCGAGAATGGCAACCAGATCTTTTCGGTTTTTCCCGATTTGAAATAAGGCGTCTTTCATCCCCGCTGCACTGAGGTTGACTTCCATACAAAGCAATGAAATGCCTTTGTGAGATTGGATTTCACTTTCCAAGTCGGCAGTCATTTGCTGCACGAGCTGTGTGCCTAACTTGTCCAATTCTTTTCTGAGTTTAGCATTTTCCTCTTGCAAAGCTTGAACTGATTGCACAAGGTCTTTCGGATTTTTTAATTGCAACTTGACCGCTTCCATCATCGCTGCTTGCTCATAGACCAGTTTTTTGGCTTCCTCACCAGTAACTGCTTCAATTCTTCTCACTCCAGATGCAACAGCAGATTCGCTTGTAATTGTAAAATGCCATATTTCTGCAGTATTCGATACATGGGTGCCTCCGCAGAGTTCAATCGACTCGCCAAAACGAACTGTTCTCACCGTATCGCCATACTTTTCTCCAAACAAAGCCATCGCACCATCTTCTATCGCTTGGTCGTAAGGTACTTTGGGTGTGATTTGCGCATCGATTTGTTCTTGAATTCTGGCATTGACAAAATTTTCGACAGCATGTAGCTCCTCTTGGGTGAGCTTTGAAAAATGAGAAAAATCAAAACGCAAATAGCCCGATCGGACCATTGACCCCTTTTGAGTGACATGTTCTCCCAAAACGCTGCGCAACCCCTGATGCAATAAATGCGTTGCTGTGTGGTTACTCGAAGTTGCATCGCGTTTTTGTTTGTCCACAACTGCTTTAAACCTCGCATTGACATTGGCAGGAAGTTGGTTGGCCGTGTGGACGATAATGTTGTTTTCTGTCTTGGTGTCGTAGATATAGGTTACATTACCGTTGGGTGCTTCCAAATAGCCTTTATCGCCAACTTGACCTCCACCCTCTGGGTAAAAAGGCGTGATGTTGAAAACCAACTGAAATAAGTCGCCATACTTATTGGTGATTTTTCGGTAACGAACAATCCGAACAGGAGTTGAAAGCAAGTCATATCCGACAAACTCTTGTTCCTCATCATCGAGGAGCTCCACCCAGTCTTCCGTATCAACTTGAGAGGCGGCACGTGAACGCGCCTTTTGCTTGTCCATTTCTTTTTGGAAGTCTTCCGCATTCAGGGTCATGCCGTGTTCCGAAAGAATCAATGCCGTCAAATCGATTGGGAATCCAAAAGTGTCATACAATTCAAAGGCTTTAGCCCCTGACAATTCTTTACCCGAACTCGAGGACATCAGTTGTTGTAACATTCCCAATCCTTGCGCAAGTGTTTTTAAAAACGATTGCTCTTCTTCTTTAATTACATTTTGAATAAAGTTTTGCTGCTCTTTGAGCTCGGGGAAAGCACTTCCTATTTGGAGAGTAAGCGTTTCGACTAGGGTGTAGATAAAAGGTTTCTTTTGGTTGAGGAAGGTATATGCATAGCGAATGGCACGACGAAGAATGCGACGGATGACATAACCAGCACCATTATTTGATGGCAATTGCCCATCAGCAATCGAGAAGGAAACCGCACGAAGGTGATCGGCAACTACACGTATCGCAATGTCGATAGGTTCATCACTGCCATAAGAGGTGGATGTTCGCGTTTCGATTTCGCGAATCAAGGGAATAAAAACATCCGTATCATAATTAGATTGGACACCCTGCACAACCATACAAAGTCTTTCAAAGCCCATACCCGTATCGATGTGCTTTTCTGGTAACTTTTCTAAAGATCCGTTTGCTTTACGGTTAAACTCGATAAAGACCAAGTTCCAGACTTCAACAACCTGTGGGTGGTCTTTGTTGACCAGCTCCGATCCTGGTGTTTTGGCTTTGTCTTCCGCAGAGCGAATATCCACATGGATTTCTGAGCAAGGCCCGCATGGTCCCTGATCCCCCATTTCCCAAAAATTATCTTTTTTGGAGCCCATCAAAATCCGGTCAGATGCGATGTGTTTTTTCCAAAACGAAATGGCTTCGGTATCGGTTTCTAAGCCCTCTGATTCATCGCCTTCAAAGACAGTTACATATAAATCCGCTTTACTGATCTTCATCACATCTGTCAGAAACTCCCATGCGTAGGCAATGGCCTCTTGTTTGAAGTAATCTCCAAAACTCCAGTTTCCAAGCATTTCAAACAAGGTGTGATGATAGGTGTCTTTTCCGACTTCTTCCAAGTCGTTGTGCTTACCAGAAACGCGCAAGCATTTTTGGGTATCTGCTACTCGTTTGTCTGTCGCTTTTTTATGACCTAAAAAGAACTCCTTAAAAGGGTTCATGCCAGCATTGACAAAAAGAAGTGATGGGTCATTCTTGTTGACCAGCGGAGCCGAAGGAACAATTTTATGTGACTTTGACTGAAAAAAATCAAAAAACGATTGCCGAATGTCTTGCGCCTTCATAGAACTCCTTTAATTTGCAAATACAACGAGATGAAACAACATTTTTTATATTTGCAAAGATTTACGTGTAACTGTTTGTAAAATTAGCACATTTTAACGAATGCCAAAGTATAAGTTTTATTACGATCAAGAGACTCTTTCTTATAAAAGAATTGAAGTCAATAACAGTGTTCGTTTCCGCAATTTTTTTGTGTTTATCACCGTTTCTGCGCTTTTTGGACTGATCATGTTGTTGGCGTTATTATCCTCACCTGTGATTGAAACCCCTAAAGAGATTAGCCAAGCTAGAGAAATTGAGAATTACCAACTGCAATATGAGCAGCTCAATCGCAAAATGAAGCAAATAGAAAGCGTGCTTGACAACCTTCAAGACCGGGACAATCAGATATATCGGGTCATTTTTGAGGCAAACCCCATTTCGGACGATGTTCGAAAAGCGGGTTTTGGAGGCGTCAATCGATATGCTGATCTGGAAGGGTTTGAAAATTCTGAATTGATTGTTAATACAACAAAACAAATGGAAATCCTATCCAAACAGATTGTGGTTCAGTCCAAATCTCTCGACGAAATCCAAAGAATGGCTCTGGACAAAGAAGTCCTACTATCTGCTATTCCCTCCATTCAGCCGATCAATAATGACGACCTGCGACGAATGGCATCTGGCTACGGATGGCGTACCGATCCTTTTACCAAAACACGTCGCAAGCACAAAGGGATGGATTTTTCAGCCCCCACAGGCACACCAATTTATGCGACAAGTAACGGTAGAGTCATTCGTGTTGACGGTCGTGCACCTGGTTATGGTAAACACATTCGCATCGATCATGGCTTTGGTTATGTTACCCTATATGCGCATTTGAGTGAGTACAATGTTCGTCGGGGTCAGCAAGTCAAACGTGGGGATGTGATTGGTTTTGTCGGGAACACAGGTCGCTCTGTGGCTCCTCACCTTCATTATGAGATTCGAAAGGATGGAAAACATTTAAATCCCATTAATTTCTACTACGGTGACCTGAACACCGAAGAGTTTAATGCCTTGCTTGAAGCAGCCAACCGCGAAAATCAATCCCTTGACTAAATGCGTACCAAGCTGCCAGAAAAACTTTATTACAGCATAGGTGAAATCGCTGAGGCCTTTGACGTAAATCCGTCATTGATTCGGTTTTGGGAAAAGGAATTCGAGATTTTAACCCCAAAGAAAAACACCAAAGGAACACGAAAATTCACAGCGCAGGATATCGATAAAATCGAGCTGATCCATTTTTTGGTCAAAGAAAGAGGGTTTACCTTGGAAGGGGCAAAAAAAGAAATCCATTCGCAAAACAGCAGTCAACACCAAATCGTTCGACGACTCAAATCCATTCGTGAGGAACTGCTCCGAATTCGAGAAAACCTCTAGTTATTTTTTGCGGATAAATACATCAATGGTAGATCCCTTAAAGTCGTAATGTTCTCTTAATTTATTCTCTAAGAACCGTTTATATGGCTCTTTAACATATTGCGGTAGATTGCAGAAAAATGCAAACTGGGGATGGTCACTGTGTAGCTGTACGCAAAATTTGATTTTTACATACTTTCCCTTAATCGCTGGCGGTGGATATTTCTGAATGATTGGGAGCATAAAGTCATTGAGTTCGCGAGTGACGATTCGTTTGCTTCTTTTTTGGTAAACCTCTACAGCCGTTTCGATGGCTTTAAAGACGCGTTGTTTGGTGAGACTTGAAATAAAAACAATGGGAACATCTACAAAAGGAGCGATTTCCTCACGGATGGTTTCTGAAAACGCCTTGGTTGCTTGGGTATCTTTTTCAACCAAATCCCATTTGTTGACCAAAATCACAATCCCCTTATGGTTGCGAGCTGCCAACCAAAAGATATTTTTAACTTGACTGTCAAAGGTTCTTGTAGCATCAAATAACACTAAACAGACGTCTGAAAATTCGATGGAGCGCAACGCACGCATCACTGAATAAAATTCGATGTTTTCTTTGACTTTTGATTTTTTCCGGATTCCTGCAGTATCCACAAGAACAAACTCAAATCCGTATTGGTTATAAACGGTATCAATGCTATCTCGAGTCGTGCCTGCTTGATCTGTAACGATGTTTCGTTCTTGACCCAATAGGGCATTGATAAATGACGACTTTCCTGCATTTGGACGACCGACGACAGCAAAACGAGGTAAATCGCTGTTTTCGGGCTCTTTGACCTCTGGAAGGGCATGGATTACGGCATCTAAGAGTTCGCCCGTCCCTGACCCGTTTACGGCAGAAACATGAAAGGTTTTATCAATTCCCAAAGCAAAAAACTCAACGGTATCAGGGACACGTAAAGCATTGTCAACTTTGTTGATGACGAGCAAGACTGGCTTATCCGATCGGTGCAATAGGTGTGCAACTTCTTCATCCATCACACTAACCCCGACTTCGACGTCCACGACAAACAGAATTGCGTCGGCCTCCTCAATGGCCACTTTGACTTGCTGATCTATTTCAGCTTCGAATGTATCATTCCCACCAACGACATATCCACCCGTATCGATCAGGGTGATTTCTTTACCGTTCCAGTCTGTTTTTCCGTAATGACGATCACGAGTCACCCCACTTGTCGAATCTACAATGGCTTCTCTGCGCTGAATGAGACGATTGAAAAGTGTTGACTTTCCAACGTTGGGTCTTCCGATAATGGCGACAAAATTGCTCAAAGTGTATTCATTTAGTTGGCAAAACTACTTCTTTTGAGAAGAAGAATAGCCAAAACGCTGCAATTGTGTATGATTTGACCGCCAATTTTTATTGACTTTGACAAACAATTCGAGGTGAATTTTCTTGTTAAAAAAGGTTTCGAGGGTTTTTCTTGCCTCCGTACCAACGTGTTTAATCGCGCTTCCTTTACTTCCAACGACAATCCCTTTTTGGGAGTTCCTTTCTACCACAATAACACTTCGGATTCGGATGATGTTTTCCGTTTCTTCAAATTGCTCTGTCAACACCTCAACAGCATAGGGTATTTCCTTTTGATATCGCAATAGGATTTGTTCCCGTATGGCCTCATTGACAAAGAAACGCTCGGGTTTGTCTGTGATTTGATCCTTGGGAAAAAAAGGTGGGTGATTGGGGAGTAGAGATGCAATACGATCCCGTAACTCCAAAACTCGGAAAGATTCGGTTGCAGAAATACTCCAGACTTCGGCTTGTGGTAGTTTTTCTTGCCATGAGGATGCAAGTTGTGCGAGATCTTTTTGGTTCGATAGGTCAACCTTATTGAATACGAGAAGTAATTTGCCCGCAAAGTTGGCGATTCGTTTCCATGTCTTTTCGTCAAATTCCCGCTTGTCATCAACAGCCACAAGAAGGAGCATGATATCGGCATCTTCAAAAGTTGAGTTTGTGGCATCCATCATGCGTTCTTGCAATGCATAATCTGGCTTGATGATTCCTGGTGTGTCAGAGAAAACCACTTGCACATCAGGCGTATTATAAATCCCAAAGATTCGGTGTCTGGTTGTTTGTGCTTTGGCAGTAATGATGGATAGTTTTTGATCCAAAAAGGCATTCATCAGGGTGGATTTCCCTGCGTTTGGGTTTCCGATGATATTGACAAATCCTGCTTTATGCATAGATAGCAAAGGTACAAAACCCTTGTCGGGTTTGGTGATTTATTGTATCTTTGTCGTCCTAATCGCGGGATAGAGCAGTAGGTAGCTCGTCGGGCTCATAACCCGAAGGTCGCTGGTTCGAGTCCAGCTCCCGCTACAATCGAGTCATCAGAAATGGTGACTCTTTTTTTTGCATTAAACTCAGTTATACCAGAGTAATAAAGGTGTATTGGCTGAGTGTT